>JAFWSI010000034.1 GCA_017519415.1 Ruminococcus sp.
CACAACACGCACCGCTTAATGCTGCTCGGTCTCCCGCCTGACATGGTTCACGGGGTCTTGTTGCACAGGGCCCACACATCTATATTTCGGAATTTCATACCCGTTTATACGAGCAGACGATGCTCTTTTAATATGATACCACAAAGCGGGGGATTTGTCAAGAAAATTTTTTCGGCAAGAGGCTCCCGAGAGCCCTGCATGGAAGAAAAGGGGCAGAAGCGCGCTTACCCGCCGCAAAACGGTTAAAACGCCCTTTCCGCCCCTGTTAAGGAGGTTTATCTGCTCTTTACGGTATAGAACTTTTCGACATAATTGTAGCCGGAATCAAAAAGTTCAAAGGATACTCCGTCCTTCATTTCACGGAGATTAAAGTATATGAGTCCGTCCCCGATCAGCTTATATATAAGTCCCTTGTCGGGTATCAGGCAGTAAACTGGAGTATAACCGTCCTGACTGTTGTTCTGATTACTATCGATCATTATCAGCTTTCCGTCAAATTCAGCCATTTCTCCGCTTAAAAGCGGCTGTCCGGCTGCAATTCTGAGTTCGGATACATAGTGCTCCATTTTTTTCAGGTCGTAGGTGTGGAGCTGGTTATAGGTATGCAGAATGAGTCTGTCCTCGTCGGCATATATTATCTTTGCCGCAGTGACCGGCACCTCGATGCTGTAGCTTTCGCCCACTACCTCGGAATTGGTGCTGTCCTTGTTCATTGACGTCAACAGAGAGAAATGTCCGGCTCCCGTGTAGCTGCCCTTTACATCGCCGTATCCGCCGATCTCGTCTGTATTTATGAATTTTCCCTTTTCAGGGTCATAAACATATGTCTCACCTTTATCGGAATTGGTAAAATCCATATTTGTCATTCTGACATTCATCGACTGATCTGTACTGAACACAAAGTATTCACTTTCGTAATTTTCTTTATACACATGCACGTCCGTGATCTCCAGCGAGGACAGATCCAGCTTTTTTACGGTATTTACAAATTCCTCGCCCTCCTTGTGTTGATAAATGAAGAAAAATCCGCCGCTGCCGAAACAGTTATCCAACAGGCATATCTCGTTCATATCCTTTGCACTCCAGCTGTAGATCTCCTTGAGCCCGCCGCTTTCCGGATCATAGCGGAACATGGACCAGTCAAAAAACAATCCTATAATTTCGGTAGATGTGTCTATACAAGGATATACGACATATACATAGCAGTATCCGTTTTCGCTGAAGCAGTTGACCGCATATCCCTTTACGGGCTTATCCACAAGCTTTTTCCAGGCGGAAATATCCTCGTCGTTGTTGTAAAACTGCCCGGCATTCTCACTTTTAAAGCATACGGGTATCTTCTCTCCGAAATCAAGGCCGCTTATGTCTATGCAGTTCAGCTCCGCAGGAGCTTCCCCGGAAGACATGGTCCAGGATACCTCTATGGTGTCAAAGTCCTTCTCCTTATACGCTCGGAAGACTCTTTCCGTGGTCTCCTGCACCTCTGTGACCGTCTGCTTCTCCGTCGCGGGCTCTGCCGTTGTGACTGCGGTCTTCTTCGTCACGGACTCTACAGTAGTAACTGCGGTATCTGTGCCGCCGTCCGGGATCTCCTCCTCAACTTTCTTTTTATTGCAGCCCGCCAGAAGAGCCGCAACGGCAATAACAACCGCAAGTATACGCTTATTCATTATCTTTCTCCTCAGTATATCGTAAATTTACATCTTCATATCCGATGTTGTTTTTATATCATTTGTTCTTTATCGTATAGAACTTTTTGACAACGTCGATCGTACTCGGCGGAGCTGCTGTTTTCCGCTCCGTATCCATACAGCAGAAAGTTACTCCGTCCTTCATTTCACGGATATTACCGTACGTAAGGCCGCTCCCGGCCAGCTTATACAAAAGCCCGTTTTTTGGCATCAGGCAGTAAACGGGAGTACGGTTGCTCAAAGCGTCGCCGACCACTATCAGTTCCCCGTCGAATACAGCCATTTCTCTGCCTAAAAGCGGCTGTCCCAATGAAAGTTTCAGATCGGATATATAGTGCTCCATTTTATTCAGATCGTAGGTGTGGAGATCGGTACCCGAGTATAACATGAACCGATCCTCATCGGCATATATTAAAAGGTCTTCAGAAAAAGGAACACTGACGCGGTAATGATCGGTGACTACCTCGTTCTTAATTTCGCCGCCGTTTGCAAGAGAAGTGACAGATGCCGTTCCATAGTTGACAGTCCCGTATATTTTAACAAAGTATTCGTCCTCATTGTCCAGTTTTGTGATCTTTCCTTCTTCACGGTCATAGATAAAAACCGCATTTTTATCTTCTTCATATTTATGGTTCTCGTATATTCCGACATTATTGAAATGAAGAGTATCGAGGTAAAGCGTTACATCTTTTTCTGCTGTGCTGTATATGTCCGTGACGCTGAGCGAGGTCAGATCCAGCTTTTTTATGCTGTTCAGGGTATCATCGCCGTCACTGCGGGTATAGATAAAGAACAGTCCGCCGCTGATGAGTACCATTTCCGTACGGCAGCACTCGTAAATATCCGCTGCCTCCCAGCTGTATATCTCCTTGTTCTCGCCGCTTTCCGGGTCATAGCGGAACAGCGACCAGTTATACGCAAAATTTCCGGAGCCGTAGCCGTAACCGGAGCCGACACCGGCAGGATAGATCACCTCGATATAACAGCAGCCGTTATCCTCAAAGCAGTCTATTGCGCAGCCCTTTTCCGGCTTATCCACGAACTGCTCCCATTTGCTGACTCTGCTGCCTTTGAAGTTGGTGTCATAAAACTGCCCGGCATTCTCGCTTTTATTGCATACGGGTATCTTTTCTCCGAAGTCAAGGCCGCTTATATCTATGCAGTTCAGCTCCACGGGCGCCTCATTGGAAGACTCTGTCATGGCCACCGTTATGGTGTCGAAGTCCTCGTTCTTATACTCTCTGAAGGGTCTTTCCGTGGTCTCCTGCACCTCTGTGACTGACCGCTCCTCCGTCAAGGGCTCTGCCGTTGTGACTGCGGTTTCTGTGCCGCCGTCGGGTACCTCCTCCGCCTTCTTTTTATTGCAGCCCGCCAGAAGAGCCGCAGCGGCAACAAAAACCGCCAATATTCGCTTATTCATTATCTTTCTCCTCAGTATACCAGCCTATAATGCCGTTCATCGCTTTATAGTTCATGACATCGTTCTCGTCCTTAATTCTTTCATTTCCTGCAATACATGACATAGCAAAGGAAAGGCATTTATCCGTGATCTTGTACGGGTCTGACCAGATACTGTTGCCTTTGACCTCCCTGTCCCTCATAGGGAACACAAGTCCGCGCGCGGGATCCGCATACAGGGCTGATTCTATTCTTTTCTCGCCGGAGCTTATAACGATACTGTCGCCGAACACATCGAAATACGTTCCGAGTCCCTCATATCCGAAGATATAATGCTCTCCCTTTTTCAGGTCGTATACATTCACTTCATATCCGTTGGAGCTGCCAAAATCCCCGCGGTTCACCACAAGCCTGTCCTCGGAGGCGTATACCAGCTCGCAGTTCGCAAGCCCCGTGGATACCCTGTATCGGTCGGTTATCACATCATATTTCCGTGAACCGTAGGGCTTTTCCTTCCATGCAAAAAGCTTGCCGCAGAGCTGAGGGTACGCCTCCGTACATTCAATGTCCTCCCCGTCGGCAGGCTTATAGGCAGAATAAAGCTCCTTCCACTCCTTTGTCTCAAAGTCGTATTCCTTCATGGAGTAATCATAACCAAGAGAAAGGAAATTCTCTCCCGTATCCGAGGTATGCATTATCTCTCTGCCCTTGGGCTCGTAACCGGCAGCCACAGGCTCAAGTCTCTCCTCAGTATATTCAACGATAAGCCTGTCTGAGGTATTCTCAACGATACGCTGGGGATAATAATCGCTGAAGAAGTCCTTTTTAGTGCCCGGTATGGGAACAAGCCCGCCTTTTTCCTCATCAAGGCGACAGATGCCCTTTTCAACGGTAACGGCAAAGACCTCGCCCTTTACCACATGGAGCTGAGTGATAAAAAGGCTGTTCCCGGGATCGGAATGCCTGAATATCTCCTTGCTTTCATTGGTGGCACTGTTAATACGGAATACGGAAAGCTCATGACTGCTCTCAGGACATAGGATGTCATAATCAATGACCGCATATATGTCATCGCCGTATATGCCGGCTGTCAGCACGCTGCCCTTATATGGCTCATTGCAGCTTTTTTTCCAGCTTTTGAGGTATTTCTCATAATATACCTCGTCAAAGCTGTCCTTGTTTTCTATCAAATAGCGGCCGCCGTACTGCTCGTTCTTGCAGGGAGCGATACGCTTGCCGAAATCCATATCTGCCATTTCCTTATGGTGCAGCTCAAACGGAGGCGCCTTGTCCATGACGCTCCGGGACACGTTGATTGTCTGGAAGTAGTCCTCACTGTACTCCCTGAACCCCTGCTCCTCCGTGTCGCCTACAGGCTCATCGGCAGCTCCGCCGCTCTTCGTACTGTCTTCGTTGTCGCCGGTCTCGCTCTCCGTCTGTATCTCGCTGACATCGGGCTCGCTCTCCTTTTTCCCGCTGCACGAAAAGCAGCAGCCTATCATTGAAATTGCCGATAATAACGCAATAATCCGCTTATACATTTTCGTTCTCCTTTGTATACCACACCAGCAGATCAGTTAGCCAGCTGTAATTCATGTCTCCGACTCCGTATTCGGGAGCTCCCTTGGGAGCATAGCCGATAATGTATGAAATACTGTTATCCGCGACTCTGTAAGAATCCTTGGTGAAAACGTCGCCGTCAATCTCTATCTGCCCGAAAGGGAACGCAATTCCGAGCTCGGGCTTTACATAATATGCACTCGAAAACAGGCCCGAGGTTATGACTATGCCGTCACCGAAGACCATGCAGACCGAGCCGAGCAGCGCATAGTTGTAGACATAATGCTCACCCTTTTTCAGATCGTAGACATTCAGGACAAAACCGTTCGAACCGTAATCCCCGAGAGTCACCACCAGCTTGTCCTCCGAGGCGTATATCACCTTGCATTCCGTAAGGCCTGTGGATATTCTGTATCTGTCGGTTATTACATCGTATTCTCCCGAGCTGTCCTTTTCCTTCCATACGAAAAGCTCTCCGCAGAGCTGAGGGTATTCCTTCGTACCCGAAATATCCACATAGCAGGGCTTGAATGCGGAATAAAGCTCCCTCCACTGCTTTGTCTCAAGGTCGTATTCCTTCATGGTGCAGTCGTCGCCCGTATGCACGAATTTCTCTCCGTTATCTGCGGTATACACCGTCTCGTCGGACTCAGGCACGTAATCGCTGTCAACAGGCTCCAGTCTCTTCTCTGCATATTCAACGATTAACCTGCCTGCGCTGTTTTCTATTATACGCTGATTGAAATACTCGTTGCGGAAATCCTTTCTGCTGCCCGGTATGGGTATGAGCTCACCCTTTTCCTCGTCAAGAACGCATATCCCCATTTCACGGGTAACGGCGCAGACTCCGCCTCCGACCTCGTACAACTGAGTGACGCTGAGACTGTTTTCGGGATCGGAATACCTGTATATCTCCTTAACCTCGTCAGTTGAATCATCTATGCGGAATATCGAGAACTCATGACAGCCGCCGGGACATAAAAAGTCAAAATTGACGGCGGCATATATAGTCACGCCGTCTATGAATATATCTGTTATCTCGCCTTTATAAGGCTCCGTACAGCTCTGCTCCCAGGCTCTGATGTCTCTTTCGTAATCCTCCGCGTCAGAAAAAGCTGTCCCGGAAATCCTGTAGCGTTCGCGGTACTGCATATCCTTGCATACCGAAATGCGTCTGCCGAAATCAACCTGTGAAATTACTTTATGGTGCATCGTCAGCGGAGGCTTCTTATCCACAATGTTCTTTACCACATTTATGGTGCGGAGATCCTCTTTGCCGTACTCCCTGAAGGGCTGCACATCTGCGATCCCCACAGGCTCATGGACAGCACCGTCAGACACGTCGTTTTTCGTCCGGATTTCGCTGTCTTCGGACTTGCTTTCCGTTTGTATCCCGCTGACGTCGGGCTCGCTTTCCTTTTTATTGCTGCACGAAAAGCAGCAGCCTATCATCGAAATTGCCGATAATAACGCAATTATCCTTTTCATTATGGATTCACCTCCGAAATGCCATTTAAAGAAGTATATATAAATAAGTGATTTCAGAGCACAAAAAAGACGATGATTTTTATGTTAAAATAAAAAAATATATCATACCCCGGATATATCCGTTAATATTATTTTACAGGTATCGTCCTCCCGTGTCAATACTCTCCCCAAAGCCCGTTATACCGGGGATAACGGATAAGCAGCGGAGCGATTTGCAAATTTTTTTCAGATATGGTATAATATAATGATTTGAGTTTTCGGTGATCGGTCATAATGATATTACGGGAAACTTTTTTCCGACGATATACTGCCTCATCTCTCTCATACGTCCATCCACCTCATCCCATAGGAGTGATCATGAGTACAGAAACAGTAATGAGATACAACACACCCGCAGAAAGCTTCACAGAAGCCCTCCCTATCGGAAACGGCCGTATCGGCGCCATGATCTACGGCAACCCTCTCAGTGAGACAATAGCCCTCAATGAGGACTCGGTATGGTCCGGCGGTCTGCGCCACAGAATAAACCCCGACGCAGAGGAAGGTCTTGCGGAGGTCCGCAGTCTGCTGAAGGAAGGCAGAACAAAGGAAGCAGAGGACATAGCGTTCAGCAAGCTTCAGGGAGTAACTCCCGATATGCGCCGCTATGTGCCCCTCGGCGAGCTGAAAATAGAGCTGGAGGCGGCAGGCAAGGCCCGCCGGTACGCCCGCAGTCTCGACATCGGCAGCGCTGTTGCCGATGTATCCTTCACGGTCAACGGCGTGACTTATACAAAGGAGTATTTCGTTTCCGCTCCCGATGAAATAATGGTCGTGCGCATATGCGCTTCGGAGGCCTCGGCCGTATCCCTTTCCTGCTGCATAGAGGGAAAGGACGATAACTACGACGACAACCGCCCCTGCGGTGAGAATATGCTGATGTTCAGCGGCGGCACCGGAAGCCGCAGCGGTATCGGCTTTGCAGCCTGCCTCGGCGCTTCTGCCAAGGGCGGAGAGCTGCGCACACTGGGCGGAAAAATATATGCAAAGAACGCAGACGAGGTCATGCTCGTGCTGTCGGTACGCACCAGCTTCTACTGCCAGTCATATGAGGAATCGGCTCAGGTAGACGCGGAAATGGCTTTGCGCTGCGAGTTTGACGAGCTATACTACCGCCACGTAAACGATTACCGCGAGCTCTTCGACCGCGTGGAGCTCTCTCTCAACGACAACAGCGAGACAGACCTCTCCGAGCTCACCACCGACCAGCGTATAGACCGCCTCAAGGGCGATGAGCTGGACAACAAGGAATGTGAAAGACTGATACACGACAACAAGCTCATAGAGCTGTTCTTCAATTTCGGAAGATACCTTATGATCTCCAGCAGCCGTCCCGGCACTCAGCCCGCAAACCTTCAGGGCATATGGAACGATCAGATGTCTCCCCCCTGGGGCAGCAGATACGCCCTGAATATCAACGCGGAGATGAATTACTGGCCCGCCGAGAGCTGCAACCTGTCGGAATGCCACCTGCCGCTGTTCGACCTCCTCGAAAGAGTGTGCGGGAACGGCAGAGTCACTGCCAAGGAGATGTACAGCGTGGACAAGGGCTTTGTATGCCACCACTATACCGATATATGGGGCGATACAGCTCCTCAGGATATGTGGGTGCCCGCGTCGGTATGGCCTCTGGGCGGAGCATGGCTGGCTCTGCATATCTTTGAACATTACGAATATACTCTCGACAAGGACTTCCTTGCGGCAAAGTACCACATAATGAAGGAAGCCGCGGAATTCTTCACGGAATACCTCATGGAGGACGGCGAAGGCAGACTCATCACGGGTCCCTCAGTATCCCCCGAGAATGAATATATAGACAAAAACGGCGACAGAGTGAGCCTCTGCATGGGTCCCGCCATGGATTCACAGATAATCACCGTCCTTTTCACCGACGTTATACAGGCAGCCGGGATACTGGGCGTGGATAGGGATCTGTGTGAAAAGCTCATATCCATGCTGCCAAAGCTCCCCAAGCCCAGAGTAGGCAGATACGGACAGATAATGGAGTGGTCCGAAGACTACGAGGAGGCGGAGATCGGTCACGATCATATCTCCCACCTTTTCGCACTCTATCCCGCAGAGCTAATATCTCCCGACAAGACGCCAAAGCTGGCAAACGCCGCAAGAGCCACCCTTGTCCGCAGACTTATACACGGCGGCGGACATACGGGCTGGAGCTGCGCATGGATAACGAGTATGTGGGCAAGACTCTACGACAGCCGAATGGTATACGAAAACCTCAAAAAGCTGCTCTCACACTCCACTAACCCCAATATGACCGACAGCTATCAGGAATTCCAGGTAGCGGGCAACTTCGGCGGAACAGCCGCCATAGCGGAGTCGCTCCTCCAGAGCTGCGGAGGAAGGATACACCTGCTCCCCGCTCTGCCCGACGAGTGGAAAAACGGCCATATCACGGGACTCAAGGCCAAGGGCGGCTTTACCGTTGATATATACTGGGTGGAGGGCAGACTCACCCGCGCAGAGATAATACCCGATACGGACAGCGAATGCCGCGTGCGCACCGACTGCGTGGCAAGCATACTCTGCGGCGGAGAATCAGTACCCTCCCGGCTCGAGGACGGCGATATTGTTTTCGCAGCCTCAAAGGGCAGAAAATACACTGTCAAAGCATAAGGACACTTCTCTTTCAGGAGGAATAAATGGACATTCGTAAAATCGTTTCACTTGCCGCGGCAGCTGCCGCAGCCATATCGGCTGTAACAGCGTGCAGTACGGGCAGAAAAACAAAGCTGACGGCTTCCGTTCCAATAATCGAGGAGACGACCGCAAAGAAGACCACAGAGCCCACTACCACCGAACCTCCCCCCACCTTTCCCGATTATCCCGTGACTTATCCCGCTATCGAAAAGAAGGACGCGGGAAATCTCTACGAGGCGGAAAAGGCTCAGCTCAGGGGCGGGGCAAAGGCTGCCGTGGACAAGCCCGATTTCAGCGGCGACGGCTATGTTACGGGCTTCGGCGATAGCGGCAAGGCCTCGGTGGTATTCGAGATAGACGTTCCCTCAAACCAGCACTATGACCTGTCCTTCAATATCTCCTCCGAAAATGAGGTAAACTGCCGCATAAAGCTGGGCGACGAACAGCTGACGGTATTCAAAACGAAAAACGACGGCAATTTCACCTATATCACCCTTTACGGAGTATTCCTCACCAAGGGTAAGCAGAAGCTGGAGATAACCCCCGAAAACGGCGATATGTGCATAGACTATCTTAAAATAGAGAACAACACCTCCCTCAGCGATATAGGCTATAACGCCAAGGGAGAGCCCGTAAACAAGAATGCGGGCGAGTCCGCAAGGGAGCTGCTGAGCTTCCTCTCGGAAAACTACGGAAAATATATCATAACGGGACAGTACGCCTACGGCGGAGGCAATTCCGAGCTGGACCTTGTATACAGCATCACGGGAAAATATCCCGTTATCCGTATGTCGGAGCTGTCCGTGCCCCGCGAGAGCTTCGACGAATGCTTCAAGGAGGTGGACGCCGCGGCGGAATGGTACCTGAACGGAGGCATTTCCTGCGTAAGCTGGTACTGGAGCTCGCCCTCGGACAAAAAAAGCGGCATCCGCACGGAGGATACCGACTTTGACCTTTCAAAGGCAGTTACCGAAGAAAATATTGCCGAGCTCACAGAGGAGGAGCTCCGCGAGCTTTACAGCAACGGAACTATCTCAAAGGAATGCTACGGCATAATGATAGATATTGACAATATGGCGGGTCAGCTCACCTCTCTGAAAAACAGAGGAGTACCCGTGCTGTGGAGACCTCTCCCCGAGGGCAGCGGAAGCTGGTACTGGTGGGGAGCCAAGGGCACCAAGGACTACAAATGGCTTTGGCAGCTCATATACGACCGCTTTACAAAGTACTTCGGCCTTGATAATCTCATATGGATATGGAACGGCCAGAGCGAGAGCTCCCTTGTGGACAAACGCACCTTCGACATTGCCTCCGTGGATCTTTATCTCGGCGGTGAGAAAGACTACGGAAGCCGCTACTACGAGGAATTCGCAGCCGTACAGAAATTCCTGGGCTCGGACAAGCTCCTGGCGATCAGCGAATGCGGAAGCGTTCCCGATATGGACGCAGCCTTCCGCGACAATGCCGTATGGTCCTTCTTCGGAACATGGTACGGTAAGTACATACAGGACGAAAAGGGTGCGTACAGTGAGGAATACACCAGCAAGGACGCTCTTATAAGAGCATATAATTCCGACGGAGCAATGACTCTCGACGAGTACAGAAGTCTCCGCGGCATAGAGCCCGCTGAAGAAAAAAACACCTGAGGAGGCAGATCATGAACGAAGAATACACATCAAAAAGACCGGCCTCCGCGGCGCAGAACGAGATAATGGAGAAGATGCTCCGCGAGATCTCGAGGAACGACCATATTGCCGTAAGCTTCAAGCTGTGGGATACTCTTGTGATGACACCATTTTCCCAGCCCGAGGATATGTTCGCCTTCATGGAGGAGGACTTCTCCCTGCTGAGCACCTCGGAGAAAAGCTTCACGGAGCTGAGAACAGAGGCTCAGAGGGCGGCGGAGAAAAAATACGGCGCAAAGAGCTGCGTCACTCTCGACAGGATATACGATATATTCGTAAAGCTCAGCGGGATAACTCCCGCAGGCAGAGAAAAGCTGATGACAAGGGAATGCGACCTGATACACCATTTCACTTTTCCGAGGAAATGCGGAAAGCAGCTCTTCGACACGGCAAAGAAATGCAGGAACAGGATCATCGTCACCTCCTGCTCGGTCTATCCCCGGGATGTTATCGTAAAGATAATGTGCAGCTGCGGATACGGCGAATATGACGGGCTCATCATTACCTCAGAACAGAATATCCCCGATTCTTCGGTATCGGGCTATCTTGACGCAGTGATAAAGAAGGCTGATGCCGACCCTGGGAACATACTCCATATCGGCGGAGAATTCGGCAGCGATGTGGAAGCTCCCATTGCCAAGGGAGTAAGAGCGGTCATGCTCCAGTCTCCAGAAGCTCTCATGGTCAAGTCCGGCAGGCTCAGGGGCTACGTTCAGGAGCAGCATATCTATGACCTGGACGAGGAAAAATTCATGGCACTGAGATGTGCCTTTGCCCTCTATGCAGCCTATGGCTTCGACATACCACAGAATAAGATCCACAGAAGCGACTTCTGCTGCGATCCTCATATGATAGGCTTCATCGTGCTGGGACCCCTGTCCCTCATAAAAGACTTCCGTCCCGGAAACGATATGCAGAAGACTCTTGTCTCCGCAATGGAAAAGGATCCGCGGATAATGGAAGGCAAGAGCGATTTTGAGGATATGATGTACTCCCATTACGGGGATTTCCTCGGGAAATACGGCAGCGAAGGCTGTCAGCTCCCGCTGGAATTTCTCGAAAAACACAGCTATTCGGGAGACCGTGAGATCATCTCAGGGCTGCTTTCCGACAGCGACAGGAAAAAATGGGGAAAAGCGGAGAGTGAGCCGAAGCTTGCTCCCATAGTGAAAAAAGCTCCCAAAAAGAACGGTCTTCAGAAATTTGCCGACAGCCTTTTCCCCGAAGGTACAAAGGTCAGAAATCTGACCGAGGGTCTCCTTCACGGCAGAAAACGCCGCTGAATGACAGCAGATGTCCCTGTATACCGTAATCTGACAGCGGCATTCGACGGCAGATAATGACCGCACGGTTATTCTACATTTCTCGTTTATAAGTTGCATAAGAACTTAAAATACCTCGTTGATACTTCCTTTTGATGTATGCTATCATTATGAAGCGGCAGAAAAACTGCCCTACAAAAGGAGGTAAAAAAATGAATAACAAGGTCAAGGTACTTATCGGCGACGACTCCGCCGAAACAGGCGTGAGCGCTGCAAATAAGCTCCGTGAACGCGGAATGTATGCATACACAAGACGAAGGGACTGCGGCGTCATCCTCGAGTCTATCAGAAAAGACCCGCCCGATGTTGCCGTAATGGACATATCCACTCCCAACGGCGACGTAATATCGGTAATGAAAAGCGTTAGTGAAGCAGGTGTCAAACCGCCTGTTTTCATTATAACTTCCGCCTACGACAACGAATTCATCGAACGTCAGGTAATGGAAAACGGCGCTTCGAGATTTTTGCTCAGACCCTACAGTGCAGACGACCTTTGCAGCGCTATAAGCTCCGCATTGGGCGACAGGGCCAGCAGTCTCAGCGACGATATGGAGGTGGTAGTGACCGATATGATACACCAGCTCGGTGTACCTGCTCATATCAAGGGTTACCACTATCTCAGGACAGCTATCCTCTATTCAATAGAGGACAAATCCCTGCTGGAAAGCGTAACGAAGCTGCTCTACCCCACGGTAGCAGGGATCTATGACACGACATCCTCCCGCGTTGAACGCGCTATACGCCATGCTATCGAAATAGCCTGGGACCGCGGGAACGTAGATACGCTCAACTCCTTTTTCGGCTATACCGTGGACACCGGAAAGGGAAAGCCAACTAATTCGGAATTCATCGCACTCATAACGGACAAACTCCGCCTGCGCTACAAATCTGCGCTGCGGACCCACTGACGAGGTATGAGCCGTGATGATCCCGCATATTATATCAAAGGCTTATGAAATTGAAATGATCCCGCGTTAAACAACCCGCGGCGTCAAACAAAGAATAAAAAGGAGAATTATCATGGCTTTCAAGAAAATCGACGTCAGTGAGCTTTCATTCAATCCCTTCGATAAGATCGGTAAGCAGTGGATGCTCATAACAGGCGGAAACAAGAATAACTTCAACACCATGACCGCTTCGTGGGGACAGCTCGGAGTGCTCTGGAACAGGAACGTCCTGACCTGCTACGTAAGACCTACACGCTATACCTACGGATATATCGAGGATAACGAATGCTATACGGTATCATTCCTCGGTGAGGAGTACAGAAAAGCCCTTTCCTTCTGCGGCTCACATTCGGGCAGAGACTGCGACAAGGCAAAGGAGACAGGTCTTACTCCTGCCGAGATAGACGGCTGTGTGACATTTGCAGAGTCAGAGCTTGTCCTTGTATGCCGTAAGCTTTACAGCTACGACTTACAGGAAAACGGATTTCTCACAGATGACGGCATCCCTGAGAAGTTCTTCAACGGCGACGCTTATCACCGCGCATATATCTCAGAGATAGTCGGCGTATATGTAAAGGAATAAGGCTATTTACCGAAAAATCTGTAATAAGTAATCCTCTCTTATATTTACAGTAAACAGGATATACTATCGGAGGGATATGATGAAAAATAACGTTTTTAAAAATATTGCGATGCAGAACGGAGTAACTGAAGAAGAGGTGAGACGCGAGATAGAAAAATCCATTGCAGAAGCCTGCAAAAACCCTGATTCTCCTATAAATAAAATAGGCGCAGGAAGTGTTCCTACCGTGGAAGAGGTAATGGAGCACGTACTGCGCGAGGTAGCCAAAAGCAATATGAACTGAAACAATCCCCCTGTTACCGCAGGGGGATCATTTTTTTACCGGATATTTGGACTTTTCATCGGTAAGCCCGAGTATATAGTCCGTGCTTGTGCCGTAAAACTCGGCAAGCTTTATTATTATGCTCACGGGAACATCTCTCAGCCCCCGCTCGTATTTGGAATAGAGGGACTGATCGCAGAAAAGATAGTCCGATACCTCGCGCTGAGTTTTGTCGCTGTCCTCCCGCAGATTTCTTATTCTGACGAACATACATTCCCTCCCAAAATTGTAATTTTACAAATTTCTTCACTTTATATTATAAAGCAGGAGAGATATTTTCAAACATTATAGGACTATTTGTCCTATATAATATTTGTAAAATTTACAATTATTGTACTTGCATAATAATTTGTAAATTCAAGGGAAAGTATTGACAAATATAAACAAAGGGTGTATAATATATTTAGGACGTATTGTCCTAAATATATTATGGAGGTATTTATATGAAGGCAAATATCTTTTTTTCTTTTGTTACAGCATTTTTCGTCGGTATATCAGCAAATTCTGCTGTTGTTACCGATGACGATCATACTGAGAATACAGAAAAAATATTAAAAACCGAAACCTTTAATGTTTCTTATAAAAATACATCTTACAGCGGAACCTTTGAACGTCTTGAATGTACAGCCAATATATATGATAACAAAAAAGTTGAAATAAGAGTAGTACATAATCCTCAAAGAGATAATGGACATTCTTCCATTGAATTCGGAAAAATAACATATCCTGAAGACACTTATTATACCAAAATAGATCTATCAAATTCTGTTCTTCATGCTCCAAATACACTTTCAAAAAAGAAATAAATGAAAAAGGTATAACCGGATTTGATTATAAATACTATGCAGATATATACGGCTTTAATACCAGCGGTGAAATTTTCACCGTTACTTTGATACCAACAATATATTTAGATTCTCCTGTTACTGTAAATGTGTTTGGCCATGAGATATTTATTCCATCGGAATATGATCCTTACAACGATTCAATATATCGTCTTGACGTCGATAGAAACGGTCTTGTTGACGCTGTTGATGCCTCTTGGATATTAAAAATATATTCAGAAAATTCTACAGGTAATGACATAAAAACAATTGGCGAATTATTTGATAATGAATAGGAAAGGAGCATTTTTATGAGATGTATGTACTGCGGAAAATCAATAACCGAGGACGAAGCCGTTTTCAGGGACGAGGATACCCCCTTATGCTATAATTGCAGCGCAAATTTCGGCACCTCCCTGTCATCGGGCTCGGGCGAGCCGCGCTGTGCTAACTGCAAGGTAACACTTCAATTGATCTCAGAAAGGAACCAGATAATGACATTCAAGGTCAGTTCTTTGCTTATGAAAGGCAAGGGCGGCGGCGGTCCGCTCAGGTTCAAGCTCTATGAATGTCCGTCCTGCGGTGAATACCGGTTTTTCAAAAACAGCTGAAAAACAAAACCCCTTGCAGACCGTGAGTTGTCCGCAAGGGGAAATTCTTATATGATCAAAAAAGACCTTATTCAGCAGAGTTGAGCTTCTTAGCGAGCTGTGACTTCTTTCTTGCAGCCTTATTCTTGTGCATAAGACCCTTTGCGCAAGCCTGATCAACTCTCTTGATAGCAACCTTTACAGCCTCTGCCTTGTCAGCAGCGCCGTTTGCTACAGCTGCGTCAGCCTTCTTGAGGATAGTCTTGAGATTGGACTTTCTTGCCTTGTTGGCAGCAGCCTTTGTTGCATTGACCTTTACTCTCTTCTTTGCAGACTTAATGTTTGGCATTTCATTACACCTCCTTGAAATAATGCAGACCAATGACCTTCTGCATTTACAGATAACGGGAGCAAACACGGGTTTGCCTGCTCCTCGACAGCTGCAACGCACAGCTGCCATACTGAGACAAATATAATTATAACATTTTTCCACAGTATTTTCAATATCCAAAAGTGAAATAATAGTAATAAATATTTTCCACAATTAAAGCAAAATGCACAATATGGAGGAATACATGGATATTCGCACAGATCTCGCCTTAGAGAGCTTTTCCGCCGACGAGCTCCCCGACAGTGTTCACATCAGCTTCCGCGGCAGCGCCTTCAGGATCACCGAAATAATCATTGACGACGACAGCCTCCTTGACTCAACAGGCAAGGGCAAGGGAAGATACATCACTCTCGAGGGTGAGCGTCTGAGCAGATTTACCGAGGATTACCGACTCATGGCACAGGAGCTCGCGCAGGAGCTCTCCGCTCTCATTCCCGAGGGAGAGATACTTGCGGTAGGTCTCGGCAACAACGATATAACTCCCGACGCCATAGGTCCGCAGACTGCCGCAAAGCTCCTTGCAACGCGGCATATCGCCGAACAGCCTGACTGCTTCGGCGACTTTCTGACCTCCCTGCGCCCCGTGAGCACCTTTGCGGGCGGAGTAATGGGTCAGACAGGTATCGAGACCGCGGAGATAGTACGGGCGATCGCTGCGGAGCTCCGCCCTGCCGCTATCATAGCCATTGACGCTCTCGCCTGCACGGACATAAACCGTCTGGGCTGCACCATACAGATAAGCGACACGGGGATCTCTCCGGGGAGCGGCGTTTCCAACTGCCGCAAGGAGCTGTCGGAGAAGCTGTTCGGCGTTCCGGTCATAGCCATCGGAGTTCCGACAGTGGTGGATATGCATACTATCGTGAGAAATCTTACTGGAAAAAATATAAACGGGGAGCTGCCAAATATGATGGTAACTCCCCGTGATATAGACCGGCTGACGGAAAGAGCCTCCCAGCTCCTTGCTTTCGGGATAAATCTTGCATTGCAGCCAACCATGACATTTGAGGACGTGAGAGGACTGTTTTAAATTCATAATTATTATGCGCGGGACAAAATCTGTAGAGTCTGATGCCTACATCGCCCCGAATGATTTGATCTATTTCACGGGCTGTCGAGGACGCCAGCCCCTACATGGCTAATGGCTCGGGCGGATAATACCCGCCCCTACAGATTTATTTCGTTCCATGCATAATATATAATGCGCCGTAAGCGATGTACGGGTATCAGTTTTAATCATTGTGAGCGAGTTTGCAAACAGCAACGTGGCTGCGGTCGAGCTGGCTCAGCTCGTCACCACATGAATTCAACATCGGGAGCTTTTACCATGTTGATCTCCGGCTCGGGCTCTGAGAGCTGCTGCTCCTTTTCTTCCCTGAGGATAGCCTTAGCAAGCTCCTCCATTTCAACGATCTCATGGAAATAGTCGTTCAGCGGCTGCAATGCCCTGAACACCTCAGCAGTATGCTCGGCTATCCTGCGTGAAAAGAGCTCCTCAGGGTCGCTGACCTCAGTGTACACACTGAATCCCTTTTTCACGAAAAAAGGCTCAAGTCCGAGAACGGGACAGGGCTTTTTCCGCTTGTACTCGTCACCGCCGACGGTAAGTCCGTGTTTTTCAACAAGTTCTGTTATCATGTTGAGAAAGGGCCCGGAGTCTTCAAGAAGTCCGCTGCGGAAACGCTCCATAACGGCAGCTTCAGGCTTGGAGATACGGAATCCGAACTCCGCCCCCTCGGGAGAAAGCTCAAAATACAGTGTGGGAGTCCTGTTCCAGTACCATGCGTCATAACGGACGTATATCCACATAGTATCGCGGTAATGCAGATACGGAGCAAAATTCTCATCGCGGTATATCCTGCCCACCTTGTATATCATGCCCTCCGTATCGGCAAAGGGAGCAAAAAGCTCCTCGCCGAGGGCTTTCATGGGCTCGAATACCTTCTCCGTGTAGACAGATTTACGGGGCTCGAACCATTCCTTATTGTTGTTGTGTCTTATACCGAGGAGAAATTCCGGTGCCTCCTTTGAAAAACCTTCAAACATTGTTTATCCTTTCCTAAATCAAACTTTAGCAGCATGCCGCTGCACCCTTGTGAATTCAAAACAGTCCGGTGGACTGTTTTTGAGAGGGTGACTCTCTGCTGTGCAGGGAGATGTCCGCAGGACAGAGGGTGCCGAGCCCGATCAGGGACGCCTTGCAAGAGAAGGCGTTTCCTACATAGCCAACAGCTAAGGGCTAAAGGCTTCATAATTTAACGGCAAAGCCATTCAATTATGATTTATTATAGCACATGGAGCAGCATAATTCAAGCGGTTCGGATGATAGCCATAATTTTACAGCAATATCGTCCTAATTTTTCTCCTCACAGGGGTGGAAAAGTTTTCAACATTGTGTTGAAATAGCTGTGGATTCATATGTTCGATTGTTGAGAACACTGTGGAAAATGTGGAAAACAACGCAGAATACACTTTTTGGAAGCCAATAAAAGTTGAAAACCCTGTGGATAATCAGGGAAAATGTGTAAACAATAAATATGCGTTGTGGAAAACGACTCCACAACAATTCTAAGTAAAGGATATGATTTGTATGAAAAAGCTTTTAGCAATATGCTCCATATTTTTTACTGTTTGTGCGACTCTCACAGGCTGCGGAGACAACAACGACGGCCACTATTCGGACGACGGAAACGGTATCGTCACAGAGCACGTCACAACGGAGAAAAGATATGAGACAACTGCCGAAAGAACCACGGATTCTGTCAGGGACAGAGTCGAGGACGCCGCCGACGGTATCGGTGATGCGGGCAAGGACCTTATCGACGGAGCCAAAAATGCCGCCGATGATATAATCGACGGCGCCGACGGCGAGCCCGAGCACGAAACAACGACAGCTGTGACCGATCACAGATAAGCAAAGGCGGACTTAAAGTCCGCCTCGAGCTGAGCCAGCTCGACCGCGACCACGTTGTCGCTCGTAAGCTCGCTTACTTTATTAAAAAACAATGCTCGTACATCGCTTGCAGCACCATCCGACCACTTTACATTTTTAAGAAACGCAAAAAGCGTCCATTTATAATTAATGTGAACTCAATAACCGCCTTATGGCGGTTATTGCCCTGAACAGAGTTCAGGGGGCGCAAATTCTTTATAATTTGAGGAATTTGCGCATCACATTACTTTATGTCAGGCTCATTTTGCCCTGAAGGGCAAAACAAGGTGCAGGAAAAATTATCGGGATATTTATTTTTTCCTGCACCCTGACAACTGAAAATCGGCTTTCAAAAGCTGTATAAAGCCGATTTTCAGTTGTTGAGCAGACATTAATTAATCAACAGCACAGCTCTGCCATTGCCTCTGCCATTATCTCCGCATTTTTCAGCAGATTGTCCACGGTTATGAACTCGTCGGGACTGTGCATATGTCCGTCCTCATCGGGAAACTCCGCACCGAAGGCAACTCCGCCATCTATCTCATGGACGTAGGTGCCGCCGCCGATAGCTATACACCGACCTTTATCGCCTGTTACGCGCTCATATACACGGAGGAGCGCCTGCACGAAATCACTGTTTTCATCGGTACAGTGGGGCTCCACGCCCTCGCAGGAATCGATGTCAAAGCCCGCTTCACGGAGCCTTCCGCATATTATCTCGGTTATCTCCGCCTTTGTACGGTCAAGAGGAAAGCGTATATCGATACCGCCCTTGATACGTCCGTTTTCGGTACTCAGCATGGACAGCACACAGGTCATATCTCCCGATAATTCGTCGCTGAAGCCCAGTCCGCAGCTCTTTCCGTTGAACTCGCCGTGGGGGAAGAGCTCCCCGAGGGAGGAAAGCAGCATATTCTCGCCGTAATAGCCGTGAAGAAACATTGTTATGGCATTGTCGCCCTTTTCCGGAGTTGAAGCATGAGCAGAAATACCCTCGTAGACTGCGTCCTCTTCCTCCTCGTCATCGTTCAGAAAGGTAACGGTGCAGAACTGCGGAACAGCGTTTATCACCGTTCCTGCCTGTATATCGAGGATCTCCTCATCGTCAAAATCCGATGAAAAATACACTCTCAGCATACCCTTTTCCGCATTTATCACGGGATACTCGCCGTCGGGAGTGAACACCATTGACGGTAAATCGCACTTTTTGCGGTAGTACTCCATATCTGCGGAGCCGTTCTCCTCGTTGGTGCCGAAGATAAGGCGGACGCCCTTTTTCAGCGGCAGTCCCAGCTCCTTTACGGCTCTTGCGGCAAAGAGCGCCGCAACGGCAGGTCCCTTGTCGTCAATGGCACCGCGGCCCACAAGTTTGTCCGTTTCGGGCTCGTACCTGAGCACAAAGGGATCTGTAGTCCAGCCTGCACCCACAGGCACCACGTCAAGGTGAGTAAGTACGGCAAGCTCCGGTGCAAGGCTGTTTATATCCGCAGAGCCTGCGTAGTTATCAACATTATCGACGATAAATCCGTACTCCCCGCACTTTTTCAGCATAAGCTCCAGTGCTCTTGCGGGCTCATGACCGAAGGGACAGTCCTTGTCCGCTTTTCCCTGTATACTGGGTACTGCCACGAGCTCGCCGAGAAAATCGATCATTTCCTGTCTGTGCTCCTCGAGATATTCTCTGATCTTAGTCATTCAAGCCTCCTGTATATGGTCGTATAACACAAAAAACCGCAGTATGGCTACTGCGGCAGATTTTGCGTGTACACAGCGTCTCCCGACGCCGTGTACCAAGAAAGAAAGGATAAATATGAAAAGAATTAATCAGTTAACAATTGCCTTTTCTGTTTCCTTATCAAAGATGTGGATCCTGTTGGGATCGATAGCGACCTTTATTTCATCGCCCGATCTTGCAGTTGATCTGGGGCTTACTCTTGCTGTAAGCGGGATACCCTCGCATACGAGGTAGAGGTAAGTCTCAGCACCCATCAATTCTGTGATCTCAACGTTAGCGTCGATAACACCTGTGGAAGCGTTTGAAAGGTACATTTCCTCATCGTGGATAGACTCGGGACGAACACCGAGGATGATTTCCTTGCCAACATAGTGGTTGAGCTCTTCGTTAACCTTTGACTCGGGAACGATGATCTGATACTTTGTACCTCTTGAGCCGTCGCCGCCGAATTCAACGATGAACTGACCGTACTCTTCCTTGAGAGTAGCGTCGATGAAGTTCATCTGAGGTGAGCCGAGGAAGCCTGCAACGAACTTGTTTACAGGGTTCTCGTAGAGAGCCTGAGGAGTATCTACCTGCTGAACGAAACCGTCCTTCATACATACGATTCTGTCGCCCATTGTCATAGCCTCAGTCTGATCGTGAGTTACGTAAATAAATGTAGTACCCAGCTTCTTGTGGATCTTTGCGATCTCGGTTCTCATCTGAGCACGGAGCTTAGCGTCGAGGTTCGAGAGAGGCTCGTCGAGAAGGAATACCTTAGGTGAACGAACGATAGCACGGCCGAGAGCAACTCTCTGTCTCTGACCGCCCGACATTGCCTTGGGCTTTCTGTCGAGGAGGTGTGTAAGGTCGAGGATCTTAGCTGCCTCATTTACCTTTCTCTCGATCTCTTCCTTGGGAACCTTACGGAGCTTGAGTCCGAAAGCCATGTTATCGAATACTGTCATGTGAGGATAGAGAGCGTAGTTCTGGAAAACCATCGCAATATCTCTGTCCTTGGGAGCTATATCATTAACAAGACGGTCGCCGATGTAAAGCTCGCCCTCTGAGATCTCCTCAAGTCCGGCGATCATACGGAGAGTTGTTGACTTACCGCAACCGGATGGTCCAACGAGAACGATGAACTCCTTGTCTCTTATCTCTAAATTAACATCCGAAACAGCTACAACGCCGCCCGGATATTTCTTATAAATGCCTTTTAGTGTTAAACCTGCCATTTAATCCAGTCCTCCAGTTCAAAATTTTATGCCGATACATTTGTACATTATCAGCTATGATAATATAATAACACATTATGAGATTTTTTGCAAGTTGCTAAATCGCCAAACTTACAAATGGTTGTTTATTAGATTTGCCGAAAAAACAGCGGAAAAACGCTTACAAAAAAGGTCAAAATCCATTGGTTCAAACAAGTTTTCAACATCTTTGTGCAATAATTCCATACTATCTCCGATTGCCAGTTTTTCGGGCAAAACCAATGCTCCGAGAGAAACTCTCATCAGCAGCTCGACGTGATTTCCCACAGCTGCAAACATTCTCTTCACCTGATGATACTTTCCCTCGAAAAGCTCTATAAAAGCCAATTTATCGCTCAATTCCGAGACTGCCGCCCGAGCGGGCAGACAAGTCTCCCCGTCGGCGAGGGTAATGCCCTCCGCAAATTTGTTAATATAATTATTCTCAAACGGTCTGTCAAGTTTCACAATATAAATTTTTGAGATATGACGCCTCGGCGAGAGCATTCTGTGAGCCAGCTCTCCGTCGTCGGTGACCAGCAATGCGCCCGTTGAATCCTTGTCCAGACGGCCTGCGGGGAACATACCCTTTGTGCGCATTTCGGGCGGTATCAGACTTATGACGGTCTCTCCGTCCTTATCGTCCGTAGAGCACACATAGCCCTGAGGCTTGTTGAGGAGTATATAACGGAAGCGGCTGCTTCTCAGAGCCTGCCCGCATACTGTCACATCGGCGTTTTCCGCATCTATCTTCACATCGGGACGCTTCACGGCGGCTCCGTCAACGGTTATCCTGCCCTTTGCCGCAAGCTCCTTTATCTGACTGCGGGAGTACTCCGTGCGCTCGGAGATATACTTATCGAGTCTGACCTGTGCCATGACTGCTCCTTCCTGCATAAACTGCCTGTACTGCCGAATAAGCTGTAGTATCATATCCCGACAGGAGCGATAATATGAAAAAACCGTATTTTACAGTCCTTGCCGCCGCGGTATTCGCCCTTACCGCCTGCGGCAGCAAAAAATCTGCCTGCTCTGCCGTAACAGCGGGAGAGCCTTCACAGCGCACAGACTATTTCGCCTCTCACGGCTGGGAGGTGGAGGAGCTCTCGGAAAGCACGGTTACCATACCTGCCGTATTTTCGGAGGTGTACGAGAAATATGCTCTCATGCAGGACAGACAGGGGCTCCCCCTGAGAGAATATGCGGGCAGGGAGGCCCGTCTTTTTACATACAAGGTAAAAAATTACAGCCCTGAAAGCAGGAATATGCTCGCAGAGCTGCTTGTATGCGACAATACCGCAGTCGCCTCGATGATATACAGCGAGGACGGCGGAAGTATCTCTGTTCCCGTCAGCTGACTCAGAATACGTTGAGAAGATTGCCGACAACGGGTATCCTGTAAGCCTTGCCCTTGACTGCGCCGATGATGAAAACAATGAGTACAGCCAGGATAGCAAGCCAGATAACTAAGTTAAGAATAACTCCAAGCACGGGGATAAATGCAAGTATTACCCTTACAACGCTCATAACAATGAGTGTGATGAGCCATGTAAGACACTGATTTGAGTGGAATTTGCAGTATGTTGAGTTCTTATCGCCGCAGATAGGAAGGAAAAAGAGTATCGGGATAATGTAAGCGATAATTGCAAGAGGCTTATTTTTCTCTACCTCCTGCGGAACGAATGTCTGCTCCGTGTTGATGTCGTTGAACTGCTCAAGGAAATTATCCATGTTTCATACCTCCGTTTTATTTATTACGGAATTATCTTCCGCATTTTCCTGTTTATCGTCAAATTCGCTTATAGCGGCAACAAAGCTGTCAACATCGGTGAAATCCTTGTAGACCGAAGCGAATCTGATATACGAGACCGGGTCTATGTCTCTGAGTCTGTCCAGGACCAGCTCGCCTATCTCCGTGGATCTGGCAACAGTCCTGAGTGCGTTTGCGTAATAATTCTCCACATAGTTTGCGATTTCGGTGATCTTCTCGGCGGAGACAGGTCTCTTCTTTATTGCCGAGACTATTCCGTTTATGAGCTTTGCCTTATCGAAGAGCTGGACGCTGCCGTCCCTCTTCTCCACCATGAGAAGCGGTATCTCCACTGCCTCATAGGTATTGAACCTCTCGCCGCACCTTGCGCATTCTCTCCTGCGCTTTGTCTTGTCGTCAACAGGCCGCGAGTCTATTACCTTCAGTTCTTCATATCCGCAGTAAGGACATTTCATAATTCCTGCTCCCTGCCGTAAGGCTCGGTGAGCCTTGTAAGTTTATTATAGCTTGACACAAGATCGCTTATACCGCTCCAGCCGCTTCTGTACAGCTCGAGGATAACAGAGCAATCGGGATTATAACCTGCAAGTCTGTCAAAAAACTGTCTGAAATTGAATCTGCCTCTTCCGATGAGGAGACAGTCGCCCATTTCTCCGGAATCGCTTATATGAATGTGTACCGTTCTGTCTCCCGCCGCCTCAAGGAACTTCACCGGCTCCTCACCGAAGCGTATGGCCTGCTTTGTATCGAGAACGAAAGCGAATTCATTTCCCAGCATGGTCCTTATTTCCTTTATGAATGCGGAGCTTGCGCTCTTGCAGCGCGAAACATTCTCAACAGCCACGGTAACTCCGAATTCCTGTCCGAGACGGTAGAGCTTTGAATAGCGCTCGCAGTATATCTCGCTGTTGCAGAAGGACGAGGGCTTGCCGCCGTGAAAAACGAATATATCCGCTCCCACAATATTCATGAAACGGAAGTAGAGCTTGTAATATTCAAGCATATCGCTGACTCTGCGCTCGTATTCCGAAAAGAACATCTGCGGCTCCATCTCACATGTAAAGGGGTGGACCGAGGGGCATTTAATATCGAATCTTTTCATAAGATTGGCGATACCGTGAGCATAATTCCTTTTAAGCTCGGAATGGGTATTGAGAAACAATTCAACACAGGAAACCCCGTTTACGGCAAGGTCGTAAAGAGCCTCCTCCACGGGCTTCGGATAAAGGCAGGCAGTTGAAACACCCGTTATCATCCTATCCCTCCTTGCGCTGAACTGATTATATTTTTATTATACCATATTCCTCCCGAAAGTCAATAAGAAAATCAAAATTTACATACTTCTTTTGTTTACATTTTCCTCTGTGGTATGCCGCGGCACAGAATCTTTATGTCAAAGTATGAGCGTCGGACATATCATAACGGGGAGGTGTATAAATATGCTCAGGGAGATAATTCTCTCCGTTATAATAAGCGTCGATATACTGCTTGCGGCAGCATCATTCAGCGGCAGCGGCATACGGATACCGCTTTTTTCCGCCGCTGTCATAGACCTGATATGCTCGGCAGTGCTCTATGTTTCCATGACCTTTTCAAGGCTCATTGTCAGGGTGCTGCCGCTGAGGGTATGCAGGATTTCCGGAGCCGCAATGCTCATCGCCATAGGTGCGGCTACCATAGTGAAAAGTCTCGTCCGTCACATGGCGGACAGGGGAAGACTGTCGGAAAGGCTCCGCGGAAGCCCGCTGGCGGTAAAGCTCTTCCTTGACGACACAGCAGCCGACGCCGATCATTCAAAGGTGCTCACGTCGGGAGAAGCCGCTGTCATAGCGCTGGCAAGCTCCGTTGACTGTGCAGCCACGGGACTTAGCTGCGGATATGACGATATATCCGCTGTGACAGCTTCCGCCGTCACCTTTCTCTGCGGAGCCTTTGCACTTATGCTGGGGGCTTTTGCAGGCAGAAAAATATCCTCCGCAGGCCATGATCTCTCATGGGTGGGAGGACTTCTTCTTATAATTTTTGCTGTATCCACAGCCTGATCCTATATCTCATACACAACGATCTCGGGAGGATCGAAAAGTCTCGGTTTTCCGAGTCCCGCGGATACAAGGAGCTTCATACCGCCGTATGTATATACTCCCTTTGAGTTTTTCGGGAAAAATCTTCTCTCGGGAGAGAGTACGGCTTTTCCGAACAGTCTTACCGAGCCGCCGTGAACATGGCCGCTGAAGGTATACTTTGCTCCCCATTTTGCGTATTCTTCGCCGAAAAATGGATTGTGCGCTATCAGAATCACTTCTCCTCCGGGACATTTCCCGAGGAGCCCTTCCATATCCGCTGCCGTGATACTGTCAAGATCACGGTAGCCTCCGTTTTTCTTGTATACGGTGTAGCTCTCAAGGAGACCGTATATTTTCAGCTCCCTGCCGCGGATATTCACGGTTGTATGCTGATTTTTCAGCAGTATCTGATCGTTCCGCGCAAGCATTGCTTCAAACTCGCCGCGCTTTTCCTCGTATATGCTCTGCTCGTGATTGCCGTATATCATGTAAACCGGAGCTATTCTGCAAAGCTCCCTCAGCACCGCCCCGGCGCCGCTGAGATCCCTGACAGAACGGGATATTATATCGCCGCTGAAAATAATGATGTCGGGCTTTTCTGCCGCGACCCTGCGGCAGAGGCGGGTGTTTTCCTTTCCGAAGCGCCTCTTGTGGAGATCGGAAAGATGAACTATTTTTATGCCGCTGCCAAGCTTTTCCCGCCTTACCGTGAGCATGAAGAGATTTTCATAAAGAGCCCACAGCAGGAAGGCTGCCGCAGCTGTAAAGAGGATTGATTTCACTTACGATTCCTTTCCGGTCAGGCTATTTCAGAAAAAACGTTTCCATAAAGCTGCGGGGCGCCACATAAGTGATGCCCCGTACAGGTTTTATATTCTTTCAGCCGATCATTCGGGCTTATTCCTCGTTATCATCGTCCCCGGGCTCTGCTTCAACGACCACCTCGTTCTGCTCCTCAAGTGCAGCCTCGGCTTCTGCCTCCTTGAGCTGCTCCTCGGTGAGCTGCTCGACCTTTTCGGTCTCGGCGCTGTCGTCATGCTCGGCACGGGTGAAGGCAACTACATTTGCGCCCTCGTTTACTCTCATAACGCGGACGCCCTTTGCGATACGTCCCATTATGCGTATATCGCTGGCAAGTATCCTGATGATGATACCGTCGCTGGATACGAGGATTATATCGTCCTCCTCGTCAACTATCTTTATACCGCAGACCTTTCCGCGTATCTCGTCAACCTTGTAGTTGGTGAGACCGTAGCCGCCGCGGTTCTGTATACGGTAGCTCTCAATATCCGTCTTCTTGCCGTAGCCGTTCTCGGTAACGGTAAGGAGGGAAGCTCCCTCGCGGACTCTTGCCATACTTACAACGTAGTCGCCGTCGCGGAGCTTGATAGCTCTTACGCCGTGAGCTGAACGTGAAAGTGCTCTTATCTTGCTCTCTTCAAGGCGGATAGCCATACCGTTGTGAGTTGCAACGAAGAGCTGAGCGCTGCCGTCCGTCATGCGGACGCCTGCAATCTCATCGCCCTCGTCAAGTCCGATAGCGATAAGACCGTTCTTGCGGACATTCTTGTAGAGCGAGAGGTTAGTCCTCTTGATCTTACCGTTCTTGGTAGCCATGGTTATAAACTTGTCGTCGTTGAAATCCGTGGTCTTTATCATGGCCGCTATCTTCTCGTTCTCGGTGAGAGGAAGCAGATTTATGAGATTGAAGCCCCTCGAGGCCTTTGAGCCGTCAGGTATCTCATAGCATTTCAGCTTGTACATTATTCCCTTGTTGGATATGAACAGGATATTGTCGTGGGAGCCGCAGATGAACATTTCCTGAACGAAGTCCTCCTCACGCTGCTTCATACCCGTGATACCGCGTCCGCCGCGGTGCTGGGTCTTGTACTCGGTAAGCGGCATACGCTTGATATAGCCGTTGTTTGTGAGAGTAACGACGCAGTCCTCCTCGGGGATAAGATCCTCTATATCCACCTCTCCGCTGACATTCTCGATGTCTGTGCGGCGCTTGTCGCTGAACTTCTTGCGGATAGTGTTGAGGTCGTTCATTATTATCCCGTAAACCCGGTTAACGTCTGCAAGTATATCCTCATAGTCGGATATTTTCGTGAGAAGTCCGTAGAGCTCGTCGGTTATCTTCTGTCTCTCGAGACCTGTCAGCTGTCCTAATCTCATCTGCACGATAGCCTCGGCCTGTTCCTGTGAAAGACCTGTCTGAGCCTCGATGTGAAGACCTGTCAGGTCGTACTGTGCGCGGTCAAGGAGCGCCGACATATCAACGTCCCTGAAGCGCTCTATCATGCGGTCTTTAGCCTCCTGAACGGTAGCGCTTGAGCGGATTATGTCTATAACCTCGTCAATATAGTCCGCAGCAAGCACGAAGCCCTGCAATATATGAGCTCTTTCGAGCGCCTTGCGGAGATCGAAGCGGGTCCTTCTCTGTATAACGTCTACCTGGAAATCAAGGTAGTGCTGGAGCATCTGCTTGAGGGTAAGTATCTTCGGCTCGTTGTTCACAAGAGCCAGCATGATGATACCCACAGTGTCCTGGAGCTGTGTGAGCGCAAAGAGCTTGTTGAGCACGATATTGGGTATAGCGTCCTTTTTGAGCTCGATAACTACTCTCATACCGTCCTTGTCGGACTCGTCGCGGAGATCGTAGAGTCCCTCTATGCGCTTTTCCCTTGCAAGCTGGTTTATGCTCTTGAGGAGCCTCTCCTTGCGGAGCATATAGGGTATCTCGTCGATGATTATGCAGTTCCTGCCCTTGATCTCCTCAAAATGGGTACGGCTGCGGAGTATGATCTTTCCCTTGCCGGTGGCGTAGGCTGCGCGGATACCCGCTCTGCCCATGATAATGCCGCCTGTGGGGAAATCAGGTCCCTGGATATGCTCCATGAGCTGCTCGAGTGTGCAGTCGGGATCGTCGATAAGGAGCTGTAGGGCGTCTATTACCTCGCCGAGATTATGGGGAGGTATATTCGTCGCCATACCTACGGCGATACCCACGGAACCATTTACGAGAAGGTTCGGGAAGCGTGAAGGGAGCACCGAAGGCTCTTTCAGACGGTCGTCGTAGTTTGATACGAAATCAACGGTCTCCTTGTTGATGTCGGTAAGCATATCAAGTGTGAGCTTTGCCATTTTCGCCTCGGTATAACGGTAAGCCGCAGGGCCGTCGCCGTCTATGGAGCCGAAGTTTCCGTGACCGTCAACAAGGGGATAGCGCATGGAGAAGTCCTGCGCAAGTCTTACAAGTGCGTCATATACCGATGCGTCGCCGTGAGGATGATAACGTCCCAGTACCGCTCCGACCGTATCGGCGCACTTACGGTAAGGCTTCTCGGGAGTAAGTCCGTTTTCATGGAGCGTATACAGTATCCTTCTGTGTACAGGCTTCAGACCGTCTCTTACATCGGGAAGAGCTCTGGAAACAATTACCGACATGGCGTAATTGAGCATGGAATTTTCCATTTCATTGACTATCTCGGTATTTATTACCTTTGAGTTGTCTGTGTAAAGCATTTTTTCCTCCTGAGAGAATTAGTTTTTATTGTCGGTTCGCATTATGCGGATCAGTTTTTCAGCTTTCTTACTATATCCAGCTCGGCCTCGGAAAAGTCCTTTTTTGGAAGCACATAGAACATCTCCCTGCCTTTCAGCAGCAGAAAGAACTCGTCATATTCAGAGAGCCGGAAGCTTTCGTCAATATTTATCCTTGTCTTTTCGGGAAGAGGATCGGACTTCAACGCTTCCTCTCTCTCCTCCTCGGGTATATCGCTGAGATCGTCGGCTACCGTGGATATATCCACATACTTATCGGCAATGCCGATGGAGTACAACGGCTCGCCCAGCCTTTTCACTGATTCTACCACGTTCCTGCGGGTCTTTTTCGGATTGTACCATTCCCTTAACGCAAAGGCGCAGGCAATGACAAATCCGAGGAATACCGAATATTTCTGTTTTGCGGTGCCGTCGCTCACAACGAATATGCCGAACAGCAGTATCGCAGCGGCCAGTATGCCGAATATCGCCATATACAGCCTGCTCTTCGGAAATACCAGCTTCTTCTGAAGCTCGAGATAAGCTTTGCTGAAAATATCCGCCGGTATCCTGTATTTCTTTTCAAGCTTGTAGTTTTCTTCCATTTTAACTCCAGTCATATATCAAGATCCTGTGCGAACTTGGCATTCTTTTCTATGAAATTGCGTCTCGGCTCCACCTTGTCGCCCATGAGTATGCTGAATGTCTCATCAGCCTTGAGGGCGTCCTCCATGCCTATCCTTACGATAGTACGGTTTTCGGGATCCATTGTAGTCTCCCAGAGCTGCTCGGGATCCATCTCACCGAGACCCTTGTATCGCTGCACCGCAACGTCATTATATTTTCCGTTCTCGGAGAGCTCTGCGATGTACTTGTTTCTTTCCTCGTCGGAGAACGCGTAGCGCACATTCTTCTTGCGCTCCACCTTGAAAAGCGGCGGCTGTGCTATATATACATTTCCGTTGGTTATGAGGGGCCTCATATAGCGGAAGAAGAATGTGAGCAGAAGGGTCCTGATATGCATACCGTCAACATCGGCATCGGCCATGATTATTACCTTGCCGTAGCGGAGCTTCTCAATGTCGAAGTCCTCGCCGATACCCGTTCCGAGAGCCGTTACCACGGGCTCCAGCTTATCGTTGCCGTAGATACGGTCGATACGGGCCTTTTCAACGTTGAGCATCTTTCCCCACAGAGGAAGTATAGCCTGATAACGCCTGTCGCGTCCCTGCTTTGCGGAACCGCCCGCAGAATCTCCCTCGACAATGTATACTTCCGTATATCTCGCGTCGCGCTCGGAGCAGTCGGCAAGCTTTTCGGGCATTGAATTATTGCCGAAGGCATTCTTCTTGCGCTCCGCTTCCCTTGCACGCTTTGCAGCCTCTCTCGCTCTTGAAGCCGAAAGGCACTTTTCAAAGATTATATTTGCAGTATCGGGATTTTCCTCCAGGAAGTTCATGAGCTTCTCGGTGACGAGCTTCTCAACGAAAGGCTTTACCTCGGGATTTCCGAGACGTCCCTTTGTCTGTCCCTCAAACTCGCATTCCGTGAGCTTTACGGACACGATAGCGGTAAGACCTTCCAGAACGTCCTCTTTTCTCAGGCTCTCTATTTCCTTCTTAGGAGCGTCCTTGCCCTTTTTATTGCTGTCCTTCTCCTTGAATTTTCCGAATTTCTTTCCGTATTCGTTTATTACCTTGAGAAGAGCGTTCTTGAAGCCTGTCTCATGGGTACCGCCGTCCTTTGTGTGGATATTGTTGGCAAAGGAGAACACCACGTCGTTGTAGCTGTCGTTGTACTGCATGGCTATCTCCGCAAAGGCGTCGCCCTGAGTACCCGAAACATATATAACATCTCCGCTTATGGCTTCGTTTCCGCGTACTGCGTTAAGATGCTCGACAAACTGACGGATACCGCCCTCATAGTGGAGAGTTTCACCGATAGTCTCTGTCTTGTTGCGCTTATCCGTGAATACTATCTTGATTCCCGCATTGAGAAATGCCTGCTCGCGGAGACGCTTCAGGAGCACCTCGTACTCGTAAACTGTGCTCTCGAATATCTCGTCGTCAGCCTTGAACATTACGCTGGTACCTGTTTCTTTGGTATCGCCGATGACCTTTAGCTCCTCGTCGTAGTGGCCGCGCTCGAAGCGCTGGAAGTAAACGTGCTCGCCGTCCTTTACGGTGAGCTCCAGCCATGATGAAAGGGCGTTTACTACGGAAGCGCCGACACCGTGGAGACCGCCGGATACCTTGTAGCCGCCGCCGCCGAATTTACCGCCTGCGTGGAGTATGGTATAAACGACTGTTGCAGCCGATATGCCCTCCTTCGGGTGTATACCTACGGGGATGCCTCGTCCGTTATCGGAAACGCGGATTATATCGCCCTCAAGTATCTCTACGGTTATCTCGGTACAGTAGCCTGCAAGGGCTTCGTCTATGGAGTTGTCCACAATCTCGTAAACGAGGTGGTGGAGTCCGCCGGGACCTGTGGAACCGATGTACATACCCGGTCTTTTGCGGACTGCCTCCAGTCCTTCGAGGACTTGTATGTCGTTTTCATCGTAGTTGTTGTTCTGCTGACTCATGATTTACCTCCAATGATTTTGGTCGTATATGTCATTAACCCAGTTTGTGGGATTATTGTCGATGTAACCGCAAATTTCGAGAAATTCCTTTTCACTGCGGATTATGTGGTCGTGAAATGACCTTTGCCATACCGAAAAACCAATTTGTTTCGTTGATATTGTTTTTAAACCATTAATAATCAGATTAACAGATTTTGTAGGGGAGGCCGCCCGGCCTCCCGTTATTATCCGTATCATAATCTGAAACGAACAGAATCATATGTACATGGTCTGGCATTATAACGTATTTTTCTACGGAAACATATTTATAAATCTCGTTTATTTTGAGAATATTATTATTTACGATTTTTCCAATTTCCTTTAATCTCACATTCGGGAGGCCGAGGGCGGCCTCCCATACTTCCGTTATTTCTGAAAAATAATGTATTCTGTTTTTGGCACATATGGTTATAAAATACAATCCGTTAGATGAATAATCATAATTTGCCAATCTGATATATTTGCGTGTCAGACCTTCCATTTCGGAATCCTCCGCCTTCTTTAAGGCGTTTCCGCAATGTTGCTGCCGAAAGCTGGGAGATATATACCCTCTCCCTGCCGTTCTTCACGGTTATTATGAAGCTTTTCGGCATTTCGTAGGTGGTATATATGCAGTGGTGCTCCTTTTCGGCACGTTCCAGCAGCTTCTTGGTGCACTTTTCAACAGTTGTGTTCTCAATGTCGAAAATTCCGACCACGTCCCTGAGTTCAACGGAGTAGTTATTCCCTACATGAAGATACATTCTCTTCCTCCTCGGATATGCAGCCGCCGCCTATACGCAGTATCTTTCCCTTTATTTCGGGCAGAAGTGCATTTTCATTTGGAGTGGTTATGAATACCTGCATACCCCTGATAATGTCAAACACGAACCTCTGACGACTCTCGTCCAGCTCACCCATAACGTCATCAAGAAATATAACAGGCGGATCCTTGTACTTCTGCATATATATCTCAGCCTGTGCCAGCTTCATTACAAGCGCGGCGCTCTTGATCTGTCCCTGGGAGCCGTAGTCCTTGGCACTGACGCCGTTTATCTTTATGAGTATCTCATCGCGGTTCACGCCAGCATGGGTGATACCCGTTCTGATGTCGTATTCCGAGGTTTCGGCAAGCTTTCTGTAATACTGTTCAAATGCCTCCTCGCCGCAGGGCTTTTCAAAGTCCTCGGGACGGAAAACGTTTGATCTGTATTCAAGCTCCAGCTCCTCTGTTCCTCCCGAGATAGTACGGTAAAGCTTTCCGCATATCCCGTTGAACTTTTCTATATATTCGCGGCGTTTATAGGATATGACCGAGCCCTCTCTCGAAGCCTGTCTGTCCCATACCTCAAGGCTGCTGCGGTCAGTAATGCCCTGCATAATGCCTTTGAGGAGAGAATTTCTCTGATTCATCACCGCATTGCTCTTGTTGAGGTGCATGACGAAGACGGGATCCAGCTGTGAAGCTGCCATATCCACGAAATTGCGCCTTTTTTCAGGCGATCCCTTTATTATGTCCACATCGTCCGGTATGAAGGCTATACACTTGAAAACGTCAAAAAGCGCTCTCGTGCCCTTCTGCTTCACTCCGTTCAGATGTATGGTCTTCGGATTTGCAACGCTTTTTGTCATCTCAAAGGAGATCTTCTGCTCGCGGACGCTGTCAAGGAGCTTTATTTTCGACTCCATGCGGTTCCCGTCAAGGCAGATATAATCCTTTTCCTTTGAGCCGCGGAAGCTTTTGCAGCCGGAAAGTATCCACATGGCTTCAAGAAGATTGGTTTTTCCCTGCGCATTTGGTCCCACTATGATGTTATACTTGGGATCGGGCGCAAAGGATACGGCTTTTAAGTTCTTGAAGCCGTCTATATCAGCATAGGTGACTATCACTCTACGGTCACCTTTCGGCCGTCAAGCTCTATCTCGTCGCCGGGACGGATCTTTTTGCCCCTCATGGTGCATACCTCTCCGTTCACAAGGACCTCTCCGTCCTGTATGAGCTGCTTTGCCTCTCCTCCCGAGCCCACAAAGGACGCGAATTTCAGAAGAGCGTCAAGCTTGATGAATTCCGTCGTGATCTTTATCTTATCAGCCATGATTATCAGCCTTTCGGTATCACTTTTTCTTGATCTTTACTATCTTTCCGTTTTCATCGCGGGTATATTTTGCCGCAAAGGCAGGATTCTGCGCGGCGAGCTCCTCAAATGCCTCCGGGTGCTCCTCGCAGAACATATACGCGTACATTGCCTTTGTCCTTATATTCTTTTCGCTGTTCTTGTCGGCTATCTTCTGGGAAAGCTTGTTTCTGATGAATATACAGCTGCATACCGCTCCCGCAGCAAATACTGCGCCGAGGGGCAGCAGGAACCAGTGCTGATCGCAGGTGAAAATGCACGCTAACGCCGCGATAGCAAGGAAGACCACCAGACAGCTCCCGAGACCGGATACAAAAGTAGCCGTCGGTGAATAGCGGTACGATCTGTATGTTATATACATTTTTGTTCCACCCCGTCAGTTTTTCAGCTGTATGGGCATTACCAGGAATATGAAGCTCTCGCCTTCAAGGGGAAGTATCTCTATTACCTTCATTGCTCCGTTGAAGCGTACCCTGATCTTGTCTCCCTCGGCAGCTCTCAGAGCTTCGAGGACGAGCTTGTTATTGAAGCCGATAGTAACAGTTTCTCCCGAAATATCAGCAGAAAAAGCGTCGTTTATCTTTCCTATGCCGGTCTTGCAGCTTATTTTCATAACTCCGTTTCCAACCTCGCAGCGGATAGGAGACTTGTTCTTGTCGTCGATGAGCAGCGAGCAGCGCTCGAGACAGGTGACAAAGTCCTTCTTGCTGAGGATAACCTCTGTCTTGCAGCCCGAGGGTATGCTGAGCTTATAATTATGGAAAACACCCTCAAGGAGTCTTGATATTACGATAACTCTTCCCAGCTCGAAAATTATGTGACGGTCGTTGGTGCAGACCGTGCAGAGCTTTTCGTTATCGTCGTCCTTGATAAGGGTGGATACTTCAAGAAGAGCCTTTTTCGGCACTACAAAGTGATACTTTTCACCGCAGTCCGTGAGCTCGTTCCTGATAGCAAGCCTGAAGCCGTCTATAGCTACCATATTGAAGCTGCCTTCCTCGATGTCAAAGAGCTCGCCTGTGAGAACGGGCTTGCTTTCGTTGAGGGAAGCAGCATAGCTTGTCATATTTATCATTGATTTGAGGATAGACTGCTTTACGGAGAAGCTCCTTGCAGAGTCTACCTTGGGCAGCTCCGGATATTCGTTTGCAGACATCGCGGGGAAGCTGCACTCCGTAGCGCTGCATGAGATATTGATAACAAGATTTTCATCGATGTCGAAGGTTATATCATCTCCGGACATACGTCTTGTGAATTCGCTGAAAAGTCTTGCGCTTGTAACAAATTCGCCCTCTCCCTCGGTAGAGGCGTTTATTGAGGTGCGTATTCCCATTTCGAGATTATATGCGGTGAGCTCGACGCTTCCCTCCGACACGCGGACCTTTATACCCTCGAGAGCAGGGATAGTAGATTTGGGTGAAACAGCTCTTGAAACGTTGCTTATTGCTTCGCTGAGCTCTGTCTTATTACATGTGAATTTCATTTTAAAAGCCTCCGAAGAATACCTTATCACGGAAAATAAGATATAATAAGATAATAATATATATTTTTATTGTTGTTGTTATTGTGTCGGTTGAAAAGTTGGAACTGCACTTATTTGCAGATATACTCCGCAAAGCCCGTCCACACAGGTATGTGGTGAAATTATTGAAAGTGTGGAAAGCCTTCCGGCTTGTCCCTGGCAGTGTTGGAAGTGTGAGAAAATGTTGAGTTGAAATGAAAAACAAGTTGAGAAAAAAGTGGAAAGGCAGTTTTTGTTATTTTTTTATGCGTTTTATTTCACAATGCTGTTGGGTGTTGAATGTTCCTGTTGTTGAAATGACTTCCGTTCATCTTCCTGTTAAATTTTACAATGCTTTATGCTTCGTAAAAAATCAGGGACGAGCTTTTGAGGATAAGTTTTAAACATTGTGTTGAAAACTGTGTTGAATGAGCGGCATTCCACTTTTTCAACTGTTGATCATACCTTGCTCTTGTCCTTGATGTTCTTGATGATGTCGTTTACAAGGTTCTTGAGATTTGCGTCCTTTTCCATAGACTCGGTAACGCTTGTTACAGAGTAAACTATGGTGGAGTGATCTCTGCCGCCGAACTCGGTACCTATGGAAGCAAGGGGCATCTGAGTGATCTCTCTTACTACGTATATAGCCACCTTACGGGCTGTGGAGATCTGTGCCGAACGCTTGCTGGAGCGGAGATCGTCGGGAGATACGCCGTACACCGTGGATACCTCCGAGATGATCTTCTCCACTGTAATCGGTATGGGCTGCTCGTCTGTGAGCACGTCGCGGATAACGCTCTGCGCCATTGATATTGTTATGGGACTTCCCGCAAAGTGGTTGAGAGCCTTCAGACGTACAACTGCGCCTTCCAGCTGTCTGATGTTGGATTTCAGGCGGTTTGCCATGAACTCTGCCACCTCGCTGGGCATCTTGAGCTCAAGAAGCTCTGATTTTCTGTTTATGATAGCAAGCCTTGTCTCGTAATCGGGAGCTGATATATCGGCTATGAGACCGCCCTCGAAACGGGTGCGGAGACGCTCTTCAAGAGTGAGGAGCTCCTTGGGCGGCTTATCCGAGGTGATGACTATCTGCTTGCCCTCCTGGTGGAGCTTGTAGAAGGTGTGGAAAAATTCCTCCTGCATACGCTCTCTTCCGGAGAAGAATTGTATATCGTCTATGAGGAGTATATCCGCATTCCTGTACTTGTCGTGGAAATCGGATATGGAGCTCTTGTTGAGAGCGCTCACAAGGTCGCTGCCGAAGGTCTCGCTGGTAACGTAAACGATATTGAAGTCGGGATGATTCTTTCTTACCTCGTTGGCGATAGCTGTGATGAGGTGGGTCTTGCCCATTCCCGAAGGGCCGTATATGAACAGCGGATTATAATCGGGAACTGCCTTTGAGCCGCAGTTCTTTGCCACGGATTTGCTGCACGCAAGGGCAAATTCGTTTGAACGTCCCTCGATGAAGGTATCGAAGGTATAATCGTAATTCGCAAATTTATAGGACTGCTCCAGCTCGGCGTGCTTCTGCTCCAGCTCGGCGTCCGTGGGGACCTTTATTTTCTCCGGCTCGTCGGACTCGACATTGATGACGATATTGACATTCAGGCCGAGAACATTTAGGAAAGCGTCCTTGAGTACGGCGTCGTATGTAGTCATTACGATATTCTTCTGAAAATCGGTCTGTACGCTGAAAACAGCGTCAGATCCGTTGAAGCTTACGGGGACAAGCGGGTCTATCCAGGTCTTGATACCGATCTCGGGAATTTTTCCGTTTTCGAGGCAGTAGCTTTTTACGTTCTCGAAAACCTCGTCAAATGAATTCATAGGAACCTCCGAATTAATGTAAGTTTTGTTGGAGAAAAAATAACGATACTCTCCTATAATAATATATGATACTATTATATCATAAAGGAGAAAAAAAAGCAAGCGAATTCCTATGTTCAAGAGGTAGAAAAAAACAGTTCTTTCAACACTCAAATTGACAGATTGTTGAAAACTATGTTGAATGATTTTAAAAAATACCCGCATACATCGGTATTCAGAGAATGAAAATGTTGAATAACAGGAGTGGATAAGATTTTTAACGGAAAAAACAGACTTTTTTTCAGCTTTCTGCAATTCAGCCGTGAAATCGGACAAAGTGTTGAAATTTTAAGGCCGCACGTTAAGAATATATTGGTAAAAAAACAGAAAATAATTCCCTCATCGAAAAAATTTCATTTATTGCTTGACACAGAGAGCTTTTTAATATATAATAATTTAGTGTAATGCAGGGCGAAGTGTCTCTGCACGCAGATCATGCTTGTCAGAGCTGTCACATCGGACGGCTCTTGTATACAATTCGCAGAGAGGAGGACACTGAATATGAAAAGAACATATCAGCCTAAGAAGCTCCACAGAAAGAAGGAGCACGGCTTCATGAAGAGAATGGCTACAAAGAACGGCAGAAAGGTTTTAGCTCGTAGAAGATCTAAGGGCAGAGCAAGATTAACTCACTGACGAGGCTGACCACAAAATCATTATTTTGTGGTCTTTTTTGTTAGGACGGCTATATGCAGGTGAGATTATGCTTTATACGGAAATACTGAACGATAACAAGGACTTCCTTGCCCTCTACAAAAGAGGCAGGTACGCCGCTTCAAAATATTCGGTCATATATGTAAGACCAAACAGTAAGCCCTTCAACCGCCTCGGCATAACCGCAGGAAAGAAAGTGGGCAACGCCGTCTGCCGCAACAGAGCCAAAAGACTTATCCGTCTTGCCTACAGGAACGCAGAGCTGAAGCTCCCCGTGGGTATGGATATTGTCATAGTGGCAAGAACTGCCATATGCAGTGTGAAATCAGACGAATACTGCGGATATATGAACAGGTACGGAGTGAATGAGATCAATAAGATGTTCAGGAGCTTCGACAGCAAAGAAAAGCGCGTATGAAATATATCGTTCTGGGGATCATTAAATTCTACCGGAAATTCATATCCCCCCTTTTTCCGCCAAAGTGTAAATATTATCCTACGTGCAGCACCTACGCTCTGGAGGCTGTAAGGCGCTTCGGCGCAGTGCGGGGATCGGCTCTTGCCGTGTGGAGGATACTCCGCTGCAACCCGTGGTCAATGGGCGGCATAGATCATGTTCCCGAAAAATTCACGTTCAGAGTTAAAAAGTACGACTTCACGGATCCCGATTACGGTGAGAATGAAGACAACAAAAAGATTTAAGAGGGATGAATATTGAACGCACTTTATGATATTATCGGCGTGCCTTTCGGCTACCTGATGAGACTTATCTATTCGCTGTGCAACAACTATGCCATAGCGATTATACTTTTTACGGTAATCACAAAAATACTGCTCTTTCCGGTCAATTACAAGACCCAGAAGGGCGCGGCAAGAATGCAGCTTCTCAATCCGAAGCTGGAAAAGCTCAAGAAAAGCTTCGCCAATAATCAGCAGAGATTACAGGAGGAACAGCAGAAGCTTTATCAGCAGGAGGGCGTGAACCCCATGGGCTCATGTCTGCCCGCTTTTATACAGATGTTCCTGCTTTTCGGCGTTATTGACGTTATTTATAAGCCGGTGACCCATATTCTCAATATCTCGAAGAATATCATCGACGCTGCCTGCGATATTGCAGGTGCCGATACAAGAAACCTCAGATGCGAGCTCATGACAATGGAGCACCTGAGGGATAACGGAGACAAGTATTCCGCTCTGGGAGAAAATTTCCTTTCAAAGGTTACGGAGTTCAATGAGAAGTTCACCATATTCGGTGCTAATCTCGGAAAGACCCCCACTATACACCCCGAGGGCGGCTGGACGAAGGAAGCGCTCATACTCTGCGCTATCCCCTTCCTTGCAGGTCTCTCGCAGCTTCTCGTGTCGGTATACAGCCAGATACACCAGAAAAAGACAAATCCCGCAACTCAGCCCGGCGGCGGATGCATGTCCGTTCTTATGTACGGTATGCCTCTTCTCTCGGTATGGTTCGCATTCCAGGTGCCCGCAGGTGTCGGCTTCTACTGGATATGGTCATCAGTATTTTCATTCATTATAACCTTTGCGCTTAACTGCTACTTTACTCCCGAGCGCATAAAGGTGATAAATGAGAAGGAAAAAGAAAAAGCAAGAATCTACGCAGAAAAACATCCGAATAAGAAAACCTTCATGCAGAAGATGATGGAGCAGCAGGCTGCTCTCGATCAGCAGAACGGCGGTTCTTCGGCTTCAGGAAAGTCAAAGGGAATCTCACGCTCTGAACAGAGCAGACAGAACCGCGATAAGATCAAGGAAGCAAGAAGACGCATGGCTGAGAAATACGGTGATTCTTATGAGGATAATGATGACGAGGATTAAATCCTCAGGGAGGTAAAAGTATGACTGAAATTTTCACAGCAAGATCCGTTGACGAGGCTAAGGAACTCGCAGCAAAAAAATTCGGAAAAAAGATCAGTGAGATCAGCTTTGAGATCATCGACGAGGGCAAGAAGGGACTTTTCGGTCTCGGCTCAAAGGAAGCAAAGGTAAAGGCTACAGTTAACGACGGCGCTGCTCCCGCAGCTGCTGAGTCGCCAAAGACCACATCTGCTCCCGCGCCCAAGGCTGAGCCTGTGACAAAGACCGTCGCAGAGGAAAAGCCTGTTGTAACTACAGAAACAACGGCAGCTCCCGAAGCTGCTGAGATAAAGGCAGATGCTGCTGACAGTGTTCCCGAGGAAATCGACGACGAGGAGGCTTATTCCCTCGACAACTTCACTCTCATCGAGGACGAGGCTCTTATCAATCCCAAGGTAAAGCTTGCAAAGGATTACATAACCAGCATTCTCAGAGCTATGGGAGTTGACGCAGAGTTTGTCGTATATCAGAACGAAACAGGCGCTATCGTCAATATCGAAAGCAACAACAACGGTACTATCATAGGCAGACGCGGTGAGACTCTTGACGCTATCCAGTATCTCTGCTCCATTATTGCCAACAAGGGCGACAAGGATTACTACAGGATCACCATCGACTGTCTCGGATACAGAAGCAAGAGAAAGGAAACTCTTGAGCAGCTGGCTGCAAAGGTGGCAAAGTCTGTCCTCAGGACCGGCCGTTCACAGCCCCTCGAGCCCATGAATCCCTACGAGAGAAGAGTTATACACTCGGCTATATCCAATATAGAGGGAGTTTCCTCACGCTCTGTCGGCGAGGAGCCCTACAGAAAGATAATTATTTCTTCAAATAATCCCAGAAGCGGCGGAAGAAGAAATGACAGGCGCGACAACCGCGGCGGAAGAAGAAACGACAGACGCGGAGGCGAAAGAAGAAACCGTGACAGAGAGGTAAATATGGAGCGCAGAAGCGTTGACCTCTCAACAAGCTTTGAAAAGGATTACAAGAGACCCAAGCCCGAGGACAGCATCGAGGGCGGCCTCTACGGAAAGATCGAACTTTAATATCTGAAACAACGGCGTTATGCCGTTGTTTTTTTAGGAGTGATAAAATGTCGACTATTGCTGCTGTTTCGACTCCGAATGCAATGGGCGGTATAGCCGTTATAAGGATCTCGGGCGAGGACGCCCTGAAGGTGGCGGAGAGGATATTCTCCCCTTACGGCAATAAAAAGGTCGCGGATATGTCAGGATATACCTGTGCCTACGGTATAGCTCATGACGGCGGTGAAAGACTTGACGACTGCATTCTTACGGTGTTCCGCGCTCCTCACAGCTATACGGGTGAGGACATCGCGGAGCTCTCCTGCCACGGCGGACTTTACGTCACCAAAAAAGTGCTGCGGGCGGCTCTTAAAAACGGAGCTGTCAACGCAGAGGCAGGCGAGTTCACGAAAAGAGCTTATTTAAACGGAAAGCTGGATCTAACGCAGGCAGAGGCAGTAATGGATATTATTTCCGCAAAGGGCGAGCGGGAGCTAAAAATGGCGGAAAGCCTCCGTGAGGGAGCTGCCTTCAGGAAGGCTGAGAAATGCTCGTCTGTGCTGCTGAAGATACTGGGTGACCTTGCGGCCTGGGCAGATTATCCCGAGGAGGATATTCCCGAGGTAAAGCCGGAGGTTCTGTCAGAGGAGCTGAAGGAAGTCCGCGACGAGCTCAGGTCTCTGGTCAGAAATTACGACAGCGGAAGGATACTTCGCGAGGGAGTGGCAACTGCTATAATAGGACGTCCGAACGTCGGAAAATCTACACTTTTCAACTGCCTCAGCGGCTGCGAGAGAAGTATTGTCACCGAGATCGCAGGCACTACGAGAGATATTATCGAGGAGTCTGTGAGAATCGGCGACATCACTCTCAGGCTCTCGGATACGGCAGGTATCCATGAAACGGACGATGTTATCGAAGGTATCGGAGTTGACATGGCCGAGAAAATGATCGATAAGTCAGAGCTTGTTATAGCTGTTTTTGACGGAAGCTGTCCGCTCACAGAGGACGATCTGTATTTAATTAATAAAATTAATAAAAATAAAACAATAGCCGTCATTAATAAAAATGATGTGGAGCAGCTGATTGATACTTCCCTGCTTGCGGACAAGATTAAACATATTGTATATATTTCCGCGAGGGAAAGCAAAGGAGTAGATGAGCTCCGGAGAAATATAGAGGAGATATTCAGGCTTAACGAAGCGGATTTTGACACTGCTACAGCTGCAAACGAACGTCAGAAAAGATGTGTTGATAAAGCCCTTGAAGGTGTTGAAAATGCTATTTCATCACTTGAAATCGGTGAAATGCTGGACGCGGTAAATGTTCTCATTGATGAAGCCGAGCAGTCACTTCTTGAGCTTACAGGAAAAAAAGTTACCGAGGCAGTAGTTGACGAAGTATTCTCGCGCTTCTGTGTCGGAAAATAATGTTTCATGTGAAACATCAAAGGAGGGAGAAAAATGACATATAAAATGGGTGAGTTTGACGTGGCTGTGGTAGGCGCAGGACACGCAGGTATAGAGGCAGCTCTTGCTGCTGCAAGGCTTGGCTGCAAAACAGTCATGTTTACCATATCCCTTGACCAGATAGCTAATATGCCCTGTAATCCGTCAATAGGCGGAACTGCAAAGGGACATCTTGTCAGAGAGATCGATGCACTTGGCGGTGAAATGGGCAGAGCTGCGGATAAATGCTTTATTCAGAACAGAATGCTGAACAAGGGAAAAGGTCCCGCAGTTCACAGTCTCAGAGCTCAGGCTGACCGTGTGAAGTACCACGAGTATATGAAGCAGATATGCGAAAAACAGAAGAATCTTTTCGTTAAACAGGCTGAAATAGACGATATAATTACAGAAAACAATAAAATAGTCGGAGTAAGGACATCTCTCGGTGCGGAATATTCGGTAAAGGCGGTGATAATCGCCACAGGTACCTATTTAAAGGGAAAGATCCATATTGGTGAGGTTTCATATGAAAGTGGACCTGATTCGGCCCTGCCGAGCCGCTCCCTTTCAAAAAGCCTTATGGATAATGGAGTTGAGCTCCGCAGATTCAAGACCGGAACACCCTGCCGCGTAAATAAAAGAAGTATTAATTTTGATATTATGGAAAAGCAGGACGGCGACGATGATATAGTTCCATTTTCGTTTGAAACTGACAGAGAAGGACTTGAAAATGTTGTAAGCTGCTATGTGACATATACCAACAGTAAAACACATGAAGTGATACTTGCAAACCTTGACCGCTCCCCTCTTTACTCCGGAAGAATAGAGGGAGTAGGTCCCAGATACTGTCCGTCAATCGAGGACAAGATAGTAAGATTTTCGGACAAGCCCCGTCATCAGTTATTTGTGGAGCCCATGGGACTTACAACCGAAGAATACTATTTGCAGGGTATGTCCTCATCACTCCCCGAGGACGTTCAGCTTGCATTTCTCAGAACAATAGACGGACTTGAAGACGTTGAGATAATGCGGCCTGCTTATGCTATAGAATATGACTGCTGCAATCCGCAGCAGCTTCTCCCAACTCTTGAATTCAAGAAAATAGGTGGACTATACGGTGCCGGACAGTTCAACGGGAGTTCAGGCTACGAGGAGGCTGCCGCACAGGGTATAGTGGCAGGCATAAATGCCGCACTTAAAATAAAAGGCAAGGAGCCGATGATCCTTGACCGCGCAAGCTCATATATAGGTACTCTTGTTGACGATCTTGTTACAAAAGGAGTATCGGATCCGTACAGAATGATGACCTCCCGCAGTGAGTACAGACTTATTCTCAGGCAGGATAATGCCGATCAGCGGCTTACTCCCATCGGTCACAGGATCGGACTTATTTCCAATGAAAGGTACGAAAAACTTCTTGAGAAGGAAAGGCTTACCTCTGAGGAGATCGAAAGAGTATCCAAGCTGAATGTTGCTCCAAGGGATGAGATCAATGAGTTTCTTGAAGAAAAGGGAACCGCTCCCCTATCTACTGGCTGCAAGATGTCTGATCTTATCCGTCGTCCGCAGCTTAATTATAACGATCTTGCGCAGTTTGATGAGGAGCGACCTGAGCTCCCGTGGGATGTATGCGAGCAGGTCGAGCTTCAGATAAAGTACGAAGGCTACATACAGAAACAGCTCCAGCAGATAGAGCAGATGCGAAAAATGGAGTCAAAAAAGCTGCCTGCCGATCTTGATTACAGCCTTATTTACGGACTCAGACTGGAAGCCGTTGAAAAGCTTAATAAAGTAAAGCCTCTTTCAATTGGTCAGGCTTCAAGAATTTCGGGAGTTTCCCCCGCTGACATTTCCATGCTGACTGTCTGGCTGATGCACGAGAAGGGAGAGTAATATGCTGCCTGATTTTGAATTATCTTGCTCGGAGTTTGAGAGTGCGGGATTAACACTGACTCCTGAACTCTATAAGAAGCTTGATACCTATGCCGAATTTCTTATTGAATATAACAATAACGTAAATCTGACTGCCATAACGGATCCGGCGGAGGTGTTGAGAAAACATTTCATAGACAGTATTCTCCTTTCAAAATATGCGAAAATACCGCAGAATGCTGCCGTTATTGATATTGGAACGGGCGCCGGCTTTCCTTCTGTTCCGCTGAAGCTGTACCGCCCCGACATCAGTATTACGCTTCTTGATTCTCTCAACAAGCGTATTGTTTTCCTTCAGCAGCTTTGTGATAAGCTTGAGATTTCAGCTGATTTTATTCACGGTCGTGCCGAGAATATTTCAAAAAAACCTGAATACCGCGAAAAGTTCGATATATCCTGTGCACGAGCAGTTGCCAATATGTCGCTGCTCAGCGAGCTATGCATACCTTTTGTTACTGTTGGCGGCTTGTTTCTTGCAATGAAGGGGCCTTCGGAAAATGTTTCATGTGGAACAAATGCTGTGGAGCTCCTGGGAGGTCAAATCACTGATACTGCGGAATACGATCTCTTTGATGAAAAGCGCCGTATTGTTATTGTAAAAAAAATATCGCAGACTCCGACAAAATACCCGCGTAACAGCAGTCAGATAAAAAAGAGAAGCCTGTGATTTGCTTATAAAATATGTTTTTCACCGCTGTTTTGTCGATAAACAGCGGTTTTTTTATGTAGAAAATGCATTCTGTATGTGTTAGAATATTTTTAAAGCAATATTCATACGGAGGTAATTTTATGTCGGGTTTTCTCAGCTTTACAAAAGAAAAACTAATAAATAAAGTCATTGAAATCAATGTTGCGGACATTATTCCGAATCCCCATCAACCGCGCAGCTCTTTCAATGATGATATAACTGCTCTTGCAGAGTCTATTGCACAGAACGGTATTTTACAGCCTATTTCTGTCCGGAAAAAAGGCAGCAGATACGAGCTCATAGCCGGTGAAAGGCGGCTGAGAGCTGCTAAAATGTGTGGTATGGAGGTTGTCCCATGTATAGTTCATGAGGTCAGCGACCGTCATTCAGCTATTCTGGCACTTGTAGAAAATATTCAGCGGCAGGATCTTAACTTTTTTGAGGAAGCGGCGGCAATAGAACGTCTTATCTCACACTACGGAATGACTCAGGAGGACGCTGCTGCGAAGCTCGGACGCGCACAGAGCACCGTTGCAAACAAGCTTCGGCTGCTTAGACTCACGGAAAAAGAACGTCAGCTCATAACCGATCACGGACTCACTGAGCGTCACGCGCGTTCGCTGCTCAGGATCGGAAGTGCAGAAGACAGGCTGTTTATTTTGCAGAAGATCATTAAGAATAATCTGAATGTTGAGCGCTCGGAGCATCTGATAGATGAATTCATCGGCAGTCAGCATGACAAGGCAAGCTATAAGAAGCGTTCCATTGTGTTTCAGAATGTAAAGATGTTCGTTAACACTATTAACAGAGCTGTAGAGACAATGCAGGCTGCGGGTATATCCGCTGATTCCCGCAAGATACAGAGCGAGGACTACATTGAATACAGAGTGAGAATATCGATCCAGAAGAAGGTCTGAATTAATTGTTTCACGTGAAACATTACATTTTTACGGATTGCTTTGTACAAAAATGTTTCATGTGAAACATTTTTTAGAAAAAAATTCTTTGTTTCATATTTACATTGTACTTAAAAAGTGCTATAATAGTATAAGTAAATCTGAAAGGAAGATATTATGGGCAAGATCTTAGCTGTTGCCAATCAGAAGGGCGGCGTAGGAAAAACCACGACTGTAATAAACATCGCAGCATATCTCGGTTCAAGAGACTTAAGGGTACTATGCGTTGACTCGGACCCTCAGGGTAATACCACAACAGGCTTCGGAATCAAAAAGAAGTCCGTAAGTGCTTCGACCTATGACGTTATCACGGGCAAGTCACGTATACAGGAAGCAGTAATACCTACGGATTTTCAGAATGTGTGGATAGTTCCTGCTACGGAAGATCTTGCAGGCTGCGAGATCGAGCTCGTTGAGTATGAAAACAGGGTAAACAGACTCAAAATGCAGATACTGACCTGTAAGGATGATTATGATTATATCCTGATAGACTGTCCTCCCGCGCTGGGTACCCTTACTATCAACGGTCTTGTAGCCTGTGACAGTATCATCGTGCCTATGCTCGCGGAGTTCTATGCCCTTGAAGGACTTTCACAGCTTGTGAATACAGTTAAAATAGTTAAAAATAATTATAATCCCGCATTGCAGATAGAGGGCATACTTTTCACCATGTTTGACGGCAGGCTAAACGTTGCAAATGACGTTGTAGCAGAGGTCGAGAAATATTTCCCGGACAAGGTCTTCAAGACAAAGGTTCCGAGAAATGTGCGTATTTCCGAAGCTCCCAGCCACGGAAAGCCTGTAATGTACTACGATAAGGGATCAAAGGGCGCAGAGTCCTATGAGCTTGTGTGTCATGAGCTCCTGGGAGAGCCTCTTGTGCTCCCGAAGAAGAAAAAAATCTTCTCTTTCAAGAAAACAAAGAAAGGAAAACGTTCGTCTTGACGAATGAGGTTTGAACTATGGCAAAAGGTGGTTTAGGTGCAGTTCGTCTGGATTCGCTTTTCAGTGATAACAGCAACGAGGTGCAGGTAAAAAAGACCCTGCGTACCGCTGAATTGGAGCCCAACCGCGACCAGCCCCGAAAGGTGTTCAGCGATGAGGCAATCACTGCTCTTGCTGATTCCATACGGGAACACGGTATGCTTCAGCCCATTCTCGTGCGTCCTATCAGCTCGGGCGGCTACCAGATCGTGGCAGGCGAGAGAAGATGGCGTGCGGCAAGAATGCTCGGCCTTGACGAGGTCCCCGTTACCATACGGGAGCTCAGCGATCTCGAGACAATGCAGATCGCCATTATCGAAAATCTTCAGCGTGAGAACCTTAATCCCGTGGAGGAAGCGGCAGGCTATGCGGAGCTTATTGACAAGTTCGGCATGACTCAGGAAAAGGTTGCAAAAATGGTGGGACGATCCCGTTCCGCAGTTGCGAATGCAGTAAGACTGCTCACACTTCCCGAAAGAGTCCGCAAAATGCTTGAAAACGGCGATATTTCCGCCGGTCACGCCAGGGCGCTGCTGGGATTTGAGGACGAGGAGATGCTCATTGCTACCGCTCTCAGGGCGGCAGACGGCGGACTGACGGTAAGGCAGGTGGAAAAGGCTGCGCAGAAGTCTGCGGAGCGCACCGAGGAGACTTCCGCTGCGAAGTCCAACAGGAAAACAGATAATTATTTCAAGGAAATGGAGCTTTCTCTCAACGACAGCCTTGGCAGAAAGGTCAGGGTGGAGTACGGAAAGAACAAGGGAACTCTCATACTTGAATTTTATGATAAGGAAGATCTTGCGGCACTGGCAAAGAAGCTCGCAAAGGAAGAATAAGGAGAAATAAATATGATAGACATTAAGCTTATAAGAACCAATCCGGAGCTGGTAAAGGAAAACATCAGGAAGAAGTTCCAGGACGAAAAGTTAGCGCTCGTTGACAAGGTGACCGAGCTGGACAAGCAGTACAGGGAGACCAAGCTTGCCTGCGACAATCTGAGAAATACCCGCAACGTAAAGAGCAAGGAGATCGGCGGTCTCATGAAGAACGGCCGGAAGGAAGAGGCCGAGAAGGTAAAGGCCGAGGTCACTGCAATGGGTAAGGAGCTGGAGGAAAAGGAGCAGCTCGAGGTTAAGCTTGAAGCTGACATCCGCGAGATCATGCTGGTAATACCCAATATCATCGACGAGACAGTGCCTATAGGAAAGGATGACACCGAGAATGTCGAGGTAGAGCGCTTCGGTGAGCCCGCAGTTCCCGCATTTGAGGTACCTTACCACGTTGACATCATGGAAAGGGTAAACGGTATCGACATCGACAGCGCACGTAAGACCAGCGGAAACGGCTTCTACTATCTCTGCGGAGACATCGCACAGCTCCAGAGCTGTATACTCTCCTATGCAAGGGATTTCATGATAGACAAGGGCTTCACATACTATATCCCGCCCTTTATGATAAGAAGCAACGTAGTTACCGGCGTTATGAGCTTTGCTGAAATGGAAGGCATGATGTACAAGATAGAAGGGGAGGACCTCTATCTCATCGGTACCTCCGAGCATTCCATGATAGGCAAGTTCATTGATACTATCGTACCCGAGGAGGAGCTTCCCAAGACTCTCACCAGCTATTCACCGTGCTTCCGTAAGGAGGTAGGCGCTCACGGCATAGAGGAGCGCGGAGTATACCGTATACACCAGTTTGAGAAGCAGGAAATGGTCGTTGTCTGTAAACCCGAGGAGTCTATGGACTGGTTCCACAAGCTCTACAGCTATACAGTGGAATTTTTCCGCACACTGGATATACCCGTCCGTACTCTTGAGTGCTGCTCGGGAGACCTTGCAGACCTGAAGGTAAAGTCTATCGACGTTGAGGCATGGTCGCCCCGTCAGAAGAAGTACTTCGAGGTAGGAAGCTGCTCTAACCTTGGAGATGCACAGGCAAGACGTCTCGGTATCAGGGTAAAGGCTGAGGACGGCAGCAAGTACTTTGCACATACGCTGAACAATACGGTTGTTGCACCTCCGAGAATGCTTATCGCATTCCTCGAGAACAACCTCAACGAGGACGGTTCTATTCGTATTCCCAAGGCATTACAGCCTTATATGCGCAAGGATATTATAAAGGTACCCGAGAAGAAGTGATGGGATTCGTAATATATTTTGCGGTACTTGCTGCAATTGCTGCCATTGGTATACTGTTTTACAATTATAACAGAAAAAAATACTCTGTCTGTGTAAACGCTTTAATAACACAGTGTGAAATACGGGAGAAAAATTTTTCGTTAGAAGATAATTCATCTCTATTCAGAAAAACATATATTTACACGTGTGAATATTATTACGAAGGAAAGCAGTATACGTATAAATTTCAGCAGGGCGGATCTTTTCAGTATGCATTTGCGATTGGTCAGAAAACAGAGATCTATATTGACCCTGACAGACCTGATAAAGCAATATTAAGCCATACACCTGATAAGATCGGACTTATAGTCCTGCTTTCAATACTTGGATTGCTGGCTCTTGCAGGTATAATGATTCTTGTATTAATAATGATACATTCAAAAATTGGTCCGGTTTAAGCCGGACCGATTTTTTTGATAAAAGGGCTAACGGCTAATCTATGTGTCCGTCGCCCCACTTTGCCGCTGTACAGAGGCACATTGTTATTACGCCAATAGTTCCGCCGAACATTGAACCTAAAATAAAACTTATCATGCTATCAACTCTTTTTCTTTTTTTGCTGATATTATTATGTGCATTTTTTCTTTATATAATCATTGCTGAGTATGAATATTTCCGCAATATACAGACATAATAAAAGAAAATCTTTAAATTTGTTGCAAATGCCACTTTTCACAGCCCTGTATTTATGGTATAATTAACCCATAACGCGACAGCGTAAATAATGAAAAGAGGTAATTACCAATGAATAAAATAACCAACGACATTTACTACATCGGAGTCAACGATCATCAGATCGACCTCTTTGAGGGACAGTACGACGTTCCCAACGGAATGGCTTATAATTCATATGTAATATCAGACGAGAAAACAGCTGTTTTCGATACAGTTGACGGAAACTTCTCGGATCAGTGGCTGGACAATATAGTGGAGGTGCTTGCGGACCGCACACCCGATTATATCATCATTCAGCATATGGAGCCCGATCACTCCGCAAATATAAAGAAATTCCTTGAAAAGTACCCCGGGACTACAGTGGTAGGCAACGCAAAGACCTTCGGTATGATAGACAATTTCTTCGAGGGACTCACAATCGCAAACAAGCTCGAGGTAAAGGAAGGGGAGAATCTCTCCCTGGGAAAGCATGAGCTCACATTCGTGTTTGCTCCAATGGTGCACTGGCCTGAGGTAATGTTCACCTACGACAGCACGGATAAGGTACTGTTCTCGGCTGACGCATTCGGAAAGTTCGGCGCACTTGACGTTGAGGAGGACTGGGCCTGCGAGGCACGCCGCTATTACTTCGGTATCGTAGGCAAGTACGGTATGCAGGTACAGGCTGTACTGAAAAAGGCAGCCGCACTGGATATACAGACTATATGTCCGCTACACGGACCCGTACTCAGGGAGGATCTCGGCTACTATCTCGGACTTTACAACACATGGTCAAGCTACGGTGTGGAGTCCGAGGGAATATTCATTGCTTACACATCGGTTTACGGCAATACAAAGAAGGCTGCTGAGCTTCTCAAGGAAAAGCTTGAGGCAATGGGCTGCCCGAAGGTTGCTATTGCAGACCTTGCAAGAGAGGATATGGCTGAGTCCGTTGAGGACGCATTCCGCTACGGAAAGCTTGTTATCGCTACAACGACCTATAATGCCGATATATTCCCGTTCATGAAGCACTTCATTCTCGACCTTACAGAGAGAAATTACCAGAACCGCACTATCGGTATAATCGAAAACGGAAGCTGGGCTCCTCTCGCAGCAAAAACTGTAAAGGCAATGTTCGAGAAATCGAAGAATATCACATGGACAGATACCACAGTATCCATAAAGTCGGCTGTAAAGGCTGAAAATATCGCTCAGATAGAGGCTCTTGCAGAGGAGCTTATGAAATAAAAAAGGCAGATGATTACTTTTCCCGCCGTATACGGGGGGAAAGTACCGCATACGGCTTTTTATAAAAAGGAGGGACTGAATATGAAAGTTACGCTCAATTCCGATAAAGAAGTAGTTGACAGGATAAAGGAGGGTCTGAAGCAGAAGGACGGATACTGTCCGTGCAGACTGGCAAGGACTCCCGAAAACAAGTGTATGTGCAAGGAGTTCCGCGACCAGATCGCAGATCCTGAGTTTGAGGGCTTCTGTCACTGTATGCTGTATTACAAGTCACTGGAGGACGAAAAATGAACGAGATCATCATAACCAAGGAAAACTTTGACGAGGAGGTCCGCAATTACAAGGGACTTCCCGTGCTTCTTGATTTCTGGGCAAGCTGGTGCGGACCCTGTATGATGCTTGCTCCTGTCGTAGAGGAGATAGCTGACGAGTTCGACGGCAGGGTAAAGGTCGGCAGCATAAATGTTGATGAGCAGCCCGAGCTTGCGGCAGCATTCAGAGTTGAGAGCATACCCATGCTGGTAGTTGTCAGGGACGGAGCTATCGTAAAGCAGGCCGTGGGACTCCGCCCGAAACAGGATATACTGGATATGCTGGAAATTGAATAACAACAAAAAGCTCACTGATATTTTTCAGTGAGCTTTTTTGCGTAAACTGCACGGAAATGCTCCTCAGCTTTGTATATATTAGTGAAGCGACGCTTCCGACGGAAAGGAGGACTTCACCATGAATGATAATCCGGCGCTGTATGCATTCAATAAATTCGGTGATACCGTTTTGCGGGCTGCCTTTGCCATGACGGGAAACTATACCGAGGCAGAGGATATAACTCAGGAGGTCTTTCTGACTCTTCATGCAAAGCCGCAGAGCTTTGAGTCCGATGAACATATGAAAGCATGGCTGCTTCGGTCAGCCATAAACCGCTGCAAGAACCTGAGAGCAAGCGCCCGTATAAGAAAAAATACGCCTCTCGATGAAAACCTTGCAAATACTCTCAGCTGTGAGTTCACAGCAAGGGACAACGAGATAAGAGAGAGTATAGAAAAGCTCCCGGAAAAGTATTCATCGGTCATTTTCCTTTATTATTACGAGGATTACAGCGTAAAGGAGATAGCTTCGATACTGGGAAAGAATGAGAATACGGTGAGCTCGCTCTTGCAGCGCGGCAGAAAAAAGCTTAAAACAGAGCTTGAAAAGGAGGGTTTCATATATGAAACGAGATGAATATAACAGTTTTCTTCGCAAAGTGAAGTGCAGCGACGAGTTCCGCAGCCGTATGCAGCAGAAGCTCAGCTCAGCTCCCGCTGAGACGACAGAATATGCGGACAGCGTAAGCGGTACTGACGTTATCACGGCAAAGCACCGCTTCGGCAGAGCAGCAGCCCTTGCAGCGGCATTCGTCATTGTCTGCGGAGCTGTGGGCGGCGGAGCTTATCAGCTTGTGCGCTATAACTTCAAAACAGGGCAGAGAACAGGCGCCGACAACCAGATTGATACTGACAAAATAGACAGAAATGCTCCTATCCTTGACAATATGAGAGCTAATAAGGACTGTTTCACCACTGATTTAGTATTATGGAATGGTTACGTTGGTAATGTCTGCACTCTTTCAGATGTGGATACAAACAAGTTCTTTGAGTATATGGATAATTACGGTACGCCAGCCGATCTGTCTGCCGATGACTTTACTTCTACGCTGAGAGCTATCAAATTATACTTTGACTGCAAAACGGGCGAGATGAAAAATCACTGTTATGCTTTAGAGCTTTACGATAACGGCTTATTCATACTGCGTGAGAACGACAAGGGTCATGTAGTAAAGGACGAAGAAAGGGAGAGCTATCACATCTTTTCTAACGGCTACAAAGTGTTTCATGAGCTGTTGAATTTGTATGCAGACAGCGAAACTATTGCCGATTTTGAACAGGTCACGGAAAAAGAGATTGAAGAGCAGCTCTTAAATGGTTTCAGGAACGGAATATTTGACAAAGCTGACTATTTTGTACATGTAAACAGACAGGAAGAATACACTGTTACAGACAAAGAAGAATTTGCAAATGAGCTCATGGAGTTTGAATGGGAAAGAGCTTTTGCGATGAACGGCGATGTAAATCATTATTATTTAGGTTTTACTGCAACAGAGGACGGCTATATGCAGTTCAGCAACTATATGACCTACAAGCTGAAAAACGACAGCGACCTTGAAGCTTACAATGCGGTTCTGAAAAAGCACCTTATAAAAAAGGATTTCGGAGAAGCTGTTTCTGAGGAAGATATACTGAATGCTTTTAAGGATATACCTGAGGATAAAGCGCAGTTTTTCGACAAATCAGGGCTGAAAACCACATTCTGCAAATATAATGAAAGTGATTTTGAAGGCTTCAGAGAAAAGCTTGCTTCTCTTGAATGGGAGACCTGTTCAAAGGTGGAGCTTGAATTTGAACAGGTATTAACTGTGAAAAACTGCCTTATTGACCTAAATGGTATTATCGTATCTGCAAATAAGGATAATCCCTGCTACAAGCTGAAAAATGAAAGCGACAAGGCAGAGTTCAGGAGCATAATTGACGAGTTCATGGAGAGCTTTGAGGAAACAGAGAGCGAATAAACCGGATTTGAAAGGAATAGGAACAATAGAAAGTTGCATTTTTAGAGCTTCTATGATATAATGTTATAAAGTCTCCGCAGTTGTCAGGACTGCGGAGAAATTTTTTCGGAGGTATTACAATGAAGCTCATATCATGGAACGTTAACGGCTTCCGCGCTTGTCTGCAAAAGGGCTTTGAGGACTTCTTCAAGGCTGCGGACGCTGATATATTCTGCCTGCAGGAAACAAAAATGCAGCCCGATCAGGCGGAATTCAACCCCGAGGGCTACCACATATATTTTCACAGCGCCATAAAGAAGGGCTATTCTGGAACGGCTGTTTTCAGCAAGACCGAGCCCATAAACGTGACCTACGGTATCAACGGAACTCACCTCGACGAGGGACGCGTCATCACCTGCGAGTACGAGGACTTTTACTTCGTGTGCTGCTATGTTCCCAATGCTCAGGACGGTCTCAAGCGTATCGACTACCGCATGGAGTTCGAGGACGACATGAGGGCTTATCTCTCGGAGCTTGATAAAAAGAAGCCGGTTATATACTGCGGCGACCTCAATGTTGCTCACGAGGAGATAGACCTGAAAAATCCCAAAACCAACCGCGGCAATGCGGGCTTCTCCGACGAGGAGCGGGGCAAGTTCACGGAGCTTCTCGGTGCAGGCTTTGCGGATACCTTCCGCAGACTTTACCCCGAGACTGTCACTTATTCGTGGTGGTCGTACCGTTTCAGAGCCCGTGAAAAGAACGCAGGCTGGCGCATAGACTATTTCGTGGTGTCGGAGCGCCTTATGGAGCGCGTGGTGAACTCCGAGATACTTACAGATGTAATGGGCAGCGACCACTGTCCCGTAATGCTTACGATTGAACAAAAATAGCAATATCATATACGCTGCATGGTTATCACATTGAAATATATACCAAAGTAGTTGACAAAAACAGCGGTTTTTAGTATAATATATATGGCATGTAATATCTATATACCGATGACATAATAATGAAAGGATTGATGACCATGAGAAAGAGAATATTGTCGTTTATAATGTCAGCTGCGTGCCTTGCAGCGTCAATAAGCGTACCGATGTCACACGCTCAGGATACTGCTCCCGCAGAAGTATCTGCTGAAGATGCTGAAAAGGGCTGTTCCTTCGATGATGTATATAATATGACAGCGGAAGAAGTTAAGGCATTATTTGCGGCAAACAATATCGAAAACGGAAAGGTCTGGACTGCCGGGACCGTATCAGAGTCCATTAAGAACGGTGTATATCCTGCATTTTATCTGAAACCGGATAAGTCCGTTTTTTATATTGAAGCATGGGACGATAACGGCCCCAACAAGATATATTATGCGGATTTTCTCTCTCTGTACGAGAATTACGGTCTGCCGGAAAATTATTTCTGGGCAGCGGGAAAGATATACGAAAGGACAGACGAGGAGGGCGGAAAGTACTGCGCAGCGCAAGTCATCCCGATCGCTCTCAGCTACGATGTGTATATGTCGCGGCTTGCGGCATTCCTGAATTATATCCAGCTCACACCTGATTTTGCCGGCTTCTACGACGAGGATATGAGCGTGGGCTTCTACGGACAGGGAGCAGATAACGAAGAGATGGATATGTACAATGTCCCTCCCGAGAAAGCCGAGGACTTTACTGTTGATTTTATAGGAGACTGCGATGCCTGGGGCGTAAAGAACGTCATGGAGGCAAACGGAGTAGAGTATCAGAAGATATGGTCAAAGTCTGACGTATCCGAGATGCTGAAAAAAGGAAAATTCCCGTCAGCTGTCATAAAGGGCGATAATTTCAAGATCTCCGATGAGCGTATACAGCAGATGAGCGAAGAGGATCCCGAGGCTGTGATCTGTCTTGACGACGGTATCATGTGGTTTGTCGAGAAGATGTTCGATAAGCTGGGAGTACCTCCCGAGAAATACACCATGAAGCTCAGGACCTTCAGCATAGACGGTGAGAAGTACTGCAAGATAGCTGTTATCCCGCTTACCGTCGATTTCGATAAGTATGTCGGCGATCTTACTGCCGTACTTAATCTTCTCCAGTTCAAGCCTGATTTCTACAAGTTTGACGAAGAGGACGTGAATGAGAAATTCTATGAGAATATGGACGACGAAGGTCTAAGGAACCAGTACTGGATCCCCGACTGGAACAAGTATACCTTCAATGATATATACAATATGTCGGAGGAGGAGATAAAGGGCGTATTCTACAGAAGAGAGCTGGACGACGAGAACAGGTACATCGTTTACAATTCCGATAACGTTTCTTACGGTACTACCACAGTGCTTATCAAATCCGATAATTATATTAACGAGGATAAGGAAGTCGATATGGACAAGCTCCGTTACTCTCTCGGACTTCCATATGATAAGTTTGAAATAGTCGTTGACAGAGACGGAAAGTTCTACAGTTACAGCAATGACGAGGGATATTATTACCCCTTCAAGAATCCCTGTCTGTGCAGAATAAAGGCCATAGCGGATGATGAAGAGACTGCGAAGAAGCTTTTCGCAGCGGCTATGAATCTGGTAGAGCTCAACAACGATTTCGGATATGCTATCGTTGATAAGCCGGCGACTCCCGCAATGAAGGCACCTGAGACCGTAAGGGGCGACGCCAATAACGACGGCAGCTTCAATGTGTCCGACGTTGTTATACTCAACAGGTGGCTTATATCGGCAGACGGAGCCGAGCTTCCAAACTGGAAGGCAGTCGACTTTGACGGTGACGACAGGATAGACGTTTTCGACCTTGCTATTATGAAAAAGGAGCTCGTGAAGAGCTTCTGACCGTTATAGAATGATGCCCCGAAGCAATATATAATTGCTTCGGGGCATAGTGTTTTTGTGTCATTATGTAATGCTGTCAAGTATCAGGGAGGGGATATTGTATCTGCCGTAGGTCAGGCGCTCGGAGCTGGAAAATCTGTAGCTGTTAGCCTCCTCGGCAGTAATGGCGCCCTCGTTGTAGGCTGTCAGGAGAGCGTCGTCGGACATTCTCAGGATAGTGTCCCTGTCAAGCTCATGAAGATGACCTGCGTTATACATACCTATATTGTACCTTGCTATCAGCGACTCGGGACGGGAGAAGCAAAGCAGGGCAAACATAAGAGTGAATATCACAGCGGCGTGCTTTGCGAACCTCATATCATAGCGGAACTGCTTTATGATTATAAGTATGAATATGAAGCCCAGCAGCACCATGAACCAGCTGGTATAGAATCTCAGCTCGGTAAGTCCGTATCTTTCTATATACATTACCATTTTGCTCATTGCCGTGGCAATAAGTATGATAGTGAAAACGCTGAGGACAACGCTGTAAAGCTTCAAGGCAAAGGGCTTTTCCCTGCCCGCCTTCTTTGAGTGCAGGCTAATGGCACACAGCACGCCGAGATTTATGAGAGCTACCGCGAACAGCTCGAAGAAGCCGCGCCTTGCGTAATCCGCATAGGTAAATCCCTCCGGCAGATCTTTCATGAAGGCAGAGAGGAAATAGCTTCCCTGAGATATGAAGAAGAGTACATAGAGTACGCAAATGGGAGTTACCGCAGTATACATGATAAGATTGCTTATAAAGCGGCAGTTATACAGCTTCTGGGTGCAGCTCTGCTCGTCGAGCCTGTTCAGCTCGCTGCAGTGGGCGTTTGAATAGAACATACCGAAGAGATACAGGGAGCAGGGCAGCGCCAGCGAGAGCTGAAAGATGAATTCCCATATATCGTCGCTGAATATCTTGTCGAAAAATCCGCTGAGCATACGCTCCACTCCGTCGTCCGCGGACATCAGCAGGACTGCAACAACGGCGGTCAGAGGAACAGTCAGAAGAAGTCCGATCAGTATCTTCTTTGCGTTGGAGCCTGTCTTTGAATTTGAAAGGGAATCGGAAGCAATGCTTGCCTGAGTGCCGAAATGAGAGAAGGGGAACTGGAATACTGCCTTGCACATGGCAAAGGGCAGAAATCTTTCGATCCTCTCGTTTCCCGCTCCCAGGGAGTAGACGAGGTAAGCTCCCGCGCCGAAAAGGAATATGGCGTCAAGGTTTTTTATCAGGTTGTTTGAGGTCACGGAAAAGACAAGGCTGAATATATACATCACCGCTGTCAGGATCTTGTTGAAGCGGGTGAAACGGCAGTTCCTTTTTTTCATATAGATCACCGCCGCAGTGATAATGGCAATGTAGAGTCCCGTAGTGATAAATCCCATAGTGTGGAACAGAACGTATCTCACAAAGCAGAAGGCAGCTATCATCACGAATACCGACAGTATCCTTTCCGCCTTTGAATATTCGGGCTTTATCTTTTCCTTTACAGTTACGGGCTGAGGCACATAGGGCTGCTGCATCCCGCCGTAGATATTATTGTTCATATTCTTTCCTCCTTTAATAGCTCCAGTGATGAAGGACTATGCGGTACTTCCCGTTATCGGAGGATATTACCTCCATATCGGTATTCCTGTCCTCAAATTTATAGGCGATAACTCCTTTTTCGTGTTCCGCCGGCCTCAATACTGCGGGAACTTTCACATTTTCCGTGATGAACCTGTCAAGGTCCTTTGTCTCAAGCTCAAGTATCTCGTCCTCGCAGTCGGGCAGCGTACAGTTGTTCACATACTTCCGGAGCCTGATATTGTCGTCGACCTTTATATCGAAGCTCCTTTCCATATGCTGTGTGCGGACTTCATCAAAGCTGTAGAAATGAGTGCTCATATACTCTCCTATGCAAACTGTTGCAAGGGGCAGGGTCAGAAGCACAAGAAGTCCGAACAGAGTACGCAACAGCATTTTTATCAGCTTTTTATCCGCGGGAGTCTTCGGCGGAAACATTAGCTGTTTCATTCTTTCAAGCTCGTCCATTGCAGTTCAGAGCCTCCTGCTTCTTTCCTTTCAGATATGCCGCAGCTGCCATTATCAGCAGGTAAGGCACGAAAAGCAGCACCATCATGATCGCTCCCGCGTCAAGGAAGGGATTGTGCTCCGGGGAGGTCAGCTCCGAAGCGGCAAGCAGCGATAGCAGCACGGCTATTGTCACCGCAGTCACGGAGAAGGGGATATGCGTTCTTGCGTTGGCTCTGACCGAAAGGGCGATCGCCGGAACGAGATTGCAGACAGCGTTCAGCCCCACATATACTCCGCCGAGAAACATCCACGGCGTCAGCGGTATCACCGACTGACAGCTGAAGCCTATCATAGTCAGGGATATGAATATGCGTATGAGAGTTTTTTTCCATTGTTCGTTCATTTTGCTGCCCTCCTATTATATACTAAAAATATGTGTATAGTATGTTTACCGCCTGCCGCAGTACTGCGGGGACTCCTTATATGCCCCCTGTTTGCGGAAAATTATATATCCTGTACCGTCATAATACTGACTGCCGCCGTTTTTCCGGCTGAGGGAGCCTTATCCTCCCTTGAATACCTGAACAGCTGAGCTATCATGAAGCCCGCACATATTATCCCGAAAGCCGCCAGTACAAGTACGATCCTTTTCAGTATCTTCATATGCCGTCCGCCTCCTATTCCCGTTTGAATTCCAGTATATCCCCGGGCTGACAGTCCAGTTCGTCGCATATTCTTTCAAGGGTCGAAAAGCGCACGGCCTTTGCCTTCCCCGTTTTAAGTATGGAAAGATTTGCGGTGGTGATACCCACCTTTTCGGCAAGATCCTGAGAGGATATTTTCCTTTTTGCCATCATAACGTCAAGATTTACTATAATCGGCATAAGAAACACCTCCGTTATATAGTAAAGTCGTTTTCCGACTTTATTTCTACAGCCTTATCGAATACGTTTTTCAGGACTCTCATTATAAGTCCGAACATAACAGCCATAACGCCGATGAAGGCGAATATGCTGCTCCACAGGCCGAATATCATCAGTACGACACCTGCCGCCATACATATCCAGGATATTCTTCTCAGGCAGCTTGTGTTCTTGTCCACGAACACCTCGTCCCTGCTGATATTCTTCAGCAGCACATGGAGGTTCCACAGCGCCGCCAGCGCCAGTGCGTCGCAGATATACATGGTTATGCACATGGGTATGAACATGGTGCTCCTGTCGAATATGCTTGCAGCTTCATAGGCCATTTCATATTCGTACCACTCGGATATGGTGGGGATGAAGAAGGCTGTGAATATACATACTGCCGCCGCTGCGACAGTGAGTATACGCGATAAAAAAAGTGATCTGTCCTTGCTCCACATAAGTAAATGCTCCTTTATTACGGATTTTTGCGGCAAATCAGGAATTTTACAGTCCGTCTGTCTTGCTCGGTATTTCTTACTGTGATTAAAGTATAACACATAAAATATCATTTGTCAATAGGAAATTATCGTTTTTCAATAATTTTTTTCTGTTTTACAAAGCGCTTGTGTTTTTTCTGAAAAAATGATAGAATAATATGTCTGAAATGGCAGCTCTCATTCGATTATATTATTGAATGCATTCAATAAAGGAGGAATTCCGATGACAGACAACGACCTGCGTTTGCTTATGGCAGAATCTGTACAGAAATGTCACAGAGCGGTCTTTGACAGATACTGCAATTATGTTTACGCCGTAGTCATAAGCGTGCTGCGCGGCTGCGGAAGCCGCGAGGACATCGAGGACTGCGTCAGCGACGTCTTTTTGAAGATATATAAACGGTTCGACGAAAATACCGATCTTTCGGGCAGCCTCAAGAGCTTTATCGGAGCGGTCTCGCGGAATACCGCTATAGACGCATACCGAAGGCTCAGCGTAAGGAACAGCAAAAGCGTATATATCGACGACGAAAGCACGGAGGAGCTGAGCTCCGGCGAGAGGCTCGCGGAAAATACGGAGAAGAAGGAACAGTCCCGTATTATCCTCGGAAAGATAAGGGAGCTTGGCGAACCGGATTCGACTATAATAATCCAGCAGTACTATTACAACCGCTCTGCAAAGGAGATAGCAAAAAGCGTTTCCATGACGGCCTCTGCCGTCCAGAAGCGCAGCAGCCGTGCAAGGCAGAAGCTCAGAGCCCTGCTCTCGGACGCAGGCATCGGTAAGGAGGGACTTATATGACGAAAAACGACCTTTTCGGGGAGCTGAACGATATGGATATTGAAGGTATTGCTCAGGATTTTCCTGTCCTCACCGATGAAGAAAAGGAAAGGATCTATTCTATGAGCGAGAGAAAGTACAATTTATCAGACGAAAAAAATACAGAGTTCAATACAGAAACAGATGTAAGCGGTGTTGAGGTGTACAGGCGGCCGAAGTGGAAGACCGCTTCCATAGCGGCTTCTTTGACGCTGCTTATAGGCGCAGGAAGCTTCGGCGGATACAATATCTCCCGGCAGCTCAGAAACGGCGATAATAATGATCCTGACGTTAATACGACGGTCTCTGAGGATATGTCAGCCGTGTCAACTGCAACTGCTGTGGATCCCCGTACCGAGGAATGCCGCCAGACCGCAGAGACTCTGCTGGCAGAGTATAACGACTTCCTTGAGCCTTTTGACCTTGACGCTATGCCAAAAAACGACTACGGCGGGCCAGTGGAAGGCGATTTCGCAAATATGACCGAAGAGGAACTTGCCGCATTTGTTGCTGAAGAAGAAAAAAGGCGTGAACAGACAGACGCTGAACACGGTCAATATATTGATGAAATATGGTATGAGCTGGGAATAGGCGATTCTTACTATCCGAATTATACATGGCTCGGTTCATGGCGTTACACTCACTATGATATCGGCATGAAGTTCAGCAATACCGACGAGGTAATGTCAAAGGCTCTCAGCTTTATGTCACAGAGCCTTATCGACAAACAGTTCCCCAAGCTCATAGGCGAGGAGCTCACAGATTATGAGCCGGACCGCTATTACGATCAGAGTAAAGATAAGTGCCCTGATTTCGGTACCTATGCAATGTACAACGGCAGGCTCTACTGTGCTTCATTAAGTTCTTACTCTAATGAGCCTGAAAAAATAGACTCCGCCTACAAGTTCTATAATTACTTGAACGAGCCTGCGGAGATATACGACATCACCGATGATTCATTCACAGCCGTTGTAAAGTATGAATTCACCAGTGTCCCCAACAAGTACGATATGACCATGAAGGTGACAAAAAAGGACGGAAACTGGATAATCGACGATATGGAGCCCACAGGTCCCGAGCTTGACAGGCAGAAGCTTGATGTCATAGATAAGATGATGAACAGCGTTGACCTTTATGACAAGATAAGCGCAAAAAGTGTAAGTTTTTATAAAGCTCCGGAGGGTTCTCCTGCTTTAGTAAAGGATTATTCCGTATTTTATGATATTCTCTGTACAGATAACAGAGCCGCAAGGTCATATAGATTTGGCTATACCGGTGCCAGATACAGCGGCAGTGAGGATATAGCAGATATGGCTGAATACGCTGAAAAAGATATAGATACGGACCATGAAAAAGAAACCGAATCCTATTGTGACGGTGAAAAACGCTATTACTGGCAGAATCCGGAGACTTCTGACGAAAATATAATTTCCAGCTGGAACGATTGCTTTTATCGTGACAGCGACGCCGATAAATACAAAGGCTTCGAAGCATTAAGATTGACCTCCAGTCATGCGATCGAATATGACCTTTCAATAAACAAGCCTGTTCTTTGCCCTGACGGACAGGGACTTGTAACCAATTATCTCTATGAGCTCAATAACTGGGAAATCACAGGCGATATTAGCTTTGAGGGCAGAGACTGCTATGTTATCGAGGGAAAGCGTCCGGAAAAGGACTATGATGAATATGAAATAGATAAATTTATGCTCTACATCGACAAGGAAACAGGAATACCGATGTTAGATATTTTGTACCGTGAAAACGGAGATATAGACACTGTTGATATGTACTTCGATGTAAAGTTAAATGACAAGGCAGAACCTGTTCCCGAAAAGGATATGAGCTGGTTCGACACAAGTATGGAAAACTATAAGTAATGTGTCCTCAATAACCGCCTTATGACGGTTATTGCCCCGAACAAAGTTCGAAGAGCGCAAATTCATTTATAAAATAGGAAATTTGCGCATCACATTTCTTTATGTCAAGCTCATTTTGCCCTTTGACAACGCTGAATTGTCTTAATGCCAATCCAGCGTTGTTGAGCAGACATTAAATAACAGAAAAGCTCCCGGTGGTCCGGGAGCTTTTCTTATCCTGTATACCTGTCTATATATGCCCTTCTGCCTGACATGGGATCCTTGTTCTTCACGGCGCTTATTATAGCTTCGATTATCTCGGGCTGAGTCTGTGTGAGTGAGCGCCTGTCAAAGAGAGCAAGTCCGAACCTGCCGTTGAAGCCGTTGTCCCAGTATACGGGCACAAGCCCGTTCTGAGCGGCTGTTCCGGCGATGAAGCCGTCGTAGTAGGCACGGTTCTCGGTAATGCGGTCGGGAATCCCCGTTGCGGGATTTGCCCTGTCCACGCAGCCGAACTCTCCTATGATAACGGGAATGCCTTTATCCACATAGCGCTCCTTCAGCATGGTGAACTGAGCTCTGATATGTGCCTCGTCGCCCCATGCTGCTTTGTACTTGGGGTCGGCGCTGCCGCCCTCGACTATCTCCTGACCCTTTTCGCCCCACAGGAAGACTTTTTCCTCCTCCTCGCCGCAGTAGTCCCACGGGTCGTAGCAGTGAACGGAGAGTATAATCCTTCCCTCGCCTGCGGTATTTCCTTTATCCTCGGGGAAACGGAAGCCGTATCCTCCGCAGGTGTATTTTATATCGGTGTTCCAGCCCGCCGTCATCAGCCACCTGTGAGTGTTGCAGCCTCCTGCGCTGCGGACCGTGTCAACGAATATCTGGCAATAATCGTTTATATTCTCGTAGAACTCCGGGACAGGATCATGGTATATCCCGTCGAAGACCTCGTTCATGCTCTCGAATATAAGGTGCTCGTCGTAATCCGCAAAGCGCCCGGCTATCTGTCTCCACACAGCGGCGTACTTCTCCTTGATATATTTCTGATCCCTGCTGTTGCACAGCAGCCAGCCGCCCTTTATTGTATGGTAGCCGTCGCCGTGGATATTTATGATAACGAAAAGCCCCCTGTTGTAGCAGTAATCCACCACCTCGGCTATCCTTTCCAGCCATTCATCGTCTATTTTATAGCCGTTGCCGTCGTCTATCCTGCTGAGGTAGGAAATGGGTATCCTGACGGTCTCGAAGCCCGCCTCCGCGACTGCGTCCACCATTTCCTGTGAAGCCTTCGGGTTTCCCCATACGGTCTCGTCGGGAGTCCCACCGAAATTTGCTTCAAGAGTGTTCCCGTAATTCCAGCCTGCGCCCATTTTTTCTGCTATTTCTTCTGCTGAAACGGTATATATTCTGTTTTTTGATATATCCATTGCTGCAATACCCCCTTTTTTCATCAGCCAAGTGCTGTGAAAAGCCGTCCTTTGTTTAGCCCCCCGACTTCCGAAAGGCGCTTTTCCCCTGATTTCACACATATTATAGCATAGCTGCCCGTTCATTTCAACACTATAGTGCACAGAGAAGATTATTTGCAATAAAGAAGCGTTTTTTCTCCCCATGTATTGACAATGGCAGACAAAACTGATATTCTAATAACAGAATGATATTGAATACAAGGGAATGAGGTAATTTCATGTTCTTTTATATACCCACAAAGGTCTTTTCGGAAAAGGAATGCGTCTTCGCTCACAGGCGCGAGCTCGCTTCACTGGGCACACATGCCCTTATCGTTACGGGAAGGAGCTCCTCGCGGAAAAACGGATCGCTCAGTGATACGGAAAAAGCTCTCGGGGAATGCTCCGTGGGCTTTACTGTATTTGACGGAGTAGAGGAAAACCCCTCCGTGGAAACGGTCATGAAAGCCCGCGACATCGGCATAAGCTCGGGAGCGGACTTCGTTATCGGCATAGGCGGCGGCTCTCCGCTGGACGCGGCAAAGGCAATAGCCGTAATGATGAAGGAGTCCCTCGCTCAGCGGGAGCTCCTGTTTGACAGCTCCGCCTCGCCGGCGCATCTGCCGGTAGCGGCAATACCCACCACCTGCGGCACCGGCTCGGAGGTAACGGGAATATCCGTGCTCACCCGCCACGACCTGCGCACAAAGATGTCCATGACACACAAGGTATTCCCGGATCTTGCACTGTGCGACGGAAAGTATATCCTCACTGCTCCGCAGAGGCTCATAGCCGCCACGGCGGTTGACGCTCTGAGCCACCTTATCGAGAGCTACATCAACTCCACGGCCACGGACTACAGCCGGATGATAGCTGATGCGGGACTCGGTAAGTGGAGGGAATGCAGGGGATACCTAAATGGCAGCATACCCCTTGACTATGAGGGAGCTGTCTCACTTATGACTGCCTCAACCATAGGCGGCATGGCTATTGCCCACACGGGCACGACTATCCCTCACGGTCTCAGCTATACCCTGACCTATGAGGGCGGCGTTCCTCACGGCGCAGCTGTGGGAGCCTTCCAGAAGGGCTATGTACAGAACGCCTGCAAGGGAGACAGAGAGCATATCCTTTCTCTCACGGGCTTTGCTGATACGGACGAGCTGGGCAGCTTCATTGCGGAGATCAGTCCCGTAAATGTATCGGCGGAGCTGCTGGAAAAGGCTGCGGACGCAGTGATGAAGAACACGAGGAAGCTTGCAAGCTGTCCCTATGAGGTGAACAGGGAGGTAATGAGCAGTATCATCGGAGGCGTTGTATGTTCTGGCTGATATTGTTCCTTGTGCTTCTGATAATAGCCATAGGCGGTATCATATACCTGTTCAGGGGCTTTCACAGGTTCAGCTTCATAAAGAAGCTTGCCGAGCGGCACAGGCTGCTTTCATGGCTGCTGTGTCTGCTGCCCTTCGGCGGAATTGCCTGCTTTGGGTTCATAAATTCCTTCACTGTCATCGTGGTCATAATACATCTTATGATGTTCTGGATTGCTGCCGACATTACAGGAGCCATAGTGCGGAAGCTCCTCGGAAAAGAACGCCGCCGCAATATCGAGGGAGCCTGCGCCGTTCTCTTTACGGCGGTATGGCTGGGCATAGGGTGGTACAACGCTCATAACGTGGTACGCACGGACTACACGGTGTATACGGAAAAGCCTCTGCCCGACGGCAGTCTGCGCATAGTCGGCATAGCCGACTCTCACCTCGGAATTACTCTCAGCGGAGAGGATTTTGCAAAAGAAATGGAGCGGGTACAGTCGGAGGCTCCCGATATTGTCGTGATCGCGGGAGACTTTGTTGACGACGATTCCTGCCGTGCGGATATGGTCCGCGCCTGCAAAGCGCTGGGCGATCTCGGGACAAAATACGGAGTTTACTTCATCTTCGGCAACCATGACAGGGGCTATTATGAGAGCAGCCGCGACTTCAGCGAGGATGACCTGCGGGAGGAGCTCCGGAAAAACGGGGTAGTGGTGCTGGAGGACGAAACTGCGGATATTCAGGACTTTATGACGGTCATCGGCCGTCGGGACAAGCGGGAGGAGGAGCGTCTCGGTATCAGAGAGCTGACAGAAAAGACCGACAGCACGAAATTCAGCCTTGTGCTCGATCATCAGCCAAACGATTACGAAAACGAAGCAGCTTCGGGAGCCGATCTGGTATTTTCGGGACACACCCATGGCGGCCATGTATGGCCCGCAGGTCCCATAGGTGTGCTTCTTGGCGCCAACGACAAGGTCTACGGCACGGAGACCCGCGGCACCACGCAGTTCATAGTCACCTCGGGAATATCGGGCTGGGCGATCCCCTTCAAGACCTGTACGGTCTCGGAGTATGTTGTCATAGACGTGAAAAATCCATAAGGGAGTGTTGTTATGAATAATATATCCATTGCAAACGAAACTATAAAAATAACCGCCGAGGGCTTCTATGAGCTGGAGGGCAGACGTATCGATCTCCCGAAGACCGACCCTGCGGCAGTTGAGGTGTGGTCTCCCGAAAAAGGCGCGGAGCTCCTTGCCGGCACAATTATCCCCGAGGGAGATATGTGTGATATAACCGTTACCACAGAGGACTCCTTTGCGGCGGCAGGTCGTTTTGAGAACGCCTTTGTTATGAATTTTGCCAACGCCCACAAGGCGGGAGGCGGCTTCCGTCTGGGTGCGAACGCTCAGGAGGAGGCGCTTTGCAGGTGCAGCACCCTCTATGCTTCCATAAGCTCTGAGAAGGCAAAGGAGATGTACCGCTACAACAATACCCATATAAGCTCCACGGAATCTGACTATATGCTGTATTCTCCCGATGTATGCGTTTTCCGCGACCATAAATGCGGGCTTTCAGCCGAGCCCTTTACGGCGGCGGTAATTACCGTGCCCGCTCCCAACAGGCGGGGCGCAGCGATTTTTGCTTCAAAGAAGGAGGTAGCAGAGGTCATGACAAGGCGTATACGCATAATGCTTGCCATAGCCGCAAAGCACGGTCACAGCGACCTTGTGCTCGGCGCATGGGGCTGCGGAGCCTTCGGAAACAAGCCCGGAGACGTATCGGGATATTTCAGGAAGGTCATTATCGACGAGGGCTTCGGCAGAATGTTCCGAAATATCTGCTTTGCTGTCTACGGCAGCGCAGACGGAAGGAACTACCTTGCCTTCAGGGATACGTTCTCTGTATAAAGCGGGCGGATATTACCGCGCTGTGTACGGAAGCCCATATTTTTTATCCGGAAAAGCTTCTGAGGAAAAGCCTCCTCAGAACGTCAGAATACAAAAAGAAGGACGTACCTTTAAGGTACGTCCTTCCTGTTTATCAGTCCTCTTCCCTGATAAACTTCTGAATGCCTTCAGGGACTTTTGGCTGGCTGAAGAAGAACCAGCATGCTTTCACGGCAGATTCCGTACCGACAGCCATGGCGACAGCTGCAAGAGCGGAGCTGTATCTGAGAAGCACAGATTTCAGTGTTTTCATACATCCTGTCCTTTCTGGATTATTTATTTATTTCAGATTGTCTCTGTCTCATTTTTTCGGCTGTAAGGGCGCCTGCAGCGGTCAGGGCTCCGCAGGCCGCATAAAAAGAGAGCTCAGGGGCAAAAAAAATAAATATTAAGCATAGGATAGTCCACACGCTAAGGAATATCAGAGTTGTTTTTCTCAGGCGCTTTACTGCCTTTTCCCTGAGCGGGTGGTTGGGGTGCTCCACGGGAGCAAAAATCAAAACAGGTACGGCAGCAGCGGCCATAACGGCAGCTGCGGCATAGGGAAAGGCTGCATCGGGCAGCAGTTTTATTACTGCCGTGAATATCAGCAGCACAGCCGCAAGTATCGAAATGCAGCCAAGATGTGTCTTTGCATGATAGCCCCCCGCATTTATGCGGAGAGTCAGAAATGCCGCCATATATACGACTACCGCGATCAGCTCGCCGGTGATGACGGCGATGAGTATCACAGCGGCGGAATTGAGGACCGTTGAATACAGTATTTCCAGTCCGTAGGCATAGGCTTCCGTGTCCTCGGGCTTTATTATATTGTTTTCCGAGAAGAAAACCGCAGTTTTCCTTGCTAATTTTCCTATCATGAGGGCTCCTTCCTCAAGCGCTTGTATGTGAATATCATGAACGGACATTTACAAGGAAATAAACGGGACAGTTCAGGAGCTGCGGCTTATGATGCCGTATAGTGTGACAAAAGACCGGATATGAGCGTGAAAGTGTTTTCCGCGGAAAGTACGCGCTTTATATATATGTTATTTGCCGTGCGGATATGCTTATTCAGCGTCTGCGGGCTGATATGCTATCATTATATCGGCGGTAAAAATGCCTTTTTCGTATCTGAAGGAGAGTATTCCGTCGAGCTGCTCCACAGCGTCCCTTATGCTGCTTATGCCGATACCGTGACCGTAGCCTGTCTTTTGGGTGGTGAGGTCGTCGGCGTCCACCTCGTCGGAGGTGTTTATGACGCATATCCTCAGCTTCTTATTGCTCTGGATAAGGGATATATATACGTATTTCTCTCCCGCGTCGGAGCGCAGGGCGCCCTCTATGGCGTTGTCGAGGAGATTGGCGATGATACGGCACAGCGGCAGCTCGTCAATGTCCATTTTATTAGGGAATATGACCTTGCAGGAGAAGGGGATATTCTGGGATACGGCCTGGCTCCATTTCATATTCACGATAGCGTCCACTGAGGATATGCCCGTATAGCATATGCCGCCTGCGTCCGATACCTTTGAATATAGCTTGTCGAGGTGCACGACAGCGTCGGGACCCGCGCCCTGACGGAACATTCTTTTTGCTGCTGCCAGCTGGTTGCTTATGTCGTGCTTGAGCTGACGTATCTCGGTATATTTGTTTTCGATGAGCTTGTAGTTCTCCTCCTCGGACTGGAGTCTCTGCTCCATGAGCCGCAGCTTTATGGTGTTGGAGTAGGTATCGAAGAAATCGAAAACGAAAATATTCAGCAGGAATATACCTGCCACCGAGAGCAGGTAAACTATGGTCCTGCGGTGGGAAAGACCGTAGGATACATATATGCCGTTGAGTATTATGAGACTCAGCAGGGGAACGAATATTATCAGCAGCCAGTTCTTGAAGGGTATCTCCCTCTGCTTGGGCTTCAGGTACTCGGCGATATATATGGAGAACCAGAAGCAGAACAGCTTTGAGGCCGCCATGCCTATATACCGTCCCATGCCCGTGTTCATGCGGGCCTCCGAGTCGCCGAGGTTCATAAGCATGAGGGCTCCCATGGGGAGTATTTCCGAGGCAAGTATCACAAGTGTGAATATCAGGCAGTAGAAGGCTGTGCTTCCCAACTTGTTCTCGAAGAGCACTATGGAGGTGGCTATCATTATAACGGGCAGTATGCCCAGCTTTATCCACGGATTGACATCTGCAAGGGTAAGTCCCATGAGTATGCAGAATATAGCTGAAAACGGTATCAGAAGAACGGGCAGGGGATAACGCATAGAGCGCTTCATTATCTGATAGAGATAGAATACGATTATGCCCGCTTCAAAAAGGCAGTTGACTGCTTCGATAATAATTGCGGAGGCTACCATCAGCTCCACCTGCTCCTGCTGTAATTCATAAAGCTCTCCTTGATATTCTTGATGTGATTGCGGCTGGCGAAAAGGGTCTCGCCGTTTATGAGCATGACCTCGTTCTTGCGTATATAGTCGATATTTATTATGTTCACGAGACTGCTCTTATCAAGGCGGGCGAAGAGCGAGTCCGAGAGCTCGGCTTCAAATTCCGAAAGAGTACCCTTGACGATGTAATTCTCCGTCTTGGTATGTATCTGTATCTTATGGGAGAACACCTCAAGATAGAGTATATCGTCGGTGAGGAGCTTCTCGTCCCTGCCGTTCACCGAAGTGATGATATATCTTGTGTTGCGGTAGTATTCCCGTATAGCGTCGTCGAGCTGCTTCATATATATGGAATGAGGCTGGGTCTTGAGGATATACCTGAAGGCTCTTACCTCGTAGCCCTGACAGGCGAATTTTTCATAGCTGGTGAGGAAAATGATTATTACCTTATCGTCGATGCTCCTGATAAATTCGGCGGTTTCAAGGCCGTTGAGCCCCTTCATCTCGATGTCGAGGACGATAACGGCGTATTTTCCCTCTGTAAACTCGGAGAGCAGGGATCTGCCGTCATTGAATTCGTCGAAGCTGAATTCGTCATCGTAGGTCTGGAGAGAGGTAAGGTCCTCCCTGATCTTGCGGACCGATCTTTCTTCATCGTCGCATATAGCTATCTTCATTTTCATCACCTCCGGATAAAAAAGTGACACGCCCCAATCAACGGCATATTGTCAAAATAAGGCCATAAAGCGTGCCGCACAGTGATTAAATTATACTATACTTTTAAAGGCTTGTCAATGACTTGAAGGAATTTTCGGGCGAAATTGTGAATAATAGATGAACAAATTCCCGCATTTCAGGCACAAAAACATACATTTAACGCTTTTTTGTTGAAATATGACCTGAAATCGGTCTATAATAGCTATTGAAACAGGCGCATAACAGGCATAAAGTGTAATGTGTGTTCATTTGCAGCCGATAATGTTCCATAATACAGAAGGATATTTTTTGTTCAACAGGAGAAATCATGATGAGGTGCAGTGTTATCATTCCCTATTCCGGACCGTCGGAAAGGGTAGTAAGATTATTCCATTCGCTGGAAAATCAGAATTTCGATAAAAGCGAGTATGAGCTGATATTTGTCAATTACGGCACAAGAGACGATTTTGAAGTGTATGCTGCTTCAAGAAGACCGCGGGCAAGAGTGCGCTGTCTGTCCGTATACGGAGGAAGGGTCGGTCAGGCAAAGAATCAGGGTATAAGGAAGGCGTCAGGCGAGCTCGTTATCTTCATAAACGAGAACGACATCGCTTCGAGGGACTTTATAGCGGGTCACTATAATACATACAGGTCTTACGGCAGACCCGTAATGCAGTTCGGTCTTGCCAAAGAGGTATTTGAGGACAACGAGCAGATGCTCTTCGAGACCAGGGAGCTCATCAGGAACGGTATACGCTACTGGCTGAGAGAGCCCGAGGCATACGGCCTCGACAAGCATAAGAGCTATTATTTCATAAAGGACATAAGGCTGAAAATGCTGGAGACCTACTGCTATGACTTCAATAAGGTGAAGTATAAGATGATATTTACCCAGACGTCAAACCTTTCCATTCCCCTTGAGTGTATAAGGCGTTACGGCGGTCTTGATGAGAATTACCGCGGACAGGAAGTGGAGGACTGGGAGTTCGGCTACCGCATGATGAAGAACGGAGTTGAGATTGTCTATAATCCCGATGTTGCGGTGCTTCATCTCTATGAGAAGCAGAAGTACGACGGCAAACGCTATACAGAGTGGAAGAACAATCTTGACACAATGCTCGGGAAGTACAACGACAGCTTCCTGAACGGACTGGAGGAGTTCAAGAGCTTTTTCGATCCCGTCAGACGCGAGACGATAAGAAGGAACGAACCCGGAAAGAATATCTGGCTCGATGTTTATAAAAGACTTGAGGGCTCAGCCAGAACAAGGCAGTTTGCGTAGATCATAAAGGCTCCGGAATATACCGGAGCCTTTATGCATTGACAGGTGAATACAGCTCTCCCATATGCTGAACGGGAGCAGACAAAAAAGCCCCTTTAAGAGCAGACGGGCATAGCTACGCTGCTCCCGAAGGGGCTTGTTTTTTATTCAGAAGTGTTTTTCGTCCCGCAATAAGGGAAGGAAAATAATAAAAACAAAGTCCTGAGCTTGTCTGAGGCTATTTGAATACAACGCCCCACGTTGCGCTGACCTTCCGGTACAATCGCATTTTTTCCTTTTTCTTCATCTTCTTGAGCATGAGGAGCACTGCTGCAACTGCCAACAGGGTAAGAACCGCGCCGATGATTATACCGACAACGCCCTTGATAAGGAACAGTGCAAGCGCCCATATGATAATTGCTATCAGAAGAATGATAGGAAGGCAGAAGGTAGTAAAACTTCTCTTCTTGATCTTTATATAGTGCTGAACGTCTCTTATACTGAAGCACTCATAGTTACGCGCGATGAAGTTATCAGGCTGAGCCCATTTGCAGAACTGGGAAAGGCTCTCGAACTTAGCGGTATAATCCTGATAATCGTGGAACTTTTCGTTATATCTGTTTACACGGTAGTAAACGATGATCGAGTTGGGAGCCTGCTGCTCGGCGTCCATAACATGGATTATAGTACCGACCTCGGCCTGTCCCCTCATTGCTTTAGTTACAAGGAACTTTCTGTCTACCGCTTCATCGATATTAAGCAAATAATTCATAGCTATCCCTTTCCTTAAACGAAATTATTTTGCACTCGATAATCACATATAGCCATTATAGCACAGATGTGAGAAAAATGCAAGTATAAACAGGCCTAAAGTATACGCGGCGGAATATTCCGCAATTATTGACCTGTTTTCAAGACAATAAACGTATAGAAACGGTCATGACCGTTCTTGACAGCAAGAAAATACGATCGCCGCAGGGCTTACATTTTCTTCTTGAAGTTGAGGTTAGCCTTTGCGACTTTCTTTCTGTCCTTTGCCTGCTTGAGCATATCCTCCTTGGACATACCCTCGCCCTCGTTATTGCTTGTGTCATCGTCGTCAAGGAAACTGCTTAATCTTTTTTTGAAAGCGTTCTCGCCGCCGGGCTTTGAGGTAAGAGTGATGCTTACGCTGCCCTGCTGCTGGAAGCTGCCGACCGCACCGCCATGCACGGAAGGTCCGTTATATCCCTGTCTGTAGGGAGCGGCATTCATGCCCTGCTGATACATTGAGTTCGGCATACCGCCGCCCTGGGGATAGCCCTGTGGGTAGCCCTGCTGAGGATAGCCTCCGTGATAGCTGCCCTGAGGGAAGCCCTGCTGGGGATAACCCTGCTGAGGATAGCCCTGTGGGTAGCCCTGCTGGGGATAGCCCTGGGGATAACCCTGAGGATAGCCCTGCTGGGGATAGCCCTGAGGGTAGCCCTGCTGGGGATAACCCTGAGGATAACCCTGGGGGTAGCCCTGCTGCTGACCTGCGCCGAGATTCGGGAATCCGCTTGCGCCTCTCTGCTGAGCCTCTTCGGGATGCTCGTAGAGGAAATTGAGGTCGCCGTCCTGAGCCTGATCGTTTGCGGGCTGGGGATCTGTATCCGAATTGAAGGGATTGGTAGTCTCAACGTTGAAGCCGTCTGCAAAATCAGCGGGAGCGCCGAGCTCGGCAGACTCATCATAGCCGCTGAGAAAATCGGGAGTTGCGTCTGCGGGAACAAGGCTTGCTGCGGGTATTGCCTCATCGGGAGAGAGCACTATCTGACAGCTGCTGTTGTCAACGCTGGAATTCACGAGCAGAGAAAGAGCGTCGTCGTCGGGTCTGAAATAGCTGTAGTCGTCGAGAGAAATGAGGATAAGCTGCTTAGCTATGACCTTCTTTGCCGTGATGACCGACATGATGGCTATTTTTTCGGCTGGAACGTTCTCAACTGTGCCCTCGTTTATAGATATGCCCGAAACGCCTGAGAAAATATCGCCGGTGTCAGCGACTATAAGGCACAGACACGCGTCGTAATTCACGAGCTCCGGCCGCGCGATCTTAACTGTATCCGCAAAATTCTTTGCAGTATTGTATAAAGAACCTATTTCCAAATCAAACACCACTTTTCTTTAATTATTAACGCAGACTCCTGCGCTTGTACACATATTTACCTCACACCTGTTTGCTGAGGGCTGCCGCTTTTCTGTCGGCCGCCGCCTTTTTGTTCTCATCCACACGTTTTCTTATAAGGTCCATCCTGTCGGTAAGGAGCTTTTCGTTGTAGATGCAGGCGAGAGAAATATCGTCTTCAGTACCGAAGTGCGATCTTTTTTCAAGATTGTTCTTGATGACTGTTTTAAAGGTTTCGATATTAACGAGCTGACTTGTGATAATGGTATGATAGTCGAGGAAATCATGCTCGCTGCCGAAGGAGGTATAGAGTCCGTCGGTGGAGCCGTAAAGTGCAATGAGCTTTTTGTTCGGCGCATAGAAGCTGCTGAACAGTGAAGCTGCGTTGGAATTGCACAGGGAAGCCGTAACGTTTGCGGGAGCGGATTCGTTGTACTCCATGGGCATTACGGCCTTGCCGTCCTCGAATAAAGCGACGAGGCTTCCGTCTCCTATCTGAAGTCCGAATGTGTAGTTGTCGCCTGAAACGGCGGCTACGAGAGTAGTTCCGTAGTAGGATTCGGGCAGTATTGCCTCGAATTCCTCCTCGGTGAACTTTTCCTTTTCCTTATCGGTTACAGGGTTTTCGGAGAGATGCTTATCAACCTTCACATTCCAGTTTGAGATGATCTGCTTTTCGATATTCCTGATGATAAGTTTATGGTTTACGGGAAGGCTTGCTTCCAGTGCCTCTCGCTCCTCGTAGAACCTGTCGATAGCTTCGATGGTAGCCTCGACGGCGAACTTTGAACCGAGGTGGCTTCTGAAATGCTTTTTGCTTCCGTGACCGTCGGCAACGACAGCGATGGCATAGTGGTCGCCGATCTTAAAAGCAGAGCTGTCCTGACAAACCAGATTGGTCTTTTCGTGGCTTGCGCCCATGACCGAATGGCTGAAGCCGCTGAACATATTTATTCAATCCTCCTCACGAATTTCTAAAGATTACCAGCCTGTATCGAAGGGCACGTCGTCGTCGCCGGGCTGCTTGCTTATCAGCTCCTGGATCTGCTGACCGAGAAGCTTCTGCTTGGCTGCGAAAACGTCCTCCTCAGCCAGCTCGTGAGAAGTATCGTCCGAGAGGGTCATACTCTTACTGCCGATCTGTGAAGAAGTAACAGCGATGATCTTTATCATCTGAGCCAGCTGACCGCCTGTATAAGCGTGAACAACGGTGTCGGCCGAGCCGGTGAATTCAGCGAGTATATTATCGTTTGCTTCCTGTCCGATACCAAGCGCAGCCTTGAGGCCGAACTTGTACCAGCTGTTGGTCTGGAGCTCTCTGAGACCCTCCTTATAGTCGTCGGAGGGATAGCCGTCCGTCATCAGGAAGATAACGGGAGCGAATGAGAGCGAGGGCGAACTGAGGAAGCTGTTTCTTGACATTCTGTGGTTGAGCTCCTTGAATGCCGCGCCCATGCTGGTAACGCCGCTTGCGCGGAGTCTTGCCCACTCAAAGTCCTCTATCGGGATAGGAGTGGAGTACATCCATCTGACCTCTGTGGAGAAGGTGAGCACAGCGACCTTTACCTCCGTATCAGCCTCTCCGACTCTGCGTATCTCGGGGATGAGCTCTTCCATAACGGTATTGAGCTCGCCCATTTTCTTTCCCTTCATGCTTCCCGAGGTATCTATCAGGAAGAATATAACGAGGCTCTTTTTCGAGACGCTCGTAGCGCTGAGGGGATCGTCGTCAAAGTCAAGAATGCTTTCGTCGGTTTCGGGAGCAGCCACATTCTCTGTCATATCAAAATCATCCAAAGGAGAAGCGTTTTTGTTTTCGTTCACTTCCGGTTCTGTAAAATGTTCATTGCTCATAATTACATACATCCTTTCAGTTTTTCTGCCGTAACGATCATATACAGCAGATTAGATCTGTGCTTTTATCTCGCCGAAATCGATCTCGAGCCCCTGCCATACAGGGAAGCCCTTTCCGGGAGCTATATCGTAGAAAACTCCGTCAGGCATTTTAGCTTTCCAGTATCTGTCCGAACAATTCTTTATGCCCAGAACTCCGGGCTTGAGCTTATTCTCGACAAGTTCTCCCGCCACAGCCGAGAAGTCGTCGGACTCCTGACTTATCTCGCAGGTATAGAACTTGCAGCCAAGGTACAGCGGTGTGCGGTAATCGCGGTTGCTGAAGCCTATGGTAGCGAATTCCATGCCGCATTTCGGGCACTTGAAGGTCTTATCGTTGGGCTTGATGAACATAGAGCTGAAGTTCGTACGTCCGCAGCCGCACTGGATGATCTCTGATCTGAGCCTTATGAACAGCTTCTGCCATTCATTCTCGATTATACGCTTTGAGGGATCGCTTATACCCGTTGTGAACGAGCGGATGAAGGCGTCCTTTATATAATCGGGATAGATCCTCCAGAATTTGATTATATTGTCGTGTATGCCTCTTACGGGGCGGTTTGAAGCGTCGTCGGGGTCATAGACGAAGACTGCGTTCTGACCGTAGTGCTTCAGCTCCGAGGATTCTGTAAGGCATACGTCTCTTACTACCTTTTCTCCCTCCATGGGGTCTCCTCTGAAGAGGAGCTTGAAGAGAACGACAGCCAGAGAGTACTTATCGGTCTGCACATTAGGCTGTGCAAGTCCTCTTACTATTTCGGGGGCCATATATCCGGGTTTTCCTCCGATACCGAAGTTGCTTCCGTCGGGGGCGATGTTATCGCAGTCGCAGACCAGCACGGCACCGGTATTCACATTTATAAAGAAGCCTCCGTCGTTAAGATCCTGATAGCTTTTTCCTGCCCGGTGGAGCTGTCTGAAAGCGTTCACTATATTTATGACGCAGGTCACCATGGCGCTCAGGGTATTGAATTTTACGGGGCGCTTCACGGCTCTTCCCGAAAGGGGATCTATCTCAAGCTTGTAGGTATTGAGAATATCCACGAAGGAGTCGAAGCCGTCGGGCTTGAGCTCCATTATATATCCGAAGGTACCGTCCTCAGCTTCCTTTGTGAGGTATTTCGGCCAGAGGAACTTGTTGCTGGGAGGACCGTCGCTTATATTGTTCTGAAGGTTCTTGCGGAAGGCTGCGGGCTTGTTCATCTTGCTGATGTCGTACCATTTCAGGGCCCATTTCTGGCCGTTGAAGCGTACGAGGTAGACGGTACCCTGACCGCCGCTGCCGATGACGCTCAGCACCTTGGCCTTGCCGCCGAATTCCATTTCGACTTCCTGGCCTATTTCAAGTTCTATCATGATGTGATCTCATCCTTTCTCTGTTAATCCAGCTCATATTCTTCAGCCGAGGTAACAAGAACGAATCGTATCCCGGTGGCCAAGCAGTACTTATGAACGTATGAATTTTCTATACAATATATTACAAGGCTCGGACAGTAGGAGAAAGCATTAGCGTCGATGAACTTGATGCTTTCGGGGAGAAAGAGCTTCCTGAGCCTTTCACAGCCCGAGAAGGCTTCCGCACCTATGCTGCTCACGCTGGGAGGTATCTCTATTACCTCGAGGCTTGTACAGAATGAGAAGGTGCTGTCCTCTATTTCGAGCACTCCGTCAGGTATCTTCACCACAACGAGGTTTGCACACTGACTGAATGCGCCTTGTTTGATTATCCTTAATCCTTCGGGAAGTTCGAGACCCCTCAGGCGCTTGCAGGACGAGAAGCAGTATTCTCCGATGGCGATGAGGGTGCCGGGGAGCCTGATGGTCCTGAGTGAACCGAATTTATCGAAGCAGAAGGCTTCGAGCTTTGTATATCCGTCAGGTATGGTGATATTTCCGCTGAGTCTGTATTTAAAGGCATTACGGGGAGTAAATACCATTTCGTTGACGTCGACTGTTCTTTTTCTGTGTTCCTCTCTCTCCTGTTCTTCCCCGCTTCCGGGCATTACTTTAAGAGGAGACTCATAGGGCCAGCCAAGAAGGTATGTAAAGCAGGCGATAACGAATTCCGCAGCGTTTTCGGCAAGGAAGAGGTCTCCCAGCAGGAAGCTCTTGGCTTTCATTATGGAAAGCTCGCGGTTCTTATCCTCAAGAAGTATTTTCAGTACGCCCATACGGTACATATTGATGAGCAGGCGGCGTTCCTTGTCGTAATCGGGAACGTGGTCGCTGAGAAGGCCGACGAATCTTTCTTTTTTCATAACGGCTCGGGGGCCGTCGTTTACAACGATCGCACGAAGCTCTTTCTGAAACTCCATTGTATTTTCAAAGCCCTCGATATTCTGCGGAACAGGCGCACCGCAGCTGGGACATTCTGAAAGCTTCGGGTCAAGCGGCGCGTTGCATTTCTCGCATTGCATTTTTACCCCTCCTGACATAAATTATAAACGCAATAAATGTAAAAAAATTATAGTCATATTAATATCACAAATAGTATATCACTTTTCAATATCAATGTCAAGGGAAAAGGGCGCAGATATGAAAATTTGAATTATCTTTTACAAAAAAGACACACCTTGTTTGTGCATATTTGAAAACTCTTGTACCGGTGGTAATATTGCGAAAAAATATAAACCGCCGTAAGCCCCGTTTAAATTCTGTAATTTTATTATAAAAATAACCTGAAAGTATAAAATTGATTAAAATGCATATAAAATATTTGATATTTTTGTGTATGACGTGGATAGACAGTTTTTAAAATTCAGTTGAAATTTTAGAATAAATATGTTAAAATGAATAATGGGTATCAAAGGAGCCCGAAGATAAGCCGTCGGCTTTTTAGTTTAAGAAAGTGAGCAATGGGGATCACGACGGATACCCTGCGGCTGAAGACGGGCTTTAATTGATTTTAAGGAGGTTCAGTGTACATGAACAAGAAGAGAAAAGGCGTTCTCAGAGCTCTTGCCGTATGTTCGGCGGCTGTCATGATGATGGCGTCAAGCGGATGTGCGAAGGGCGGCCCCGGAGGCCCCGGAGGAAGAGGCCCCGGCGGAGCGCAGCAGGGTGGAAAGATAGCTGTTATTACCAAGCAGCAGCTCAGTTTCTGGGACGACGTAAAGAAGGGCGCAGAGGATGCGTGCAGCGAGCTTGGATATGAACTGATCTATACCGTTGCAGATGGTGATAACGACTACGTTTCACAGGTAGCGGCTATCAACGACGCTATCAAGAAGGACGCAAGGGCTATCGTTATCGCACCAAACGGCACCACAGAGCTGAACGAGGCATTTGAGAAGGCAGAGGAAAAGGGCATAAAGATAATCAACATCAACTCGCTGGCTGATTATGACGGAGTAATATCCCTCATAAGCTCCTCCGAGACAGACGGCGGAGGCGTTGCGGCAAGAAGCGCCGTTAAGGCTCTTGCAGCAAACAAGTACGATTTCACAAAGGGCGTCAAGGTCGGAATCATCGGACATACCGCTTCGACAGCCGAGAAGCGTATAGAGGGCTTTGCAGACGTATTCACACAGCAGGCTGCTTTCAAGGCTTTACAGGCAGGCGGCATGCAGGATATGGGTGCTGCCGGTGACGCTGCTCAGCAGGGCGGCGATCAGGCTCAGCAGGGCGGTGCAGCTCAGCAGGGCGGCGCAGGCGGTGCAGCAGGCACAGCAGGCAGCGACGACGCTATGGGTGCTATTATAGTAAGCCTCAGAAAGAATATCGTAGAGGGTGAGCGCTGCGCTAAGCGTGATGACGCAAAGGCACAGGCCAAGAAGCTCCTCGGTACAGACGGCAACGGAATCAACGTAATGTTCGGTACGACTACTAATACTACCCTCGGCATATGCGATGCGGTAGAAGAGCTCGGCCTTGCCGGCAAGATAGTCGTTGTAGGCTTCAACTCCGACGAACAGGAGCTCGCCTTCATCAGAAAGGGCGTTCTCAACGGCGTCGTTGTACAGAACCCCTACATCATGGGATATGTTGGCGTAAGATATGCCAAAAAGGTACTGGACGGTACCAACGTACCCAACAGACTTGACACGGGCGCTACCTTTGTTAACGCAGACAACCTGAATGACCCCTTCATTCAGCTCCTGCTTTATCCCGATAGTTATTAATGGAGGTAGAACATTATGGCTAAAGATAAGAACAAAGCAAAAAGCAAATCAATGAGTTCCGGTGTATACATATTCGCGGCTCTGCTGCTTGCAGTAATATATATCATCAATACCCTGCTCGTTGAGAGTATTTACAGTAACAACTCCAAGATGTCAACGAGAACATCTCAGTCGATGAACTGTCTCAACAGGATCAATTCTGAGCTCTCAGAGATCAATATGGATACTCTTGGCATCGCAGCAGGTATAAAGACGGATATGGCTGTCATAACCGACGATACCAACAGACGTTATGCCAATATCAAGGACGCGGAGAACACCTTCAGGAACATTCAGGACGTTACGCCCGATGCTATGAGAAGATTCGATTATGCTATGTCCATAGTCGAGACCTACAAGAAGAGACTTGACAGTCTTGGTACTGGTGTCGTTGAAAGCGGAGACTACATCGAAATGGGCTATATCCTGAAGCAGGACATCTATCCCCTTCAGATAAGCGCTTCCGAGATGCTTACCTCAACAATCGACGTTATGTCTGTAAAGATCGCTTCCATGATGAAACAGAACGCTATAAAGACATACCTCCTCATGTCGATGATGATGATCGTTGCTATCCTCGGTGAGATCGCGATCTGGATATTCGCAAAAAGATCCAAGAAGGCAAGACTCGAGCTCGACGAGCGTGAGAGAAGCCTTGCTGAGGTTGACGCAAAGCTCAAGGCTACACGTCAGAAGGCTACCGACCTTGCAGAGATGAACGTTCTTACAGGTATGAAGAACCGTTACGCTCTCGATAACGAGATCAGCGGCAGACTCGAGTCCGAGAGATTCAATATCGCCGTATTCGATCTGGATAACTTCAGAAGCATCAACGATACATACGGCTACGACTTCGGCGACGAGTACCTCGTTGCCGTATCGGATAAGCTCAAGGAGGAGTTCAGTAGCGTTGCGGAGATCTACAACATCACAGGCAACGAATTCTGCTTCGTATTCAACAAGTCCATCTCCGAGAGCCAGGCAATGGGTATCGTTCAGAATATCCACCGCGTAATGACGAGTCCCTTCGAGGTACTCAACCTCAATGTTCAGCTTCCTTGCTCGGGCGCTGTATATCATTATCTCCCCGGCGACTGCCTGAACGTTAACTCGCTCCTCGTTAAGCTGGATACAGCCATGAGAAACGCAAAGATGAACGGCGGCAACATGGTAAATACCGTTATGAATATGTAATATCCGCTGTTTCAGGCGGCTGCCCCTTGGGGCAGCCGCTTTTTTGTCCCGGCTCTGATATGTGCATATTGCACAAAGCAGAAAAAAGATTTTGAAGTAATTCTAATTGACAGATAGTAGGAAAAAGGGTAAAATATACTTATGGAATAACGCAAGGTGGGATACAGGATGAAAAAATTTGCTATCTACAGCTCCCCTAACGGTTATTACTACTATCGCTATGCCGATACGTTGGAAGAACTGGAGGGGACGGGCTTTGAGGAAATAATTTCCGAAGAGCAGCTCCCCGTGGTCTTTGACGGCAGAGGCGGGTATTTTAAATTCAACGAGAAGGATCATGACTTTTGCAAGATAATGGAATCCGACAAGGATGTGCCCCTGTCACTGGAGGAGATGTATTTTGTGAATTCTCCCGATTTCAGACTGGGCTGGATCTCGCCCGAGGGGGATACCTATTCCTGTTCCTATGCAAACCATGCGAAATGTGCGCAGATGATAGCCAGAAAATTCTATCCCAGAGCCCGCTTTGCACAGACCGCTCTCGACAGGAACGGCTGGCTGCAGATAATTGATTCATGGGACGGTACGGAGCAGCTCCACCGTCAGTTCGTATATACCGACAGCGGAAAGATCACCCAGAAGCAGGCCGACAAGCTCTTTGACCTTGGTCTCTACAAGAACGAGGAGGTCATGAAGCTCATAGCCGAAAACGAGAACGAGTGGTGAGCCACTGATATGCCCCCGGCCTCCTCCCCGTTGGCTGAATCGTACAAAACAGCGCGTTTTTTTGTACATTTTTTGTATTGACTATATCATGGATTTGGTGTATAATTATTTTACATCATACCCGATATTTTTTATGTTTTCTGCCACCGGGGCAGGAAACTGTCAGCTCGGGTGGGGGCAAGGAGGAATAGATATGGCTGAACCAAGGTTTATAAAGACGGTTAGCTTCGGGGGATATGAGAAAGCCGGCGTCGTTCAGAGATTTGAATCTCTCAGCAGCCAGGTACACGACCTCAGAAATGAACTCAGAGAAACAAAGTTCATCATGGAAGCGTACAGGAAGGGCAGCGACGAGGAAAAGGCTTATGAAGACGTCCTTGCAGAGGAGAGAGCAAAGCTCACTCAGGTACAGGTGCAGAACAATACCCTCAGCATGAAGCTAAAGGCAACGGAGGATGAGAACAATACCCTCCGCGATGAGATAAAAGGGCTCAATAACGAGCTCGCAGCAATGAGAGACAAGCTCAAGGCGACAGAATCTAAATGCGCCGCTCTTATGGCTCAGGACGAAGCCATGGCGCTCAGCAACGTGTTCATAGAGGCGCAGAAGTCCTCGGCAATGCTGGAGGGCTCCGCAAAGACCAAGGCAGCGGAAATAGAGTACAAGTCTAAGAAGCTTGCCGAGGATACCATTGCGGACGCCAACGTGGTGGCAGAGCAGATAATTTATGAGGCAGAAAAAACAGCCGCAGAAAAGCTTGCGGAGGCAAAGACAAACTGCGAACATATGGAAGCGTCGGCAAACAATATGAAGGCTGCCGCTCTGAACGATATAGACGCCCTCAAGAAACAGCTCCTCATTATGCAGGACGCATTCAGGAGCTTTCAGGAGAACGGCCTTGCAAAGCTTACGGATACAGCAAAGACCGTGGCAGAGACAGAGAGCATACTGAAGGAGGGCGGAGTCCCCGTATTCAGAGAGCCCGGACAGGTCGAGCCCGACGTCCCCGAAAAGCCCATAACCCTTTCGGAAAAGCTCCGCGAGGATATGAAGAACGAGGAGGAAAGGCGCAAAAAGAAGGAAGAGCTGGATAAGCTCAGACAGATGGCCGAATCCATAAATACAGGCAAAGTCAGTTCCGGGCAGGAAGGTGCCGATCAGGAAGAGGAAAGCCCCGCTTACGGAAAGCAGGAAGGTGCTGCCGAAGAAGCACAGGGCTCAGACGGAGAAAAAAAGCCCGTGACCGGCGAGAAGAAGGGCGGAAAGATAGATCTTGCGGCTCTTGCGGCAAAAGCAAAATCCATAGGGAAGCAATAACGGCGGATCTCATTCCCGCTTTTTCATAAGGAGAAAATTTGTATGAATGAACTAATCATAGTAAAGCCCGAAAAATGCGTAGGCTGTAATGCGTGTGTGAGAGAATGTCCCGCCCCCGAGGCGAATACCACCAAGCAGCTGGAGGACGGACGCTTTATAACCATGGTCAATCCCGACAAGTGTATAGCCTGCGGCGAATGCGTCAAGAAATGCAACCACGGAGCAAGAGATTATATCGACGATACCGAGGAATGTATATCCGAGATCATCAAGGAGAAGTTCATTATTCTCGCTTCTCCCGCGATAAAGACCATACTCCCCACAAAGTGGAGAGGGGTGCTTGACTGGTTCAAGAAGCAGGGCTGTACCATATTTGACGTGTCACTGGGCGCGGATATATGCACATGGGCGCATATGAGGACCTTTGAACAGGATACCATAGGCAATATCATCACTCAGCCCTGTTCGGCAATAGTAAGATATATCGAGATCTACCAGCCGAAGCTCCTTCAGAATCTTTCGCCCATACACAGTCCCCTGGCCTGCAGCGCCATATACATAAAGAATTACCTAAGGAGAAACAATCCTATCGCTGTTATCTCTCCTTGTATCGCTGCAAAGCATGAGATCACCGAGACAGGCCTCGTTGACTACAACGTGACCATAAAGAAGCTCATGGATTACTTCAACAGGAACGATATAACCATACCCGTCGATACCTCCGGCGAGTACGACTATAAATTCGAGGAGGCTCAGGGTCAGCTCGGCTCTATCTATTCACGTCCCGGCGGAATGAGAGATAATTTCTGGGCTCACGACCCCGATATCAACATAACCAATTCCGAGGGCGTGCACAAGGTGTACGCGGAGCTTGAGATGTACGGAAATATGCCCGAGTCCAAGCACCCGAGAGTATTCGACGTTCTCTCATGCGAATTCGGCTGCAACATTGGTCCCGCTTCGGGCACAAAGCAGACGGTGTTCGACGTTATGGCTACCATGAGAGCTATCGAGAACGACGCAAAGAGCCGCCGCAAGTCCACGGGTATCATGGGTAGAGGCGACGACAGGCTCTTCAGGAAGTTCGACGACGAGCTGAGAGTATCTGATTTCGTAAGAAACTACAAGCCCTCTATGCCTTCGCCTGTTCCGAGCATTACACAGCTTGATCCCATATTCAAGAAAATGGGTATGCATACCGAGGATCAGAGGAACTTCGACTGCCACGCCTGCGGCTACAATACCTGCCGCGATATGGCTATAGCGGTATACCGCGGACTCAATACTCCCGATAACTGTATCGTACACGCGAAATCGGTGCTTCTTGCAAGACACTCCGCTATCAACAGGCAGAGCGAGTACCTTGCCGAGATAACCGCAGAATGTCTTGAACTGTCGGAGAAGCTCAAGGAAAATGTTTCCAGCATCAACGACAATATGAAGACCATAGGCGAATCCACCACCGCTACCAGCGAGAGAGCTGCCGTGGTAAAGGATCTGCTTGAAAATGTCGTTACCTTCTGCAACGAGAACCCCACTATGGATTCCGACAGCGTTTCACAGCTCACATCTATCCTCGAAACTACTATAGAAGCCTTCGGCGCTCTTGATGACAATGTAAATATGACCAATGAGAGCTCCGAGGTCATCAATAAGTCCATAAACGACATTATCTCACTTGTAGGCGAGATAAACGAGGTGCTTGTAAAGACCGAGGACAGCGGCAAGGAAACCAAGGACGAGGAAAAGAAGGAAGAAGAGGAATGACATGAGCGCCCGACGGCGCAAAAATAAAAAATATCAGCCCGCAGACGGTGAGAACGGCCGCCTGCGGGCTTGCTTTTACTTATTCTTCTTTTTTCTGCTCAGCAGGAGGGCTGCTGCCGCTATCACCAGCGGGACAAGCTTTATGCGGGTGCTGCCTGTGAGGGGACTGTCGGTCTTTTTTGTTGAAGCCGTCGTGACCGCGGTCTTTGCCGCTGTGGCCGTCTGTGTCGTTGCAGGCTGCGCCTCCTCGGCTGTGAAGAGATTCTTTGCGGGTATATCCTCATGGAATATCCTGCCGTCTGCGGCGCGGAAGCGGTCGAAGCCGAATTTGTCTCCGTCACGGTAGATAAAGCTGAAATGAGCGTCGGCACTGCCTATGGAGGTGGAAAGGTAGCCCGAATTAGCATAGGTGAAGTGCAGAGGCTGGGAGCTGTAGCTCCTTTCGTAGTAGTCTGCGGTGCTTACAAGAGTATCTCCCTCGGTCATGAGTATCTCGGCCTCCTGACGGGAGTGATCGTGACCGAAGAGGTACATTATATCCATGCCGTATTTTTCGGCGTAGCTGTTTATGAGCTGCGCCATATCGCAGGAACGGCTGACGTTGTACTGATTTTCGCCTATCCATGAGCTCAGCCTTCCGCTGTAGCTGCTCACGGATTCTGGCTGTATGCCGAGAACGTGAAGTCCGGAATGTGTGGATATTATCACCAGTTCGCCCTTGTAATCCGCGGCGGTCTTTTTCAGAAAGGCTTCCAGACCGCTCAGTGCGTTTTCGTAGGAATAGGCGGTAAGACCGTCCCTTTCGGTCTCGGCAGCCTCGAAGTTGAGTCCGTAGACGATAAGTCCCTTTGCATAGCGGCTGTTTCTGCCGTTTGCCGAAGCGGCAGGAGAGCCGCCCCTGAATATCGTTCCGCCGCCGTCCGTATTATTTTCGGCGCCCAGCCCTGCCGCCGCCGACATGGCAGAGGCCGCGGCTCCGGAGTCATGGTTGCCTGATACGAACACGGCGTCAAGTCCGCCAAGCCGCGAGACTATCCTCGGATAATAGCGCTCCAGCAGGGAGTCCTTATCCATAGTGGGACCGTGTACCATATCGCCCGTGCATATCACAAGTGAGGGGATATAGCCGCCTGTCTGCTTCATCACATCGCCTATGGCTGTGCTGATAAGGTCGTACTGCTCGTGTAAGTCCGAGAAGGTCAGTACCGAATCGGGTATAACTCCCTTTGCTATGACAAAAAGAGCGTCCTCGGAGCGTTCGCGGTAGTGTATGCCGCTGCTGTCATGTCCCTCGATAAGGCAGCTGACATAATGAGTGCCCGCAGGCCTGTCCCTGAGAGTATCCGCCGTAAAGGTCAGTGAGGCGCAGGACTGCTCCTCGCCGTCGGCAAACCATCTTATACTGTCCACAGTCATATCCGGTGGGGACAGTTCCGCTGTGAACCGCGGGGCGGCATAGCCGCTCCCCTCCAGCACATAGCTTTCTGCATGGGGCTGCACCTTTATGCAGCGTCCCAGCTGCCCGCCTCTGGAGTACAGGCTGACCTGTGCTGCCTCGGAAGCATTTTCCGTGCAGGAGAAGGGCTCGCTGCTGTCCTCATTGTATTTCAGGTAGCTGAAACTGCCGTTTTCGGTGTAGCGGAGACTGCCGCCCACGTACTCCCACATACAGTCGCCCTCAGTCCACCAGCTTGAAGCGGTGTAGAGCTCGTTCTCGTGGCAGCAGAGGCTGAAGGATCTTGTATTCAGGGAGGTGTATCTTGGGGTAACGCTGCTCACCATTATCCTTCTGTAATAGCGCCATATATATTCGCTTGCTTCGCTGTCGGAAGCCGTGAAGATGACTTCCCTGCCGCTGCCGTCCTTTACGGTGATGATGTATTCGCCGTCGTCCTCGAAGCTGTTGACTCTGTACCACTGCTGTCCGTCGTCAAGAGTAAGAACACCGCTTTTTTCGGCGGCAGGCTCTGTGATGATGTAGCCGCTCCCGGCAGCCGCCGAGGGGATACGGGGAGAGCTGATTATGCAGAGTAACGCCGCTGCCGTAAGAGCTGCGGTCCTTTTTAAAATATTCATACCGTATCTGCTCCAATCTTTATGAACCGGGTATCTGCCGGATAGATATAACCGTTATAGCCGTTTACCGTATAATAGCATATTTTATCCTTCCTTGTCAATCGGGAAGGCGTGCAGCTCCCCGTAGGATCTGTACGCCCTGAACAATGTCCGGGGAATAAACGCCTGAAAGCGGTTGCTGAATATACACTGATTATACCATATCCCGGGCTGTTTTTCAATCAGAGTTGCATTATCTCCGGAATAGTGGTATAATAAGCTATCTTTCCCTGTATAATGACAGTTAAGCATATATTAATGCGGCAATTATTCCGGCTGCACTTTTTCAGTGAGAAGCAGCTGCCGCAAAAATCACGAAGTTCTTCCGTGACGAAGCAAAGTCCGGCGGAAATACAGTTTTTAATTTTTGGTATTGCAATTTGCGCGGTTTAATGTTAAAATGTTTTAAGTATGATCTCGTGTTAAAGGAGCTGACATAATGTTAAGGATAGCCGATACCGAAAACGGACAGGTGCGCGGCCTGCCCGCAGCAGATCCCAGGATAACCTCATTCAAGGGAATACCCTTTGCCGCTCCGCCTGTTGGAGAGAACCGCTGGCGGGCTCCTCAGCCTGCCGAAAGCTGGCAGGGCGTGCGGGACTGCTTTGAGTTCGCACCCATATCCGTTCAGGATACCCCCGGTATAGGTGACGATATTTACTGCCGCGAATGGCACGTCGATCCGGAGATACCCATGAGCGAGGACTGCCTCTACCTTAATGTATGGACAAATGCAAAGTCCGCAGATGAGCGCAGACCCGTACTTGTATGGTTCTTCGGCGGTGCTTTTCAGTGGGGCTATACCTCCGAGATGGAGTTTGACGGCGAACGCCTTGCAAGGAGAGGCATCGTCGTAGTCACCGTGAATTACCGTCTTGGCGCCTTTGGATTTCTCTGTCACCCACAGCTGACAAGAGAACAGCCTGACGCTCCCTGCAATTTCGGCAGTCTCGACCAGCAGGCAGGTCTCAGGTGGGTTCGCCGTAATATAGCCGGTTTCGGCGGCGATCCCGATAATATAACCATAGCAGGACAGTCCGCAGGCGGCGGCAGCGTAATGGCGCAGATGGCCTGCATGGACAACGAGGGCGATTTCAGAAGGGCAGTGGTCATGAGCGGTATGTTCGGATCGCCCTATAAGGACAATGACTTTTTTCTGCCCCGGAGCCTTGAGGAGGCAGGCAAAAACGGCGAAAGGCTTTTTGAGTATCTGGGCGTGAGGACTCTTGAAGAGGCAAGGAGACTTGACGCCGGTTATATCCGCAGCAAGTATTCCGAGCTTCGCAATAAGGGCGAGATGTTCTTTACCATAGCAGAGGACGGCCGCTTCTGCACACAGGATCCCATGGCGGCTTTCAGGAACGGTACACGTATCCGTGTACCTGTTATGGGTGGAAATACAGGCGACGAATTCACGGAGTTCATCCATGCGGCTGATAATGAAGAGCTTTCAGAAAAGGCAAGGGAGTACTTCGGCAGCAGGGCTGAGGAATTTCTGGCGCTTCCGGAAGCTGAAGTCAGGACGGATCTCGGCTATGCTCCTGTTTCGGCTCCCGAGCTGGGCGTAAAGGCTGCTTTTCTCGGTGAGAACAGGCAGGAGGAACCGAAAGACTGTTACTACTACCGTTTCATTCCGGATATACCCGGCAAAGACGCACCGGGAACGTTCCACTCTGCGGATCTCTGGTTCTTCTTCGAGACGCTGGCAAAATGCACCAGACCTTTCGAGGGCAGACATTACGATCTGGCAAGACAGATGTGTGATTACTGGGCTAATTTCATCAGAACGGGAGACCCAAACGGCTATGACCTCAACGGGAATAAGCTTCCCGAATGGAAGCCCTATACCGATGACGACCGCAGCGAAATGCTGTTCACCGGTGACGGCGCAAGGACATCAACCGAGCAGAACGGCCTTGTCAGGTTCCTGCTGGGAGAAATGAAATAAGAGGAGTATATTTTTATGAGCAAGAAACAGGCATTCAATCCCTATCTCCCCAGCTGGGAGTATATACCCGACGGTGAGCCCTATGTATTCGGCGACCGTGTATATGTCTACGGTTCTCACGATTTCTGGAACGGCTATGTGTTCTGTATGGGCGACTACGTGTGCTGGTCCGCACCGGTTGACGACCTCGGCAACTGGCGCTATGAGGGAGTTATATACCCAAGGAACGCCGACCCCATGAACAAGGACGGTCATATGTGCCTTTACGCACCCGATGTTACCGTCGGTCCGGACGGAAGATACTACCTTTACTATGCGCTCGACAAGGTGAGCGTCATGTCTGTTGCGGTATGTGATGAGCCTGCGGGCAGGTATGAATTCTACGGCTATGTTCACTATCAGGACGGCACACGTCTCGGCGAGAAAGAGGGTGACGAGCCCCAGTTCGATCCCGGCGTTATCACCGAAGGGGACAGGACATATATGTACAGCGGATTCTGCGGACAGGGCGACAAGACGAGAACAGGTGCAAAGGTCGTTACCCTTGATAAGGATATGCTGACTGTCATCAGTGGGCCGCAGCTCATAATGCCCGGCAGCTGCTACAGTGCAGGCACCGAGTTCGAGGGACACGCCTTCTTTGAGGCTTCATCCATACGCAAGGTGAACGGAAGGTATTATTTCATATACTCCTCCGAGGTCATGCACGAGCTCTGCTACGCTGTCAGCGATGATCCCCTCGGGGGCTTCAGATACGGGGGTGTGCTGGTCAGCAACTCCGACCTGCATATTGATACCTACAAGCCTGCGGATATGCCCGCGAACCGCGGTGCCAACAACCACGGCAGCATAATTGAGATAGGCGGCCAGTGGTATATCTTCTACCACAGACATACCAACGGCACCTGGTTCTCCAGACAGGGCTGTGCGGAAAGGCTCACTCTCAATGCCGACGGCAGCTTCGGTCAGGCTGAGATCACTTCCTGCGGTCTCAACGGCGGCCCTCTCGAGGGCAGGGGAGAATATCCCGCCTATATCGCCTGCAATATCTTCGGCAAGGAGCCCGAGCTCTATATCGGCGATCTCAATGCCCCCCGCATAGTGCAGGACGGCAAAGACGGCGATGAGGAGATCGGATACATCTCAAACATCGAAGAGGGTACAAATCTGGGATTCAAGTATTTCGACTGCAAGGGCATCACCAGGGTCAGCATCACTACCCGCGGCTACTGCGGCGGCGCTTTCGCCGTCAAGACCGCATGGGACGGCGAAGAGCTGGGCGAGATAGAGGTCGAAAGCAGCAACGTATGGAAGAAATTCTCTGCCGATATAAGGATACCCGACGGCATTAATGCTGTCTGGTTCACCTTCAAGGGTACCGGCACCCCCTCCCTCGGTTCCTTCACTCTGGAATGATTTTATTGTGTCTGTCGTATAATTACAGAGAAAACATTATAAATTAAAACATAGGAAAAAAATTATTAAAAAAGCGTTACAAAGCAGTTAAATTTTTGCTTTTCTAACCATTTTTTGCTATGATTACAGGAAAAATTCTGTCCGTTTATCTTTTTTTGCCTTTATTACAGATATTTATTGACAACCTGTATATAATATGGTAAAATTTACAAAGAGCATCAAAGTGGTGCCACATTATATTCGGTATAACCGTAAAAATAAGTCGGCGGCATATTGATATGAAAATTATGAAGGTATGTATCGTACGGCGCTTAATCAGGAGGAATTGTAATGAAAAAAAGAAGAATCTTATCAACAATTATGACAGCAGCAATGTTCGCTACTACACTCGTAGGCTGTGGCAACAGTTCCGGTGGTTCTACAGGTAACAGCGGCGGTTCTGCTAAAAAGGACGGCGTTCAGGAGATCACATGGATGTTCTGGGACGATCTCAATGCTACCGAGGACGCTATCTCACTTGGCTTCAAGGAGACTATCGAGAGATTCAACAAGGATTATGAGGGCAAGTATCATGTAAAGCCCATCACAACAAACCTTGAGGAATACTACAACAAGCTCAATGCTCTTGTTTCGGCAGGTGAAACACCTGACGTATTTATCGTAAGCCCCGGCCCGCAGCTCACAGACTATGTTGAGCCCGGCGTTGCAGCTCCCCTTGATGAGTACCTCAACAAGGACGGCTGGAAGGATACATTCACAAGCGACGCTGTATTTTCACAGCAGACCTACGACGGCAAGATATATGCTGTTCCGCTTAACACAGCAGCTGCCTGCTGCTTCTACAATACCGAGATGTTTGAGAAGGCGGGCGCTAAGGTTCCCACTAACTGGGATGAAATGATCGATACCTGCGAAACTCTCAAGAAAGCAGGCTATACTCCCGTAACTATTTCCGCAGGTACTGCATGGTGCCTCTCAATGGTAGCAGGCTATCTCTGCGAGGCAGAGGGCATTGAGCTTCCCAAGCTCGCTGACGGTTCCGCTTCATGGGAAGACGGCAAGCTCGAGAACGTTTGCAACAAGCTCGTCAAGTTCTCCGAATACTTCCAGAGAACAGCAGCCGGCGATACCAACGATGTTGCTACTGCAAACTTCTACAACGAAGAAGCTGCTATCCTTATCCAGGGTTCATGGGTAATCGGTCAGATGAACGGTGCTAACCCCGACTTTGAATCAAAGTGCGGCGTATTCCAGTTCCCCGGCGTTGAAAGAGTAATTGCCAAGTCAGACTCTCTTTGCATGAGCTCTACCACAAAGAATCCCGAGGCTGCTGCAGCTCTCATCAAGTATTTCACCGATGACATTGCTCAGAAGTACACAGCTGAAAAAGGCGGTAAGATCCCTGTAACAAAGGTTCAGTATGACGCATCAGTAGCTCCCAAGCAGCTCGGATACGTTATGGATGTATTCAGCAACGCAAAGGGTACATTCGGTTTCTACAATGAATCAATGCCTACAACTGAGACAGGCGCTCACTTCGACGACACAATGGTTGCTGTATTCCTCGGCGATATGTCACCTGCAGATGCTGCAAAGGACATGGAGGATTATTACAAGGCTAACTGCAGAAAGTAATTTCCGGCTTATTACGAAACACATATAGGGGCGTACCCTGCGCCCCTATATTCTTTTTAACCATATCGCTTTTCAGAAAGGAGTTGGTACAGGATGGACAAAATGCTTAGGAACAAGAAATCGATCTTGGTTTTCATGCTTCCTGCTTTTATTTTGTTCACACTGGTGCTTTTTATACCGATCGTTCAGTCGGTGTATTATTCATTCTGTGAATATAAAGGCATGACCGCCCCTGTTTTCATCGGACTTGATAATTACAAGGCACTGATCTCCGATAAAACATTCGGTATTGCTCTCAAGAACTCAATGTTCTTCCTCATTTTCTCATGTGTGTCACAGCTTATCATAGGTCTTATCTATGCAGCTGTGCTGACAAACATAAAAGCGGGACGAAATTTATTCAAGAATATAATCTATCTTCCCTGCGTACTTTCTTCGGCAGCCCTCGGTCTGATGTGGATGTTCATATTCAGCCCCAAGCTCGGTATCAACCAGCTTCTTGAAAAAATGGGTGATAAGGAGCCGCCTCTCTGGCTTATGGATACCAAGGGCTATATCACTCTTCCCATGTGGGTGATAGCTTTTGTTGCTCTCTGGCAGTATGTAGGTCAGTCAATGATGCTTTATATGGCTCAGATCTCCGGTATAAACAAGTCTCTTATGGAGGCGAGCTATATCGACGGCTGTACAAAGGTGAAGACCTTCAGATACATAACGCTTCCCCTTATAAAGCCCATGGTAGCTACAGCTATGTCGCTCAATGCCATAGGCTCGCTGAAATTCTTCGATCTTATATTCAACATGACCGAAGGCGGACCCAACCACAAAACAGAGGTACTTGCCACTCACCTCTATCAGCAGGGCTTCAAGTATTTCAAATACGGCTATGCAAGCGCCATAGGCGTAGTACTGCTTGTACTCTGCCTGCTGGTAACACTGTTCATAAATAAGGTCGTAAAGACCGAACAGTATGAGATGTAAGGAGGTGCAGTCAGATGAAATCTTCAAAATCAGCAGCTCCTGAACGTGAGTTTGCCTCAAAGAAAAAGCTTTCACCGATCCAGATACTCCTTTATGCATTTCTGATACTGATATGCATAACGTATATCTTCCCTCTGTTGTGGGTGTTCAATGTATCGTTCAAGACAAATAAGGAGATATTCAGCGCTCCTTTTGCACTTCCGGAGAAAATAACATTTGATAATTTCTCCTTCGCGTGGACAGCAGGACATCTTGGCACAGCGACGCTCAACTCATTCATTGTGTGCGTTGCCGCTCTGGTATTAAGTACGATCATCGGTTCCATGGCTGCATTCGGCATTGCACGTATGCGCTGGAAGGGCGCAAAGCTTGCCATGACCTATTTCCTTACGGGTATGATGATACCCATACACTGCGTGCTTATCCCTCTTTTCACAAGATTTGCAAAAATGGGTCTTTCAAACTCTCTTATAGGACTTATAATCCCTTATCTTACATTTTCGCTCCCGATAACGATATTCATTATGACAGGATTCTTCAAGGGCATTCCCAATGAGCTTATCGAATGCGCTTGTATGGAGGGTGCGAATATCTTCCAGATATTCTTCAGAATATGTCTGCCCCTCAGCAGGACCGGTCTTTTTGTAACGGGACTTATGACTTTCGTCGGCAACTGGAACGAGCTTCTTCTTGCTATGGTATTCATCTCCGATGACGCCAAGAAGACCCTGCCGGTATCTCTGTCAAAGTTCGTAGGACCTTATAATACGAACTATTCGCAGATGTTTGCGGCTATTATAATCGCGATCATTCCTACTATAATTGTTTACTGCGCATTCTCCAACAAGATCGTTGACGGTCTTACTGCGGGCGCTGTAAAGGGCTGATATTGTAACTGCATAAACAGTCGCTGTCATAGTGGTTATGGTGAAATTGATATAATGATTACATAATATGATCCGGAGTGTAAGCTATGAAAGCAAGAATAACTATCAATACCTCAAATATTATCGGTGAGATCGACCCGAGGATATACGGCTCATTTATCGAGCATCTCGGACGTGCGGTCTACGGCGGCATATATGAGCCGTCACATGAAAGCGCTGACGATATGGGCTTCCGCAAGGACGTGCTGGAGCTTGTGAAGACTCTGAAGGTGCCTGTTATACGCTATCCCGGCGGAAATTTCGTTTCCGGCTACAACTGGGAGGACGGTATAGGCGACAGGTCGAAGCGTCCGAGAAAGCTGGAGCTCGCCTGGAGCAGCATTGAGACCAATGAAATCGGAATAGATGAGTTTCAGGAATGGGCAAGGCGTGCAGACGCTGAAATAATGATGGCAGTGAATCTTGGCACCCGCGGTGCTGAAGAGGCAAGAGACCTCGTTGAATACTGCAATCTTGACACAGATACATATTATGCGGATATGCGCCGGAAAAACGGCTTTGACAAACCCTTCGGGATAAAGCTGTGGTGTCTTGGAAACGAGATGGACGGCGACTGGCAGATAGGGCATAAAACTCCACAGGAATATGCCCGTCTTGCCTGTGAGACCGCAAAGCTGATGAAGCTGACCGACCCGACCATAGAGCTTGTTGCCTGCGGCAGCTCGGCACCGACCATGCCTACCTTCGGCGAATGGGAACGTACTGTGCTGCGTGAGTGCTACGACCATGTGGACTACCTTTCCATGCACAGCTACTATGGCAATACAGATGATGACACCGATGATTTCCTTGCGTCGTCAATGGATATGGATCAGTTTATCGTGGATACTGCGCAGATATGCGATGAGATAAAAGCCGAGAAGAAGTCCGATAAGGATATGATGCTTTCCTTTGACGAGTGGAACATCTGGTTCCACAGCAAGGAGCAGGATAAAAAAGTAGACCGCTGGCAGATCGCTCCGCCGCTTCTGGAGGACATCTTTAACGTCGAGGACGCACTTGTTGTTGGTACTCTGCTGATCACGCTCCTGCGGCACTGCGACAGAGTCAAGGTAGCTTGTCTTGCACAGCTTGTCAACGTAATTGCGCCGATCATGACAGAGACCGGCGGAAGGCTGTGGGTGCAGACCATTTATTATCCGTTCCTTCACTGTTCGGTAAACGGAAGAGGAACGGTATTGCGCACTGACTGCGAATGCGGTACCTATGACACGAAAAATCACTGCAATGTGCCATATATCGAGAGCATTACAGTAAAGAACGGCAGCGGTATTACTCTGTTTGCGGTAAACCGTTCCGGCGATGAGAGCTGCGAGCTTGAACTCAGCGGATTTGAGGGGTACAGCCTCGTATCTCATACAGTTCTGACAGACGATGATATGAAACGCTGCAACAGTGCAGATGAGCCTGACGCGGTCTCACCTGTACAGCAGGAAATAAACGGTGGGGTAAGCCTTGCTCCCCGTTCATGGAATATGCTGAAATTTACTGTTAAGTAATAAAAAAGCCTGCCTGTTCAAATAACAGGCAGGTCATTTTTTTTGAATGGGATAATGCGGGATTTGCGGCAGCTTGTCTTTTTACAGCTTGATAACGACCTCAATACCGCTGTCAACAGCTTTGCGGAACTTCTCTCCGTCTGCGGGACTTCCTGCCACTGTTCCGTAGTGTATCGGGATCGCATATTTCGGACGGATAGTGTTCGCAAGCTCCGCAGCCTGTAAAGCATCGGTGGTATAAGTGCCTCCTGCGGGAATGAGAGCTATGTCGCACTTCACCTGCTTGTTGTCGGGAGTAATATCCGTATCGCCTGCGATGTAAATGCGTCCGTGTTCGGGACTGTCGATGATGTATCCAAGTCAGCCGTTGGACTGCGGGTGGAAGGGCTTGCCGATATTGTACGCAGGGACAGCCTCGAATCTGACTCCGAGAACCTCGAATTTCTCTCCTGCGGATACCTGCTTCACGGTCAGACCAAGTTCCTTCGGCTCGTTCACAGAAGCCGGACATACGATGACTGTGTCGGACTTCATGACCTTTTGTATATCATCGGGGGAGTAATGGTCGAAGTGGCTGTGGGTTATGAGAATGATGTCGGCGTCGTGAGCCGCTCTGCTGATGTTGTACGGGTCGGAGTAAATTATCTTTTCCTCGTCAATGCGGATACTGCTGTGTTCGTTAATGGAAATAAAATCAAGCATGATATGACCTCCCTGTCGGAATTATTTTTCAAATTATAGCACAGAATGACGGGAATAGCAAGCGGTTTCCGCAATAATTCTTGCAAAAGGATTGAAATAATGGTATAATGAGGTATCTTCGATAACAGGAGCATCGCTATGTATTACTATATTAAAAAAACGCTTGAAAAAACAAAGAAGCTGGACTTCAAAGGCAAAAGCGGTCAGTTCGTTGCCGTGCTGACATCTGCTGAATGGCTGGAAAACAGGGACAGATTCGATATGGGCATAGAAATGGACATCGACCTCTCCGCTATCCATTCCACCAAGGCGGAGGTCAATTACGATTCGCTGACGGGTACTTTTTCTATACCGGACAGGGAGAACATCTCGCTGCCAAACACTAATTTTGCCTTTGCTCTCGATGAAAAGGGCATAGTTTTCATCGACGACAGCGGCTTCGTGGACAAAACGATCAGCAATATTATCAGCTCCAAGCGCTGGACTATGCCCAGCCTTGAGCGCTTCATATATGACTTCCTCGAGCAGATAGTTTCCCGAGACCAGATAATTCTCGAGCGTGTGGATAAGGAACTCGACACGATAGAATCGAATATCCTTGACGGCGAGGAAAAAGATCCGTCGCAGAGAGTCAGCCGTATCAGGAGCGACCTCCGTGATATGCGTATCCACTATGAGCAGCTTCTCGACCTCGGTCAGGAGCTTGAAGAAAACGAGAACGATTTCTTCAACGAGGACAACACCCGCTATTTCCACCTGTTCACACAGCGTGTTTCGCGTCTGCACGACCTGACGGCTTCGCTCCGTGAATACTCCATACAGATACGCGACCTCTATCAGTCTCAGCTCGACATAAAACAGAACCGCATAATGGCTCTGCTGACGATAATCACTTCCATATTCATGCCGCTGACGCTCATCGCGGGCTGGTACGGTATGAATTTCAGGTATATGCCCGAGCTCGAATACAAGTGGGCTTATCCCGCCGTTATCGCGGTCAGCATTGCTATCGTTATTGTAAGTCTCATTTTTTTCAAAAAGAAGAAGTGGCTATAAAAAATCCGGGAACAGCTCAAAGCCGTTCCCGTTTTGTTTTATTCACCCACAACAGGTATCCATATCTGGCTCTTGTAGTCGGGAGACAGCATATCTCCGTCGGGGTAAGCTTCGATGTCCATTTCGTAGGTGGGAGTGTAGTCCGAGGTGGGGAAAAACTCCGCACAAAGCTCGTGCCAGAGCTGCTGTATAGCCTCGGGCATAGGACCTGTACACTCGGCAACTACCCACGTTCTTGCAGGGATAGTGTTCACACGGAAGCCCTCGGGAGCAACTGTATCGGGAGTACACACCACAGCGATACCGTAGTCGAAGGTCTCGGCGTCTGTGAGACCGTTGCCGTAGCAGGTACCGTAGATAAAAGTGCTGTCCGATGCGTGTTCAAGCAGAGTTGTGATAGTGCCGTCGGACTTGGCTCTGCCCCAGAATTCGGGGATAGTGTTCTTGTTCTGTTCACCAACAACTGTGTGCTGCTCAACCTTTTCAAGCACTGTGAATGCGTCCTTTTTAACGATGTTATAATTCATGGAATTACCGCCTTTCAAAATGATCTGCACCTTGAAACGGGAAAATGAACGGAGCCTGCCGCCCTCGCGCTTAGCCTCAGTAGGCGTTACGCCGTGGAAGCGAGTGAACGCTCTTGTGAAGCTCTCAGGCGACTCATAGCCGTATTTCAGCGCCGTGTCGATGACCTTTGCGTCCGTTTTCATCAGCTCACTGCCGGCAAGTGTGAGACGCCTG
>JAFWSI010000035.1 GCA_017519415.1 Ruminococcus sp.
AAGTGTCTTTTTACGCAGAGTCCGTTCCGGCTGATTACAGTTCGATGGTCTCTCCCTCGCGCGCATAGGAGGCCCGGTCAGTCCCGAGCGCCGCCTCCCGCTGCCGCAGAATGAGGTCCGTGCTGTGGGGATCGTGGTGGATCAGCAGCAGGCGGCGGGCCTGCGTGCGTTCCATCAGCTCCAGCCCATTTTCAGCCGTGGACTGGCCGAAGCCCTTTTTGCGCGGATACACCTCGTATGAAAACTGCGCGTCGTACAGCAGCAGATCCGTCCCCTTTGCAAAGGCGGCGAGAGCCTCGTCATGGCTCTGCTCGTGCTCATAATCCGTTGCATAGACGAGGGATCTGCCCCGGTAGCGCAGCTTCAAGATCATGCAGCCGTCCGGGTGATGTCCCGGTATGGATTCCACCTGGACCTCACCGATCTGCATGCGCTCCGGAAACGTATGGATCCGAAGTGTCGCTTCAACAGCTGCCTTTGCAGCCTTTATGGCGATTGCAGGCGGAGCCCTCATGCTTATGTCGGACAGGCCCGGCAAAAAGGAAGACATATGAAATCACTTGATAATAAGCGCCCGGCAACTCAGAAGATACTTTTCGCCGCCGGACTGATATTGTTCCTTATCGGTTTCGGGACACTGTCATTTTTCGGCATCAGAAAGGTATGCAGAGAGCTGCACAGGCAGAAGCTCATGAAGGAAAATGCAGTCGTTGAGATAAGCGACCTGAAAATAAAGGCTCCCGTCCTTGAGGGAACGGATAATGCCGTTCTCTCCGAGGGCGCAGGACATTTCCCCGATACGGGAAGTATCGGAAAGGGAAATTACTGCATTGCCGCCCACAGCAGCACGATATACAAGGAATACTTCAATTCCCTGAAAAAAGCCGAACCGGGAACGGAGATACTGCTCTATGACAGGGATAAGAAAAAGTTCAGATACAGGGTATCGGAAAAATTCATAATCGAGCCCGACGAGACATGGGTGCTCAGGGATCAGGGCGACGACCGCGTCACCCTCATAACCTGTACAGACGACGGAAAACAGCGCCTTGTCGTTGTGGGACTGCTTTGCAGCGACTGAACGTAAAAAGCAGCATAAGGTTTATCCTTATGCTGCTTTTATTTTACATGATGTCGATAATGTAATATATGAAATGATGCCTTATCTCGATATTCCTTGCTTCTTCACTCCATGAGTCCCTGTTTGCGCACTCCTTCGGATCGAAGTCCATGATAAAACCCGGACTGAGTCTGTTGATCCTGTAGGAATCACAGATCACCATATTCTCAGACACATCGCTGCTGGTGAAAAGGTTTTTGAAGTTTGCAACGAGACCGGCAGATGAATCATAAAGCTCCTCCTCTTTGACCGTACACTTGGAAGGCGCAGGATCATCCGAACTCAGATCCAGAGTCGTTTCTATTTTCAGATATACCGACCCGCCGCTGCTGTTTTTGTATTCCGTATAGTATACGGGATAGATCATATCCATGTTATCCGAGTAATTATGAACAACCATAGAAGCTGCGCATCTCAGGAGCTCCGCCTCTTCTCCTTTGAAATACTGCTCCTTTGCGGCTTTGTCAACATATTCCAGAGCGGCTTTGAGCTTTTCCGTGACAGCGCTCTGCTCGTCGGCTCCGTAGGAAGTATAGATATATGTATCGGCCGCCTTTCCGTATTCAGATCTTTTTCCTTGTCCCACGGCCGATAAATGGATATAGCCTGCTTTCGAACCCACGTACAGTGCGTTCTTGCAGTCGATTATTTCTGCGTCGGGGATATTGGTGTCAAGTATGGAAAGCTCCACACTGAAGCTGCCGCTGCATTTTACATTGTAAAGCGTATTCCACTGGAACGTATTGTCCGTCACCACATCCTGAAGCCAGTTTTTGGGAGTGAGCTTAGGTACGTTGCTCACATAGCGGTATACTCCGATACCAAGTCCGGCTGCTGCAAGAAGCACGAGTGCAAGCAGAAGCTTTAAAGTATTGCTGATCTTTTTCTTGTTTTTCTCCATATTAGTCCCTCTTGATAAAATTTTTATGATAGCACGACCGTATCACAACAGAAAAAGCCTTTTAAGCTGTCTCCTGCCGCAAGCGTTCGGTTATCCTTTCAAGTATACCACAAAATCCGCCGGAAAGCAACAAGAACATTATTTTTATAGCATTTTTCCTGCCCTGTCTCTCACCCTTTGTCCCCATTGTTTTTGTCTGTCATTCAGTTTCCTATCACATAATGCACATATCCGCAGTCTATAATACAAGCATGAAAGGGAGAGAAGCTCACACATCGGGAGCAGTCCCTTATGACAAAGACATCTTCATTTTTCATATAAACCACCCTAAGGGAAGAGCGCTCGGCAACGGGCGCTTTTTCTTTTATAAGCCGCCGTACAGTCATATCATTATTGACATATCCTCAATGCCATGCTATAATATATTCACAGCATATCCAATGAAAACAACCGATAAACGGAGGATGATAATTATGGAAAAAAACGTAATGAACCCTGTTGTAGCAGCCTTCTGCGGCCTTCTTGAAAGCCACAACGTACCCTATCAGCTCAACGAGGGCGATGAAAATATGATAAGATTTCTCACAAAGCTGCCTCATCACGACGCAACGCCGAACGTATTCATTCACTTCAACCCCGTAAGTCAGGCACTCACACTTGCGCTCAGCAGGATAGCCCACTTCACCAGTGTAGGCATGGACATATATATGCTGATGAACGAGTTCAACTCCGACCACGACAATTTCGGCTGCAAGCTTTTCGTTGACGGTGAGGGCTACATGGTAGTGCTCACGGGAGCGATCATCGCAGGTGAAAAGCCTGTGGATCAAATCGAGGATTATCTTAATATTTCCATTGCAGGTCTGGACAAGTACTACGGAAGAATTATAGAGATCATTAATAAAAACAAAGAAGAGACCGAACAGGTAAAATGATCGAATTATTTCTGGGATAACATCAGGTATAATCTACGAGCAGTATATTTTTATATTGTACAAAATGTAGATTTTTGTTGTGAAAACTGACAAAACTCATCAATACCTCTTCAAAATTATATAGACTTGTGCTAAACTATAATCAGGAAGTCTATATTCTTTTGAGGAGGTGTTTGTATGAATAAATTCAGAAATATTTCTCTGAGAGCTTTATCGGTAATGCTCTCTGCCATAATATCCGCTGCTCTTCTTTTCTTTATTCCCGCAGACACCAGCGCCGATACGGACGCAGACCTCAATGCCATGGCCGAGGAGATAATACTTCTCGTGAACGAAGCAAGAACGGAAGCGGGTCTCAGGCCTCTCAGGGCTGTGCCTTATCTTAACGATGTAGCCAATGTCCGCGCAAGAGAGTGCATATTCAATTTCGATCACTACCGCCCGAACGGCGATCTTTTCATAACCGCTCTCGACGACAGTCTCGTTCCCTACTCTATGGCTGCCGAGAACATCGCGGCAGGCTCCTTCACAGCGAAGGACACCTTTGCCCAGTGGAAAAGATCACTAAATCACTGGAAATCCATAATGAATCCCGAGTATACGCATATCGGTGTGGGCGTGGCCTACGATCAGAACAGCGAATACCAGTTCTACTGGGAGCAGTTCTTCGTAGCCTGCGATACCCAGCTCCCCGAGCAGTATATACCGGAAAGAGTAAAGACCGTACCGGTAGGCACGGGCGATATAAACGGCGACAGCGAGATAAACGGCTTTGACATCATAACAATATGCAGATACCTTGAAGGCGATATTGAGCTTAACGAGCTCCAGTTCGAGAGTGCGGATATTCTGAAGGACGGTGAAATAACCTCCGCCGATGTGATGCTGCTGCAAAAATACATTCTCGGCGACTGTAAGACTATCCCCATCACCATTGATATGATATTGTCAGGTAATTAATTGTACACATTAATTATTGAAAGCTTACTGTTTGCGTATTCATAAAAAAGCAGCTGAACGAGGGATATTTCCTCGTTCAGCTGCTTTTATTTACACTTATGATATGCTGCTAAGCCGAAAGGCCCGAAACAGTGAAGCCCACCTCAACGGTAGTCCACTCTTTGAAGTCCTTTTCGTCCACTATCCTTGCGGAACAGCTTCCGTCGTTCAGCTCCGTGGGAGCGTCAACATTAAAGCCGTTGAAAAGAGCTCCTTCCGCCGTTCTTGCGTCCGCAGGGAGCGCATCGTCGCTGACCCACTCGTTATAGATATTCGAGCGTATCTCTCCGCTCTCGGTATTTGTATAGCTTTTCCCTTTAAGGTCGATCTCCCTGCCGTCCACCTTTACGCTGTTGACGGTTATCACCGCGCTCGGCAGAGCCTTCTCGCCGTCGCTGATGATAACGGCTGCAAAGCCCAGCCCCTGTGGCAGATACTTGCCGTCGGGGTCGCCCGTGGACTCGTACCTGAAGCCGTTGGTATCGGCGGTAACGCTGACGGTATAGTCGCCGTTGCCTGTGATATGCGCAACGCCCGCCTCGAAGGAGAGCTGGTTATTGTCGCCCGTATCGCCCCAGTACTGCACCTTCCAGTCCTTGTCGGCGATAGCAAGGTAAGCGTCGCCCGATTCGGCGGCCTCTGCCTCCTCGAAATCAACCTCCTCTATAGGCACGGCCGTGGGGAGCTCAGGTACTGGCGGGAGCTCCCTCCCGTCCTTGTCCTTTTTACTGTCAGAGGACTTGCTACTGCTCTTTGTATCGCCTGCCTGAGAAGCGTCGTCCTTTGAATTTCCCGTTTTTGTCTTCTTGCCGCATGATGCCGCAGTTCCGCATAGCATAACCGAAGCCAGCAGCAGCGCCATTATCCTTTTCATCTTCATCCCTGAATACCTCTTTCCGTACGGAGCTCCCCGGCGGGAGCCCCGATATATCTCTGTATTACGCGTTTTTTCACTAATAATATAATACACGATAGGAGCTCCGACTTCAAGATACTTATTGACCAAACTTTACCGGAAGCTCAAAAATCTTATTGTATACAATTGCTCAGCTCAGCTCGAACATTCCCGTATACAGCTGATAATACTTGCCGTGCAGGGCGATAAGGTCCTTATGGTCGCCTCTTTCGATGATCCTTCCGTGCTCAAGCACCATTATCGCGTGGGAATTGCGGACCGTTGAAAGCCTGTGAGCGATAACGAATACTGTTCTGCCCTCCATAAGGGAGTCCATGCCCTTTTCGATGAGAGCCTCGGTGCGGGTATCGATGGAGCTTGTTGCCTCGTCGAGTATGAGCACAGGCGGGTCTGCGACTGCCGCTCTTGCAATGGCAAGGAGCTGACGCTGACCCTGCGAGAGGTTCGCGCCGTCCGCAGTGAGCATAGTCTCGTAGCCGTTTTCAAGGTGCTTTATGAAGCTGTCAGCATTTGCCAGTCTTGCAGCCGCATATACCTCCTCGTCGGTGGCGTCCAGTCTTCCGTAGCGGATATTCTCCATGACGGTGCCCGTAAAGAGGTGGGTGTCCTGAAGGACTATAGACTGCGAACGTCTCAGGTCGTCCTTCTTTATCTTGTTTATATTTATGCCGTCGTAGCGTATCTTGCCCTCTGGCACATCGTAGAAGCGGTTTATAAGATTGATTATGGTGGTCTTTCCCGCGCCCGTGGAGCCTACAAAGGCTATCTTCTGACCGGGCTTCGCATAGAGGGATATGCCGTTGAGTACGGTCTTGTCAGGCTCGTAGCCGAACACCACGTCGTCAAACTCCACGTTTCCGCGGACCTCCTTGTAGGTAACGGTGCCGTCAGCCTTATGGGGGTGCTTCCACGCCCAGCGTCCTGTGCGGCGGTCGGTCTCGGTGATGGTACCGTCGGCAGCTATATCCGCATTCACAAGGGTAACATAGCCCTCGTCAGCCTCGGGCTCCTCGTCTATCACGCGGAATATGCGCTCGGCGCCCGCAAGAGCGGTCAGCACCGAATTGAGCTGCTGGGATACCTGTGTTATGGGCATTGAGAATGAACGTGTGAACTGGAGATAGGACACCACTGTTCCCACGGTCATGCCGCCGACTCCCTTCACCGCGAAGATACCGCCTATAATGGCAGTTGCGGCATAGTGGATATAGGAGAGGTTGTTCATTATGGGCATGAGTATATTTGCAAAGGTATGGGCGTGAGTCGCCGCTTCGCAGAGCTCTTCGTTGAGAGCGTCGAATTCCTCGTCAGCCTTTTCCTCGTGGCAGAACACCTTTACCACCTTCTGTCCGTCTATCATCTCCTCGATATAGCCGTTTACGGTGCCGAGAGCCTTCTGCTGAGCGATGAAGCCCTTGCTGCTCCGGGAGCCCACAAAGCCTATCACCCTGAATATGACAAACAGCATGGCAATAACGAGTATGGTAAGCCTCCAGCTGTAAATTATCATCATGGTGAAGACTCCCACGATAGTTACGGCTGAGCCTATGAACTGGGCGATACTGTTGCTGAGCATTTCTCGGATAGCGTCGGTATCGTTGGTGTAGAGGCTCATCAGCTCTCCGTGGGTATGCTTGTCGAAGAAGCGCACGGGGAGCATTTCCATCTTGCAGAACAGGTCGTTCCTTATGCGCATGAGGGTAGTGGTGGATATTTTCATCATCATGCGCTGATAGAACAGGGAGGAAGCAGCTCCCACAGCGTATATGACTGCCATGACGACAAGAAGGCTTATAAACCGGCTGTATTTCCAGCTGCCGGTCTTCAGTGCCTCCTCTATATTGTCGATTATGGGCTTGAGCAGATAATTGCCTGCTATACCCGCTCCCGAGCTGAGAGTTATACCGATTACGACGAATACGAACTGTATCCTGAAGCCGTACATATAGGTGAAGATACGCTTGAGGGTGGCTATCGTATTTTCCGGTTTGGCCATTGGCCTCTGCTGTGACTTGGGCGGCATTATTCATCAGCTCCTTTCTGCTGTGAGTCGTATACCTCACGGTATATCTCACTGGTCTGAAGCAGACTTTCGTGAGTGCCTGTGTCCGTTATCCTGCCGCCGTCCATTACGATGATGCGGTCGGCGTCCATTACGGAGCTTATGCGCTGGGCGATGATTATGGTAGTGGTATCGGCAAGCTTCTCGCGGAAGGCCTTGCGGATGCTGCTGTCCGTAGCCGTATCAACAGCGCTGGTAGAGTCGTCGAGTATTATAATCCTGGGTTTTTTCAGCAGAGCCCTTGCGATACACAGTCTCTGTTTCTGACCGCCCGAAACGTTGACGCCTCCCTGTCCGAGGTCGGTGTCGTAGCCGTTCGGGAAGCCCATAATGAAATCATGGGCGCAGGCTGATTTGCAGGCGTCTATGATCTCCTCGTCGGTGGCGTTCTCGTCGCCCCAGCGGAGATTGTCCCTGATAGTTCCCGAGAAGAGCACGTTCTTCTGGAGCACCATAGCCACCTGATTCCTCAGGGTGCCGAGAGCGTACTCCCTGACGTCGTGGCCTCCTACGATGACTCTTCCCGCCGTCGCGTCGTAAAGGCGGGGTATGAGCTGCACCAGCGAGGTCTTTGAGGAGCCCGTACCGCCTATGATACCTATAGTTTCTCCCGACTTTATATCAAGATCTATTCTGTCAAGCACAAGATTGTTCATATCGTCAAAATAGCTGAAGCTCACGTTCTCGAAGCGTACGGAGCCGTCCTCCGCGGACACGTTCCCGTCCTCGGGATCCTTTATGGCAGGCTCCTCGCACAGTACCTCGTATACACGCTGGAGTGATGCTCTTGACACCACGAACATTATGAAGAGCATGGAGAGCATCATAAGCGACATGAGGATCTGTCCCACATACATGATGAAGCTGGACAGCTCGCCGGTGCCGATACCGCCGTCCACAGCCATACGGCCGCCGAAAAAGAGTATGGCAACTATGCTCGCATACATTACCAGCTGCATTATGGGCATATTGAGTATGACGAGCTTTTCCGCCGCAAACTGTGCAAGGCGGACGCTGTCGGTATTCTCCTCGAAGCGTTTTTTCTCGTAGTCCTCACGGGCAAAGGCCTTGACTACGCGGATACCGATGAGATTTTCCTGTATCCTGCCGTTCATGCTGTCGTACTGCCTCAGCATTTTCTCAAAGCGCGGGTGAGCCTTTGAGATGATGAAGAAGACCGCGAAGCCCAGTGCGGGAATGGCAAAGAGAAACACCAGCGACAGCCGCGCATTCTGCTTTACCGCCATTATTGTGGCACAGGCCAGCATTATGGGCGAACGGAACGCCATTCTTACGAACATCATGAAGGCGTTCTGTATGTTTGTTACGTCAGTGGTCAGACGGGTGGTCAGTGAAGCTGTGGAGAACTTATCCACGTTTGCAAAGGAAAAGCTCTGGACCCTGCGGAAAAGCGAGCTCCTGAGATTCTTTGCGAAGCCCATGGCCGCCACTGCGCTGAATCTTGCCGCAAGAGCGCCGAAGCAGAGCGAACAGGCCGCCATGAAGACCATGACTATTCCCATTTTCACAACATAACCAATATCTCCCCTTCTGATACCGTTATCTATGATCTTTCCCATTACCATAGGTATGAGGACCTCCATGGCCACCTCACCGATAATGGTCACAGGCGAAAGTATCGCCTCTTTCTTGTACTTTCCGATGTGTGAGAGTATCGTTCCGTACATCTGCATACCCCTTTTCTTATAAAAATACCTGTCTACTATTTTAACATCTATATCCTCTGTTGTCAATCATGACTTTCCCTCCGTGCCGCGCGGATAACTCCCCGGTCTGTCCGCAGCGGCGGCAGGCAGTTTTCCTTGACAAATCCACCCTGATGTATTAAAATATAATTCGGAGGTGTTTCCATGAAAAGATACAGACCAAAACTATTTGACGAGGCCTCTGAGGCCTGTACGTCAAAAGACCTGTTCATCATAATTTTATGCTTCATAGCCGTATTCATAGTGACCGCCCTTCTCGAATCAATCTTCCCCGTTATATTTTCCTGGAAGCTCATGCAGGAAGAGCTCGCAAAGCTGGAACTCGGAGGCTCCCTGAGCGAGGTGTTCGAACAGTCAATGGATGCAGCCACGACCGTGACGGCAAAACCGAAGATAATGATACCCACACTGTTCTGTACGGTATTCGGGATCATCTGTTCGCTGATATACTGCCGCTGCATAGAGATGAGACATGTCCGCTCAATGGGCGTGGTGAAAAAGAAGGCCGTCCCGAACTATATCACCGGACTGGTGATCGGTACGGTAATGATGTCCGCCATAACATTTCTCAACGTAGCGTCAGGAACCAGCAGCTTCTCGCGCTGCACAGAGATCAATTACGGACTGATACTGCTTTACTTCCTGGGATTTTTCGTACAGGGCATGAGCGAGGAATTCATATTCCGCGGCTATTTCCTGACCTCTCTCGGCGGAGGCGGCCACCATACGGCTCTCGCTGTCGGCATAAGCTCCATAGCCTTCGGACTTGCCCACGGAGGTAACCGCGGCTTCGGAATATTCCCCTTCTTCAATCTGGTATTGTTCGGAGTCTTCGCGGGTCTTTACCTGATACTCACAGAGAGTATATGGGGCATAAGCGCCATACATTCCATATGGAACTTTACTCAGGGAAATATCTACGGAATAAGCGTCAGCGGTACAGGCAGCAGCCCGTCGGTATTCCGCACCGCAGCCGTTTCAAAAAAGGCCTTCCTGACAGGCGGCGAATTCGGCATAGAAGGCAGCGTCTTCACGACGATCGTGCTCACGGCGGGAATCATCATATTGTTTGCGGCCATACATAAAAAGAGTCTCAGAACAGCGCAGCCCGCAGAAACCGAAGTCCCTGCACAGCCGCCCGGACAATAATCCGGCGTCTCAATAAAAATACAATGCCCCGAAGCGGCAGCAAGTCCGCTTCGGGGCTCTTTTTTCATTCACGATTTGGTGGTAAGTATCAGAAGAAGCATATACAGCAGCTGAAATACCAGAGCCAGTATGATGCCCACAGAGGTCTTTGCTATTGCTACGCCCCTGCGGCTCTGTGCGGGAGTCGATACCGGCAGCGGGCAGCCCTTTCTGAAGCTTATCAGCATGAACAGACCTATGACAGCGCCCAGCAGCATGAGCAGCGAGGCTCCCGTCATCTCGGGCGAGCCCTCGTCCAGATAGGACGTCAGGGTCACGAGGGTATTCAGGAAGATATGGACTACCACCGACGGAAGTATTGAGTTGTGCTTCATGTCGATATGTCCGAAGAAAATTCCTACAAGGAAGGCCAGAATGAACTGGGGTATATTTTCATGGGCAAAGCCGAAGAATACAGCCGAGGCGAATATTCCGAACCGCTGATTGGACTTTGAAAATATCTTCATAAGTGCGCCGCGGAAGAAGAGCTCCTCCGTAACGGGAGCAATGAGACAGGAGTATATCGCCATGATAGCGATACCCAGCCCCGTGGTGCCGTAATCCGAGTCGCTGATTATCGTGGAATAATCATATTTTGAGAAAATATTCTCTATTCCGAGAGCGGAATAGACCGCCACCGCCCATATGAACAGCCCCGCAAAGCAGTGCTGCAAGGCTGCGGCAAAGCTGTAATCCCGGGTGTTTATCATATGGGAGGGCTTTATCTTCGCCCATTTCAGGGCAAGAAAGGCTCCGCTGACATTTATGATGATAAATACTATCATATTCAGCGCCACAAAGGAAGCGCCCTTCTCCATGTAGTGGGAGACCGCTCCCGAAGCCGCCTTGGGGTTCATCACCGTGAGTATGCCCTTTATGGCGTACATCAGCAGGATCACGAGTATATTTGAACCGAAGAAGTGATACAGTGCCATAAAGCCGCCTATGTTGTAGTACTTTCTTATAGTCTGTTTTTCCACCTTTACGGGCTCGAAGGGCACCGCGAACTCCGGCATGGTTATCCACGGAAGTATCTCCGCATAGTCGTCCCTGTACCAGCGGAACTCGGTAGGGTTCCTGAAGGGGTCGTAAGGGTCGGTGCGTCCCGATTCGGTTATTTCCTTCTCCTTGGCGTCAAGGAGCTTGTTAAGGCGATATATCTCATGATTGAGCGCGGCAAATTCCGCGTTATAGGTCTGTGTTTCGTTGATTTCCATTCAATCCCTGCCTTTCGTTTTTATATCCGAGTATTATTTTACCACAAATCCCGACAAAAGTAAAGCATATCACAAAAGTTTTGCATTCCTTCCGTTTCGGTAATACCGTGACATATATATCAACATTGGTTTTATATCATAATTTATATCACTGTAAACTATTACGGCTTTTCAGGTTGACGAAAAAGCGGATTTGTACACAGCTTTTGCATATACCACAGGGCTTGTTATATATTTTTCATATCGATGAAAGCTCCGGATGTGTAACTTTTTACGCAAAATGTCACACATTTTATGAAATTACACTTTTATGCTAAAAGTGGTAATCTCACAACCTATTTTTTGTTCACCTATACGAAATTTGGGCTCATTCCACATTTTGTACACCAAATCTTTATTTTAGGGGTTGCATTTGTTCAATTTATAGAGTAAAATGAGTATAACAGCATAAAAATGATATAAATATATCATAACAGTGAACGAAAATATACAAATTAATGAGGAGGAGAATCTATGAAAGTAAAAAGGTTAGTTGCAGGTATAACTGCTGCAAGCTGTCTTTCTGGGGTATTCACTGTCCTTCCCGAAGTAGTGCAGCGCACTTATGCTGCGGAGATCGTTAGCAACGGCTTCGAGCGCGACTACGAGGGCTGGCACGGAAGCAACGATCAGGTAGAGCTGATAGCTCAGCCCGCTTCCGGAATCGACATGACCCGCGGCATGAAAGTCACAGGCCGTACCTCGCCTGAAGACGGCGCCGCTTCGTCAAAGGGACTTTATCTCTTCGGCAGCGACAAATATACCTACAGCGTAAAGGTGTTCAGCAAGACAGCTGAAAGGTTCCGCCTGAGCCTTATGACCAAGGACGGCGAAACGGACGAGGAGACAGTGGTACAACTCGACTCAAGGAACGTTCCCGCAGGCGAGTGGACAGAGCTCAGGGCAACCTATGCCGCTCCCAAGGACAGCTACGAGTTCGAGCTCAGGATCACAAACGACTCCACTGAGGATTTCTTCTTTGACGATGTGCTCATCACAGGCGATAAGGCAGCCCTCGAAGCACACGCAGCACCCTCAGGCAAGGGTCTCAAGGACGAATTCGCCAATTACTTCCGCGTAGGAAATATCCTGAACGGCACCACTGTAAATAACAGCGGCATCACAGGTATAATACTCAAGGATCACAACGCACTGGAGTGCGAGAACGAGACAAAGCCCGACGCTACCATCGTTCAGAACGGCTCATCAAATACGGACGTAAAGGTATCGCTGAACCGCTGCTCCGCTATCCTTGATTTCTGCGTAAAGAACAAGATCGCATTCAGAGGCCACACCCTTGTATGGCACAGCCAGACACCTGACTGGTTCTTCAAGGAAGGCTTCAGCGACAACGGTTCATGGGTAAATGCATCTACCATGGATCAGCGTATGGAAAGCTACATAAAGAATATGTTCAACGCATACGCTACACAGTACCCCAGCCTTGAGCTCTACGCATATGACGTATGCAACGAGGTAATCAACGACGGTACTGCAAATCAGGGCGGTCTCAGACCTACGAACGGCTCAAACGGTCAGAACGGCTCATCTGCATGGGTAAGAGCCTACGGCGACAACAGCTTCGTCGAGAAGGCCTTCACATTCGCAAGAAAGTATGCCCCCAAGACCTGCAAGCTCTATTACAACGACTATAACGAGTTCGCAAACGACAAGCAGAACTGCATAATCAACACTATCCTCAAGCCCCTTATGGCAAAGGGACTCATCGACGGTATGGGAATGCAGTCTCACCTCAACTGCGCTGCAAGCAACGCATGGGGCGACACGAACTCCTATCTGTCCGCTATGGACAAATACCTCAGCCTCGGCCTCGACGTTCAGGTAACAGAGCTCGACCTTTCAAGAGACGGCGGTTACTCCGATCAGCAGCAGGCTGATAAGTACAAGGCTATATTCAAGCACTGCATGGACTGGAACTCCAGCCACCCCAACGGACCAAACGTAACTCTCGTACAGGTATGGGGACCCAACGACAATAACTCATGGGTAGGCACCAATCAGGCAGGTCAGCCCAATTATCCCCTCCTCTATACCGGAAGCAATGAGCCCAAGTCGGCCTACAACTCGGTTACAAGCCTCGTTTCCGACAGTCAGTGGGGCACAGGTATCCCTTATTCGGGACCCGGAAGCTCCGGCTTCGTAGTTGCCGATCCAGAGAAGGACAGCAACGGATACTGGTTCCACAGCACATTTGAGGACGGCGACGACAATTGGGTAGGCAGAGGTTCTGCTTCGGTTGCAACAAGCAGCACAGCCAAGTATGCAGGCAGCAAGTCACTCTACGTTACAGACCGTGCGGATTCATGGAACGGCGCAGCTTACTCGCTGAGCTCCCTCACATTCGATCCCGGCACAGAGTACAGCTTCTCAGTAAACGCCTGCTACCTCGACGGAACTGCCGAGACTCAGGAATTCAAGTTCACTCTTCAGTATGAGGATTCAGACGGTACCCACTACGACCAGATCGCACTGGCCTCCGCTCCCAAGGGCGAATGGGTACAGCTTGCAAATACAAACTACAAGCTCCCTTCAGGCGCATCAAATATGCAGATCTACGTTGAAACAACAGATTCAACGAATTACGGCAACTTCTACATCGACGAGGCCATAGGCGCTCCTGCCGGCACAGTCATCGACGGCGCAGGTCAGCCCAAGGTCCGCCACGTCACCCTCGGCGATCTGAACTTCGACGAGTGCATCAATTCACTTGATATGATCTCTGCAAGAAAGGGACTCTTATCGGGCGGATTCACCGATTCAATGACTCAGAAGGCTGCCGACGTTGACCAGAACAGGACCTATGAGCTGGCAGACCTTGTTCTTATCCAGGAATTCATCCTCGGAAAGATAACCGAATTTCCTGTAAACAGACCTCAGGTAGACCTCGATGCTCTTGCTTCCAAGTTCGGCTCTGTAAGCCTTGCAGATTCATGGAAGAAGGACAACGAGAACAATCCTCTTACCACTCAGCGTTTCGGCGCAGACCCCGGCTGGATGGTATATGACGGCAGACTTTATATCTACACCACAAACGACGCTTTCGAGTATGTAAACGGACGTATCAGAGATAACGAGTACGAGGTTCGTACCATCAACTGCGTATCTACAGCCGATATGGTAAACTGGACCGACCACGGCGCTATCCCCGTTGCTTACGACCGTGGAGCACTTCCCAACGGTGCAGCTAAGTGGGCAGCTCGTTCATGGGCTCCCGATGCAGCATGGAAGATGATAAACGGCAAACCCAAGTTCTTCCTCTACTTTGCAAACAACGGTTCAGGTATCGGTGTTCTCACAGCAGACAGCCCGACAGGTCCCTGGACAGATCCTATCGGCAAGGAGCTCATCAGCCGCAACACACCTAACTGCGGAAACGTAGCATGGCTCTTCGATCCCGGCGTATACTACGACGAGGAAACAGACGAGGCTTACATCTTCTTCGGAGGCGGTAAGAACGACAACGACGGCACAGGCTATGACAACCCCAAGACAGGCCGCTGCGTAAAGCTCGGTTCTGACATGATCTCTATCGAGGGCACACCTCAGACAATGCAGACACCTTACCTCTTCGAGGATTCAAGCCTTATCAAGATAGGCAATACATGGTACTATTCATACTGTGCTAACTGGAACGTACCCAACGGTACAAATGTAAACGGCGTAAGCTTCGGCAACGCAGACATTCTTTACATGACCAGCACCAATCCTCTGGGACCGTGGACATCCAGCCAGCTCAAGGGTAACGTATTCAAGAATACAGGCACACAGGGTATCGACAACGGCGGTAACAACCACCACTCGATAATCTACTTCAAGGGCAAGTATTACGTTGCATACCACTCACGTCAGCAGGAGATGCGTATGAACGGCGGCAAGGACAGAAACTACCGTTCAACTCAGATCAATGAGGCATCATACAATTCTTCAAACGGCACAATCACATGCCGCGGCGATATGACAGGTGTTAAGCAGATCGAGAATCTCGATCCCACACAGGTAATACGCGCTTCAACGATGGCTAACGAGTCAAAGGGCATAAGCGTATCAGGTGTAGGCGATACAACAGTAGAGTTCAAGAAGGGCGAATGGGCTAAGGTAAGTCAGGTAGACTTCTCCAAGGTTCAGAGCGGAGTTCTCACAGCTAAGGCTTCTTCAAAGAGCGGCGCTATCATAAAGGTAGTTGCAGGCTCAAGAACAGGCAATGCTATCACCTATATCGAAGTACCCGCAGGCGGTTCAATGGAGACTATCGAAACTCCTCTGGCAGATATTCCAAACGGAGCAACAGATATTTACTTCATCGCCAACGGCGATCTCAGCTTCGACAGCTGGAGCATTTCATAATTCTTTTCGATGTTGATCTGTGCGGTGCATCTGCACAAAAGCGCCGCACAGATTGATATAATTCCAAAAATAAATTGTAAGGGACAAATCAGAACAGGAAAGCCGTGCTTAGGCAGCACGGCTTTCTTGTTGCTATACGAAAAAGGAGTACCTCGCGGTACTCCTTTTTTATGTGCTGTAAGCGATGTACAATTATCAGTTCTGATGATAGTGAGCGAGCTTGCAAGCGACAACGTGGCAAGGGTGCAGCGTCACGCTGCTCCTTTTTTACAATATGAAGCAGATAAGTCCCGAACAGCCCTCGTTTATCACGCGCTCCAGCGTCTCCTGAAGCTTCATCCGCGCGTCCACAGGCATTTTGAACAGCTTGCTGTGAAGCCCCTCGTTCACCAGCTCATGGAGGGACTTCCCGAAGATATTGCTCTCCCATATCTTCTTCGGATCGTCGTCGAAGCCGTCCAGCAGGTACATCACAAGCTCCTCGGACTGCCGCTCCGTACCCACGATAGGGCTGATAGTGGTGTTGATATTGGCTTTCATCAGGTGTATGGACGGTGCGGAGGCCTTGAGCTTCACCCCGTATTTGCCGCCCTGACGTATAATTTTCGGCTCCTCGAGGGACATCTCCTCCAGTTCGGGCATGACTATGCCGTAGCCCGTAGCTTCCACCTCGGCAAGGGCGGGCTCGATACGCTTGTACTTGCGGCGTATCTCGTTGAACTCCGACAGCAGGGGCATGAGGTCGCTTTCGCTCTCGATCTCGATACCAGTGGTCTCCCCGAGAATCTTGTAGAACAGACTGTTGTCCAGCTCTGCGGTAATAGTGACGGAGCCCTTGCCCAGATCTATGCTGCTGATCTCCGCTTTTACCACGTTGGGACACTCCCCCATAGCTGCCGCCGCACCCTCTGCCTCGCGGACAAGGTGTATATCCTTTGCGGCGCTGCGTATGCAGTCCAGAATCTCCGACCTGAGCCAGTGTCCCTTATCGAGGCTGTTTATCCAGCGGGCAGTACGGATATTTATCTCCTTTATGGGGAATGAGAACAGTATTTCCCTCATTATCCCCTTTATATCCTCCTCGCCCAGCTCCAGACAGTTCACGGGTATTACCTTTGCGTCATAGCGCTCCGTGAGCTGCTCCGCAAGGGCTCTTGCTTCGGGCGAGTCAGGATCGACGGTGTTGAGTATCACCACAAAGGGCTTGCCCAGCTCCTTCAGCTCGCGGATGACCCGCTCCTCGCACTCCTCGTACTCATCACGCGGAATATCCGTCACAGAGCCGTCCGTAGTAATGACCAGCCCGATAGTAGAATGGTCGGTGATGACCTTCTGTGTACCTATCTCCGCCGCCATATTGAAGGGAATTTCCTCGTCGAACCATGAGGTCATCACCATACGGGGCTGCTCGTTCTCGATATAGCCGAGAGCGCTGGGAACTATATATCCCACGCAGTCAATAAGCCTCACATTGAAGCCAGCACCGCTGCCAAGGTCGATCTGAACCGCCTCCTCGGGTATGAACTTCGGCTCAGTAGTCATAATGGTCTTTCCCGCCGCGGACTGGGGCAGCTCGTCGAGAGCCCGTTCCCGTTTGAACTCGCTTCTGATATTCGGTATCACAAGGGTCTCCATGAAGCGTTTGATGAATGTGGATTTTCCAGTCCGCACAGGACCCACAACGCCAATGTAAATATCGCCGCCCGTGCGCTCGGCAATATCGCTGTATATATCTTTAGTCATATCCGGCTCCTTAATTTATATTTGTAGGGGGCGACGTCCCCGACGCCCCGTTGATCTCATGATACGATCGGTATAAGCAGCATGCCGCCCTTTTCCAGCCTGTCGTCCGAGAGCTCGTTCTCCTCCATTACGGCGGAAACGCTGGTGCTGTAGCGCTTGGCTATATCCCACACGTCCTCGTTTTCCGCCCCGAAGTAAAGCTTTATGGAGTAATCGCCGTCGCGCTCCTTCCTTGCGGAGTCGTCGACAACTATATCCGTAACTGCGTTTATACGGTCGGCGCTGTACACCGAAAGTCTTACTCCCAGCTCGCTGCGGGCGGTCAGGACCTCGTCCGCAGAGATCTCGTAGGTAGTCTCGCGGACGCTCACCTCGGCATTTACCGAGGCACCCGAAATATTGTCGGGGAGAGCGATAGTCTCCTCAAATACCTCGTCGCGGTCCGGCATAACGATCATGCCCGACTTATCCTTAGCCGCCATGGAATATACCAGCATACCGCTTATCACCACCGAGCTCCCGTCGTCTCCTATACGGGCGTTTATATTCTCGGGACGGCTCCACATGGCATAAACAGTTTTTGGCACGCTCTCACCCTCGGCTATCCTTGCAGTATGCCGCAGGCTCTCGTCATATACGGCGGGTATCTGCTCCGCCCTTATCTCCGACAGCTCTGCCGTACAGGGATAGACCGTTGAAAATGCGTCCTCGGCTATCATGGTCTGAGCCGTCCTTACTGCGCGGCATTCAAGACGGAGCTCCGCCTCGCACCTGAACACCCTGCTGCTGCCGTCCCTGTCCGCCGCAGCGGAAACGTCGCAGCTCACCATTTCGGGGACCACCCTGCACTCAAAGCTGTCGTCAAGCCCCTCCACATCCATTATCTGACTGTAGGACAGGGACAGCTCCAACGGCTCGACAGTGGTCTCTCCGCCGCTGCCTCCCGAATAAAGCACACTTACGTCAACGCTGCCCTTTGCAAGGAGCTTTCCCGAAATGAGCTTTATCTCGCAGGCGGAGGGACTGCACCGGCAGCTGAGAATATCACCAATATCAGGCTGAGCGGGACTGAGCTCCGCCTCCTCCTCAATGCGCACGGTCTTTGAGGCGCTGAGGCGCTTTGCGGCGAATTTCACCGGTATCCTTTTCAGCTGAATATTCATGCCCGTGGCGTCGCTGACCACCTCCTGCTCCTTCTGTCCCGTCACGGAGATCTTTACGGAAACAGCTCCCCGCATATCCAGCCTGCGCTTGTTAACAGCCCTTATGCTCACCTGCTCCGCCTTAGGAGAGAGCTTTACATCAGAGGGCTCCGCAGAGCCGTCCAGCTCCACCGTCCTTGTGAAGCTTTTACGCTGATCCACGGAATGCACGGAGGAGCCCTCCTCGCCGCAGTAGAGTATATGTATATCGCATCTGAGCTCATAGGTCAGGCGGCTGCCGCTCAGCGAGCTGTCCGTGACCACTGGAGTGACCTCACAGCGTATAAGGCGGAAAATATCCGGACAGTAATCGGGAAGTATATAATCCAGTTCGAGAGGCTGCTCCTGCACACCGTCGAAAACGGTCTCCGCGGCAGGAACTGTCTCCCTGATGAGTTTTAAGTCCATATCGATGACCTCCTTGAAATATGCTTTGTGTGATCAATGTCTGTTCAACAGCCCGCAAGGGCAAAATGAGCATGACATAAAGAGAAGTGCAGCGCAGATTTCTTATTTTAAAGGAACCTGCGCACCCTGAACAAGGTTCAGGGTAATGACCGCCTGACAGCGGCTATTGAGTTCAGATTAATTATATTCGCACAGGGCGGAGGTTATTCCTCGGAATATTGACTTTTCATCATGTCCGTACTATAATTGGTGTATACCAATCGATAGAGGCACATATACGTCATATGGCTTTTCCTCATATCGTCTGACGAAAGGAGCGTTCATTATGAGTGAAAACGGTTATCTGGGCTACAGAGGCTATATTATCAGTGTAAACGGCAGGATACTTTATGACGCAGGCTTCTGCTGCATTGTACATTACAGCTATCCCGATGACACAAGGTACTATGTCCGGAGCGAATTCCCCGTAAAGAGAGGTATCTGCGATACCAGCTGTCCGGAAATATGGACAGGCAGCGAGACCGAGGCGAAATATCTGCTGGACAATCCCGACAAGGTAGTGGACTGGCTCCGAAAGCGTATCAAGGCTGACCCTAAGTTCAGCGACTATGTGGATAAGCCCATAATCGAAAAGGATCATCAGCTGCCGAATTACGGGGGCCACCCGCAGCTTCTGGCAAAAACCCCGCAGTATATCATCTTCCGGTGCCACTGGCCGGCACATGAGTACTATGAGCTGAATGCCGAATACACTCCGAGGGGCTGCCACGATTCCGCCCCCATGTGGGCCTGCCGCATAACAAAGGAACAGGCTGAGGACTTACTCGCTCATCACGAGAAGATAGGACCGCTTTTCGGCGAGATGCAAAACAAATACCCCTACGGCGGTTGAAAGAACATAAAAAGGCAGCTCCTGTGAGCTGCCTTTTTCAACGCCGTTAATGACTTATCTCTGCAAAGTTCATTACTTTTTTACAAAGTCGGGTATGGACAAATTAAACAAAATATGGTATAATATTTGTGAACTACATAAAAAGCAGCGCCTCAAAGCCGCAGAAGCAGGGTGAGCTGCTTTAAATTCTGCCCGGTCATACGGACAAGAAAGGATAATATATGCTTCACGAGAAATCATGCGGCGCCATTGTCTACAGGAAATACCACGGCAATACGGAGATCCTGCTGATAAAGCATATCAACAGCGGTCACTGGTCCTTCCCCAAGGGACACGTTGAAAAGGGCGAATCCGAGATCGAGACTGCCCGCCGTGAAATAATGGAAGAGACCTCCATTGACGTCATAATCGATCCCACATTCAGAGAAACCGTTACCTATTCGCCGAAGAAGGATACGGTAAAGGTAGTCGTCTACTTCCTCGCAAAGGCGAAAAACGTTGATTTTTCGCCGCAGGAGGGCGAGATCGCCGAGATACGCTGGGTCGACATCTCCTATGCTGCGAGCATCCTGTCATACGAGAACGACAGAACCATCGTCGCCAAGGCAAAGAGCGCAATCAAGGAAAACCACTGAAAGGCTTTCCCGACTCTGCAAGACACAATCAAAGCAAAAACAGCTCCCTTTACGGGAGCTGTTTTTTCGTTCATCACAAATATTGTAAGCGCGTCAGTCCGTACCGAGCTGAGTAGCAGCTCCCACGAATATCGGCACATTGTTCTTATCGACTATCATGTATACGAAGGGCTTGTCAAGACGGATGACAACGTGTCTGATCTTGCGCATTGACATTCCGCCCATGGCAGCGCCTACCAGTGTAGCTGCCGCCGCCTTTGTTCCCGTCTTTGAGACCTCGATCTTGGTCTTGTGGATCACCTTTTCGATGTATACATTATCCGAGCCCGGAACAGTCTGATCGTAAAGCCTTGAGAAGTCTGCAAAAGCAGGTGAAAATGCGTCCTTAACACCGAGGTCCTTGAGTATTTCCGGCAGATCGATGGAGTAGTTGTAATCGAACTCCGGTATCATTACCTGAAGATCCAGATCATACTCATCCGACTGATAGGGCTTTGTAAGAGCCTCGGAAAGCTTCTCTGAGTCAAGATCCTTTATGTACTGTACAACGTCCTTGTCTCTCGGCATTATGCCTACGAAGTAGTAATCGTCGTTCATATAGGGCTTCTTGAAGATGTCAGCGTCCTCCGTCTCGTAGTAGAGAGACTCCGTGCTGCGCATTTCCTTTATGTTATGGGTCACACCGTCAAGATCGGTGAATTTTCCGTCCACAGTTGTATCATACTTCTTTGCCCAGTCCATATCGAAGTAAAGGGCGTTTATAAGAGCGAGAACGGTGTCTTGAGTGAAGGTGTTCTTGTCGGCGATCTTGGGTATCATTCCGTTGGTATTCTTGTTCACCCAGCTGTTTACGTCCTTAACGGTATCCATACCGAAATCAGCCTTATATATCTCTGCCCCGTAGTACCTCTTATTAGCCTCGAGGAAGCTGTCACAGGGTTTGAATGCAGAAGAATCCTTGCACCATAACGAGTTTGCCACACTGAGCACCTCGCCGCTCTTATCGGGCAGATTGCCGAGATAATATGCCATATACTCGTTTATATCATCAATGGAAAGAGTACCTCCGCCGAGCACGTTCTCAAGCTCGCTGAGGGTATTGTTATCGGCGCCGTTGGTTATCATTGACAGTGCCGAGGTAATTGAGAAGGGCGAGATAAGGAGGTTCTTGTCGTCTCCCTTGGGATCGAAGCTCTTCTTTAGTATATCCACGCCGAACTTCATCTGAGCCGCCGCAAACTTTTCGTCCGCAGCCTTGCCCTCAGATTGCTGAACGCTGACCGTGTTGTCAAGGCGCACGCTTCCGATCTCGCCGACAGCGTTGAAGCCTGTCTCCTGTCCGAGCAAGAAGGCGGAGAGCTGTGCGAGATCCTCCTCGCTTATCTCCTCGTCGCCGTCTATATCCGCATTGAGGAACTCCTCGCGGGTCAGCTGTCTTGAAAGAGTGCCGCTGATGTACTTCTTGTAATCCAGCAGATCGAAGGTATCGACCACAGCGTCATCGTTAATATCTCCGTAATAATGGATCCCCAGGCGCTTTACACTGATGAGCTTGTCCATACGGTACGACAGATCGGAAGAGCCTATGGTAAAGCCTCCCCAGATATAATTCTCCTTCAGTTTCGGATCAACATCTTCTTCCGGATCAAAGCCCAGATCGGGATTCAGAAACGGATCGGTCTGCTCCTCGGCACCGGGCGAATTCCTCCATTCGCTGTTCACTGCCGACGCGTCATCATTCCATTCCATGGTATTCCAGTTGAAACCGTTGCCGGATGAGTCCCAGCCCTCCCAGCCGCTGCTGAAGTCCTGCTCCGAAGGATAGGAAACGATATTGAACTCCCTGTAGAAATACCGCGACTCAAAGGTAATATCCACCGCCACGCCAGTCCCGATACTTCTCAGGACGTTAAGATCATCCTCGTCAAGAGCGGAAATATCGAAATAGATATTTCTGGCTCCCCAGCCGACATAGTTGTCGTACTGTAAAACAAGTAACGGGGTATCGTATACATTTTCAATACGGACAAATTCATAGCCCGTGAGCTCATATACATACATCTTATTGTCGGTATTGTAGCTGATAGAGCCGTATGCGTCGATGATCTCAGCCGAAGCGTCCGGCATTCTGCCCGGCAGAGCCGTAAATGCGCCCACAGCAAGAGCCATTGCCAGCGAGCCTGCCATAAGCTTCAGAAATTTCTGTCTGCATTTCATGAAAAAAACTCCTTCCGTCAAGATTTGAACGTTATTTGTGGTTAAAGTATAACATTATAATGATAAAATGTCAATGAAATACGTAGTATTTTACCTAAACTTAACAATAGCCCGCAATATATGCAAAAAAGCGCAATTTTCCGCAACTTTTGCATAAAAAGGTTTATCGCCGGCAGCATTGTCTCTTGACGAGCCGCGTCCGCAGGTGCTATAATAGAGAAAAACCGCGGAAGGAGTGCTGAAATGTCAATAGGAAGTATGATATTCAGGATAATGTGTACCCGCAGCGATAACAAAAGAGACAAGGGACTGACCACGCCTCCCGAGGTGGAGCGCTTCGACAGTATCAGCTACGGTCCTCATAAAAAATGGCATCTTCTTGACGTATACCGTCCAAAGGATAAGAAAGGAAAGCTGCCCGTCATAGTTAGCTTTCACGGCGGCGGCTTTGTCTACGGCACCAAGGAGACCTATCAGTTCTACTGCATGGAGCTTGCAAGGCAGGGCTTTGCCGTCATCAATTACAATTACCGCCTTGCCCCGAAATATCGCCACCCCGCCGCCCTTGAGGACACCAACTCGGTATTTTCATGGCTCATGAAGAACTCTGAAAAATACGGCTTTGATACCGACAACATCTTTGCAGTGGGCGACTCAGCGGGAGCGCAGGGCATAGCCCTCTACGCCTGCATACTCACCTCCGGGGAGTACGCGGAAAGGTACAGCTTCACTCCGCCGGAAGGGCTCTCTGTAAAGGGACTTGCCCTCAACTGCGGCATATACGATGCCGGGACCATGTACGGCGGTCCGAAAAAGCCCGACTTTATCCCGAAAAACGACAGCGGAGAGGCGCTGAGCGACCTCACAGTGATAAAGCATATCACCAAGGACTTTCCCCCCTGCTATGTAATGACCTCAAATGCGGATATGCTCCGCGAGGAATCGCCGAAACTCGTCAAAAAGCTGGAGGAAAAAGGAGTGCTCTACAGATACAGGGTCTGCGGCGACGACGAAAACCAGCTCGGCCACGTATTCCACTGCAACATCAGGAGCGAAGCCTCCGCACAGGCCAACAGCGACGAATGCAGCTTTTTCAGGGAGCTGATGCAATAAGAGCCCTCAGCCATCCTATAACATAAACAAACTGCCCCGAAGCAATTGCTTCGGGGCAGAGCTGTCTATATGGAGCGTATCCTTTCGGCGGAATCGCTTATTTCCGCCCATGAGTAGTCTATCATATACTCGCCGTGGTAGGCATTCAGGACAGCAACATTTCCTGCAAAGAGGTCGTAGAGATCGCAGTCCACTGCCTCCTTGTTCACCTGTATCTGGCGGTTCTGCTTGATTATGACATTATTGAAGCCCGCCGCTTCAATGTCCTTGATAAGATCCGAGACATACTGCGATACCTTTTTGGAGGTGGGTCTGTCGAAATCCTCCACCTCGAGGACGTCGGAGGCTATCTCCTTGCTGGTGACAGGGTAGCCGCACTGATCTATGAGGTAGGCAAATATCTCCTTGGAAATGGTGCGGGAGAAATGCAGGGGCTTGCCGTCACTGCCGAACACACGGAAATTGCCGAAGGTACGCACCTTCAGCTTGCCCGCGGACTTTGTCTCGGGCTCTGCGTGGTATCTGAAGTGCTCGAACTCGTTCCTGATGTCCTCCTCGGTATAGGGCTTCATTATGTAGCCGCTGGGACGCATCTGGATAGCTGCAAAGGCGTACTCCGAATAGCTTGTAACGAAGACGATATTGCACATGGGTGAATGCTTTTTGAGCTCTATCGCCACCTGTATGCCCGAGATCTTGCCTATGCGTATATCGAGGAAAGCGGCGTCGAAGGTATCCTTTTCCTCGTATTCAAGGAACTGCGCCGCTCTTCTGAAGGGCACTATCTCCGCGTCGGGACATACCTTCTGCAAGGTGTCCACCAGCAGCTGGAGAGCAAATTTTTCATCATCTATCGCCAGAATTTTCATTTGTTTTCTCCTTTGGCACAAGAATTATACATTCCGTTCCCTTGTCGGGAGCGCTGTTTATTATGAGCTGACCGCCGCACTCGTCCTCAAGGCGCTTGCGGACATTTGCTATACCAACATGGTTCTCGCCGATATTATCGAGAGTATCCATTTCAAAGCCCGCACCGTCGTCCTTGATGACTATCTTATGGAACTCCTCTGTCTCCTCTGTGGATACGGATACGGTACCGCAGCCGCTTTCCGAGCCCGTGATACCGTGCTTCACAGCGTTCTCCACAAGAGGCTGCACCGTAAGCACCGGAAGCATGAACATCTCGTCCTTTATATCGAATTCCACATCAAGGTCATCATCGAACCTGAGCTTTTCAAGGGAGAGATACACCTTTGTATGCTCCAGCTCCTCCTTTATGCTGACAAGACCGCTTCTGCTCATAGCCTCGAGATTTTTCCTGAGGTATTTTGAAAAGTCCATGAGAGCGTTCTTTGTCTTTTCCGTATCCTTGTCGCAAAGGTAGATTATGGACGTCAGAGAATTGTACATGAAATGAGGCTGTATCTGTGAAAGGGACAGCAGACGCTGACTTTTTTCCAGTTCCAGCTCGCTGGTCCTCAGCTTTATCTTTATCTCGCTCTGATAAATGGCAATGAGGTAGAAGTAATAGATCAGCACGTCTATGGCGACGATCTCGTCCAGCACATCCACCACGAAATAAGCCGCCTCAAGGTAGCAGGTCAGCAGGGTGATGAAGACTATGAACACCACAGTTATGCCCTTTTTGATATTCTTCTCCTTGAAAAGGTCTATGGAATACCTCAGGAGGAGGAACAGATATATCATAGCTGCGAAATAGGGCAGCAGGAACGCAGGACCGTCATGGTATCCGAGTCCGTCGTCATAGCTGAATATGATCTTGGGACCGAAGCCGTTGACTGCCTCAGAAATAATGACCGCAAGCTCGGGAATGAACATCAGCTTCTTTTGGGTCACGGGAGCTATTACCAGCAGCTCCACATAAGCTATCAGGGGATAGAGGATATGCTCCACCGATGAGCCCAGATACATGAAGGACTTTGATATGTCATCATGATAGTTGATATACGGGTCGTAGAGTGCCTTCATGAACCACTCCTTCATGGTGGAATTGAAAACGATCATAGCCAGCATGATAACGATAATATGTATGTATTCCGTACCGTGGGGACGCTCCTCACGGTTTTCGACGAGCATGACAACGATCCCGAGAATGAGGGCCGCGGAAATATAATTATAGCTCAGAAGATGCTGAAAGACCTCCATCACATCACTCCTTCCCCCGGAGCCGCCCTGTCAGCGGCAGATTAAAGATTTACCATAAGATGTGGTATAATGTTCGGTTACGATCATTATAACATATAAGCGAAGCGTTATGTTATAATTGTCCGATTGCAGGGAGCAGATCCGTGATCTGCGTATCTGCAAGGACATTGAAATAATTTATAATGTTCGGTTACGAACATTATAACATATTAATTAATGTTTGTAAAGGAGTAACGTGAGTAATTTATATGCAACTTTCACAAAAATCCCTGCTGCATTTCCCGAATTTCAAAGCCGGTTCCGTTATTTTGACAAATTTTTCCGAAACGCCCCTAAACAGGCGTTTTTTGTGGAACCGCGTGGAACAGGCTGTGTTATACTATGATCAAGGATATGAGATAAATATAGGCAGAGGAACGTGAGGCGTACAGCGGAAAAACTGCTGAATGGCGCAGCAGTTCGTAAGCGGTGCGACGGCATCGCTTACAAACGCCTCCGCTCCCACTGTTGGGCGATACGGCAGCACGAGGCTGCAACAAAGGCGGACAGTCCGCCGAATGAGCCCCATATCCGAAAATGAGGAAAGAAAACATGATCAAATAAGCAAAGGCTGTCCCCGCAGGGATGTGAGACTGCGGCGGCGGCATTATGGCAGCGGCGACGGCATGCGACCGCTGCAAGGGGTAGAGGTCTTTCGGGGGGAGGATCTGCAATGTTCTTCATTGCTACAAAAAAATACTTTTTGTGCGCAGCAATTCGGCTGCGCTTTTTTCTTTGTCAGCCTGTCCTCGCAGAGGTCGGGCAGCCCTTCTGCAATATTGTATTCTCATTATGACCGATAGTGTCATAACGCCTGAAATCCATTGACACTGCGCTGCGGAAATGGTAAAATGAAGTCGCAAAACAGGCATGAAAAAGCTATCCTTGAATAAAAACAGAAAGGAAAGAAGCAAATGAAAGCATTGAAAAAGACATTGGCGGGTCTTTGCGCTCTCTGCCTCAGCTTCGGCTCCGTGTCCGTACCAGGCACATCGGACAAGGCAGTCACAGCTTCGGCAGCCTCAAAGGACATCTCCTCCGCAATGGAGTGGGATACTCTAAAAATAGGCGGCGCAGGCTTCGTTTCTGGCATTGTAACGGGAAATAAGGAAATGTATCTCCGTACGGACGTAGGCGGTGCGTACAGATACGACTACGACAGAAAAAGGTGGGTGCAGCTCTTCGGCTTTATAAACGAGGACGACAGAGGACTTCTCAGCTGCAAGGGTATCGCCATTGATCCCAAGGACGATATGACTGCTTACTTCCTCTGCGGCTGCGCATACTTCTCTGACGCAAAGACGGTGATCTTCAAGACCACTGACGGCGGCAGGACCTTTACGGGCGTTGACGTCACAGAGCATATACAGGTCCACGGCAACGGCGACGGACGCGAGTGTATCGAGCCTATCGCAGTTGATCCCGACGATCCCGACACTATCTACGCAGGCGGCGACGTAACCGCAGGCAAGTCCGCACTTATCAAGTCTACGGACGGCGGCAAATCATGGAAGCCTGTAGAGGGCTATGACGCACTTGGACTTTTCAAGGGTGAGCTGAAATACCCCTCATGGACAGACCACATGGTAAGAGGCACAGAGCCCAGCAAGCTCTACAACGAGCAGAACGGCATCGGCTGCGTTTATATCGAGGGCGGCAAGGTATATGTCGGCACCTCCGTAAAGGGACAGGCAAATATCCATGCAGCAAGCGTAAAGGACGACAAGTTCGAGGCCATCAAGGCGCTTCCCAACGACAACTATCCCCTTTCCATAACCAGCGACCACAACGGAAATCTTTTCTTCACATACATCGGCGGCCTTGCATTCGCAGGCGGCACAGGCGGCGCATACAAGTACAACATTGCCTCGGGTAAGGCCGAAAAGCTTTCGGTATCCGACAATGCAGTCGGCATGATCGAGGTGGACAGAAAGGACCCCAACAAGATGTTTGCACGTACCTGCGGCATATGGTCGGCTCAGTGGTGCGCCGAGGAGTGGATACAGGACGACCCCAGCACTCCCGAAAATGAAGGCACTATCGCATGGGGCGACTACTTCTTCCGCTCGGATGACGGCGGAAAGACATGGGAGAACATCACTCCCGGCCAGGGCACCAGCGACTACTCGACAGGCACGGAGGTCAAGACCTTCAGCTCCCTCCCCCTTGATACAAACGGGTATGACTGGATATACGGCAAGGCCTGCCACTGGGGCAGCGGTATCCTCATCGATCCCAGAGACCCCGAGGGCGACCGTATCCTCCTCACATCGGGCAACGGCGTTTTCGCCTGCGACAACGCATGGGACAAAAGCGGCATACAATTCTACTTCCAGCCCGACGGCGTCGAGGAGTGCGTAAGCCTTGACTTCGTGAGCACAGCCGACGGACTTGATCTCTCGGCGATAGGCGACTACGACGGCTTCGTTCACGAAACAGCATACGGCATACCTCAGCAGTACAAGCCCAACATGGGCTCCACCTCCGCAATAGCAGTATGCCCTCAGAACACCGACGTATGGGCAAGAACTGCCAACGGCGACGGCAACAACACCGGCAGCGGCTACTACACTCTCGACCGCGGCAGGACATGGAAGACCTTCAAGCCTGCCTGCACAGGCGGAAAGCTTTCCATTACAGAGCTTTCAAAGGGCAAGTACAGGATAATAAATTCAAGCCCCAAGGGCGCAGTCTCCTACACCGACGACTTCGGCGCCACATGGAAGACCTGTTCGGGCATACAGGCTTCAAAGACCGTTTATACTCTCGTTGACCCCAAGGACGCCAGGACAGTTTACGCAGCAGGTGCTAAGTACAACGAGTACTGGTCATCGGATATGTCCAAGAAGGAGCCTACCTACGACGAGTCACACTACTCATACTACATAAGCGAGGACTACGGCGCGACTTTCACGGAGACCCGTATCTGCCCCTATAACTGGGAGCTCACATGGAAGTTCGAGGAAACAGGCGACCTTGCATATCTCGGCGACGGCACTGTAGCCTTCGCAGGCGCAAATCAGGGCGTTTACATAATCTCCGACAAGGGAAAGACGGTTGAGCACCTTGAGAACGTTGAATACGCTAAGTGTATCGGCTACGGCGCTCCTGAAAAGAGCGGCGGCGTAAACACCCTCTTCATCTACGGCAGACCCGAAAAGGACGACAAGGAGGGCATCTACCGCTCCACAGACGCAGGAAAGACATGGGTGTGCATAAATACCGACCACCTTTACGGCGGCACGGGCAACGGCAACTACATTGTGGGCGACATGGACGAATTCGGCAAGGTATATATGTCAACGGTAGGCTGCGGTATCGTATACGGACAGCTCTCCGACGGCAGCACCAAGCCCCCTGTGACTTCAACCACCACAAAGCCTGTCACTACCACTACAAAGAAGATCACCACGACCACAACTACCACATCGTCCGTAACCACAAGTTCGTCCGTCACATTATCTGTCATTAATTTCGAGTACGGGACCACAACAACTGCCGACAAGGACTACAAGGCAGGCGACGCCAACTGCGACGGCGGAGTTGATATGTCTGACGCAGTCCTCATAATGCAGGCGCTTTCAAATCCCAACAAGTACGGCCTTAACGGCAGCGACAGGAACCATATAACGGAGCGCGGCAGAAAGAATGCCGACTGCTCGGGCAGCAGCGACGGTATGACCGTCAATGACGCAACGGCGATACAGAAGTATCTCCTTGGCGCTGCAGATTCTCTGCCCGTAAAATAATACCTGCTAAAACTCTCCTTTACTGTCAGGCTCAGCATATGTATATGCTGCAACGAAAAAAAGCCTCCCGCGGTATGACCGCAGGAGGTTTTTTGCTGTTTCCGCTCCCTCTCGGGAGAGTGTATTTGTGAACTTTCTGTAAACTTTCTGTGATATACAACCGTTCCGGGTTGATTCCGGGCAGTTTTTGCACCCCTTACAGGAAGCAGTATCATCAGCTGCCCTGTCACTTTACGGTACCTCGTCCGAGAAATTTCCTGATCGCGTCCTTTGTTTCTTCAAGATCGGGTATATCATTATGCCCGGCGTTCTTTACTGTGATGAACCCGGCTCTGTCAAAGCATTCGCCGAGTCTGCGGCTGTGGCGGAAGCTTATCACCTCATCGTCCTCCGAGGCGATGATCAGCACGGGCTCTGCCACCGAATGGGCATAAACGTCGCTTTCAAAGCGGTTATGTATCAGCGCTTTCAGAGGACCGTGGAAGATATTGAGGTTATCGTTGTAAACATTGGTCATATTATCATAGGGAGCAATGAGGATAAGCGTTTCCGTATCGTAATTCGCAGCAGCATAGGTCGCAGCTCCGGTACCCAGGCTGAAGCCCATAAGGTACACCCTGTCGTATGACGAAATTATCTGCGGCATGACAGTATCCACCATGCGGAATATGGCTTTCTCGCCGGGTCTGCCCGGACTCTCGCCGTATCCGGGATAATCCACGCACAGCACCTTGTGTCCTCCGAACATATCAGCGGCGTTATCCATGCACCAGCTGCGAATGGCAAGGGCGCTGAACTGAGCGTTGCCGCCGAAATATACCACAACGGACCCGTCGCTGTCCTTCGGGCTCCAGAGCCAGCCGACATAAGTATCGCCCCCGGAGCCGAAAACTTCACGGCTGCATTCGGGATCCTCCTCAAGTATCTGTTCTATGCCCTCTCCTCTCCGAGGTATGAAAAGAGCATAATCCTGACCGAACCACACTAAAAGTACGGCTGCCGCTATAACGCAGATGACGGCTGCGGCCGCCTTCAAGCCGGTATGCTTTTTCTCCGGCCCGGACTTTTCGGCTGCGGGTTCAGAGCTGCGGAGCTTTTTCCTTATCCTGAGCTCAGGCACAAGCAGGACGGCAAACAGTATCAGCGCCACGGCAGCGCGGATAAGGATTATCCCGCTCAGAGGCATGCTGCCGAACTCCTGTCCGTTCCTCAGGGTCATTGCAGTCAGCGCTATAAATCCAATTATTACGGCAAAACGCAGTATTTTCAGTATATGTCTTATTACAGGCAGCTTTCTTTTATCCATTGCACCGGTAAAAGCTTACAGAGTGACCGGCAGGCCGTTTATCTCGATAGTTGGGTCGTCAATATCGATAAGAAGACATCTTCTTCCGTCCACCACGCTGGTGCGGACCTTGTCCGCCGCAGAGGGCTTTATATTCACCGTGATACCTGGCGAAGTAATGACCGCCTTGTTCTCCACGAGATTTGCGGCGGTGAGCGCCGCGGTACCGCAGACCTTCTGATATACGGGCTCCACCATATCGGCTCTTTCCTCGGGAAGCCCCACGTCAACGAGTATATCCCTGAGTCTGACATTATCTATGACAGCCCTGTCTGTATCGTCCTTGCTGTCCTCAACGACCTCCTGTATCTTCTCGTTGACCGTCTTAATGAGCATATAATCCAGGTCGTCGCCCACAACGTTCTTGAGTATGCTCTGGAAGCTGTTCTTCTCGCTCACCGCGGACATAACGAAGGAGCAGCCGAGAACGTTCTCCACTACGGATACGTTAGGCGACTTCACATTCTTTGTATAGTACATAACATGGTTTATATCGGAGCTGCGGTTGCTGAACACGGGATATAGGAAGCCGTCCGACGGAGCCTTGCTGATGATAAGCTCTGTATTCTGCTTCTTTGTGATCTCGTTGCCCGTGCTGTCGAACACGAAGCCGTCCTTGCTTGTGTTCACGGGACAGATAGCCGTGAGGATATACTTGTACAGCTCGTCCTCGCCCTCCGCGAACTCGTCGTTCCTGTCCTTTCTGCGGACAGTATATGTACAGTAGGCGGTTATCACGGCAAAGGGACCCGTATACGCGATATTGTTCGCGATATGGCTGAGGAACTCTTCGCAGGCTGTGTCGTCCTTCAGCTCCGAGGTCAGCAGGGTATAGAGGATATTCTGAGGCTGACCCTCGTCGTAGGCCTCGTTGGGGAACTCATACTCCACAAAGGACCTGCCCACGTTGGTATTGAGCACCTTTTTGAGAGTCTCATCGTAAACATCGTGCTCCTCAGCGGGCATGGTGAGACAGGAACTCACATTATGGCAGCGGACGTTCTTATCCGCGTCTATAAAGGCGGTGAGCACTCTCTCCATTATAAAAAAACCGCTCTTGTCGGAAAAATTCTTCTTTATTTCTGCCGTTTCCTTTTTATTCATTATCCTTTTCCTTTCTTCTCGGAACAAAGCCGCCCGTGCAGGAGCTTATATGCACCTGTCCTGACAGTCCTTCCGAAGACTCACAGCTGTTTTCCGCTGAAACGACACTCTGCGCAAAATAAAAAACCTGTAGAACTTACAGGCGTGTCCTTTCGGGTAAAAAACAAAATTTCATTGAAGAAGTTTAAGAGGGGACCCTTTTCAGAAGGGTCTCCCTCATAAAATACTCATTTCACCGTAATACTGCCCTCGGTGAGATGCTCGAAGGCGAACTTCTCGAAGGACATATCGTTTTCAAAATTGCGGAACATATCCGACTCCATGTAATAGTAGCCCAGCTTGTACACAGCTCCGGGCTGAGCGTTATCGGGCACCTTGAAGTAGAAAGTTGCAATATCGCCGTCCAGTCCGTCGTTTTCCTTGAAGATAGTCGCAAAGAATACCGAGCGGAGATGCTTCTTTATAAGCTCGTCATGGAGATTTCTGCGCCAGTCTCTTGCTTCAAAGCCCATATTGAGCTCGCAGGCGTCGCCCACCTTGTACTTGGGCACCAGATCCTCCTCGTTGCGGAGCTGACACTCCAGCACATCGGGATATGTTATGTGTATACCGCACATATTCCATTTCTGCTGAGCGCCTCTTACAGAGACGGTCACCTCCGCGATCTCGCCGGCAGAAACGGTGGTATCGCTTATCTTTATAAAAGGTCCCCCGTCAATATCGGGGACATCCGCGTACTTCTGACGCATGAGCTCCATGCTGTCGGATACGCTGCCCTGATTTCCCTGAGCTGAGCCCCCGCTGCCCGATACGGCAGTACCGCCGCTCTTCGGCGTGCTTTTCTTTGTGTCGGAGCAGCCCGCCGCACAGGACAGAGCCAGCGACAATGCAAGAGCGGCTGCTGCGAATTTATGCTTCATCTTCCGGCTTCTCCTTTCTTCCCTCAACGAAGAGCTCACCGTCCCTGACGGAGATCTCTATCCTGTCAACCTCAGAGGCGTGCTCGATGATTATATCAGCCACCTTGTCCTCAATATCCTGACGGATAACGCGGCGAATATCTCTTGCGCCGTAGGGCTTTCCGAAGGATTTCTCGGCGATGAGCTCAAGAGCCTCGCGGGTATATCCGAGAGTTATGTTCTTTTCGGCAAGGGGCTCCTTCATCTCGTCGAGAGTAAGAGCTGCAATGTCGGCGTAATTCTCCTTTGTGAGATCCCTGAACACGACTATCTCGTCGATACGGCTTATGAACTCGGGGCGGAGGAAGTCTCTCAGACCCTTCATGGCCTTATCGCGGGTTATCTCGTTTTCCGTGCGGTTGAAGCCCACGCCTATGCTCTTGTCGGTAGAGCCTGCGTTGGAGGTCATGCAGATTATTGTATTTGCAAAGTTTACCGTTCTTCCGTGAGCGTCGTCCACCTTGCCCTCGTCAAGTATCTGCATGAGTATATTCATAACGTCGGGATGTGCCTTTTCTATCTCGTCAAAGAGTATAACGGAATAGGGCTTGCGGCGCACCTTTTCGGTGAGCTGTCCCGCCTCGTCGTAGCCTACATAGCCGGGGGGCGAGCCTATCATTCTCGCAACGGAATGCTTTTCCATATATTCCGTCATATCCAGTCTGATAAGCGGGTCGGGAGAGTCGAAAAGCTCCTCCGCCAGCACTTTTACAAGCTCCGTCTTGCCCACGCCCGTAGGTCCCACGAATATGAAGGAAGCGGGTCTGCGGCGCTTGCTGAGCTGAACTCTCGTGCGCTTTATGGCTCTTGTGAGAACTCCCACAGCCTCGTCCTGACCGAGGACTCTCCTCTTGAGAGCCTCCTCGAGCCTTGCTATCTTCAGGAATTCGTTCTCGGCTATCTTGCTTGCGGGGATACCCGTCCAGCGCTCAACGACCTTGGTGACGTCGGACTCCTCCACGCTGACGTTTTCTGCCTTTTCCCTGAGCTTATCCTCGTTCTCGCGGAGGTGTATGAGCTTGCCCTTCACCTCTGCAAGAGCCTTGTAATCTATCTCTTCCTCCTCGGACAGGTATTTTTCCTTATCCTGGAGCTCCTTTACTTCCTTCTTGTACTTCTCGTACTCGCCTATTTCGGGAGAGCGTATGGAAGCGTACGCGCAGCTTTCGTCCAGAAGGTCTATGGCTTTGTCGGGCAGGAAGCGGTCTGTGATATAACGCTCGGAGAGCACCGCGCACACTCTCACAAGGTAATCGGAGATATGCACTCTGTGGAACTGCTCGTAGTATTTCTTTATTCCCACCAGTACCTCAACGGTCTCCTCAATGGTAGGCTCGTTTACGGTAACGGGCTGGAAACGGCGCTCGAGAGCGGAGTCCTTTTCGATGTACTTGCGGTACTCGCCGAAGGTGGTAGCTCCTATGACCTGCACCTCGCCTCTCGAAAGAGCGGGCTTGAGGATATTTGCAGCGTTCATGGAGCCCTCGGAATCTCCTGCGCCCACAAGGTTGTGCACCTCGTCGATGAAGAGTATTATATTGCCCTCGCGCTTTACCTCGTCAACAAGACCCTTCACACGGCTCTCGAACTGTCCGCGGAACTGAGTTCCCGCAACGAGAGCTGTGAGATCAAGGAGGTAGAGCTTCTTGTCCGTAAGGTTGAAGGGCACATTGCCCTCGTTTATGCGCAGAGCAATACCCTCTGCGATAGCGGTCTTGCCCACGCCGGGCTCGCCGATAAGGCA
>JAFWSI010000036.1 GCA_017519415.1 Ruminococcus sp.
CACGGGCAGCGAGATACCCGAAAGCGTTGCCGTCCTCGATTTCTCCAAGTACGGCATTGACCTCCTTGCCGACGACGGAGAGGCATATATGCCGATCACCACTCTGTCGGATATTTTCGTTCTCACCTATAATTCCGCCGTATATCTTGACGGAAGCATCTACTTCAACCACACTTCCGATCTTTTAGAAGAGGACTCCTACATTGACCTTGAAGGCGCCTTGCAGAAGGTGGAGCGCACTCAGGAAATGGCAGATTACACCTACAGTGAGCTGTGCTTCCTTATGGATAATATCTACGGTGCGCCCTCTAAAAGTGCTATGGCCTCGACCATCAAGGAAAAGGGCTTCGACAAGGCGCTTGATGAGTTCAATGAGATCACCCGTGCTGCCAAGGAGCATCTGAAAAAGCCGAGCTGGGACGAATTCTACTACGGCCTTATGCTGATCTCTCCGTATCTCGATGACGGCGGTCATACCCTCCTGCCCTCTATGATGGCGGGCGAGCTTAACAAGGACGATCCGAGCGATGCTCCGCTGGTAACTTCATTCGGCAGCCTTGTTGATGGTGACGACGATGATGCAGCGCCAATGCAGATGTGGATGATGGAAATGGGACAGGATGATACCCTGCTTGATTTTAACATGGCAAGGTCAAACAGCTTTGACAACAAGCTGAAATTAGTGAAGGAATGGGAAAATGCTCAGTTCTATGCAGACGACGATACCGCTGTTTTCGTGTTCGACCATTTTGAGAGCGATGTCGTTGAGCCGTTCAAGTGGTCTGTGGACTATGCAGCCGAAAAGGGACTGAAGAATTTTATCGTTGATCTTTCCACCAATACCGGCGGCGATTCAAGCGTCGTATGCTATATGATGGCGCTGATGACCAATAAGAAGAATGCGACAAATCAATATACCGAGAATCAGCTCAGCACACTTACCGGCACGACAATAAAAACCACTTCAGACCTTGACCTCAACCTTGACGGCGTGTTTGATGACAAGGACAAGGGAGTGGGTTATGACCTCAATTTCGGTATCATTTCGAGCAGAGTTTCCTTCTCCTGCGGAAATTACCTGCCCTGCATAGCTCAGGACAACGGTATCCCCGTTATCGGTGAGACCTCCGGCGGCGGCGGTTGTCTTGCCTGCGTCACCTTCTACCCTAACGGGTTATACGGCAACCTTTCCGGAAACCTGGCTATCGTAAGAAAGGACGGCACAGATGTTGACGGCGGTGTTAAAGTCGATTTTGAACTGCCGATGAACAATGACGATCCAAGCGGGTTCTATGATCTTGACCTTATCAAAAAGGATATGGACGAATTCTACGGAGTTAAGGCTCCCGAGGAAAGCAAGCCTGAAAGCAAAGGCAAGAATACCAACCCTGCGACCGGAACTGCAGCAAGCCTGTCATTGGCGGCAGCAGCAGTTGGAGCTATTATCTTTATAAGGAAAAAGAATCACTGATAGCGTGAAAACAAAATAAAGGGACTGTTGCAAGCACTGGCAGGAAAAAGAGATTGGGCTGACTGCAACAGCCCCTTTTTTGTGCAAAAAAATGACGTACTCTCGGGTTCTGGTGTTAAAGCTTTTTTCTTGTGATGCGGCATATGAATGCTGCTTTCTTATCAATAATGGCACAAAAATAAAGGCTGAGCAGAGTTTGTTAGGAAATTCGACAGCCGTCACAACAATGTCTATCTACGCTCACGAGATACAGTCGGCAGGAGCGGCAGCGTCGGCAGCCCTCGGCGAGATACTTGAAACCGACCTCATCAAAAAGGCTGAATAATACAAAAAGCAGTAATCGTCTAACCCCCCGCACCCATAAAAACAAACAGCCGGATATAAAACCCGGCTGAAGTTCAAATTGTTGTCTTGATTTTTCCGTTCTTCTTATCATCCATGTATATTTCCTTGAAATCAGCTTTGCTGTTCGGACCGAATATGATCGGCATAACAGATACCAGGCCAATGGATAAGAACGGATCTATTGATTTTTCAGACAAAACTGAATACCCCGTGCGGATAAACTTGGATGATAAAAGCTATGAACTCATTTCACAAACTTCCGATGTTTATCCCCGATGCTATTTCTCAGATTTCTACGGTGAGAGCCGTTCGGTTCTTGAGGAATTTGAACGTGAACAGCCCTTTGAATATGTTGCACCGCGGATCTCATATGGCCTCGGAGGAAAAACTTCATTGAGTAACGGCAGACAGATGTATTATGAGCATACCCGCGTATATCTTGACGGCAAACCGTATTGGCTCATACTTCGTTTTATGTTCAATTCAAACGATCCGCAGTTCGTCGGGTTCTTTTGGAAATGGGTAGTGATATTTGCAGCTTCGCTTACCGTTATAGCATTACTTTGGTGCTGGTACAGGAATACAATGAACAAGGCAAAATATGCCATGGAAGACTTTCAGCGGGGCCTTACCGATCACCTTGCCCATGACATCAAAACGCCCCTTATGGCGATAAGCGGATATGCCGAAAATGTACTGAACTGCAAGATCTCCGCCGAAGAACAGGAGAAGTATTTAAACTCAATACTTGATAATGTAGCGTTCACCGATTCCTTAATAAGCAGGGCGTTGTATCTCAATCACATGGGTGAAAAGAAAGCCGCTAAGCCTGAGCCGGTGCAGCTTGAGGAACTTGTGAGTGAAGCCCTCCGCAGATATGACCTGCTGCTGAAGCAGAAACATATAGCCTGCGAGATAAATGGCAGTGCAGAGATCACCGCATACAGGGCGGCTCTTGAAACGATAGTTGAAAACCTGATCTCCAATGCTGTTAAATACACTCCGGAGGGCGGAACAGTAACAGTTACCCTCGATAAGAAACGGCTGACAATCACAAATACCGTTCCGGAGAAGATCGACACAAAAGACCTTATGCGCCCCTTTGTCCGCGGTGAGGATGGAGAGCTGGGTGCAGTGGATATCTGAAAACTTTCTGACACCGGCCTGTCGCATTTCCGTTTCCGGCTGTATATGTATAAATGAAACGTTTCAACAGAGGTGAGTCTATGACTGACGCGGAGCTGCTTGCGCTCTACCGCACGGATGAGGGCGAGGCAGTCAGGGAGACGGTCAGGCTCTATCTTCCCTATGTGCGCTCGATAGTTTCGGACAAGCTCTCGGCGTACACTAAGGAGGATATAGAGGAGACCGTCAGCGATATATTTATCCGGTTCTGGCGCAGTGTCGGGAAGGTGGATCTTTCCCGAGGCAGCGTGAGGGCTTACCTTTGTGTACTCGCAAAAAGTACGGCTCTGCGCAGGCGTGAACAGCTGGCGGAGAAGCTCAGGCGGGAGGACGCGGAGATGCTTGAAAAGGTCGAGGACAGTTTAGATGAGCGTGGACAGCTCCTCTCGGCACTTGAACAGCTTGCGGCTCCCGACCGTCAGATAATACTGATGAAATACTATCTCGGGCTGACGCACAAGCAGATAGGGCATGAGCTGCACATCGGAGCGAAGGCTGCGCAGAAGCGTGTCGAGCGTGCCGTAGAGCGCTTGAAAAAGATAATGGGAGGTGAGGGCTATGAGCTTTGAGGACAGACTGATACACACACTTGACAGCCTTGATGAGAGCGAGGCAGAGCGTCTGATGGACGGCATCGAGCTGCGCGGAAAGGGCAGCGCACGCTCTGTCATAAAGCGCATATCCCGCACCGAAAGGACGCATATACGCCCCATAAGAAGCACGCTTATGTTTGCTGTTGTCATCTCGCTGTTCCTGATCACAACGGTAACGGCTGCGGCGGCTTATGTGATCTCGGCTCACAAGGAATCAGTTGATAAGCAGTTCGGAGAGGGCGCGGGAGAAAAGCTCGAAAGCTCGGCTCTGCTGGACGGAGCGGTCTTCGAGTCGGAGCATTACAAGCTGACGGTGGATACCGTGCTTTGCACCGGCGAGCAGCTATCGGCGGTTATCACCCTTGAACCGAAGGATGAGGAGACCCTTGCCGGTATAAAGCAGCTGCCTCTGCTCGGGCTTTCCGACAGAGGATTTGAAAGCTTTGCGGCAGAGCTTGCGGCGCAGGGCTGTTCAATAAGCGGCGGAGGCTATTCCAGCGGCTTCGATAACGACGACGATCCCACCAAGCTACTTTTCTTCGTGGAGTATGACTGCGGTCTCGCACCCGATAGGATGTACACCGCCTCTCTTTCGATATGCGAAAAGACACGCCTCAAGGCCGAGGGTGCAGGAGGCTATGTGTCCCGATCCGATGATGAGCTTGAAGCGAATTCTCTCGGTACCGTTACCCTGACCATAAGAAAGAACATCGACTACCGCCGCTTTGAGAGCGCAGACGGTGTTGATCTGGGACTCTGCGACATCGGCTTCCGCTGCGGGACATACCACGAGCTCCACGCCTTTGAGGATACCCCCTCCTTCACCTTTGAATACAGAGACGGCACCTCCAAGACCTTCCCCGGCACGGAGATCGGAAATTTCTCATTCTCGAATATGGGCCGCCACGGCGGGAGCTACACTAAAGTCGGCTTTTCCAGGCTGACGGACACCTCAGAGGTCAAGGCGGTCATTATCGAGGGAATCAGGTATGAGGAGGCAGTGGAATGAAAAGGATAGCAACGATTATATTGACCGCAGTCATGCTGGCGGGCTGTGCGGAGAGCGACAGTTCATCGCAGCCGGATAGCTCCGCGGCAGAGAGTGCGGTCCAGACAACGACCGAAAGTGTAGTCACCGATCCTTCGGAAGTATCAGAGCCGAATGATTGGGAGAATTATGAAAAACCGATCCCGGTGAGTGAGCTGAAAAGTGAGAAATATCCCGATAAGCCGCATCTTAGGGTGATGCTTGCCAAAAACAGAGGATATCGTCTCGAACTGCTCGATGCTTTCAACGAGAAGCTTGATGAGCGCGGGCTGGATTTTGCCATCGACCTTGTTATGATAGACGAAATGGAAAAGCACCCGATGACCTACTGCCGTGAATGCTTTGAAGGCGGCACCGTACCGGATATCATAATGACAGGTACGGGGGTTCCCGAGGAAGTCGCAGCTTCGGGCTTCCCTGATGGCTATGAGCCCCACGAGAACACCTACTGGGAGTGCGTAAAAAACGGCTGGCTGGAGCCTCTTGACAGTTATCTTTCGCAGGGTGACGGAGCAAAGCTCAAGGAGATCCTGCCTGTCTCGCTTACAGAGTCTCTGACCGACAGCGCGGGGCATATCTACGGGTTCGGTTGTTGGAACTCAACAGCACCTGTACTGACATTCTACAAAGAAACAGCGGAAAAGTACGGCTTTGATATCTCCGCTTTTGACGGTGATCTTGCCTCGCTGGAGCCAACGCTTGAAAAGATGAAGCAGGACGGGATCGCCGGCCTTGCTGCCGGGGACTGGGGCGCAGATATGGTTTTTGAAGAATACCTCGGCTTCTCCCTTGACACAAGCGGTATCTATATCAACGAGAAAACCGGAGAGGCTGAGAACCTTTTTGAGGACAGCGGATTTACAGCTCTTGCGGAGCTTATGGAGCACTACAGGTCATTTGGCTATTCTTTTGACGCCGCAGAAGCTGATCCTTCCAAAATGAAGCCTCTTTGCAGCATCGGGCAGGTCGATCTTATGAAAGAGCCGGGCACAGAACAGATCCCAATCGGCAGCAACTATTATTCCAACAGCTACAAAAACGCTGTTTTCGGCATATCCGCGGCTTCGCAGCATAAGGAAGACGCCTTTGAACTGCTGCGGCTGCTGTATTCTGACAAGGAGCTAGCGCTGCTTTTCTCCTCCGGAGAGGAGGGGACGGACTATACAGTCACAGACGGAATAATTGTGATAAACAACGATGCAAAGGTTCCGTTCAGAGGGCTGTGGTTTTTCGATGCGCCGGTAAACGAGCTGATACTTCCGTCTGTGGCTTTCAGGTGGGACAGAGAAGACCCCAGCGTGATAGAGGGCGAATCCGCAGACAAGGCGGAGATAATAAAGGCGGCTTCAAAAAACAGCAGCCCTTCGGCAATGTATAACGTCACCCTGCCCGAAGATCTGCTTGAACGCCTGAAACCTATAGCCGGGATATATGCGGATAACTATAAGCTGTTCTACGGAACGACCCTTGACGGTGCCAAGGAAACTCTCAAACGTGCCAACGAAAAGCTGAAAGCGGCGGGCATAGACGAGCTGCTCGATGAGGTCAACAAGCTTATTACGGAGAAAGACAAATGAAAAAACTGCTTACAATTTTCGCAGCCGGAGCAATGCTCCTTGCCGGCTGTTCGGACAAAACAGAAAAACAGACTTCAAACGACAATACGCAAAGCTGGCGGCTCGTGTCCATGTATAATATGTACGAGCCCGAAAAGCACGGCGCTTTTGTGGCCGATCAAAAAGGAATGCTCGAATTTCTTGATTTTGAAAGTATGGAGAAAAGTCCTCTCTGTAATGATGCGACCTGTAAGCACGAGGCTCCCAAGGGTGTGGCGCTGGAAATGACCGAAAGGGACTGTCCGGCATACGGCAAGACAAATCATTCTTTTCTGTACGGTGGAAAGCTCTATTGGTTCAAGGCTACCGATTTTGAGGAGCGTGAGGACGGTCTGCTCTCCCAGGGCTTGCAGCTTTGGAAGGGTGATGCGGGCGGCGGAAATGAGAAACAGCTTGCGGAAATCAAAGGTCTGACGATAAGGGAGTTTGACAAAGCCCTGCTCAAAGACGGCAAGCTCTGGACGCTGCTGAATTCCGAACCGATCGACCCCAACAATGTTACCCAGCCCTCGCATTTTGAGCTTGTCTGCTTTGATCTTGAATCCGGCGAGTACAAGAATTACGGAGCGGTCTCGGAGGATCATTACAGCTGCGGTTTCTGGGTATACGGCGAATGGGACGGCAAATTGATCTTCCATACCTCCTACAGCAAGGACGACAAGCCCTTTATGGAGGCAGTCCACGAATACGCCGAAAAGCACGGCATGAGCGATAACGAGGCAATTGCTGAATATACAGGCGTTATGGAATATGTGATGAATTATTATGAAGCCGATCTTTCCACCGGAGAGGTCAAGCCGCTTTCCACTCCCGAGCCTGCGTGCATCACAGAAAAGGGTTACTATTATGCAGAGGACGGTAGGCTGAAATGCACCGAGCAAAGCGGAGAAACAGTTGAGCTTGCCGATGCTCCCGATCCTGCAGATGTGCAGTCTCTGAACGGCTGGCTGTTTTACTGGCGGAACGGAAGATCCTATCTGATGAACGAGCAGGAACGCAAGGAAACGGAGATCAGCATCGGTGACTGGGCGCTGTGCTGGATATACAGTGATGAGGTGATCTATATGCAGACTAAGGATATCCTCGATGAAAACGGTATGGTAATAGATCAGAAAGTGGAATACATAAAGCAGCCGATAGCAGAGCTAAGCGTAAAGGGGTAAGCATAATGAAGATAAGATATATGCTAGCGGCGCTTTTGTTCTGCCTGATACTCTCAGGCTGTGAAAATACCGGGAACTCTGAAAGGGACAGCTCCTTCACCGCCGATGCCGACCTGCCGGAAGCATCTCTGAAAGCTTCCGGCGAAAGCTCCGATTCAGAACCTGAAAGAGAGCTTGATCACGACCGTGTCTGGTGGGCAGTCCCGAAAGGAGCGGACATCTCCCCGGAGCATCAGGACAGGATAAATGAGTTGCTTTGGGAAAAATACGGTCTCGGTGTGGAGTTCATACAGCTTGAAGACCATAATATCGACGACTATCATAAGTCCCTTGAAACAGTCACCGCAGATATTGCATTTGCGGGCTTTGATACGGATTATGACAAACCCTGCGAGAGGCTGATCGCGTCTGGGTACTTCGAGCCCCTTGATGATATGATCGAGGGCAGCAGTCTTAAAGCTCATTACCCGCAGCAGCTTTGGGAATGCGTAAAAAACGGTGATAAAATATACACCCTGCCAAATGAGTTAAAGCAGGATCAGGGGTTTTCGATAGTATTTGACCTCGATCAGATACCCGCAGACAAGGCGCGGAGCTTTGACGGTGATATCACAAAGCTGAAAGAAATGCTCGGTGAAAGCGGCAAGCTGTTTTTCGACGGTGATAATTCCTTTGTCAATTACTTTGGCTGCTCTTACTCCAATGGCCTCATCATCACCCCGGAGGGCAAGGCTGAAAGCATTACGGATAACGCCGAGTGCATGAAATGGCTGCGGGAGCTCAACTCGCTGTATAATGACGGCAGGATATCCCTTGACCCGGGTACCTGGAGAATCGCACTGTGGCACGACTCCCCGATGCTCGAAAAAACAAACGTCGTTTCATATACCGCAAAGGCTGTTATCAGCCCTATATACAGCGCAACTACGGGTATTGTCAGCAGCAGCCCAAAAAAGGACAAGGCCTTCCGCCTTCTCGAAATCATACATACCGACAGCGAGCTTGCCAATCTTCTTGTGTATGGTACGGATTACAAAGAAAAGGACGGCTTCGCTGTCGATGAGAACGACGAGCCACTCGGCGGTTTTACGAGAAAGATGATCTTCGGCCTTGAATACGACCTTCTTCGCATCGATGACAATTTGGCGCATTTTGATACTTCCGAGGACAGGCAGAAATACTACGATGAGAAAACAGTTCTTTCACCCTTGATCGGGTTGGATATCTCGCAGGAGTGCAAAGAAATAAACTCTGTTGTGATGCAGTACAAAGACCTTTGGAAAAGCAACGACTTTGAAAAGGACGCTGCAGAGTTTCGTGAAAAGCTGAACGATGCGGGCGTTGACAGTGTATGCAAAAGCATCAGCATGCAAATAAAGGATAAGACAAAATGAAACTAACAATCGCAAACCTCACCAAGCAATACGGCACCTTCACCGCTCTGCGCAATTTCAACTGCGAGTTTACTCCCGGCGTTTACGGCCTGCTGGGTCCTAACGGTGCTGGCAAGTCAACGCTTATGAATATCATAACCGATAATTTGAAGCCGACCACGGGCAGCGTGCAGTTTGACGGACGAGATACTTCGGAAATGGGCGCAGATTTCCGAAGTCTGCTCGGCTTCATGCCTCAGCAGCAGGGCTTGTATCCTAACTTTACACTTGAACGCTTCCTCTACTATATGGCAGCATTGAAGGGTATGTCAAAGCAAGACGCAAAGGCCGATATTGAGCGCCTTATCGGGCTTGTGAACCTCGGGGATGCACGGAACAAGCGCCTTGGAGGTTTCTCAGGTGGTATGAAACAGCGTGCGCTGATCGCACAGGCAATACTTGGAGACCCGAAGATCATCATTCTTGACGAGCCCACAGCGGGACTTGACCCGAAGGAACGTATAAGAATTCGAAACCTCGTCGCAGAGATAGCATTTGAGAAGATCGTCATAATCGCAACGCACGTTGTCTCGGATATCGAATTCATCGCAAAAGAGGTCTTGTTGCTCAGACAGGGAGAGCTTATCGGCAAAGGCAAGCCTCACGAGCTGTGCAAAACGATAGAGGGCAAGGTGTTTGAGATCACTGCAAGCGAGGATGTTCTGTCCAAAATATCGGACAGCTATAAGGTCGGGAACATCTCAAAGGACGAGCAGAATATCTATGTCCGGGTGATCTCCGAGAGCGAGCCGGAGGGGGATGAATACACCGCCGTCAAGCCCGAACTTGAAGACCTGTACCTCTATAATTTCGATTGAGAGGTGCCTATGCGACTATACATAAACGAATGTGTAAAGGCGTTCTGCAGGCGCTCGACGATAGGCATTTTTCTTGCGCTGACAGTGATAAATGGTGTTCTCCTGTGGGTCAATGAAAGCTCAAAAAAAGACCAGCTCTATACCGCCGCACAGTACAAAGCTGTGTATGATTCTATCAAGGGTATGGACGCAAATGATGTCTTTGAAAAGCTCACGCAAAAACAAGATGAGCTACAAATAATGGAGCGCCTGTCTTTCGGAGAAGATATTTCATATTATGATAAAGATAATGACACGGAAAAGCTGATCGAGAAGTACAACAGCAAGGCGTATCTTGAATATACCGACAACATTTTTACCGAGCAGCAGCTTATCTCCGATGTGCTGAAAGAGGTTCAAGCCTGCGCTGAATATGACGGCTATCTTGACGGCATCGACCAGCAGGCACGGAAGATGACCGGCATTTCTCTTTTCGCCGATCCCGACAGCTTTTCCTACAAGAACATTGCCAAAACTCCGAGCGATTTTGCACACCTCAAGGGCAGCACCCTCACCCCGGCACCGAGCAAGGGCGTTGATATGGCGACAGGCTTTCAAGTGACCGATATTGCTGCGTTTCTGATGATAATGACTGTTGTTGTCACTATTGTTACCAGAGAAAAAGAGCTTGATCAGATCGTCCTTTCACGCACCACTTACAGGGGCAGAATGTCCCTCGGCCTCGCCAAGCTGATGACCTGCTTTACGGCTGCTTTCATAGCTTTGATCCTGCTCTATTCTGTCAATTTTGCGGCAGGATATTTCACCTACGGCTACGGTGATCTCGGCAGACAGATACAGTCCGTTTACAGCTTCAACGGCTGTGATCTAAAAATCTCTGTTATCCAATATTTCGGACTGTTTCTGTTGAGCAAATTCGGAGTATATTGTCTGTTTGCAGCACTTATCTATCTGATAACTGCTGTTTCAAATTCTTCTGTAAAAGTGTATGCCATACTGACGATCATCCTTGCAGCCGAGGCGGTGATGTACTACACCATTCCAAGTGCAAGTTACCTCTGCCTGTTGAAGTATATCAACCTCGTAGCATTCGCAAACACTCACGATATCCTTGCGCAGTATCTTAACCTGAATATCCTCGGTGAGCCTTTCGGGTACAAGGCAATATTTATAATATCTGTTACACTGTTTATTTTAGCTTTTTCTATACTTGCCGTCATATCCTATGCACGGCAATCCGTTATCCGAAACCGCACCAAGAGACTCTCATTCAGCATCTTCAAAGGCCGGAACACCAGCCTGTTTCTGCAA
>JAFWSI010000037.1 GCA_017519415.1 Ruminococcus sp.
AAAAAGAAACAGCCGCTTGAAGCGGCTGCTCGAGATAGTAATGCAATGTCAAACCTTCAGTGCCCACTTTAGTGGGTGAGCCTGTATTCGCCCCTTTTAGGGGCTGTGCAAACCACCACTTCAGTGGTGGTTATGATTTCTGCCGAAAAGTCCTTTCTTTTCATAGGGTACGGAGGTTATATCAAGAACCTTATAGCCGTCCTTTTCGATAGCCTCTCTCAGTACGTTTTCATCAAGTGCGTCATCTGAGATGATCTCGGTTTCGCCCTTGCTGTGAGAGGAGCTTACCTTCTTGGCGGCCACGGCGGCACGGACAGCTCCGTTGACGTGCGCTTCGCACATACCGCACATCATACCGTCTATTTTTATTATGGTTTTTATCATATTTTCATCTCCTTTGGTTAGTATTTACTGACAAATAATATTTTACTCTTTTTTTCGCAGCTTGTCAATAGAAACAGGCCTGGCCCCGCATATGTAAATTGTTTCCTGACGCTGCAAAAATTGCTTTCCTCTGTACAATGCAGCTGTCCGGATTGACTTTTCATCAAAAATATGGTAATATATATATCGGCAAATGATTTTTACTGCTTAAGGAGAAGATACTATGAAGAATGTGATAAAAAGAGCGGCAGCGGTCATCGTATCGCTGGCACTGATTTTCACAGTAAGGATATGTGTTCCCTTTGACATCACAGCAAATGCTGCCGCCTATGCAGTATGGCCGGCAGAGCCGAAATTCAAGAACATAACCACATATTTTGACACGGCAAGAAACTATGAAGATAATTCCCTTCATCATAACGGAATTGATATAGAAGCTGACGGCGGAAGCAATATTTATGCTGCCTGCGGCGGAGAGGTCACCTCTGCCGACTGGAAGGACGGCTACGGATATATAGTTATAATTTACAATGCAGAGCTTGGGATATATACCTTTTATGCCCATGCTTCACAGATGCTCGTTACTGCGGGCACAAAGGTAAAGCAGGGCGATGTTATTGCAAAGGTCGGCTCTACTGGTGCGGCTACGGGAAATCATATCCATTTCGGAATATGTACGAAGCTGCTTGCGGGCTGGCCCGCAGCCACATATTATGATCCGCTGACTTATTTTACGTATTCGGACAATAACGGCGGCGGAAATCCGCCTGCTGCAACTGTCCCGGACTGTTCCTGCTCAGATGAGTATGCGGGGATATATACCACAAAGGACGTAAATACCTACCTGAATATCAGAAGCGGCCACAGCGCTTCCTCTGCGGTTGCGGGGCAGATTCCCGCAGGTGCGGAATTCAAGGTCACAAAGGGCAACGGCGAATGGGCTCACGTTGAATACAACGGAGTGAAGGGCTATTCCTCAATGGCTTATATGAAGCGTATTTCCGAGATACAGCCGGGAATGAAGATAGAGAGCTCAACGGCTCCGGAGGGTACCCTTGAGGCGGGAAAATCCTTTTCGCTTAGAGGCGTTATAACCTCTAATCTGCCGATTGCAAAGGTATGGGGCGGGGTTTATTTCCGCGGCGGAGATCCTACGAGCCAGTATGCAGAGGCGGCTCCTAAGGCTGAAAAGTATGATCTTTCCTCATATTTTGACCATAACATCAAATTCGGAGTCCTGTATGCAGGGGAGTACACATATAAGATCACTGCCGAGGACACAGGCGGAAACAAATATGAGCTCATATCCTCGGATTTTGAGATAAAGGGCGAGATCTTCAACGGAGTCATGGGCGACCTTGACGGCGACGGTGTGCTGAAGATCGCTGACGCAGTGCTGCTTCAGAAGTATCTGCTTGGTCAGTCCGATGATTTTTCAAAGGATAAGTTCCTTGCATCGGATATGAACAAGGACGGCAGGGTCGATTCGTTCGATCTCATAGCTCTGAAAAAGGCTGTCGTAAACTTGGCGGATAAATAATAAACAGAACGGGCAGTATCACCGCGGCGATACTGCCCTGATTTTTTATAATCCGAAAACGGAACAGCGCTCTGTAAAGAGCGCTGTTCCTATTTGTACTATATCATGTTAGGCTTATTTGAAAGCATACCTCATGAATGTGTAAAGGTGCGGTTTAACGCTGTCTTCACCGTGTCCGCCTCCGGGGATAGACTGATATACGTGATCGACACCGTTTCTTGTGAGAATATCGCTGTACTGCTTGGGGAATGTGCCTACAGTACCGTCATTCGTGCCGCCTGTTATCATGAATACGTAAGGCTCGGGACCTACGTCTCTGAACTTCATCTCGCTTTCCTGCATACAGCCGGGATGCTGCATCCAGCTGTCGGCACCGGGAGTGATTCCGGGAGCGGGACAAGCTCCGCCAACGTAAGCAAAGAGGTCTGGACGCATAAGTCCGATGTAGATAGCCTCACGGCCGCCCATTGAGAAGCCTGTGATGGCTCTGTTCTCTCTGCCTGTCTTTACAGAATAATTCTCTTCGATAAACGGGATAAGGCTGTCAGCTATATCGTACAGGAAGTTGTCATATTCTGCACAGGTCTGCTGGTTGATACCGCTCGGACCGTTCATTGTCTTGCTTGTGAACATATTCGGGGTAACTGCGATGAATTCCTCAGCCTTACCGGACTTCATAAGTCCCGTCATGAGACTCTGAGTGCCGAAGCCGTTCTTCATATCGTCCTCGCTGCCCATGATACCGTGGAGAATGTACATTACAGGGTACTTCTTGCTGGGATCGTAGTTGGGAGGCAGGATAACGTTGCAGCTCTTCTGTTTGCCCGTGTATTTACACAAATAGGTCTTCTTCTCTACCTTGCACTGACTTGACTGCTCGGCTCCGCTGGGAACGGATGTGGGCATATCATTTCTTATCTTGGCGTTGAGATTCTGACCGCTGCTGCTTGATTGCGTGGTCGTGGTAACTATCTGCTTTGTGGTAGTAGTAGTGGGTGGTAATGTGGTAGTGATTTCAGGCATCTTCTCCGCACCGAGGAGGTATTTTGTGAGAAGTACGAGATCTGCAATAGAAACATCTCCGTCGCCGTTGAGGTCGGAGTTGGGAGGTGCTGTGCCGCCGCCCGACATAATGCCGAGTATGCCCTTCCTCATGGGGATAAGGTCATATACGTCTACAACACCGTCGCAGTTTGTATCGCCGCGGAGTCCGTTGGATACGGGACCGGAACCGTTGAATATGGGTGAAGGAGTACCCTTCTTTGCGCCGTAAGCGCCGTCCATATAGAAGTCTGCAAGAGATTCGGGAAGCTCAACGTAAAGTACGAGCTCGCTTGCATCGGCCGGGATAGTATATGACTGGTTGGAAAGATCGATCCATTCGCCGCTGCTTCCCGTACCTGAAGCAACCATTACATAATCATTTGAGCCTGAGCTGTCTCTGTACTGGAGAGTGAGCTTGAAATCAGCGGAGGCCTCGGAATCCTGCATAACAACAGCGCCAAAGCTATAGGTCTCGCCGGGCTTGAAGGTATCGGGATCGAGGTCTATGGCAGCACCGTTCCAGTTGTCCTTACGGCCTGTTACCTTTATGCCCTTGGTGTTATTGAAGCCTGTTCCCTGATCGACTGCAGCCTGACCTCTGCCGGCCCAGCCGTCAACACCGTTTTCAAAATTATTGATGAAGTAATAGCCGTTTGCGTCGGGCTCTACCTGTGTTTTGAGCTTGGTCGTGGTAGTTATTATCTGGCCGCCGCCGGAGGTGGTGGTAGTCGGAGGATCGCCGAAGCTGATCTTCTTGACATTTGCGGAGCCGTTTGATCTGTAGCCCTCGATGTTAAGGGATACCTCATAAAGTGTACCCGACATATCAAGGCCTGCCTTGCTCCATGCGTCGAAGTGCTTGGTTACATCGATAGTGCCCTGCATATAGTTTGTGGTATTGTTCTGGGAGCCGCTTCTCTGACGAACGCTCCAGTACTGCGGGAAGGTTGCTGTGCCGTCCAGCGAAGGCTGGTTGTAGCGCATTGTCTTCCTGATGTCGTAGGTGTTGCCGTTCAGA
>JAFWSI010000038.1 GCA_017519415.1 Ruminococcus sp.
CAGCTTCCTGCACAACGAACTGCCTTGCTCCTATGACAAAGGCTCTCAATGACTACGCTGCTATCCAGAGCGGAATCATGACAACAGTTCACGCTTACACAGGCGATCAGATGATCCTTGACGGTCCTCACAGAAAGGGCGACTTCAGAAGAGCAAGAGCAGGTGCTGCCAACATCGTTCCCAACAGCACAGGTGCTGCTAAGGCAATCGGCCTTGTTATCCCCGAGCTCAACGGCAAGCTCATCGGCAGCGCACAGAGAGTTCCTGTTCCCACAGGTTCTACAACAATCCTCACAGCTGTTGTTAAGGGCAGCAACGTAACAAAGGAAGGCATCAACGCTGCTATGAAGGCTGCTGCTTCCGAGTCCTTCGGCTACAACGAGGATCAGATCGTTTCTTCTGACGTTATCGGCATGAGATTCGGTTCACTCTTCGATGCTACACAGACAATGGTTGCTGAGATCGGTGACGGTCTCTACGAGGTACAGGTTGTTTCATGGTACGACAACGAGAATTCTTACACATCACAGATGGTAAGAACTATCAAGTACTTTGCAGAACTCGGCTGATAGCTGAATATACATGAAATCAAAGGGCGTTCGAGGGAACGCCCTTTTTTTATTTCGGATTGACATTCTGACCGTCAGGATGTATAATTATATTAAATTAAAAATCAGCTGTGCTGTATTCTGATCTGATGGATCGGTGCATAGCAAGGGTGATTATTTGCAGTTCCTGTTATTTTATAATAAAAGCGCTGTAAGCGATGTACGGGGCAGCGATAATGATAAGAGCAAGCAAGCTTACGAACGGCAGCGCGGCGGCGCACGGGCCGGCCCGGCTTGAAATTTGTTTTATGATAGAAAAGGGTATATATGGATAAATATTTGAAAACACTTGAACTGGACAAGATACTTGAAATGCTGGCGGAGCTGACCTCCAATGAAGAGAGCCGCCGTATGGCGCTGGCGGTACGGCCCGATACAGACCTTGAAAGAGTACGCTACGAATGTCTCAAGACTTCCCAGGCGTTTTCACTGTCGGTACAGTTCGGCACTCCGCCGTTCAGCAATTTCAAGGACATAAGCGCTGTGGCTGCAAGAGCAAAGCAGGGAGCGGTAATATCTCTCCGCGATCTTCTGGACATTGCGGCCATGCTGAAGCAGATAAAGGCTCTCTCGGACTGGTACGGCCACTGCGAGAATATAGAAACGGAGCTGAGCTATCTCTTTTCCCGCCTTCAGCCCAACGAATGGCTGCTTGAAAAGCTGGAACGCTCCATAATCTCCGAGAATGAGATCTCAGATGCGGCAAGTCCCGAGCTGGCTGCCATACGCCGCAAGATTAACCGTGCGGGAATGCAGCTCCGTGAGACCCTTGACAAAATGATAAAGAACAAGACCACTCAGCAGTACCTGCAGGAGGCAAACGTCACCATACGTGACGGACGCTTTGTTCTGCCCGTAAAATCGGAGTACCGCGGACAGGTGAGCGGTCTTATACATGATACCTCGGCTACGGGTCAGACCATATTTATAGAGCCCATGGCGATAGTTGAGGCAAATAACGACATACGTCTCCTTGAAGCCAGGGAGCAGGAGGAGATAGAGCGCATAATCCGTCAGCTCTGCCGCGACTGCGGCGACTATGCGGATATACTTGCGGAGAACTACAAGGTCTGCACTGAGCTTAACCTGTATTTTGCAAAGTCGAATTTAGCGGCAAAGCTTAACTGCTCACTGCCGGAGATAACTGACGACGGAATCATGCATCTGAAAAAAGCCCGTCACCCCCTTATTGACAAGAACAAGGCTGTTCCAGTTGATATAAGCCTGGGCGAGGACTATCAGGCGCTGATAATAACAGGTCCTAACACGGGCGGTAAGACAGTATCCCTGAAAACAGCGGGACTCCTTGCGGCTATGACTATGTGCGGGCTCCTTATTCCCGTTGCCGACGGCAGTATAATCTCCGTTTACGATCATATCCTCGCAGATATAGGCGACAGCCAGAGCATAGAGCAGAATCTTTCCACCTTCTCGTCCCATACGAATAAGGTCATCGAGATACTGAAAACTGCCGATGAGCAGTCACTGGTGCTTCTTGACGAGCTTGGCTCGGGTACAGATCCTGTAGAGGGTGCGGCTCTTGCCATATCAATTATCCGCCGCCTTATGGAGAGCGGCGCAAAGGTAATGGTGACTACACATTATCAGGAGCTGAAGGTATTTGCCATCGACAGCGAGGGCGTGGAAAACGCCTCCTGTGAATTTGATATAGAGACTCTGAGGCCAACATACAGACTGATAGTGGGCTCACCCGGAAAATCCAACGCCTTTGCCATATCCGAGAGTCTCGGTATGCCCTCTGATATAATCGCCGATGCGAAGAACCGCGTAAGCGAGGCCAATACCCGTCTTGAGGAGGTCATAGGCAAGCTGGAGGCGGCAAGGCTGGAGCTGGAAAGGCAGAAGGAAGAAACAGCGCGTCTGAAGGCGGAAACTGCCGAGCATGAAGCAGCTATCCGCAAGGAGCGCGAGGAGATAGAGGCGTCAAAGGCGGAGGAGCTTGAAAAGGCGAGACTCCGCGCCATGACCATAATCGAGCAGACAAAGGCGGAGTCCAACGAGCTTCTTGACGAGCTTGACAGACTGCGCAAGGAAAAGGACAAAAAGGATTTCAGCGAAAATGTATCGGGTATGAAATCCAGAGCAAAGCAGAGCTTCAACAAGATGTACGACACGGCAAATCCAGTGGACAAGAGGGATCCCAACGAGGGCTATGTCCTGCCGAGAAAGCTGCGCCGCGGAGATACGGTATATGTAGTGGATTTGCAGCGCAAGGGTATAATCTCGGGAGAGCCCGACGGAAGCGACTTCGTGTTCGTACAGATGGGCGTTATGAAGACCAAGATGAACATCTCCCGTCTGCGCCTCGAGGAGACTGAAAAGGTGACGGTGGGCAACAAATCCGTGCGGCCTGACCGCAGAATGAACAAGGTGGGCGTAAAGGCCGAGCGCCGCGGCAAAATGGAACTGGATATACGCGGCTGCGCCTGCGACGACGGAGTTTACCAGCTCGATGCGTTTATAGATCAGGCGGTAATGTCCAATATATCCACCATAACCATAATCCACGGCAAGGGCACGGGACTGCTGAGACAGGCTGTGCATAAGCGGCTGAAATCGCATCCCTCGGTCAAGAACTTCAGACTCGGACTCTTCGGCGAGGGCGAGGACGGAGTGACAGTTGCCGAGCTTAAATAACAATAACGAAGAAAGGGGGCTTTCACTGTGAACAGACGAAGAAAAATAGCGGTAGTTGCCGCAGATATATTCAATGATTACATGAACCGTATACTGGTTGGCATATCAGAGCAGTGCAGGGCCCTTGAATATGACGCATTCACCTTCCTGACGGTGTTCAATACCGACGGAGGAGGACCTATACAGTACGGTGAGGAGAACATCTTCACCCTTGTGGAAAAAGACGTGATAGACGGCATAGTGCTGGTGGCGGGAAATGTTGCGGGGCAGAACCTTGTGAACAGGCTTTTCCCGATGCTTATGAGGTGCAATGTGCCCATGGTGTCGGTGGACTATGACTTCGGCTTCTGCGAGAGCCTTTATGCCGACGATTCACATCTTATGGAGAAGATGACCGATCATTTCATAGAGGAGCACGGGTGCAGGCACATCGTCTGCCTTACGGGACCCGAGGGGAATACCCCCGCAATGACAAGACTTGAGGGCTACAAGCGCTCCATGGAAAAGCACGGTCTCGGTATAGGCAGAGGAGATATAATCTACGGCGACTTCTGGAAGGCTCCCGCCGAGAGGCTGGCAAAGGAGATCAGCAGCGGAGAAAGGGAAATGCCGGACGCAGTTGTATGCGCAAACGATATAATGGCCAAGACTCTCTGCAATGCCCTGATAAGCGAGGGCATAAGAGTACCCGAGGACATACTTGTCTCGGGCTATGACGATTCCGACGACGCAATGCTGAATATTCCCTCAATAACCACTATCTATCCCGAAAACGGACTTCTCGGTGCCAAGGCGGTATGCAGGCTCCATAAGCTGATAACGGGTGAGGAGGCGGAAACGGCTGATCTAAGCGACGGCAGGCTTATAAAGGCGCAGTCCTGCGGCTGCAATAAGGCGATCCAGTATGTGGCGGGAAAGCGCAGGGACCGCTATAACAGGATAGAGCGCTTTGACCGCTATTACAGTCAGAGCGGTATGCTGGAGGGGCTTATGGTGGAGGAGAACCTTGACGGTCTTCTTCACAGCATAAACAGCTTCACCTATATAATCAACGGCCTTGAAGCCTATATGCTCTGTCTCTGCAAGAACTGGGACAACGTTGAGGAGCAGGGCGACGATTATGTCCGTAACGGCTATTCGGACATAATGGAAAAGAAAATGGCATGGGTGGGCGGACAGGCGGATTACGACAGCCGTGAGTTCCCGTCGGAGGATATACTTCCCGATTTTATAAGGGAGTACTGCGGCGATCCCGCGATGTATTTCTTTCTTCCCCTACATTTTATGGACCGCTGCTTCGGATATTCGGTATTCAGGTTCGACGATGTGAGAAGCGCCGTAAGCGGAATATTTGCAAGATGGAACAAGAATATCAGCGTAGCGCTGGAGTTCCTCCGAGTCCGCACAAAGCTGCTGAGCATAAACCAGCGCATATACATGAGCTCGATCCGTGATACCCTCACTGGTATATACAACCGCAAGGGCTTCAGCAGGTTCTCGGAGATAATCTTCCGCAAGGCAAGGGCGGAGAGAAGAAGGCTGCTCATAATAGTTGCGGATCTTGACTGCCTCAAGCTCATAAACGACAACTTCGGACACATGGAGGGCGACAACGCCATAACCGTTGCTGCGAACGCTCTCAATTCCTGCTGCGAGTTCAACGAGATCTGCGCCCGCACCGGCGGCGACGAGTATGCTCTCATCGGCTGCGGAGATTACGACGAAAAACTTATAGACGAGTATCTCGATTATATACACGAATATTTCAGAAGATACAATTCATCGTCGGGGAAGCCCTATGAGATAAGTCTCAGCCTCGGCTTCTGCTGCGAGATACCGGATGAGGGCTCGGAGCTGGAAAGATATTACAATATCGCCGACGAGAGAATGTACGAGGATAAAAAGAAACGCAAGAAGAGGAGAGAGGATCAGGCTCAGTCCCGCGGCAGCGAATGAGCAGATACGCTCCCGGGGCAATACTTTATATGTCAGACTATGCACCATGATACGCCATGTACGTTTTTCTTTGAAATGCTTTATATAAGTATTGACAAAAAAACTGAAATATGATAAAATAGATTAAATTGCAAAAGAAGCTTCGGTTTCAGAGCAAGACTATTGACCACTCCTTCCGGAGTCGAGGCCATACGGACAGCCGGGTCAAATGCCGACCGCCGGAAATCCGGCTGGCAACTTCTGTTGCCTTATTGATTCGACTGTACGTCGATAAGGGCATCTCTAAAAGCCTATTTGGTCAAAGAAAAACCGGATAGGTGCAGAGGCAAGGAAAGACCTTGAAGGCGTGCTCTTGCACTCCAAAAGGTCTTGACACAGCATATGATGTGCATAGCTTGTTTTTCTGAATATGGGTTTTTAGAGATACCCTAAAGTTTTTATAAGTTCTCATCAGCTTGTGAAAGGTCAATAAGAGTAGTAAAAGGTAGACTTGCTTGTATAGACTCTGAAACCGTAAATGAAGTTTCTGCGTACTGCGATAGGTTATTTCATGCACACAATGGCTGATAAGGTCTTTTGTGTGCATTTTTTGTTTAAAGGTGTGGTTTTTATGGAGAATAAGCTTAAGCTTTACGGATTCAATAACCTTACGAAGTCTCTCAGCTTCAATATCTATGATGTCTGTTATGCCAAGACGGCAAGGTCCCAGCAGGAGTACATCGCCTATGTTGACGAGCAGTACAACTCGGAGCGTATAACGGATATAATGACTCATGTAACCGAGATGATAGGTGCGCAGGTGCTCAGCGTTTCAAGGCAGGATTACGATCCTCAGGGCGCTTCTGCCACCTTCCTTATCGCTGACGATACAATGATACCTGCGGGGGGAAGCGAGACTGTTGCCCATCTCGACAAGAGCCATGTCACCGTGCATACCTATCCCGAATTCCACCCCGATACCAGCATAGCTACCTTCCGCGTGGACATCGACGTTGCCACCTGCGGAAAGATAACTCCGCTGACAGCTCTCGATTATCTTATCGGAAGCTTTGATTCGGATATAATCACAATGGATTACAGAGTAAGAGGCTTTACCCGCAATCTTGACGGCGAAAAGCTTTTCATAGATCACGACATCACCTCGATACAGAATTATATCGACGCAAAGATACTGGATAAGTACGACGCGGTGGATATAAACGTATACCAGGCGAATATGTTCCATACGAAGATGCTCATAAAGGAACTCGATCTTCAGAATTATCTTTTCAACACAGACGTTAACGAGCTCCCGCCGAGACGCAGGCTTGAGATAACCAACGCTCTCCAGCGGGAAATGATAGAAATTTTCAGCGGAAGGAACGTGTTCGGAAATGGCTGACCTTTCCCAGACAAATGCTCCCATATACGAAGCGCTGCGAAAATTCCGCCGCATGAGGGTTGTACCCTTTGACGTACCCGGACACAAGCGCGGCAGAGGAAATATGGAGCTCACAGAATTTCTCGGCGAGGACTGTATGAATGTGGACGTAAACTCCATGAAGCCCCTCGATAATCTCTGCCACCCCGTATCCGTCATCAAGGACGCGGAGGAGCTGGCGGCAGAGGCTTTCGGAGCCGCAAACGCCTTCTTCATGGTGGGCGGCACGACCTCGGCGGTGCAGAGCATGATAATGTACGCCTGCAAGGAGGGCGACAAGATAATCATGCCCCGCAATGTTCACAGGAGCGCGATAAACGCGATAATTATCACGGGCGCTGTGCCTGTTTACGTCAATCCCGACGTAAACCATAAGCTGGGCATAGCTCTCGGTATGTCCGTGGCTCAGGTGGAGCAGGCAATACTCGACAACCCCGACGCCAAGGCTATAATGGTCAACAATCCCACATACTACGGTATATGCTCCGACCTGAAAAGGATAACGGAGCTTGCTCATGCCCACGGTATGCTGGTGCTGGTGGACGAGGCTCACGGCACACATTTCTATTTCGGGGATAATTTCCCCATGACCGCCATGGCTGCGGGAGCAGACTGCGCCTCCGTAAGTATGCACAAGTCCGGAGGAAGCCTTACACAGAGCTCCTTCCTGCTTCTCGGAAAAAATGTCAACGCAGACTATATGCGTCAGGTCATAAATCTTACCCAGACCACCAGCGCTTCCTATCTGCTGCTGTCGAGCCTTGACATATCAAGGAAAAGACTTGCTCTCAGCGGACGTGAGATATTCGCGCAGACCGTTGAGATGGCGGAATACGCCCGTGCCGAGATAAACGAGATAGGCGGCTATTACGCCTATTCACGGGAGCTTATAAACGGCGACAGCATATATGATTTCGACGTGTCCAAGCTGAGTATCTACACTCTGCCCATAGGACTTGCGGGTATCGAGGTCTACGACCTTCTCCGCGACGAGTACGATATACAGATAGAATTCGGCGATATAGGCAACGTTCTCGCATATATATCCGTAGGCGACAGAAAACGTGATATAGAACGACTCATAAGTGCTCTTGCGGAGATAAAGCGCCGTTTCGGAAAGAGCGGCGCGGATATGCTCACTCAGGAGTACATCAGTCCTGTGGTGGCGGAGACTCCGAGAAAGGCCTTCTACGCGGAAAAACTATCCCTCCCTCTGGAGGAGACTGCGGGAGAGGTATGCAGCGAGTTTGTAATGTGCTATCCTCCCGGCATTCCCATACTGGCTCCGGGAGAGCTGATAACTCCCGAGATAATAGAGTATATAAAGTACGCCAAGGAAAAGGGCTGCCAGATGACGGGTACAGAGGACATAAACATAGAAAGGCTCAACGTTCTTGACTTCTGAGAAATATGACATCGGATCTGCACTTAAACACACTATGAAATTATTATTTGGTCAAGAAAGGATATAAACTTATGAATATGAAAAAAATCGGGATAACCATGAGCATTCTTATGGGAGTAACACTCAGCTTCTTTCTCTCGCTTACAGGAAATCTTATGGCGGAGGGCGGCTTTAAGCTGCCTGCTTTTCTTGCAAGCTTTGTACTGAGCACAGTCATCAGTCTTATAATCGGTTTTCTGGTGCCCATGAGGAGGATAGAGAGCGGAGCGGCAAGGGCTATGGGCCTTGAGGAGCGCAGCCTTCCCGCAAGACTTGTTTCGGCTCTTATTTCCGATATTATCTATACACCTGTTATAACACTGGCTATGGTGATACTTGCCCGCAGTATGGCAGTGAAGATGAGCGGCGGAAACGCGCAGCTCCCGCCCTTTGCGGCAATGTTTCTCGGCTCCCTCATCGTGAGCCTTATAGTTGCGTATGTGATAATATTTATCGCAACGCCCCTGTATCTCAGACTTGTACTTAAAAAGAACGGCGCAGGCGGACCGCCTGCCGATAAATAATAATTTGCGGAGCAAATTATTATTTAAGCCGTTCGCCATTAGCTTTTAGGGGCACACAGAGCGTGCCAGTTTGCGGAACGCCGAGACGGCGTCCCTGCAAATGGCTCTTGGCTAAAGGCTGACGGCTGGATAGAACGGAGGTTTAGTATGGAATTATGGTTCACGGAGAGACATACTCCGAACGTTAAGTTTTCAATAAAGGTAGATCATCAGCTTTACAGCGGCAACAGCGAGTTCCAGCGCATCGACGTTTTCGATTCCAAGGAGTTCGGCCGCTTCCTCACCCTTGACGGATATATGATGCTCACGGAAAAGGACGAGTTCATATACCATGAGATGATAACCCATGTTCCTATGTCGGTGCACCCGAATCCGAAGAACATACTCGTCATCGGCGCAGGGGACGGCGGAGTTGTCCGCGAGCTTACGCGGTATGCCTCCGTCGAGAGCATAGACCTTGTGGAGATAGACGAGCTCGTGGTTGAGGTCTGCAAGAAGTACCTTCCTACGACCGCCTGCCGGTTCGACGATCCGAGAGTCCATGTTTTTTACGAGGACGGTGTGAAGTTCATACGCCGCTGTACAGACCAGTACGACGTTATAATCGTGGATTCCACCGATCCTTTCGGACCGGGTGAAGGACTTTTCACCAAGGAATTCTACGGAAGCTGCTTCAAGGCGCTCCGCGACGACGGTATCATGGTAAACCAGCATGAGAGCCCGTTTTACGACGAGGACGCAGCCGCAATGCAGCGCTCCCACAAGCGTATAGTGGAGAGTTTCCCCATAAGCAAGGTGTATCAGGCGCATATCCCGACCTATCCCTCGGGACACTGGCTCTTCGGCTTCGCTTCAAAGAAATATCACCCGACCAACGACTATAACGGCACAAAATGGAGTATGCTGGGCATAAAGACGCGCTACTACAACCCAAGGCTCCATACGGGAGCATTTGCTCTCCCATGCTATGTAGAGGAGCTTCTCAGAGATGTTGAATAAGAATGTACAGACCTTTATCGCCTGCGACAGCGAGTATGAGGACGCAAGGATAGTCCTTTTCGGAGCAGGATTCGACGGTACCACAAGTTTCCGTCCGGGAACGAGATTTGCCCCCTCGGCTGTCCGCAATGAGAGCTTCGGCATCGAGACCTACAGTCCCTATCAGAACAAGGACATGACAGACTACAGCTACTTCGACAGCGGAGACTTAGAGCTGCCTTTCGGCAATACAAAGCAGGCAGTCGCAGATATAGCAGTACGCTCAGAGGAGATACTTGCCGACGGCAAGCTGCCCTTTATGATAGGCGGCGAGCACCTTGTAACTCTGGGTTCTGTCAAGGCGGTCAATGACAAGTACGCCGACCTTTATATCGTTCACTTTGACGCACACGCCGATCTCCGAGACGACTATCTCGGTCAGCAGATGTCCCATGCCTGTGTGCTGAGGCGCTGTCACGAGCTTGTGGGAGACGGGCATATCTTCCAGTTCGGTATCCGCAGCGGAGACAGGGAGGAATTCCTCTTTGCTGACAGGCATACGGAAATGCACAAATTCAGCTTCGACGGTCTTGAGGAGACCGTGGAAAAGCTCATGGGCAGGAACGTATACTTCACTCTTGATCTTGATGTTCTCGATCCGTCTGTTTTCCCGGGCACCGGAACGCCCGAAGCCGGAGGCGTCACCTTTGACGAGCTGAGAAGGGCAGTGACTCTCGTTTGCAGCGAGCTCAATATTGTGGGCTGCGATGTGAACGAGCTCAGTCCCGTATACGATCAGAGCGGAGTTTCCACAGCAGTCGCCTGCAAGATAATCAGGGAAATGCTGCTGGCGCTGTCATAAAGAGGCTGTTCATATGGAAAACAATAATAACGGAAAGGGAAAAACCGTGAATGTGGCTTCTCTTATAGTGATACTGATCGTTCTTGGAGTTCTTATAGTATTCGGGGCCTTTGGCATGATGATCGCAGGCTCTGTCAAAAAAGAGATAGAAGGCGGTATCGATATTGATACCTCGGCATATGATACGAGCGTTACCGCTGTTATCACGGAAAACAGGAAGATAAGCGTATCTGTTGGAGAGGGTATGGACGCAAATCCTGCGGATTCCTATACTCCCGTATATCGGTATGATTATAACGGCACTTCCTATACTGTCAGCGGCAGCGCTTCGTCGGGCACGCCGCGGTATGCCGTCGGAGAAAAGGTCAATGTCAGGATCTCCTCCGACGATCCTGAAAAGATGTACGATCCCGATTTCAATGCCAAAACTGTATATAACAGCTTTAAAAAAGACGTAAAAAGAATGCTGATCATACCCTCTGTTATTTCAGTTGTGATGATCATGACTGCGCTGGTGTGCGTTATATTATTTGTAAGGAAGCACGGCTCTGATACGGGCAGTACGTTCTACGGCAGCACGCAGTCCTCGGAGCAGGAGAATTACGATCCCAACGATGATTACAGAGGCTGATGATATATGGATATATTCAGAGCTGAAAATACAGCAGGACTTACTGATATACGCATGGAGTACCTGCGCGAGGACTTCCCCGAAATGCCTGATGAACAGGCTGAATATATCAGAGAAAGGCTCCCGCGCTATTATGAAGAGCATTTAAACCGCGACTTCTTCGCATATCTTGCAGAGGATAAGGGGAACATAGTGGGCTCGGCGTTCCTTGTTATTAAGGAAATGCCGCCCAATTCAAACTTCCCCGACGGCAGGATCGGAACAGTGCTTAATGTCTATGTCAAGCCCGGGTACAGGCGTCAGGGTATAGCAAAAGCTCTTATGGAGCTGCTTATCTCGGACGCAAAGGCTTTTAAGCTGGACTACATCGAGCTGAAAGCTTCTGATGACGGCTATCCGCTGTATAAAAAGCTGGGATTTAAGGTGGAAAACACCGGATTTACAAATATGAAGCTGAAAATAAGGTGACATCCTTATACTAAAAGGCGAGGAGAGTCTATGGATTTAGAAAAAATACTTGAAACAGGTTTTGTTGTTATTATTGTTCTGGCATGATCTGTGGTTTTTTTCGGTACATTATATATATTGATAAAGTGTTCAAGTGTAGAAAATGAAAGAAGAGCAAGGTGTACCGAAAGAGTTTTGGCAGAAGTAATTTATTTTACCAATGTTGAGCATTATAACAGGGAAAAAGGCACTGTATATTCTGAGAAGGCACCTGTTTATGAGTACAGCTACAAGGGCGTTTTTTGCAGATGCACAGGCGGTTTTAGCAGCGCGTGGAGAAAGAAGAATCCTGTAGGAAGTCAGGCAGAGCTTTTTGTAGACCCTGAAGATCCAAAATCCTTTATCTGTCCTGAGGAAGAAAGAAACAGTAGCATTCAGGCAATAAAATGGATATGTATAATTGCCGGAGCGGTATTGCTGGTCATACTGGGAATATGCCTGACAGTAGCATATCTGAATGCCTGAGTTTTAGAAAATGCCGATGTTGTTCATATGATAAACATAAATATTATTTAAGATACGGAGGAATAAAAAATGGGAAAATGTATGATAATCGGCTGCGGAGGAGTTGCTTCCGTAGCGATCCACAAGTGCTGTCAGAACAGCGAGGTATTTGAGGGCATAATGATAGCCAGCCGTACCAAGTCAAAGTGCGACGCGCTGAAGGAGAAGCTCCAGCCTACAACAAAGACCGTTATCGAGACCGCACAGGTAAACGCCGACAACGTGGACGAGCTCGTTGCCCTTATCAACAGCTACAAGCCGGACGTAGTGCTCAACCTTGCGCTGCCTTATCAGGACCTCACTATCATGGACGCCTGCCTCGCTACAAAGACTAATTACGTTGATACTGCAAACTATGAGCCCCTTGATACTGCAAAGTTCGAGTACAAGTGGCAGTGGGCTTACCGCGAGAGATTTGAGAAGGCAGGTATCACCGCCCTCCTCGGAAGCGGTTTTGACCCGGGCGTTACGGGAGTATTCTCCGCTTACGCTATGAAGCATGAGTTCGACGAGATAAACTACATCGACATTCTCGACTGCAACGGCGGCGACCACGGTTATCCCTTTGCCACAAACTTCAATCCCGAGATAAATATCCGTGAGGTATCAGCAAAGGGCAGCTACATCGAGGACGGCAAGTGGGTAGAGACAGAGCCCATGGAGATAAAGAGAGTTTACAACTTCAAGGGAGTAGGCGAAAAGGATATGTATCTTCTTCACCACGAGGAGCTTGAGTCCCTTGCTCTCAATATCAAGGGCATCAAGCGTATCCGCTTCTTCATGACCTTCGGCCAGAGCTACCTGACACACTTAAAGTGCCTTGAAAATGTGGGCATGACCTCTATCGAGCCTATTATGTACGAGGGAAAGGAGATAGTACCTCTCCAGTTCCTCAAGGCAGTTCTTCCCGATCCTGCTTCGCTTGGTCCGAGAACAGTGGGCAAGACCAATATCGGCTGTATCTTCCGCGGAAAGAAGGACGGCAAGGACAAGAACTACTACCTTTACAATATATGCGATCATCAGGAGTGCTACAGGGAGGTCGGCTCGCAGGCCATCTCCTATACCACGGGCGTGCCTGCTATGATTGGCGCCATGATGATAATGACGGGCACATGGAAGAAGGCAGGAGTATACAATATCGAGGAATTCGATCCCGATCCCTTCATGGAGGCTCTCAACAAGTGGGGACTCCCATGGGAGGAGGACTTCGATCCGGTGCTCGTAGACTGATTTGAATATAAAAAAGCTTGTAATCTATGCGCTCTTTGCAGCCTATGCCGTGCTTGCACTGAATCTGCTGTTCTTTATGCGGGACAGTATGTGGAGGTTTTACACATATAAGGAATACTTCCCCCGGAACACGAATTTTGTGCCTTTCCGCACGGTCATAGAGTTCGCAGGCTATATCCGCAGTCATGACAAGGTGTACGGAGATATGTCCGCAGACAATCTTCTCGGAAATCTCGCTGTATTCATGCCCGCAGGGATAATTTTCCCTGCTGTATGGAAAAGGCAGCGGAGCTCCCGTGTATTTCTGCTCACTGTTTCGGCCGTCATAATCGGCGTGGAGCTTATACAGCTCCTGACTATGTGCGGCAGCTGCGATATAGATGATTATATACTGAATATATCCGGCGCATTGCTCGGCTTTGCACTTTCAGGGCTGAAACCGGTACAACGGCTGACGTATACGGACGTCGGTCATGAAAAAGGAGAATAATATGAAAAGAACGATAACCACAGGCAGGCTTGCCGCGGTCATTGCGGCAGCTTCCATGCTCATGCTCACAGGCTGCGGAAAGGAACTTCATCTTTCTGACGTGGGAACAAGAGCCACGACCTCGCCTTCTGCCGAAAACAATGACACCGGCAAGGACGACGAGATAAAGTCCTCCGACGGAAGGAGCTTTATAATTACCCTTCATCCCGATACTGCGCCCATAACCTGCGAGAACTTTGAAAAGCTGGTCAATGAAGGCTTTTATGACGGACTTACCTTCCACCGCGTCGTTGATAACTTCATGGCGCAGGGCGGCGATCCCGAAGGAACGGGCTCCGGCGGAAGCACAAGCAAGATAAAGGGAGAATTTTCCTCCAACGGTGTGGAAAACAATCTTTCCCACAAGCGCGGAGTAGTTTCCATGGCAAGGAGCAAGGCTCCCGACAGCGCTACCAGCCAGTTTTTCATCTGCTATACTGACTGTTCCGCTTCTCTTGACGGAAGCTATGCGGCTTTCGGAGAGGTCACAGAGGGTATGGACGTGGTTGACAGCTTCACCGAGGTGCCGCGTTCAGCGAACAGTTTCGGAGAGAATGCCGTACCCGACACGCCCATAATCATGGAAAAGGTGCAGATGATAGATCCCGACGAAGACGGTGAACCGAGAGTAAAGGTCACCATGAACGATTTTCTGGAGAAGCAATGATATTTGATACAAAAAAGCTGCCGACTCCCTGCTATGTAGTGGACGAGTCGGCGCTTATACATAATCTGGAGATACTGCGCGGCGTTTCACAGCGTACAGGCGCAAAGATACTCCTTGCTCAGAAGGCTTTCTCATGCTATCATCTTTATCCCCTTATCGGTGAGTACCTTGCGGGCACCGCGTGCAGCGGCCTTTTCGAGGCAAGACTGGGCTATGAGGAAATGGGAAAGGAAAATCACGTCTTTTCAGCGGCCTACCGCGAAAGCGAAATTGACGGGATAATATCCTGCTGCGGACATATCATATTCAATTCCTTTGCGCAGCTGGACAGATACCGCGACCGCGTGCTTGCGGCAGGCAAAAAGATAGGACTGCGCATAAATCCCGAGTGCTCCACTCAGGAGGGACATGAGATATACGACCCCTGCTCGCCTAAGTCGAGACTGGGGATCACGCGGAAAAACTTCCGCGGTGACGATCTCCGCGGCGTTACGGGACTTCACTTCCATACACTCTGCGAGCAGAATTCCGACGATCTGGAGACTACTCTGGACGCAATTGAGGAAAAGTTCGGGGATATACTGCCCGGAATGGAATGGATAAACTTCGGCGGCGGTCATCATATCACCCGTGAGGACTACGACATACCGCGCCTTGAAAGATGCATACGCCGTATGCAGGAAAAGTACGGGCTGGAGGTCTTCCTCGAACCGGGAGAGGCGATAGCCTTGAATGCAGGCTGGCTGGTGACGGAGGTCCTCGATCTTACGGAGAACGATATGCCTATCGCTATCCTTGACACCTCGGCTGCCTGTCATATGCCGGACGTGCTGGAAATGCCCTACCGTCCGCCCCTTATGGGCTCGGGAGAAAACGGCGAAAAGAAGTACAGCTATCGTCTCGGTTCCCAGACCTGTCTTGCGGGCGACGTTATAGGGGAGTACTCTTTCGATGAGCCGCTTCACATCGGTGACAGGCTGGTTTTCGATGATATGGCGATATACTCAATGGTAAAGAACAATACCTTTAACGGTATGCCCCTGCCTGCCATACTGCTGCTGAAAAAGGACGGCAGCTTCGAGACTCTGCGCAGCTTCGGCTATGAGGACTTCAAGGGGAGACTGTAATGACAAATATTTACTTTGTACGCCATGCACAGCCCGATCACAGCTGCACCGACGCAGCGCTTCGTCCTCTGACGGAAGAGGGCGTGAGAGATACCCTCAGGGTAGTTGAGGCAATGAGGGATATACACCTTGACTATGCAGTATCCAGTCCCTATAAGCGCAGCTATGATACTATCAAGGGAGCTGCTGACGACCACGGGCTGAAAATAGAGCTTGATGACCGCCTGCATGAGCGTATAAGCGGTATTAACGGCAACAATATGGATATGTTCCGCAGGCGCTGGGCTGACTTCAGCTTCTGCGAGGAGGGCGGCGAGAGCCTCGGCTCGGTGACAGAGCGCAATATCGCCGCTGTGAACGATATACTTGACTCTCACAGGGACGAGAGCGTTCTGGTGGGAACTCACGGAACTGCCCTCAGTACCATACTTCATTACTATGATAACAGCTTCGGAGTTGAGGGCTTCCTGCGCATTATAGACTATATGCCTTATATCGTAAGGCTGAGCTTTGAAGGCAGGGAGCTCATCGAAAAGGAAGAGCTCCTCATAGTTGAAAAGAAATTCTGAAAGGCTCCGCCAATGCGGAGCCTTTTTCTGTCAGCCATGTTTTTGCGGGAATTGACTTATCCTCCTGCCTGTGCTATACTTATTCCGAAGGAGTTGCAGATCATGACAAAGATAGACCTTATTACCGGCATACTTGGCTCGGGAAAGACCACGTTTCTTCTGAGATATGCCCGCCATTTCATAGAAAAGGGCGAGAATATAGCCATACTCGAAAACGATTTCGGCGCTGTGAATATAGATATGCTCATGCTTCAGGAGCTGAAAGGCGAGCACTGCCGGCTTGAGATGATAGCGGGCGGCTGCGACGCGGACTGCCACAGGCGTCGCTTCAAAACCCAGCTCATATCTCTCGGTATGCAGCATCTTGACCGTGTTATCGTTGAGCCCTCGGGGATATTCGATATGGACGAGTTCTTTGACATTCTCCACGATTATCCCCTTGACAGGTGGTTTGAAATAGGCAGCGTTCTTACGATCGCTGACGGCGAAATGGAGGAGCAGCTGCCGCCGCAGATGGAGTATCTTCTCGGCTCGGAGTCTGCCTGCTGCGGAAAGCTGATAATAAGCAAGCTTCGCGGTGAAGACGGCGGAAGCGCCGCCGAAAGGATACTTGCCCATGTAAACAGAGCCCTTGAGGGCATACGCTGCGACCGCAGACTTTCGCTCCGGGATGTCTGCGCAAAGGACTGGGAGAGCTTCACTGAGGGTGATCTTGAGATTTTTGCCGGTGCAGGCTACCGAGGTTCAAGCTACGTGAAGAAGTTCAGCCCCGGGGATATAGAGAGCTCGGTGCATTATTTCATGCATATCCGTATACCGCAGGAGAGCATTGCAGGGCTTATCCGTGATATTATGAGCGACGGGAGCTGCGGCAGGATATTCCGCATAAAGGGAGCTTTGCCTCTGGAAAAGGGCTGGCTGAAAATCAACGCCACCCATGAAAAAACAGAGACTGCCCCTGTTGAGGAGGGACAGTCCGTTCTTATAGTTATAGGCGACGGTTTATCGCGTGAGAGGATAGACAGCTACCTGAAGCCCCTGAATACCGATCCCGGATATGTTTCAATATAAAAAACGACCCGTAAGGGTCGTTTTTGTATTTAAAGGAAGATATATTTAAGTACGAACAGGACTGAAAGTATATACATTATTGGATTTATCTCCCTGCGCTTGCCGCAGGCAAGATTTATCACCACATAGGAAATGACTCCTATTGCGATACCCTCTGAGATGCTGTAGAACAGAGGCATTGCTATCACGCAGAGATAAGCAGGGATAGCAGTGTGGAAGTTCTTGTCATCCACCTTTATTTCGGATACCGTGCTGAACATGAGGAAGCCCACCAGTATCAGGGCAGGAGCCGTTGCAAATGCGGGTATGGATATGAATATAGGCGCAAGGAACATGGACAGCAGGAACAGCACCGCTGCGGTGAGAGCTGTAAGGCCTGTTTTTCCGCCTGCCGCCGCACCTGCCGAGGACTCCACAAAGGTCGTTGTGGTAGAGGTGCCGAGAACGGCACCTGATGTGGTGGCGATAGCGTCCGCCATAAGAGCGGGCTTTATTCCAGGGAGCTTTCCGTCCTTGTCGAGAAGTCCCGCCTTGGTGCTGACGCCTATGAGGGTGCCGAGAGTATCGAAGAGATCGACGAAGAGGAAGGAGAATATGACTACAATGAAGTTGAAAACTCCCACGGCGTCAAAGTCCACCTTGAAGCACTGTCCGAAGGTCTCGCCCAGATTTGAGAAATCCGTCATATGGAAGGAGGGTATGAGAGTATACATTTCCGCTTCCGGATCGGGAACGTAGATCCCCGTAAGCTCGCAGATTATACCGAGTATCCATGTGGCGAATATACCTATGAGGATAGAACCCTTTACCTTTTTTATATAGAGCACCGCCATGAGGAGCAGTCCGATCAGCGCAAGGAGAGCGCATATTCCGGAGGTACTGAAGTTCTCGCGGAAGTTGACAAGGGTGACGAGGGTTGCCGAATCAACGGAAAGCCCTGCGTTCTGGAGTCCGATAAAGGCTATGAAAAGACCGATGCCGACGGACACCGCACGCTTGAGTGGCAGAGGTATGGAATCAAATATGGCTTCTCTCACTCTTGTGAGTGACAGGATAATGAATATTATACCCTCGATGAATACCGCAAGGAGGGCTACCTGCCAGGGATAGCCGAGGTTGCCGCATACGGTGTAAGCCATATAGGCGTTGAGACCCATTCCTGCCGAAAGGGCAAAGGGAAGATTTGCCATGAAGGCCATGCAGGCGGTTCCTATAAAGGAGGCAAGGCAGGTGGCAAGGAGCACCGCAGTGCTGTCCATGCCTGTCGTTGAGAGTATGCTTGGGTTTACCGCAAGAATGTATGCCATTGTCATAAATGTGGTAAGTCCTGCTGCGATCTCGGTCTTTACGTTAGTATTGTGCTGTTTGAGCTTGAACATTTTCTCGAGCATTGTTAACACCTCATTCTTCAAATTCTGCTATATACGGCAGGTTTCTGTAAAACTCGCCGTAATCCAGTCCGTAGCCGATAACAAAGTAGTCGGGTATAGTGAAGAGGGAATAGTCTGCCTTGAGCTCCACCACGCGGCGGTCGGGCTTGTCCAGCAAGGTTATCACTCTAATGGAAAGGGGCTCTCTCACCTTCAGCAGCTTGATTATCTCGTTGAGGGTCCTGCCGGTGTCGATTATATCCTCGATTATTATCACATGATACCTGCTTATATCATGCTTGAGGTCCATGGTTATCTCTACGTGTCCCGAGGACTCTGTGCCCTCAAAATAGCTTTTTGCAGCCATGAATGCGATCTCGCAGGGTACCGTTACCTCGCGGCAGAGGTCTGCCATGAAGATAAATGAGCCTTTGAGTATGCTGACAAGGAGTATCGGCGAGCCGTCATATACAGAGTTTATCATTTCGCCGGCTTTTCTGATCTCTTTGCGGATCTCCTCCTCGGGAATAATGACGCGTTTGATCTTCTTTTCCCATTCTTCTTTGCTGTTGAATTCCATATAAAAACCTCCGCTCCCTTTGTAATTGAAATTGATGATGTAATATAATAAAGAAACCGTGCTCTCCGGACTGAGTCCGGGATATATATTAATTATATCATTCTGAGAGGTATTGTCAATAAAAACCACCGGATTTGCGGGGATTATTTTTTTGAAGCGAAGATAGCAGGATAAATAAAGATGTTTTAAGCTGCTATTCTGCAATATGGACAATAAGAGGGAATGTCCGTTGTGCATATAAACAAAAAATTTCCGCCATACGCTGTGCGTATTTACATAATTAAACAGATGTGCTATAATAAATGGTGTATAGGTGTATATTATGCAGATAGGCCTGCATATGAGCACCCCAAGGGAAAACGGGCGGCTGCGCTTTAGGCGGTGTGCTGCCGCGGAATGAAAAGGAGTAATTGAAATGGTTAGCAGAAAAAAAGACCTCGCCATCAGGCTCTTGTCGCTGACTGCCGCACTTCTGGTGTTTATGGCGGCTTTCTCGGCAATGCCCTCTCTCAGAAGCCATGCAGCAGGTACCGATCTGTATGTTGGCTACTCGGGAAGAAGCAACAACTTCTCCACAGTTCAGGCGGCTGTGGACAGGGCGGCAAGTCTCAGTCCCTCATCGGAGCAGAACCGCGTGACGATACATATAGCTCCCGGCACCTACCGTCAGCAGGTAATAGTGCAGACACCGTATATAACCTTTGTTAACGACGAGCCCGACAAGGGCGACGCTGTGCTCACCTGGTACTACGGTATAGGCTACAAGTATTACAGTGCCAACTCAAAGGGCTATTACGACGCAAATCTTGCGGCTTCAAAGAGCGGCAAGAACGTGGCCAATTACCGCTGGGGCGCAACTGTGCAGCTCTGGCCGAAGGCTACGAACTTCAAGGCAAAGAATATCGTTTTCGAGAATTCCTTCAACCGTTACATAACTCAGGAGGAGCTCAGCGACGGAGTGGAGCTCACAGGCGACACCTCCGTAACAAAGATAACTCAGGTCAGAAACAACTGGACAGACGCCAGGTCAAAGGCGGCGACGGAGCGTGCGGCAGCTCTCTCCGTTGATACGGGCTATGCGGAGTTCCTGAACTGCAAGTTCCTGTCAAGTCAGGACACCCTTTATACGGGCGGCTCTCCACAGTACTACAGGAACTGTCTCATAGAGGGACAGACGGACTATATCTTCGGCGGCAGCAATGCTGTGTTCGACAGCTGCGAGCTCCGCTGGAAGGGCTACAGCAGCGGCTCGGTAGGCGGATATATCACTGCCGCAAGAGAGCAGGGAAGTCCTTACACCGGCTATCTCTTCAAGGACTGCAAGGTTACCGCAAATCCCGAGCTCACGGTAAATGCGGGCTATCTTGGCAGACCATGGGGACAGACGGCAAAGGTGCTCTTCGTGAACACGACTCTCCAGAACGGAAATATGATAACCGCAGCAGGCTGGACCTCCATGAGCGGTGTGGAGCCTGAGAGCGTTGACGGCTTCAAGGAGAACGGCACAAAGCTTTCAAACGGCCAGCGTGTCGATCTTTCACAGCGCAGGGGACATACCGTCTCCGACAGTGACGCTGCGAATATCAACATCTCAAGCTATATGAACAACTGGACTCCCTCCTTCCTCAGCGGCGATAGCGGCAGCAGCGGCCAGAGCTCATCGGGCATCGAGGGCGCCATAACAAGGTGCGGCGGCTGGTATGAGGAGGCCTACGTTGAATTCGACAGCTCAAAGCTGGGAAACAATGTCAAGGCAAGCTATGCTCCTGCGGGGACTTCGGATTATACAGCTGTTGACTCTCAGCTCATACGCGGCACAAGAGTGGACATACCCGGCCTCAAGGGAAATACAAGCTATAATATCACCTTACAGGGTTCAAACGGCTCCGCAGGCTGTACGGTAAAGACCATGGCCTTTGACCGCAGCGGCTATGCCCACTGGAACGCCGCAGAGGCTGTCGGCGCTTACAATAACGACGGTACCCTGAAATCAGGGATCACCGTGATCTATGTGGACAACTACAATAAGGGTACGGTCACATGGGGCGGCAAGACAGGCCTGTACAATATCTTCAATGCAGGTCCCAGCAACGTCTGCTTCAGACTTATCGGTACTATCGATGTTCCATATGGCGCTAAGCCCAACAACGGCCAGCAGAACGACGGCTCCAATATGCTCTACATGAACGGCGGCAATAATATAACCGTTGAGGGCATAGGCTATGACTGCAACCTCAACAAGTGGGGCTTTGATATGAAGCATTCCACAAGCTGCGAGGTAAGGAACCTCTGGCTGGGACAGTACCCCGATGACGGCATATCGATGTCGGGCGGAAGCTCCTCAAAGTCCTACCACATATGGGTGCATAACAATACAATTGAAAAGGGCTATAACGCCTATGCGGGCAACGGCATAGTTGACGACGACAAGGCGGACGGCGACGGCTCACTGGATATAAAGTGGGCTGAGAACGTAACAGTCTCCTACAACGTATTCAAGGACTCCCACAAGACCTCGCTGGTGGGCGGCGGTACGAGCCATATGCAGGACTGGATAACCTACCATCACAACTGGTTCAACAATACCGAGTCGCGTAATCCCCGTGCAAGGAACGCCCACGTCCACAGCTACAATAACTATTTTTACAACAACAAGCAGTACGGTATCGGAGCTTCCTACAATTCAAAGGTGTTCTCCGAGAACAACTACTACGAAAACACAAAGCTTCCTCTTGATGCTGTAAATATGGGCAGCGACGCATACTCCGGAACTATCAAGTCCTATGGAGACAGGTTCGTGAGCTGCGATATGGGCAGCGGACTTGCCTATCAGATAGTGAACTCCAGAACAGCCAGGGCCTATATCAACAACCTTGTCGGCGGCGGCGACGGCTATGACAACTTCGACACCGATTCCTCGAAGATATACAGCAATTACAGTGTGCAGTCCGCAGACGCTGCAAAGGCAGAGGTAATGGCCTATGCGGGACGTATGCAGAACAAGGATTATAATTCGGGCTCCGCTTCGGACCCCGGAGAGATACCCGTTATCGACGAGTATCTGAAAAGCCGCCTTATAAGCCGTCTTGACATCAAGGACGCAAGCTACGGCGCTCAGTGGTCTATCGCCGAGAGCTACAATACCGGTGACAAGGCCTTCGGAGACCGCGAGCACGTTATCTGGTCGGTGCCTTCAAATATCCTTGGCGGAGAGCATATCCTCACAGCCTGCAACTCAAAGAATACCGACTCCGATCTTGCAGTCCTCACGGCTGCCGCGGATATAACGGTATACGTTGCACTGGACCGCAGAGTTACCACACCTCCCTCATGGCTGGGCGGCTTTACACATCTGAGAGAGATCGTTGAGATCAACGACAGCGAGGAGATCAGACCCTTTGAGGTCTATGCAAAGGAGCTTTCGGCGGGACAGTCCCTTACTCTCGGAACAAACGGCATGAGCGGAGCCTGCATGAACTATACTGTATTCGTCAATGAAAAGGAAGCCGAAACCACCACTACCACAACTACAACTACAACAACAACTGTCACCACTACAAATGTCACACCGTCGCTTCCGGGCGACGCGAACTGCGACAATACAGTAGATATGGGTGACGCTGTGCTTATCATGCAGTCCATATCCAATCCGAACAAGTACGGCCTCAACGGCTACGACCAGCATCATATAACAGAGCAGGGAAGGATAAACGGCGATGTTGAAGGTAATAACGGCATATCCAACAAGGACGCCATGACAATCCAGCAGTATCTCCTCGGCGCTATCAGTTTTCTTCCTGTATAACAAGAGAGCCGCTCCGATCTGATCGGGGCGGCTTTTTTGCATGAAAAAAGGCTGTACAGATGTACAGCCTTTAAAAATATCTGATTATTCAGCGTCCTCAGCAGCGGGAGCCTCCTCTGCGGGAGCCTCTTCAGCTTCCTCAGCAACAGCCTCAGCTTCAACTTCTTCAGCCTCTGCCTCCTCAGCCTCCTCAGCCTCAGCCTCTTCAGCCTCTGCTTCGTCATCGCCATTGTCAAGGAGAGCACGCATAGAAATGCTGATTCTCTTTGACTCCGGATCTATGTCAATGATCTTAACATCGACCTCGTCGCCTACGGAAAGAACGTCCTTGACATTCTCGACCTTCTGATCTGCAATCTGAGAGATGTGGATAAGACCGTCAACGCCGTCGATGATCTGAGCAAATGCGCCGAAGCTTGTGATAGAAACGATAGTAGCCTTAACTACGTCGCCTACCTGATACTTGGACTTGAAGATCTCCCACGGATTGTCCTCAGCCTTCTTGAAGCCGAGTGAAATCCTGTTTGCTTCCTTGTCGAGATCCTTGATGTATACCTCAAGAGTATCGCCTACATTAACGACCTCGCTGGGGTGCTTGATCCTCTTCCATGAGAGCTCTGAGATATGTACCATGCCGTCGATGCCGCCGAGATCAACGAAAGCACCGAAGCTTGTGAGTGACTTGACTTTGCCGACGTAGGTCTTGCCTACCTCTGCTGTTTCCCAGAATCTTGACTTTGCCTCTTCCTTCTTGGCGTTCTGGACAGCCTTGATCGAGCCGACAGCTCTCTTTCTTCCGCCCTCGGAAACCTCGATAACGATGAACTCTACCTTCTTCTTGAGAAGCTGATCCAGCTCAGCGCCTCTGGGGAGACCTGTGAGAGAAGCGGGGATAAATACTCTTACGCCCATAACAGTGAGAGTAACGCCCTTGTTGACAACGCTCTGAACGACGCCCTCAAGAACAGTGCCTTCCTGCTGAGCCTTTACGATCTTCTCGTAGCCTGCCTGCTCGTCTACCTTTCTCTTGGAGAGAGCGGCTGTACCCTCGGCGTCATTGACCTTGATAACGATAAGGTCGATCTCGTCGCCGACGCTGACGATGTCAGAGGGCTTCTTGGAAGGGTCGTCTGTAAGGTCGTCAAGAGCAACATAGCCGGTATGCTTTGTGCCAAGGTCAACGATTGCCTCTGTATTGTTCACGGCGATAACAATGCCTTTAACTTTCTCTCCTGTATGTATTTTTTTGAATGATTCGTCGATAGCCTGAGCGAAATCGATCTCCTCATCCTGATTAGCTGCAAGAATTTCATTTTCTGCCATTTTGGTTTGTACCTCCTTGATTATATAGGCGGGGGTTGATGCGCCGGCAGTAATGCCGATTTTGTCTGCGTGCGGCAGATCCAAAGTCCGAAGCTCGTCCGAATTTTCGATATGATACGTTTTACAGTAGCGGCTGCACACTTCATATAGCTTCACCGTATTCGAGCTATGTCTGCCGCCTACCACGAGCATAATATCCGAGTCCTTAGCAAGCTCGGCAGCGTCTGACTGACGTGCGTCGGTAGCATTGCATATTGTATCATATATGACAATATCGGGATCGTCCTTCGGGATCACATGTAAACACTCACCCCATACTACTATATTATACGTCGTTTGCGCCACAATTGCAAGCTTTTTTTGCAAATTTTTATAATTTTTTTCAAAAAAGGCTTTTAGCTCAAAGTTGTCCTTAAAAACAAGGCAATTTTCGTCACAATGACCAACTATGCCCTGGACCTCGGGATGATTTGAGTCACCTGCAATAAGAATGAAATAACCTTCTGCGGTCTTTTCCGCCACTATTTTATGTATGCGCGACACAAAGGGACAGGTGGCGTCGAGCATTCTGTTGCCCTTGGCTTCTATCTGCTCGTATATCTTTCTGCCTACGCCGTGGGAACGTATGACAACGGTCTCGTCGGGCTTGAGCTCGTCCACCGAGTCGATTATCCTTGCGCCCTTTGCCTTCATATCGTTGACAACGTCCTGATTGTGTATGATAGGACCGAGAGTTGCAACGTTTGTGTTTTTTTCAAGCTCGCCGTAGACCATTTTCACGGCTCTGTCCACTCCGAAGCAGAAGCCGGCGGATTTTGCGACGGTGACCTTACTCATCGGCCTTTACCTCCTTTTCCTCTGCGGGAGCGCTTTCCGGCTCGCCCTCCACCAGAAGCTTTATCTCCGCCATGTAGCGGTTCTTGAGCTTTACAAGCTGACGGGGATTGGGAGAATCGCATATCTCGCAGTATTCGGCGGGGTCTATGGGGCTGCCGAATTTAAGGGTGAGGGGAGTGCGGAACTTCAGCTTTTCCCCGTAAACTATACCTGCGGGCACTATCTGTTTTCCCGAGCGGGCGGCTATGAGAGCCGCTCCCGTATGGCCTCTGCCCACCTTGCCGTCCTTCGAGCGTGTACCCTCGGGGAATATCATAAGGCTCCTGCCGCTGCCGAGCCTTTCAACGGCTGTATCTATAACAGCGGTATCGCCATTTCCGCGGGCGACGGGGAAGGCTCCGAGGGAGCTTATTAGCCATGCGAAAAGCCTGTTGCGGAAGAGCTCCTCCTTTGCCATGAAGGCAAACCTGCCGCGGGCGAAGGAGCCGAGAAATGGCGGATCCGCGTTGCTTCTGTGATTGCAGGCATATATGACGGTTCCGTCCTCGGGGATATTCTCCCTGCCCTCGATGCGGAGCCTGTACATTATGCGGAAGTACACCCGCACAAGAAATTTAACTATGTAATACATAATGTCTCACCTCAGCTTGTTTTTTCGGTGATGATCTTCACGATAGCCGCTGCGGATTCCTCCAAGTTCAGCTTTGTTGTATCCACAAGAACTGCGTCCTCTGCCTGTTTCAGGGGAGCGGTCTTGCGGTGGGTATCCTGGTAGTCGCGTTTGATTATATCGTCCAGGACCTCCTGATATGTGGGGCAGCCGGGCTTTTCCATGAGCTCCCTGTATCGGCGGTTGGCGCGTTCCTCTGCGGAGGCTGTGAGGAATATCTTCACGTCCGCATCTGGGAGGACTACGGTGCCGATGTCTCTGCCGTCCATGATGACATTGTTCTCGCGGGCTATCTTCTGCTGAGTTTCGAAGAGGTAGGCTCTTACAGCGGGGATAGCCGAGGTGCGGGAGGCAGCCATTGAGATCTCGGGAGTCCTTATCATATCGGAAACGTCCCTGTCCCCGAGGAAAACTCTCTGAGCGCCGTCGATGAATCTCAGCGATACGTCAGCCCTTTCGATATTAGCCTCGATGTCCTCGTCGGCAATGCCGTTCTCTGTAAGGAAAAGGGCAATGGTGCGGTAGAGAGCGCCTGTGTCCACATATATGTATCCGAGCTCCTTTGACACCATTTTTGCGATAGTGCTTTTTCCTGCGCCCGCAGGACCGTCGATTGCGATGTTGATGGTTTTCATGTTAATGACTCCTTTATTCATGGGCTTATGCCCGTTTATTACTTTTTGAGATGCTGTGAGAAGGATATGGCAATATCCGTGAGTATCGCCGCAGATAGGAATATTCCCGTTCCGAAGCATACTCCCTCGGGAAGCTTCCTGCTGAGTTTCTCCGACAGAGGGTGGAGCATATAGAAATATCCCACGGCCATAATGCCGAAGATCGTGCTGGAGATAAGGCTCGACCTGTCAAGTATGGAGAAGTACCAGCCCTCATAGGTCCAGAACTGCTCGTGAAATACGGCTTCCAGCAGATATGAGGCTCCAAGCTCGAATACTGTGGTAACAACGGCTGCGAAGAGGAAAATGAACAGTGGGTTCCTTTTCCTGCGCAGCAGAGCGAGGAGAATGAAGGCTCCCACGGAATATATGGGTATCACCGGAAGATGCAGCATACCGCGGTTCTCGAAGCGGCGGAACATTATCCATACAGTCGCCACCTCATATATCCAGCCCGCAAAGCCTGCGGCTGTGAATTCAAATACATAGCGGAAGAATATCCGCGAAAGATCTTTTTTCATGGCTTCTGCTCCTGCATTATCTCAGCCGCTGTTATCGGCAGTTTTTTCATAATAACTCTCCTTTGCGCTTCCAAAACAGAGCCTGAACGGTCTTACTTTACCTTTGCACCCAGCGGCATGAGCGCCAGCTGTGCCAGCTTGAACATCTGAAGGCCGAAGGGTATGCCGATAATCGTTGCACACAGAATTATTCCAAAGGCGGCAAATTCAAGGGCGAGCTCTATGCCTCCGAAGAAGAGCCACAGTATGTTCAGCAGCAGTCTTACGGGGCCGCCTCCGAATTCCACCTCCTTGCCGAAGGGGCAGAAGGAAAGCTTTGCGAACTTGAAGCACTGGACTCCCACAGGTATGCCGACTATGGTGATACACCACAGCAGACCTATGACGAACCAGCTGAGCCCTGCCAGGAAACCGCCGAATATGAACCATAATACATTGCCTATGCATCCCATATTTATCCCTTCCTCCTTAGCCATTAGCTTTTGATTTACATATTCAGTGCGGCTGTATATGCCGTTGAGAATGCTATCTGCAGGTTGAAGCCCCCCGTGTATGCGTCCACGTCTATGACCTCTCCCGCGAAGTAGAGGCCGCTGACTATCTTTGACTCCATGGTCCCGGGGTCTATCTCCTTTGTGGAAATACCGCCGCTGGTGATTATGGCCTCATCTATGGGGCGGAAGCCGGAGATACGAACGGGGAAGGCCTTTATGAGCTCCCCGAATTTACGCCGCTCTTCCTTGGTTATGCCGTTTATCTTCCGCTCGGGAGCTATACCCGACAGCTTTACCGCAACGGGTATGAGCTTTGCGGGGAGGAGCTTCCTTATGCCGTTCTGAAAGTCGCGGTTGAGATTTTCCGAGAAGTCCCGCTGTATCCTTGCGTCCAGCTGTTCATGGGACAGAGCGGGCTTGAGGTCGATAAGCAGCCTGTATCTGTCCGGCTGCATATCGCGGATATGGGAGCTTGCACTGAGCACGAGAGGCCCCGAAACTCCGAAGTGAGTGAACAGCATTTCGCCGAGCTCGCTGTATATGCACTTGTTCCCGTCCATAAGGTTCAGCGTCACGTTGCGCAGTGAAAGACCCATCATCTCCGCGCAGTATTTATCGGGAGAGGTGAGGGGAACAAGGCTGGGTTTCAGCTCGGTCACGGTATGTCCGAGAGCCCTGGCAAGAGTGTAGCCGTCGCCTGTGGAGCCCGTGGCGGGATAGGATCTTCCGCCGCAGGCGATGAGCACCGACTGCGAGCAGTATTCCGTGCCCCCTGCGGAAACTCCGCAGACAGCGCCGTTTTCGGTGAGTATCCTTGTTACTCTCCTGTTTATCACTTCAACGCCCAGGGCTTTCATTTCCCGCCCGAGAGCGTCGGCAATGTCGTCGGCCTTGTCGCTGACGGGAAAGACTCTGTTCCCGCGTTCGGTCTTGAGGGGCACGCCGAGCTCCTCAAAGAAGCGCATGGTGCATTCCGCGTCGAAGCCCGCAAAGGAGCTGTACATGAACCGTGGGTTTACAGGAATATTCCTCATATGCTCTTCAGCGGGGCTGTTGTTTGTGACGTTGCAGCGTCCCTTGCCCGTGATACGGAGCTTTCTGCCCAGCCGTTCATTCTTCTCAAAGAGCAGCACTGACTTTCCGTACCGTGCCGCATGGACGGCGGCAAAGCAGCCCGCTGCGCCTCCGCCAATTATAATAGTATCGGTCATAGTCCTCCCTGTTTATTTTCCGAGGAGCCGTCCGAGCTTTCTGCGGGCCTGTCGTCTGCGCAGTACGGCGGCTCTTTTGTTTAATGTGTATTTCCCGTCACGCAGTTCCAGCACGTCACCCTCTGCGGCTTCCGCCGGGAGCTCGCTGCGGGGTATGACCGAAGTGCCGTCTTCGTTCTCAATAACGGCATAGCTGCCCTCAAATCTGTCGATAACAGTCATCAGGAGCTCCTTTCCGTCCGCAGGGAAACTCTTTTCCCGTCGGACTCGGCGATAACGGTGCCGTTCACGTCGGTGCGGTATATTTTATCGGTGTATTCTTCCAGCCTTTTTATGGTGCTGTCGGCAGGGTGTCCGTAGGGATTGTCCCTGCCGCATGATATGACTGCGGCGGCAGGGCGGATGATGTCCAGCAGCTCCCGTGAAGAGGAATAATTGCTGCCGTGATGTCCGGCCTTGTAAAGGCTCACCTTTGAGAGCCCGCCTCTCTGTATCATAGCGGCCTCGGACTCGAATTCCGCGTCACCCGTCAGCAGGAAACTGTTCCCGCCGTGAGTCAGCAAGAAGGCTATGGAGTAATTATTGAGGTATTCATTGTAGCTCCCGTCGGGAGCAAGTATCTCGATACGAGCGTCTCCCAGCATGAACGTCCTTCCCGCTGCGGCTTCGGTGACCTTTGTGCCGCTGCCGTCGCAGCTGTCGAGGAATCTGTCGAAAAACAGGGCTGTGGGCAGCTGCTCGTCGGGAATATGGGGTATCATTACCTCCCCAACGTCGAAGGTATCTATTATCCTGTACATCCCGCCCATATGGTCGGAGTGGGGATGAGTGGCTATGACGTAATCCAGCCGACCCACGCCGAGGCTGCGCAGATAGCCTGTGACCTTCGGTGAGACCTCGTTCTCGCCGCAGTCCACCAGCATTGTCATGCCGTTGGCAGCTATAAATGTGCAGTCTCCCTGCCCCACGTCTATGAAGTGCATTACAAGCTTATCCTCTGTCGGGAAGGTATGCCTGGGCTTGCGGAAGAACCACCAGCCTGCAAAGAGGAGTACCGCTGCGATCAGCAGCAGCCCGAGATCTTTCAGTGCTTTCTTTTTCCGTTCTGCCCGTTCTTTTTTCCTTTTTTCGGCGAGCTCTGTGAGAAGCTCTCTCTGCCGCGCATTGAGCCCGTATTTTTCTCCTGCGGCCTTGACGAAGCTCTCTGTGTCCTTGAAGTATTTTGCCACGACCTGTCACCGCCTTTTCGGGAAGAATTGCCCTGTCCGCGATTATCGTCAGCCACAAGGCATTTCGGCGACGTTCCTATAAGGTCGCGCCGCCCCGCTGTTTTCAGAGCCTCAAGCACTATCTCCCTGTTCTTGGGGAGAAAGTATTGCAGCAGAGCACGCTGCATTGCCTTTTCTTTCGGGGTCTTGGGTACATATACCTTTTCCATGGTATACGGATCGAGCTCCGTATAGAACATGGCTGTTGAAATCGTCCCGGGAGTGGGGTAGAAGTCCTGCACCTGCTCGGGGCGGATCCTGTTTTCCTTCAGGAATAGGGCAAGATCTATGGCCTCGCTGAGGGTGCTTCCGGGGTGTGAGGACATAAGGTAGGGAACGAGATACTGCTCCTTGCCCATGCCCTTGGTTATTTCGTAGAAGCGCTTCTGGAAACGCTTGTAGGCTTCGATATGGGGTTTTCCCATTTTGTCCAGCACCACCGCCGAGCAGTGCTCGGGAGCCACCTTCAGCTGACCGCTTATGTGATGCATTATGAGCTCCTTCATGAACTCGTCGTCCTTGTCCTCGATAAGGTAGTCATAGCGTATACCCGAGCGTATGAACACCTTCTTCACGCCCTTGACCTTCCGTATCCTGCGCAGCATGGCAAGATATTCGGTGTGGTCAACTTTAAGTGCGGGGCAAGGAGTGGGAGCAAGGCATTTTTTGCCCATGCACAGTCCCTTGGTGAGCTGCTTGTCGCAGGAGGGACGGCGGAAATCCGCCGTAGGACCGCCTACGTCGTGGATATAGCCCTTGAAATCGGGCATTTTCGTTATTCGCTCTGCCTCGGCAAGCACCGATTCCACGCTTCTGACGGTTATACGCCTGCCTTGATGCAGGGCTATGGAACAGAAATTGCAGTAGCCGAAGCAGCCGCGGTTATGTGTGATAGAAAAGCGGACCTCCTCGATGCCGGGGACTCCGCCCAGCGCTTCATAGGACGGGTGTATCGCCCTTGTGTAGGGCAGGGAGTAAATGTGATCCAGCTCTTCCGTGGTAAGGCTGTATGCGGGCGGATTCTGTACCAGCATCATCTTGCCGTGCCGCTGTATTATTATCTTTCCGTAGACCTCGTCCTGCCAGTCGTACTGTATCTTTACGGCCTTTGCGTATTCCGGCTTGCTGTCGCGCACCTGCTCGAAGGAGGGGCACTGAGCCGCACCGATAGGAGTATTCACAGGCTCCGTGAGGTAGCAGGTGCCGCGTATATCGTGAATATCGTGTATATCCTCGCCCCTGGCAAGACGGGTGCACAGCTCCTGTATCTGGTGTTCGCCCATACCGTACATGAGAAGGTCTGCGCCGCTGTCGACAAGGACTGAGGGGCGGACTGCGTCGTCCCAGTAGTCGTAATGTGCAAAGCGCCGCAGAGAGGCTTCAAGACCGCCGATAACTATTGGAACGTCCCCGAAGTATTCGCGGAGCTTCTGACAGTAGACGATAACGGCGCGGTCGGGGCGCTTGCCTGCAACTCCTCCCGCTGTGTATGCGTCGTCGGAGCGCTTGCGCTTGGCGGCGGTGTAGTGCGCCACCATGGAGTCGATATTGCCTGCGGTAACTAAAAAAGCGTACTTCGGAGCGCCGAAGCGCCGGAAGTCCTTGTCGGTGTGCCAGTCGGGCTGGGAGATGATACCAACTGTAAAGCCGAGGCTCTCTATAAGTCTTGTGACTATAGCCGCGCCGAAGCTGGGGTGATCGACGTAGGCATCGCCGGTTATGTAGATATAGTCGAACTGATCTATACCCAGCTCGTCCATTTCTTTTCTTGTGGTAGGCAGAAAGCCCTCGTACACAGTATCACCTCCTGTAACCCAAAATTCAGCTTCGCTGAATGCTGATTCACTCATCCATGCTACGCAGCCGCCACTCGTCGTACTGCATTTTCGACATGAGCACCTTCCGGGGCTTTGCGCCCTCGCTCTGACCGATAACGCCGCGCTCCTCAAGCTCGTCCATTATCCTTGCCGCCCTTGCGTAGCCAAGCTTCAGCTTCCTTTGCAGCATCGACGTGGAGAGCTGACCTGCCTCCACGGCTACCTTGATGGCAGCCTCCACTATATCCTCGTCGCTGCCTCCGCCTGCGGAAGCTCCGCTGTCAGAGCTGCCGGAGCCGCCCTGCGACTGGGGAGTATAGCCCTCCACAGCTCCCGTTATGTTCGGGTCGTAGGATACCTGAGCCTGATCCTTTATGTAGCGGACAGTCTCCGCAATATCTTCGTTTGACGAGAAGCAGCCCTGTACACGGACTGGCTTTCCCGCACCGATAGGCATATAAAGCATATCGCCGTTTCCGAGGAGCTTGTCCGCGCCTGCCATATCTATAATGGTTCGTGAGTCCACCTGAGACTTTACCGAAAGAGCGATACGGCTGGGTATATTGGCCTTGATGAGGCCTGTGATAACGTCCGTGGTAGGACGCTGTGTAGCTACAACGAGGTGCATTCCCGCGGCACGTCCCATCTGAGCCAGACGGCAGATGAAGTCCTCCACCTCTTTGCCGGCCACCAGCATCATATCGGCAAGCTCGTCGATGAATATGACTACCTGAGGCATTTTGTCGAGATCCCCGTCCACCTCTGCAAGCTCGTTATAGGAGCGGAGGTCGTTGGCGCCTGCCTCTGCGAAAATGTTGTATCTGCGCATCATCTCGTTGACCGCCCAGCAGAGAGCGCCTGCCGCGCGCTTGCAGTCGGTCACGATAGGTATGAGCAGGTGGGGGATATTCTCGAATATCTTGAATTCGACTATCTTCGGATCTATGAGAATGAGCTTTACCTCGTCGGGTGTGGCGTTGTAGAGTATGCTCATGATTATGGAGCGGGTGCAGACGGATTTACCAGAGCCTGTGGTACCTGCGATAATGACATGGGGCATTTTGGAGATGTCGCCGAGTATGATATTTCCCGTGATGTCCTTGCCTACCGCAAAGGTAAGCTTGCTGGGCGATTCCCTGAACTCGGGGGAGGCGATAATCTCGCGGAGAGTTACCGTATCCTTGGTGGAGTTCGGTATTTCGATGCCCACAGCCGCCTTGCCGGGCACGGGAGCCTCTATGCGGACGCCCTGAGCCGCAAGGCTGAGAGCTATATCGTCCTCGAGGCCCTTTATCTTGGAGACCTTTATTCCGGGGCCGGGCTGTATCTCGTAACGGGTTATGGAGGGGCCGCGGAATATGTCCTTGATCCTTACCTCAACGCCGAAGCTTGAGAGAGTATTCTTTATGACTTCAGCCTTTTCGCGCATTTCCTCAACGGCCTCTGCACGGTTGGAGCGCACCTCGGGGCGGGTGAGTATGTCTATGGGCGGGAGTATGTACACTGGCTTTTCCTCCTCGGGCTCCTCCTCGACATATTCCTCCTCGGGAGTGTCGGGCTTGCCGTCGGCAGCCTTATTTATGAGCTGTTCGAGTCCCTCGTCGGCAGCTGTCTCCTCCTCGTCGGGAACAGGCTCCGCAGTCTCTTCCTTCACGGGAGCCTTCTTCGCGGCGGCCTTGCTGACCTTTGTTTCGGGAGCGGGCTCTGCGGATATGTCGATAGGCTCCTCTTCGGCAGCTCCGCTGTCGTGGACTATGAGATGATCCGTAGGCAGGGGGATGTCTATGGAGTTCCCTCCCGAAAGAGCCTCGAGAGCCTTTTTGTTCTGCTCTGCCTTTTCGGAGGGCTTCCGTGAGGACTTTCTGGGATTGGTCATGCTTATGGCTTCAAGGTCTGCGTCAAAGTCCTTTTTTGCCTTGTCGTCGTCAAGGTCGTCGTCGCCGAAGGCGTCGGTGAATTCTCCGCCCACCAGCATATTCTGTATGCCGTTGACCACGTTGCCGATGAATACGAAGGGAGTTGACAGTAGCTTCAGGAAGTCAATGAGTCCCCGCCCCGAAAGGAGCATACCGAACACGAAGAACAGTATGAGGGTGATTATCCTTGCGCCTATCTTTCCGAAGAACTTGAGGAGCGGCCCTGCGAAAACGAGACAGGCAACTCCGCCGCTCTTCAGCTTTGCGCCGTCCTCGTAGAGGAACCTGAGCTTTCCGGACATGGTGCTGCCGGGTATCTTTCCCACCACGAATATCTGGAACGCTGCGCAGGCAAGGAATATCATGGCTATGCACCAGAAGGTCCTGCCGCTGAGGTCCTTTTTGGTCTGCTCGGTGCCAAGCTTTACGGCGGTGTATATGAGTATAACGGGTATAATGAAGGCAGCTATGCCGAATATTCCCAGCAAAAGGTTATGTATCGCCAGCCAGCCCTTTGTGCCCTTTATGAGCACCATGAGGGCGACAAGCACCCCCAGTGCGAAGAGTATTATCGACCACAGCTGATTGCTCTCGTTCTGAGGAGCGCTCTTGGAGCTGCTCCTTACAGGCTCCCTGCGGGGAGCTTCGGGCTTCTTTGACTTTGTGCCCGTGTTCTTTTTCTTTGTCTCTGCCATATCTTCCTCCGTTTGTTCTTTCACATTATGTATCTGTACCGTGGGAGCGGTACAGCTGCGGTCAGTCCGCATATCTTTTTTCCGAATTTTCTATCATGCCGTAAAGGCAGTCCATAGCGTCACCGAGACTTCCGAGGCTGTCGATAAGGCCGATCTCCACGGCCTTTGCGCCCTCCACAACGCTTCCCACGTCGAGAACGAGCTCCTCCGTGTTCATCAGCAGTGTGCGGAAGCATTCCTCTGTGATACTGCTGTTTTTCGTGACGAAGCTCACTATCCTGTCCTGCATCCTGTCGAAGTAGGAGAGGGTCTGAGGGACTCCAAGAACCGTTCCGTTCATGCGGACAGGGTGTACGGTCATGGAGGCCGTCGGCACTATGAAGGAGCGCTTTGCGCTCACCGCGAGGGGAACGCCTATGGAATGTCCGCCGCCTACCACAAGGGATACCGTGGGAGTTTTCATGCCTGCGATGAGCTCTGCGAGGGCAAGTCCCGCCTCCACGTCGCCGCCGACGGTGTTGAGTATTATGAGCAGTCCCTCCACGCTCCTGTCCTGCTCGATAGCCACGAGAGCGGGGATTATATGCTCGTATTTGGTGGTCTTGTTCTGCTCGGCGAGTACGTAATGCCCCTCTATCTGTCCTATCACGTTAAGACAGTGTATAAGGTGCTTTGCGTTTTTGGTCACAGCCTTTCCGCTTTCGCGTATGAGCTCCGCTTCCTCGAGCAGCTCTCCGGCGTTACTGCCGTCCTTTTTGCTTTCATCTTTCATGGATACGCCTCCCGCAATATTCTGTGCATTCTGCGGGAGCATATACATTATTTATTATATACCTTTGCTGACTGAAAGTCAATACTTCCCTGCGGCACTTTGCCGCAGGGAAATTGAGAACGGAGAATGCAGGGGCGCCGGGGACTCCCGGCGGAGACGCGCCCCCTTGTCCTGCGGACATCTCCCTACACTGTGGAGAGCCACCGTCCCCTGCAAGCTAACGGCTCGGAACGCCGAGGGCGGCGTTCCCTACACAGCTTGTTTGTGAAATTTGTTGATTTTGGCTTGACAAATCAGAGGTTTTATTGTATATTTAAGGTGTATAGGTGCGGAATTATCCCGCATCCGAAAAAAACAAAAAAATAATACGAGAGGGGTATTAGACATGATCTTAAAGAAGGTTACGGCGGCAGTTTCTGCTCTTGCCCTGTCACTTGGTGCGCTTTCATATGCACCAGATGCAGGAGTTCAGGACAATGTTGCCACAGCAAACGCTGCTTCAAGCTATAACTATGCTGAAGCGCTCCAGAAGTCCATGTTCTTCTATGAGGTTCAGCAGGCAGGAAAGCTGCCCGACTGGAACTATGTAACATGGAGAGCAGACTCTATGGTGGACGAGAACGGCAACGAGACAGACGTCTGCACGGGCGGCTGGTTCGATGCGGGCGACCATTTCAAATTCACCCTTACGAATGCTTATTCCGCTTCGATACTCGCATGGGGCTATCTTGAATACAAGGAGGCTGTCGAGAAGGCAGGCCTCGGAGAGGTATACCGCAACAATGTACAGTGGGGCCTTGACTACCTCATGCAGTGCGACAGAGGAAACAAGATAATCGGAACCATCGGCGACTTCAAGGGCGGTTCCACAGACCATAACATCTGGTGCAGCGCAGAGGTATACCTCCGCAAGCATCATCTCAACAACGGCGACTGGAAGCGTCCCTACGACGAGATAGCCGATTCTACCACGATAGCTCTCTCCGCAGCAGCACTTGCAGAGGGCTACCTCATGTTCAAGGATACTCAGCCCGACAAGGCAAAGTCTTATCTCGAGCAGGCAAAGACCTACTTCAAGACCGCAGATAAGATCAGGAGCAACGAGAACGGAGCTATGGGCTCGATGTACAAGCCTTCCTCATGGGTGGACGACTGTATGTACGCAGCTATCTGGCTCTACAGAGCTACAGGCGACGAGAGCTATATGTCAAAGGTAAAGAGCGACTATATCCCTCAGTTCCCGCTTGAGGAGCAGTCCACTGCCCGCAAGTACACATGGGGACTCTGCTGGGACGATACCTCCCAGGCAGCTGCTCTCCTCTATGCTCAGGAAACAGGAGATCAGGAGTGGATCGACCATGTATCACACCACCTGGATTACTGGATAGACGGCTACGGCGGAAAGAAGATACAGTATACCCCCGACGGCATGGCATGGCTGTTCAGCTGGGGCTCCGCACGTCACGTCAGCGCTACCGCATGGCTGGCTCAGCTGGCAAGCGATACAATATTCAAGGACAACAGCTCGCTTCAGGATAAGTACAACAAATGGGCTAAGGGACAGATGGATTACATTTTCGGCGACAACGGCCTCAAGATGAGCTATGTTCTCGGCATGGGCGATAATCAGCCCTCAGCCTTCCACCACAGAACGGCTTCCGGTATACATGACGATCACTGGAACGACCTGGGCACGAAGGGCAGCAGCGAGGGTTGGCAGACAGAGTATGCCCATACCCTTTACGGCGCTCTCGTAGGCGGTCCCGATCAGTCCGGAAACTATAAGAACAGCGTTGCTCAGTACGAATACTCCGAGGTAGCTATAGACTACAACGCAGGCTATACAGCTTCGCTCTGCGCAATGGTCAACGATTACGGCGGAAATACGGATCCTTCCTTCCCGCCTACGGAGACTCCTACATGGGCAGAGTGGGAGGTAGCGGCTGTCCTCAACGGCAGCGGCAACAGCTACACCGAGATCAAGGCGTGGGCTATGAACCACACGGCATGGCCTGCAAGAGTTGCCAAGGATATAGAGTACCGCTATTACTTCGATATATCAGAGGTTCTCAGTTCCGGACTTACCGCAGAGGACGTTGTGGTAGAGGGCAAGTCGCAGCAGTACGGCGCAGGCGAGCAGGGTCACGCAACTGTTTCGGGTCCCTACAAGTATGAAGGAGATGCATCGGGCAATACCTACTATGCCCTCATCAAGTTCGATGACGGCAGAGCTATCCAGCCTACAGGCCAGAGCGAGCACCGCGACGAGGTACAGTTCAGAGTATCTATACCCGACGGCAAGGGCGGTACATGGGATCCCTCCAACGACTGGTCCTACAAGGGCGGCATTTCCAAGGACGGCGACCTGAAGAAGGCGAGCTCGCTCAACAAGAACATAACAATGTATGTTGACGGCAAGCTGGTATGGGGTACAGAGCCCGACGGCACAGAGCCCGAGCCCTACACCGTTCCCGGCAAAGAAGGAAGCAGTACAACAACGACCACGACAACTACTTCGACCACAACAACTACAACTACAACAACCACTACTACATTCACCACAAGTGAAACTTCAACGACTTCAACGAGTACTACCACCGCTCCCGTGATCACTGTTACAAAGTGGGGCGACGTAAACTGTGACGGCGGAGTCGATATGGCTGACGCAGTCCTTATCATGCAGGCTATATCCAACCCCAACAAGTACGGCGACAACGGTACGGACGAGCATCACATCACGCCTCAGGGCAGGATAAACGGCGATGTCAAGGCTAACGGCTCGGGAATCACATCGGCCGACGCCCAGACTATACAGAGGTACCTCCTGGGCGCGATCACTACTCTTCCGGAGGCTTGATTGAGCTCTTTAAAATGGTAAAATAAACGTCAAAAACTAATTTCAGTAAATCTGATAATCAATTAATATTTTAGAAATAAGAGGAAATGCGTTTCCTCTTATTTTTTTTACCTTTTTGTGGATTGTATACAAAATCTTGAGAAGCTCATTAGGAAAATACACGAATTTCAAGAAAACTATTTACTTTTTTTTTTCGATATAATATAATATGATTGATGAACTGGGGACGGTGCAGAAATCCGTTCGGATGCCCCGAACATCGCGACAAATCAACGGTATAACCGCAGTGTTTGCACTGGCATTGCGTTATAAAAATAATAATATTTCAGGGAGGGTATTCAACATGCATAAGAAAATTGCAAAAGCCGTTACAGGCAGCCTGATGGCAGCTTCAATGGTTGCATCAAGCGTGGCAGCGTTCGTTCCTATGAGCGCATCAGCAGGTACCTGTCTCGGACAGAGCGACTTCGACGACGGAATCGGTCTGCCTTGGCATATCTGCGTAACAAACCCCGCAGAACAGAAATTTACTATTTCAGGTGGTACATATAACTGTACTATCGTTAACCCCGGCGGAAGCGGTATCGATGAGAACGGTAGCCCGATCTCAGGTGCTGAGCAGCGCGGCGGTGACTCCAGATGGGACTGTCAGTTCAGACACAGAAGTCTCCACATCCAGTCTGGTCATACATATAAGATCCACTGGGAAGTAGACGCTTCCGAGGCTGGTGAGCTCCATACACATATCCACGACCTCAGCGGTGAGGGCGAAGGCGTATGGCAGAACAACAAGGCTCAGTGGTCACAGGGCTGGGACAACGTTAAGATCTCAGCAGGTAAGAACTCCTTCGACAGTGAGTTCACAGCCTCCAAGACCTTTGAGGTTGCTGAGTGGGCATTCCATTACGGTGGAGCAGGCCCATACCAGAAATATGACTGTTTCCCCGAGGGAACAACCCTTAAGTTCGATAACATGGAGCTTGAGTGTACTTCCTGCGGCGATTCATATGTAAGCGAGAGCAAGACTCCTTGTCTGTGGGATCCCACAAACGAGCTCGGCGTTATCACTCCTCGTAGTGACGTAAGAATCAACCAGGTTGGTTACTTCGCAGGCGCTGACAAGAAGGCTACTTACGCTACAAGAAGCAGCAAGTCTGCTGTTGATTTCGTAGTTAAAGACAAGAGCGGCAAGACCGTATATGAGGGCAAGGGTAAGGTTATCGGTGAAGATCCCGATGCAGGCGATTACTGCCAGATCCTCGACTTCACGGACTGCACAGCTACAGGTACAGGCTTCACCATCGAGGTTGACGATAAGTCCAATACTTATCACAACAAGAAGACCGGCGAAGACTACGATATGTGGAAGAGCCATGAGTTCGCTATCGGCGACGATGTTTACAAGGGCATCATCAAGGACGCTATGAACTACTTCTACCAGAACCGTTCAGGTATGGACATCGAGGAGAAGTACATCACTTCATATAACGAGAACGATCCCGGCGGAAAGTCCAAGCTTGCTCATAAGGGCGGTCACGCTCCTTCGGATAATGCTTGGGTACAGTCCGAGTGGAAGAGATCCTACGGCCAGGAATTCGACGGCGACGAGAAGTATAAGGTTGACTGCGTAGGCGGTTGGTACGATGCAGGTGACCACGGTAAGTACGTTGTTAACGGCGGTATCTCTGTATGGACTCTCCAGAATATGTATGAGAGATCAGTTGCCAAGGGTACTGACAGCAAGTGGAATGACGACAAGACAATGTCTATTCCTCAGAGCTACAGCGTTGGTAACATCTCCTTCAGCGGTTCGGGTTCTCCTGACGTTCTTGATGAAGCAAGAGTTGAGCTCGAATGGATGTTCAACATGATCGTTTCCTCCAGTGATCCTTACTGGGGTTCAAAGTGCGAAGGCCTCGTTTACCACAAGATGCACGACCATAAGTGGACAGGTCTTGCTACAAAGCCTTACGATTATCAGGATGATTGGGGCACAACACGTATTGTTAAGCCTCCTACGTATGCAGCTACATTCAATATGATCGCTTGTGCTGCACAGGCTTCACGTCTCTGGAAGGATTTCGATTCTTCATTCTCAGACAAGTGCCTGAAGAACGCTAAGTCTTCATGGGAAGCTATGATGGCTAAGAAGTCCAGCTGGTATGGCAAAGATCACGGCGCTGATGCTTGGAAGACAGATCCTCAGTACGCTCCTCTCGATCAGGCTATCGGCGGCGGCGGCTACGGTGATACATACGTAGACGACGATGCTTACTGGGCAGCTTGTGAGCTTTATGCTACAACAGGCGACAGCGAGTACTATGACTTCCTCAAGGGCTATAAGAACATACACGACGGTGACGGCCACGATAAGGCATTCGACATCACAACCAGCCTCGGCGGCGGTGAGAACAACGGCTCATTCAGCTCATTCAACTGGGGCTGTACAGCTGGTCTCGGTACTCTGACCCTCCTCCTCAGCGATAAGACATCTGCTGAAGACAAGGCTACTATCGAGAAGAACATCAAGGCTTGTGCTGATACATATATCGATTTCGAGAACAACAGCACGAACGGTATGGGTATTCCTTACAAGGGAACCGAGTTCGAGGACGCTATCAACTGTCCCGGCGAGAAGATCAAGGGTTATGAGTGGGGTTCAAACTCCTTCGTAATCAACAACGCTATCGTTATGGCTTATGCTTACGATATTTCTCAGGATAACAAGTACTTCAACGGTGCTGTTTCGGCTCTCGACTACATCTTCGGACGTAACGGCCTCGGCTTCTCCTTCGTAACAGGCTACGGTACATACCACTCGAACAATCCTCACCACAGATACTGGTCTTACGAGCTTGACCACGAATTCCCGATGGCTCCTGACGGAGTTATGTCAGGTGGTTGCGGCGCAGGCCTCCAGGATCCTTATGTTGGCGGTCTCGGATATGCAAGAGGAAAGACAGCTTCACAGAAGTGCTTCGTTGACTCTATCGAGGCTTGGTCTGTTAACGAGGTTACCATCAACTGGAATGCTCCGTTCGCATGGGCTATGGCATTCTTCGATGATGAGGGTGCTGATGTTGGTAATGTAACACAGACAACTACAACTACAACGACCGCTCCTACACCCACAACAACTACAACAACCGTTAAGGATGTTACAGCTACAAAGTGGGGCGACGCTAACTGCGACGGCGGCGTAGATATGGCTGATGCTGTACTTATCATGCAGTCCATCTCCAACCCCAACAAGTATGGTCTCAGCGGTTCTGATTCACATCACATCACTGAGCAGGGCAAGGCTAATGCAGA
>JAFWSI010000039.1 GCA_017519415.1 Ruminococcus sp.
CTTGCTGATATCGCTATGAGCTACGGCTACATCTATGTTGCACAGATCGCTATGGGTGCTGATATGAACCAGACACTCAAGGCAATCAAGGAAGCTGAGTCTTATCCGGGACCGTCACTCATCATCGGCTATGCACCTTGTGAGATGCACTCTATCAAGGGCGGTATGACTAACTGTCAGGCTGAGATGGAAAAGGCTGTTAAGTGCGGTTACTGGAACAACTTCCGTTACGATCCTCGTCTCGCTGCTGAGGGCAAGAACCCATTCCAGCTCGATTCCAAGGCTCCAACAGAGTCATATCAGGACTTCATCATGAACGAGGCTCGTTACAGCGCACTCACACGTTCATTCCCTGATCGTGCTAAGGAGCTGTTCGAGAAGGCAGAGAAGACTGCTGCTAATCGTTACGAGTACCTCACAAAGCTCGCTGAGAAGTAATCCTTCGCAAAGAAGCTTTACGGTAAAGACTGATTGATCGGAAAATTTCCGATTTATAACGTGCACATACGAATATAATAATACCTCCCCGATACGAACAGGTATCGGGGAGGTTTTTGTTTACATCTTCTTATTGAAATATACAAGCGAACCGAGGTAAATGACAATATATACGCCCATAGCAGTACCAAGAGTCCAGTAGACAGTGTTGTTTATGTATGAAGCTGTAATAGTGGATATACCGAGAACGAATAAAGTGAACAACGAGGTAAAGTTTCCTGCCTTCTGCTGAACGGCGATGGTTCTTTCGTCAGTATTGCGTACATACCATTGCTTCAGGGCTGTATCGTCCTTAACGGCTTTTCTCATAGTCAGTATATTCATTATAAGCACGGTTATACCGCCTACAAAAAAGCCGAAATTTGTCTCTCCCTTGAGCACACCCTGACACTCCAGCACCTGAAGAACGACCAGTGCGATCAGCAGTAAAGCAGCCAGTATCCAGTAAATAGCGATCTTGGTTTTAAGTTTCTTTCTTAATGCTTCCATAATTATCCTCCTTATAAGTTTTCTTCTCCCTCGAATATGAACAGCTCCTCGATCGTTATGCCGAAAAACTGCGCCGCCTTGTGGGCGAGAGTGAGGGACGCTCTCTGCTGCGGTCTGTCCGCTGCTGTTGACAAAGCTTTTTATGTGGGGTATAATTTTAATGTGATACGGCAGAACAAGTGCCGTCGGTAAGGAGTGAGAGCTTTTGGAAACAGTGTCCCTGATGATAAAAACTGTTCTTGCCTGCTGTGCAGTAAATATTTACGCCCTGTCGGTCATGTATACCCACGGCGCGGGAAGAGTCCTGCTGATAATTGCGGGCGTTCTTTATATAATAGGACTGTGGATATACCCGTGCCGCTCAAAGGAGGGCGACAGGCTCGGGCGTATACACAGAGGAAGCTTCCTTATGAAGATATTCCTTGTGGCTGTGACCGCAGCTGTTGCGGCAAATATCTTTATCGCCGCCGGCGGTATCGGCTGGGTGACGGTGACGATAAACAGCGTGGCGGGCTTCCTTATGCTGGCGCTGATGTTTACGGTCTCGGCAGTAAGAATGTATGCGGGTTCGGTTCAGCTGGGCATAAAATGGAGAGTGCTGGGCGTGGTATTCGCATTCATGCCCATAGTAAATGTGTTGATACTGCTGCATATGATAAAGCTCACGGACAGCGAGTACAGGGTGGAGTGCGAAAGGCTTGCCCTTGACCGCTCCCGCGAAAAGGACAGGATATGCGCTACAAAATATCCCATACTCATGGTGCACGGAGTGTTCTTCAGGGATACGAAGGCATTCAGCTACTGGGGCAGGATACCGAAGGCGCTGGAGCAGAACGGTGCAAGGATATTCTACGGCTCGCAGCAGTCGGCGGACTCGGTGGCGGGCTGCGCCGCGGAGCTTAAAGCAAGGATAGACGAGATAGTGGAAAAGGAAAAATGCGGCAAGGTGAATATAATAGCCCACTCAAAGGGCGGGCTGGATTCAAGATATGCCATAAGTCTCCTGGGAGCCGCTGATAAGGTGGCCAGCCTCACTACCGTGAATACTCCTCACAGGGGCTGTCAGTTTGCGGACTACCTGCTGTCAAAGGTATCCGAGGGCTTCAAGAACGGCCTTGCGAACAAGTACAATGCGGCTCTGAGGAAGCTGGGCGACAGCAACCCCGATTTTATATCCGCGGTTACAGACCTTACGGCCTCTGCCTGCGAGGAAATGAACAGAAAGTGCGTGGACGCGGAGGAAGTTTACTATCAGAGTGTGGGCTCCCGCTCGGTATCGGCTATGGGAGGGCGGTTCCCCCTTAATCTGTCCTACAGCTTCGTGAAGTACTTTGACGGTCCCAACGACGGCCTTGTATCGGTGGAGTCCATGAAGTGGGGAGAAAGGTTCCGCTTCATAGAGCCCAAGGGCAAAAGGGGCGTTACCCACGCGGACGTTATCGACCTCAACCGCGAGAACATCAAGGGCTTTGACGTGAGGGAGTTTTACGTGGGACTGGTCAGCGAGCTCAGGGAAAAGGGCTTTTAAGGCGCTGTGAAAACTGATCGGATAAGGATATTGCCCCGAAGCGGTGTAAATGACCGTTCCGGGGCAGAATTTTTTATTTAGTACCGCAATAAATGGGCAGCAGCCGTCGTTTCCGGAGCCTTGGCTGCTGTGAGATATTCACGGAAAAATGCTATATCGCTTTAAACCGATGAATAAAGAGCCTGTTTAAGAATATCAGCAATAAATGTGTTGTAACCCAAAGATTACAGGGGTATAATAAAACAATAAGATTATACAGATAGTCTTAAATTTATAAAAAGGATATGATAAAAATGAAGAATGTAATCAAAAAGATTGCAAGCATTGCTTTGGCATTTACTCTCCTCGGAACAGGCACATCTGTAACAAAAACAATATCGCCTGATTCAAATAACACTATTGCTGCAAGTAAAATAAAATCGGTTGGAATTGGTAAACAAATTGGACAGGTAGGAAATGAAGGTCGAGTCGTTCAAGGTATGGGAATGTACAACAACACATTTTATTTTATTACCGAAAAAAATGATAGCAATTGTAAGTTATTTAGAATGGATATAAATGAAAAAAAAGCACATGAAATTGGATTGTCAAAATCAGACAGACAGCTGATTGCCCACGGAAATGATTTATGCGTCGCAAAATGCAATGGTAAAATATGTTTATTTGTTGTTAATGGAGAAAAAAAGAACAGTGATCTGCTTTTGATGTTTGAACTGGATAGCAAACAAGAGAATGCCGCACTTGTTGAGCAATATAAGTTTAACCATACTCTTTCTGCAGTTACTTTGGTTAATCCTGATGGAAATAAACCGTTAGAATTTATTTTTAGATGCGGTAAAGACATTTATTCTGCGAAAATTGAAAGACAAATGAGCAAGGAAAAGCAAGATATGAGAGCTTATATGAAAGCTTATAAAAAACCAGTTAGTAGGCAGGCTACCAAAATCCATACCATATACCTTAATGAAGAAATTCAAAAAGAATTCGATATATATAAAAATAACAAAGATAAACAACCAAAATCTCAAGGAATATGCTATTTTAATGGCCTTCTTATAGTACCTTATACATTTGGAAATCTACGCAAAAATTATATACAGATATATAATATGGAAGAGGGATTTTATTTGTACCCGATAGATTCATTTAAGTCAGAAAAAAGCAACACAAAATTTGAAATAGAAAGTATTGATTATTCAAATGGAAACAACTGGTATTATAACACTAATGAAAATGGTTATTTTAGATTCTATCGTAACACTTCTTTAGGAGATGAAATCAATATAATCAGAGATCAACTGGCACAGAAAAAATATTATGATGAAATATATCGTGACATAATGATGAGTAAGCGTTAATGATTTAATATAGAAAAAACAAGAGATTACCAGTTGTAGTATTTGATCTTACTACAGTTATGGCGAAAAAGCTCTCCCTAATAAGGGAGAGCTTTTTATAGCCTGTTATTTGTAAGCGCTGTTTATCCTATGGGGTGTATTCACGGAGCATTTGCGCTCTCAGGATCCGCCTGCTTTTTTCTGTACCTTATCCTGTTTACGATATACAGTATCTGCCAGAAGATAATTACCGGGAATACGGGTATGACTACTCCTAAAAGGTATATGCCGAATATCGCAAAGGAGCCCCAGAAGGCGTCTGCGCCGTAGGTGGTGGAGGTAATGAAGGTAAAACCGTTTACGGAGCTCTCCGCAGCGGCGACGATCAGAAGCACAAAGGGTATGAATGAGAGTATGAAGCTCAGCCTGTAGAGCTTTGATACGGGCTTCATGCCTGCTTCACTGCGGCTCCTCAGACGGCAGTTCACAAGCAGGGTCATCATGCCGAAAAAGGCAATGACGAATGCCCATGCGATAAAGCGTGTGGGCGTGTCAAAGAAACGGTAGTCCAGCTCGGTCTTCATTATCAGCCATTTGAACAGGAAAACCAGGGCGAACAATCCTATCACGCTGCCAAATACGGCCGCAAGTACATTTTCATGCTTTTTCATATGCTCAGCTCCTTTCGTGCTCCGCATTCCTTTCGGCTGCGGAGCCTTTTTACGATGTATAATATCTGCCAGAACAGGCAGAAGGGGAACACCGGTATCATGCAGAATACCGCTCCCGTAAGGACAAATGCTTCGCAGAACGCTCTGCCGCCGTATGACGTTGACCACAGGAAGGTGAAGCCGCTCTTTACCGATATAAGGCTGTAGATAAGAAGCAGTACCAGCGGCAGGAACGAGCTGTAGAAGGAAAATGTATAGAGTCCCGATATTGAGGGCTTGCCCATGCTCCTGCGCTTCCTTATGCGCAGCGAGACAAGAACTCCCAGAGCTGCTATGCAGGAGATCACCAGTATCACGCCGAATACCGAGCAGTAGCCCTTTACAAGACAGCCCTTCAGGCTGTAGGAGAAGCCGTGCGAGAGCCATTCCGTTATGCAGTACATAAGGTAAGCTCCTGTACCGACGGCTGAAAGACCGAGAATGATCCTTTCCGCTTTTTTCATGGTATCAGCTCCTTTCTGCATTTCTTTCCTTTCTTTGCTTTATTCCGAATGAGATATATCTGACCTGAACGATCAGCGCCATGGGTATCAGTGGTATCACCGTCATCAGCAGGAAGGCTATCGCGAAGGTCTCCGAGAAGGCCTCCCAGCTGTGCTTTTCGGGGAATATGAAGCTGCCGCCCGTTCCGTTTATGCCCGCTTCCGCAGAGAAGCAAAGGCATAGTATTACCGGCAGGAACGAGACTGCGAAAAGCAGGGTGAACCACCATGGAGTCCCCTTGCCGGTGTGCTTTCCGAGAAGCCATGACAGGAGGGTACCGAAGCAAACGCTGAGCCCTATGGTGAGCAGAAACGCCGTGCTCCATGCAAATATCAGGGATATGAGCCCGATAAGGGCAAGCGCTGACGACAGTATAAGTATTGCCTTTTCCCGCTTTTTCATAGCTCTCCCTCCTTTACTGTACATATCATAACATATATCTGCAAGCTTTCATAGGTGCCGCAAGTCATTTTCACGTTTACATTTGTCACTGAAATATAACGGGGACCGTATTATCCGCACTGCTTTCACATATACATTAGTAAATGCCGTGAAAAGAGGTGATAGGCTTGAAAGCAAAGCCCGACGGGCGGGCAGTAATGCTCGGCAGATATATAACCGAAAACAAGGCCACGGTCCGCGCCGCAGCAAGGAATTTCGGGATCTCCAAAAGCACCGTCCATAAGGACGTCAGCGAAAGGCTGCGCCGGGAGGATCCCGTCCTGTTCGAAATGGTAAAGGACGTACTCGAATTCAACAAGCAGGAACGTCATATCCGCGGCGGACTCGCTACAAAACGCAAGTATGCCGCCCTCGCTCAGCGGAAAAAATAATAAGCAGCAACCGTGTGGTTGCTGCTTTGATTTTACAGGCCTGCAAGCTTTTTGAATTTGAGACAGAACTCGCTTATGGAGCTTCTGCCCCTTATCGCTGTGTCGTCAGTATATGCTCCGATATATTTTCCGTCGATGAAGACGTTGTATCTGGTGTCGCTTTCCTCAACGAAGTCAAGCTTTGCGGTCCCGCCGTCATTCAGCCTGAATTCCGCGGAGAGGGTGGGATCCTTCAGCTCGGGCTTTGAGCTTGTATCGGTTCCTGCAAGCTTTACTATGGATATGGAATTGTACAGGTTCTGGAAGGAGGAGTAAAGCTCCATAGCTTCGAGATTGATGTCCTTTCCGTTGTAACTGCATTTCTTTTCGCTTATATCGACCTCGCAGGTATCGTCGCTGCCGTTGAAGCTGAGGTCAAATCCGCTTATATCCCTGAGAGCGGCAACGGTATATTCCTGTACGATATAGTAATAGGGCTCGCTGCGGGTGAACTGGAGATCGGCTGTATAGTATCTCTCGACCTGCTGTCCGTCCACGAGCACGAAGCAGTATGTGGTATCGTCAGTCTCGGGCAGAGCTACAAGTATGTGGCGCTCGTTTCCGTTCACGTCCTTTATCACCGCTTCGCCCCAGGGCTTGTCAAAGCCGTACTTTGAGAGATCCTCCAGCTTTTCGTCCAGCATTTCCTCGGCCTCGAGACGTATTGCGGCGTTGAGGGTCGAGGTAACTCTTGTGGGATCGAGAGTCAGTGAGGAATACTCCCTGGGGAGAGACCATGTACCCGACCCGGTGTCGCAGGTGAGATCGCAGAGCACCTTACCGTCCCTGTAGGTCGTGAATTCACTGATATTCTCGAGCTTGTAGGGGATAAGATCCTTGTTCTTCATCAGCAGCCTGTCCGTTCTTAGGACGCTGCCCTTGGTTGAGTCTATGGCGTATATCTTGTTCTTGCCGTCCACGGTGACGTAGACGTATTCCCCTGTGGGGCTCTCGTTGCCAACGTATATGGTGTGAGTGCCCTTGGGCTCGGTTATCTCCAGTTTATCGGCCTCGTTTATGCCGTACATCCTGAGCTTATCCTCGGTTATCTCGCCGAAGTTGGTCTCGGCGGTAAGGTTGGAGGTGTAGGTGCATATCAGCTGGTAATACACCTGATCGAGACTGAACTCGTCGGTGTCGAGCTTCCATTCATCGCCGTTCTTTTCGGCAGTGTAGGACTGGTCGCCGCTGGTAAAGGTTATGCGGTCAGGACTGTCGGGATCGAAGCTGAAAAGGACATTGTCGGCAAGCTCCTTTTTTTCCTGCTCTTTCTCCTTGTTCTTATTGTTCCTTATTACAAGGAATGAGCCGAGAGAAAGACCGGCCGCGAGAAAAGCGACAATAAGCGCGATTATAGGTTTCTTCATCAGGAATTTCTCCTTTTAAGCCATACGAGCACGCCGATGGCGGCAAGCACTATGGGGATAACGTAAACTATTACCATTACCCTCTGCGCTTCGCCTGCGTCCCTGAAGGTCATGGAATCGTAGGAATTGATCTTGTTGCCTACGCCGAACTGTATATCGCTGTCGTAGAGCCATGTGTTGGTGAAGTTGGTGAGCATCTGCGTTCCGCTTATGGATAATGCTATGCTCTTGGTGCTTGTGATCTGGTCAACGTCGATAACGGCGGTGGTGCCGATAACTATCAGCTTTGCTCCGGAGGTCTTGTTGTAGGAGTAGTAGCCGAAATCAAGCTGCATATTGCTGAGAAGGTCGTCTGCCTCCGCAGCGGTGTTCTCGTCGCCGCCCATGGACTTGCTGACCGTGGAGTAGCTGCCGTCGTCTGCGGGAACGTTCCTGATTATGGAGGAGCGCTCGGTGTAGTTGGCTCCGGGGAAGGACTCCTCGGGTATCTCGGCGATGCTGCGGGTATTGGCGATACCTGCGATATACTGTCCCGCGCTGACAAGATCGTTGATGTCGGCAGTAAGATCCTGTGTGAATTCGTCGTTGTAAAGGCCGCCCGCAGGATACTGCACACGGAAGTAGTTCTCACTCTGCTTGCCGTCCTTGTCGTTGAGCATATTGATCGGATCGGATTCGGTGACTATGTTGTAGTCAAGGATAAGTCCGAACTTTTCCATTATGGCTTCGATGTTGAAGAATCTTCCCTTGGTGTCGCAGGGCGGTATGAGGAAGGACATGGAGCCGCCGTCGTCGGCGTACTGGAGGAGGAGATCCTTCTCCTTTGCGGTTATATCCTCGGTGGGACCTGCAAGGTAGATTATCTTTGCATTGGAGGGGATAGCTCCCTCGGCGTCGAGGTCGAGCTCCTCCACCTGATAGCCTGCGGTCTTGAGCTGTGAAGCGTATATCTCATAGCTGTCGTTTATGCTCTTGTCGCTGTGGCCCTTGAGGAAGTACACCGTGGGCAGAGAGCCGCTGGCGCAGGTGGCTATGGCGGCTGCTATGAGCTCCTCGCCCGCGTACTGGAGCGAATCGTCCGCACCGCGCTGGAATACCTTGTTGTGGCTTATCTTCTTGGTAACGTTGTTGCACCGCACGAAGATGTCGCCTGTGGAAACGCCCAGCACTCCCTCGGGATCCAGCATCTTTGCCTTTTCGGGATCCTCGTCCGGCTCAAAGCAGGTGAGGGTGATATTGTCACGCTCGTCAAGCTGTGTGAGAGTATGGTAAAGAGGAAGGAACTTTGATGCGTCCGCCTCCTGGAAATATTTCAGCAGCGACAGATAGTAGATGTCGATGTGTTTGCCGGAGTTGTCGTCAAGGAGCTGCTCCGTCTTTTCGTTGAGGGTGTACTTCTTTGAGGGAGTCATGTCAAAGCCCCTGTCGTAGTAGCTTACGATAAGATTTATGGGAACAAAGACAACGAGTACGAGGAGAGCTATGAGAAATGCGATAGCTCCCGAGAAATTTCTGCGTTTTTTCATATCCCTTACCCCCTGTTCCAGCGTCTTTTCTCAATGGAGATGTATGTCCATATGAGAAGAACGATTATAGCCGAGGCAAAGAATACAAGGTCTGAAAGACGTATGAAGCCCTCGGAGAAATATGCGAATCTCGGCTGTGCCGCGAATGAATAGAGCACCGACTGCACCTTAGGGTACTGCGAGATGAAGGCGGTGTTGGAGAAGTCGTCCACGAAGAGCAGCACGAACATCACTACCTCGCCGATGATAGCTGCGATAATGGAGCTCTCGGTAAAGGAGGAGATGAGCATACCCAGCGCGATATACATCGCGCCCCAGAAGAATATGCCTATGTAGGCGCATATCAGCTGGCTGACCACCACCTGTCCCTTGACGGCGGTTATTATCGGGAATATGGAGGTGCCCAGCAGCATGAAGATGTAAACGGTGATGTTTGCGAGGAATTTTGCGAGGACTATCTTCGCCACGCTTATGGGCGACGTCATCAGCAGCACCTCGGTGCCGTTCTTGCGCTCGTCCGCAAAGGTTCTCATGGTGAGGATAGGCAGCAGGAATATGAAGTAGAGTATTACGGAATAGAATATCTCGGCAAAGGAGAAATTCCAGGTGTTTGAGCCCTCGAGCCTTGCGATTCCCGTTGAGAAGCTCAGGGAGAACAGCAGCATGAAGAGAGCAGCTATGGCATAGGCGAAAGGAGTGTAGAAGAAGGATTGCAGCTCCTTTTTATAAATAGGAAACATATTACTCTTCCTCCTTTTCTTCGTTCTCTTCCTCAGAGGGAGCCTCTTCGTCCTCATTCTCTCCGCCGGAGGTATTTTCCTCCATTTCCTCGAGAAGCTGCTCCATTCCCGACTTGGCGGGACGGTTTATGAGCTCGATGAAAACGTTTTCGAGATTGGGCTTGTCGGTGTATATCTCCAGTATGCTGAGGCCGTTTCCGACGCATTCCGCCATTATGGCGTCCCTGATGCTGTCGGCGTCGCCCTCAAGCTGTACGGTGAAGGCGGTTATGTCATTTCCTTCGTCCTCCGCAGAGGATATGGACTTTACGCCCCTGACCAGCTGTATCACAGAGGAGGCCTTGTCCCTGACGCCCTTGACCTTCAGGTGCAGCACCTGTGAAGCCGTGAAGGATTTTTCAAGATTCTCAATGGTGTCTATGGCTCTGATGTCGCCCTTGTTTATAATGATGACGCGGTCGCATACCGCGCTGACCTCGCTGAGGATATGGGAACTGAATATTACCGAGTGATCCTTCTTCAGATCCTTGATTATGGCGCGTACCTCCGCGACCTGATTTGGATCGAGGCCGACGGTGGGCTCGTCCAGTATCAGGAACTTGGGGTTGCCGAGGAGAGCCTGTGCGAAGCCTACACGCTGCTTGTAGCCCTTTGAAAGGTTGCGTATCAGCTTGCCCTCCACGTCCTTTATCTTGAGAAGCTCCGAAACGCGGGCGATCTCCTTGGTTCTTTCGCCCACGGGCACCTTTTTGAGGCCTGCGCAGAAGGAAAGGTACTCCTTTACCTTCATGTCTGGATATACGGGAGGTATCTCCGGGAGATAGCCTATGTTCTTCTTTGCCTTGAGGGGTTCCTTTGTTATGTCAGCACCGTATATGTTAACAGTTCCGTCCGTCATGGGCAGATAGCCTGCGATCATATTCATGGTTGTGGATTTGCCCGCACCGTTCGGTCCGAGAAAACCGAGTATCTCATTATCGTTTATTGTAAAGCTTATGCTGTTTACGGCGCGGTTGCTGCCGTAGTACTTTGTAAGATTTTCAATAGTAATCATGAGGTGCTCCTTTCCGATCCTTACAGATCATTTTGTGCAGAAAAGTGTTAATGCTGTATCACAATAGCATACTGCTTTATTATCGCAGAATAATGTTAACACATGATGAATAAAATATTAACGAAATGTTAAATCCGCCGTAAGAGGACAAATAAAAGCTGCCGTTCATTTTTTTGTCAACAGGTAAATAATATAGCTAATATGTGGGGATTATGTGAGGATATGCTGTTGAGCAGATGAATGTTGGAACGGTTGGTTAACAATCGAAACCTGTTAACATTTAGTTAATATATGAGGATTTAAGATTATTTTAAGGGTAGACATATTTCACAAAAAAATATTTGTTATTGTGTGCATTGCAACAAAAATGACATTGCCTAAATGTGAAAAATACTTAAACTGTTGACACAAACTTTAACGTGGGCTATAATTATCTTGAAAATAGTTTGAGAATTGTGTGATGTTTTAGTGACATCATACAGTGTACGAAGTATTTTCGTATGCCGCCCCCCGAATGTCAGTTAAAGGGGGCGAATCAATCCACTTTTTTAACCACTATATTATTATGAGAGGGGTAAAAAACAAATGATAAGCAAAAAGAATAAGGCTCTCGCAGCTGGCGTTCTTGCAGCTGCAATGTCTGCAACAGCAGTTGTTCCTTCGATGGCTTCGGCAGCAACAAAGTCATCCTACGCTAAGGAAGGTACTTATGCAGAGAGATTCGAGTCTCTCTATGAAGACGTTATAACAAACGGTGTTGCTAACGGCTATCTGAGCTCGCAGACAAACGGTTCAGGCTTTGGTATTCCTTATCACTCGGTAGAGACCTTCATCGTTGAGGCTCCTGACTACGGTCACGAGACTACTTCAGAGGCTATGTCATACATCGTATGGATGGCTGCTATGAAGGATGTACTCGACGGTAAGAAGCAGTCAAGCGAGATCAATAAGGCATGGGACACAATGGAGGCTATGATCCCCGGCTGGTCAAAGGCTTCAGGCAGAAACACAGAGATCAAGTATAAGTCTATCTGGGATCAGAAGGACGGACTCAGCGCTGATACAGCTTATGAGTATGATACTCCCGAGGAGTATCCCGGAACACCTCCCGGAAACAAGGCTAAGAATCCTCTTTACAGCACTTTCAAGTCTGCTTACGGCAGCGATAACGGTTACTACCTCATGAACTGGCTGGCTGACGTTGACGACTGGTACGGCTTCAGCGGCAACGGCAAGTTCACATTCATCAACACCTTCCAGAGAGGTGAGCAGGAGTCCTGTTTTGAAACAGTTCCCGCTCCTTGTCTCGAAGAGCTCAAGTGGGGTATGGAGTCTCCCTCCGGTCAGGATGACGGTAACGGCATCAAGGCTATCTTCAACGGCGTAGGCAAGGTTCCGAAGCAGTATGCTTTCACCAATGCTCCCGACGCTGAGGACCGTGCTATCCAGGCTATCTACTTTGCTAACATGAACGGCGTAGACTGCGGCGAGATCTCAGGTCTTGCAGGTAAGCTGGGTGACCAGTGCCGTAACGACATGTTCGATAAGTACTATAAGAAGATCGCTAAGGATACAACTATAAATTCCGCAAGCGCTTCAGGTTCTGATTCACAGCACTACCTGATGGCTTGGTATACAGCTTGGGGCGGCGCTCTTCAGGCAAGCTACGGTGATTACCAGTGGGCATGGCAGATCGGCTGCTCGCACTCACATCAGTTCTACCAGAATCCTCTCGCTGCTTACGCTCTTATCTATGATACAGGTATCAGCAGCGGTATGAAGGCTTCAGGCGCTAAGGACGATTATAAGGAGTCTCTCAAGAGACAGATCGAAATGTATCAGTGGCTCCAGAGCCGCGAGGGTCCCTTCGCAGGCGGCTGTACAAACAGCTGGAGAGGCCGTTATGAGGAGTATCCTTCCGGTCAGCCTACATTCTATGAAATGGCTTACGTTGCTCACCCTGTATACGCAGATCCCGGTTCCAACCACTGGATCGGTAACCAGGTATGGTCAACACAGCGTCTTGCCGAGCTCTACTACTATGTAGTAAAGAACGGCGACGAGTCAGGCCAGACATACGGCGGACTTTCACTTGAGGAAGCTCTCGATAAGCTCCTTGAGAGATGGATCGGCTGGTTCGAGGAGAACACCAAGTTCGATTATAAGGACGAGTACGGCGTAACACATTCTTACGTTATTCCTTCAACACTTGACTGGGGCAGCAGCGATACTGACTACTCGGTTAAGCCCGATACATGGACAGGTACATATAACGAGGACGGTAACCAGGATCTTCACTGTAAGATCGGCGGTTACGGCCAGGGAGACGTTGGATGCGTATCCTCACTCTGTAACACTCTTATGTACTATGCAAAGGCTAAGAACGTTCCCGCTTCAGCAGCAGATACTGATGACAATGATTCAGTTGCAGCTAAGGGTCTCCGCCTTGCTAACAAGCTCCTTTCAATGCAGTATGATGAGGGCCGTGACGAGATCGGTCTTACATTCACAGACTGCAATCCCAGCCTCGAGAGAGTATTTACTCAGGAAGTTTACATTCCTTCCGATTACTCAGGAACAATGCCTGACGGTTCAGTTCTTGAGAGCGGCGCTACATTCTCCTCTATCCGTAAGAGCTACGAGAAGGATAAGATGTGGCAGGAAGCTGAGAAGTACTGGAAGGGTCAGGGCACTGACAATAACGGCGACGGTAAGGTTGACATCTCCGACTACCAGTTCCAGTATCACAGATTCTGGCATGCCGGTGACGCTATCGTATCCTACGGTACAATGTCACTCCTCTATCCCGATGTTAAGCCTTATGACGGCACTGGCGGTGGAACAACCACAACCACCACAACAACTACCACAACTACAACAACCGCTCCCAAGCCTACAACAACTACAACAACCGTTAAGGATGTTACAGTTACTATGTGGGGCGACGCTAACTGCGACGGCGGCGTAGATATGGCTGATGCTGTACTTATCATGCAGTCCATCTCCAACCCCAACAAGTATGGTCTCAGCGGTTCTGATTCACATCACATCACTGAGCAGGGCAAGGCTAATGCAGA
>JAFWSI010000040.1 GCA_017519415.1 Ruminococcus sp.
TCGGAGTTCTATTGGTGGGAGGAAAATTCCGCTAATCGGGTAAGCTATAAGCTCCCGGTATTACCACTTAAATAGGAGGAAATATAATGAAACACGGCAAAAAATATGTTGACAGCGCAAAGGCTGTTGATTATGCAAAGCTTTACGAGTCCACAGAGGCTCTTGACTTAGTATGCAAGAACGCAAAGGCTAAGTTCGATGAAACTATTGAGGCACATATCCGTCTTGGCGTTGACTCAAGACACGCTGACCAGCAGGTAAGAGGCGCTGTTGTACTTCCCAACGGTACAGGTAAGACTGTCCGTGTATGCGTATTCTGCAAGGAAGACAAGTATGAGGCTGCTCAGGGCGCAGGCGCTGAGTTTGTAGGCGGTCAGGATCTCGTTGACAAGATCATGAAGGAAAACTGGATGGACTTCGACGTTGTTATCGCTTCACCCGATATGATGGGTCTGGTAGGACGTCTCGGTAAGGTCCTCGGTCCCCGCGGTCTCATGCCCAACCCGAAGGCAGGTACTGTAACACCCGATGTTGCAAAGGCTGTTACTGAGGCTAAGGCAGGTAAGATCGAGTACCGTCTCGACAAGACAAACATCATTCACTGTCCTATCGGCAAGGCATCCTTTGGTGCTGCAAAGCTGGAGGAGAACTTCAACACACTTATGGAGGCTGTTGTCAAGGCAAAGCCTGCTGCTGCCAAGGGTACTTACCTCAAGAGCTGCACAGTTACTTCAACAATGGGCCCCGGAGTTCCCGTTGCTACAGCTAAGTACGGTGTCTGATCACGGTATATAAAAGTTAAAGGCTTCACGCATATGCGTGAAGCCTTTTTTCACTTTTTGGGGCGGTTTGAATACTGCCGGACGTCAATGGGATCATTTGAAGAACGCACCCCTGCCGTTCTGGGCGATCTTCTTGAAAGCCTCCTTCATGACCGCCTGCTGCTCAGGACGGAGCCTCGATATTGCCTTGATTATGGAGGGATAGGACCTGAGCTTGTTCAGCTCCTTCAGAGTCTCCTTGTCGGGCGCCTTCAGTATCTCGAACAGCGACTCTGTAAATATCTCCCTTTCGGCGTCGCTGAAATCGGAAAGCATTCCCGATATGGCCTTGTTTATGACCTCTCCCGACTTTTTAAGCTTATCCGCAAGAAGAAAGCGGTTGCGTGACAGCTCCCAGTAATAGGCGTAATGCTGCTTTATGCCGTTTACAGAGGTCTTTACGATCTTCGGGTCGGAGCCGCTGCCGAGAAGCATACCGACTATGGAGGCCTCGGGTATGAAGCACTGTACGCGCGGAAGCATGGCTTTGTATATCTCCGAGCTAAGTACCTCGTCCCTGAATCCGGGACCGTCAAAGGAGTATATATCCACTATGCGCTCCCGTATCTTCTCATCACAGAAGAGCGACGCGTATATAGCGAAGTTTCCGCCCTTGGAGTGTCCGCCAAGCCTTATGGGGCATTCACTGCCGCCGAAGGCGTCATTCAGGTAGGATACAGCTCGCTGCTGGCCCGAGGTCTGCTGCATATAGCTGAGGTTGAAGTCCTCCTTCCAGCCCACCACGGTTCCGTCGGTACCGCGGAACGCCAGAAAGCCGCTGCCGTCCTCGAGACGGTATATCAGTGCCGAGAACTGCATATCCTCGGAGTTTTCCACATAACTTACATACCCGCGGAGCATTGTCCCGCGGAAGCGCCGGGACTCCGCAAGCTTTCCGAACAGGATACCGTCCTGCTCAAAGGTGAGTATCCGCAGCTTTTCGTCCACCTTACCGGCGTCATATCTGCGGTAAGCGTCGGGAAAGGAGATCTCCTCGTCCAGTGACGGGGGAACGACTCCTTCAAGAGGGATATAGCAGAACTGTGAGAGTATAAATCCGTCGACTTCGTTGAAGGGATCGGCAGAAAAGGGCACGTCCCCTCTCCAGTCGAGGTAATCGAGTATATTAGACAGAATATCGCCTCCTTTTTAAAAATAAAGCGACGCCGAAGCGCCGCTTTTATTTTATTTGTTATCACTTAGTAGGATCGAGAGTTGAGATCTTACCAAGGAGGTAGGACTGGATACGTGCAGCGTCAGCTGAAGTTACGCCGTTCGGGTAACCGTCAACGTCTGCATTAGCCTTGCCCTGCTCAGTGATGTGATGTGAATCAGAACCGCTGAGACCATACTTGTTGGGGTTGGAGATGGACTGCA
>JAFWSI010000041.1 GCA_017519415.1 Ruminococcus sp.
GATACAGTTTGCAGAGCTGGCGGGCTTTGAGGTTCTCCTTTGTGAAAAAGGAAACATTTATAAGCCGGAGGACGGAACGATTCTGCATTGTTTATGCAGAAAATAATCCGGCAAATTCTGATTTATCTGAGCAGATAAAATAAATACAATGCCCCGAAGCGCTTTTGAAACGCTTCGGGGTAAAACTTCTATATGGGTATCCGTCATAAGCGGCAGTCATTATTGTTTTTATTTGACTCTTGTGAGGGTCTCGCTTGCATTTCCTTCCTTTATGACGAGGGTATCGCCGTTTATGCTGTATTCGGCGTCTACCTTGTCACCGCCTGACGAGCTGAGGCCTGTGAAGCCCGAAAGGGTGATATTGTCGCCTTTGGTAGCATATGAGAAAAGATCCTGGAAGATGACTTCGCTGTTCTGACCGTCGAAGCGTATTGAAATATCAATATTTTTATCTCCGAGATTGCCTTTTTCCTTTATACCATTGCTGATGGTATCGAAGAGACTTCCTCCATCGAGGGAGTATGTACCGTCGTTGCCTGCGGTATCGGTGAGCTTGGTCATCTTTATGATGGTCTGGGCATCGGTGCCTACGGTAACGATATTGCCTTCCTTCTTGATCTTGTCGTTGGGTACCAGATTGCTGCCAAGAACGAGGCCGTCCTCTTCAAAGTGGAATGAAGTTGATGTATCCTGATAGATCGAGCCCTTACCGTTGGTATTGAATATAAGGCCGCCGCTGTCCACACCGTTTCCTCCTACGCCTGATAACGCCCATGTTCCTATGAGCTGAGAGGAGTTGTCTGCTTTTTTTGCAGCTTTTGAGCTGCCGCTGCTGCTATTGCTGTTTTGGCTGCTTCCGCATGAAACCAGCGTGCACAGTGCAAGTGAGCATGCTATTATAGATGAGATTAGCTTTTTCATTATGAATCCTCCTAAGGCCTGCCATTCGCAAAGAGCGCAGTCAGACCTGTTTTTCAAGTTTGATGACCTTTCCGCCTGAAGTGGTTATCGTCATCTTATCGCCGTCGACGGAATAGCTTCCCGACTGCATATCCTCTCCCATTATCCTTTTAACGATACCGGGGGTTTCGTACATTTCAAGTGTCCTGTCGTCCTTGTCATAGGTCAGGATGTTATGACAAAGAAGCCCCATATCCTCGTTGTCGATGAGGATATAGTTACGCTTGCCGGTAATGTCGAAGCCGAGGACGCTGTCCAGAAGGCCGCTGTCGCGGACGGTATATCTTCCGTTCATTGACTCGGTATCGGCTTCGTCGACTCTGTCCAGAACGAGCAGCGAGATCTCGTCGCCTGTAAGCTTTTTCAGAACGTCGTTAAGCTTGCTCGTATCTATCTTGACCTTCAGGGTCCTGCCGTCGTAGTCCACAAAGGTATTGGGAACGGTATTTCCTCTTATCACAGGGGAACCCTTCCTGTCAATAAAAAAGACAGAGGTAAAATCAACGTAAAGAGAGCCTCCGCCGTCCTCGTCGAAGCGCAGATAGGTAACGGCAGGCAGTGAAAGTCCCGTAAGCTCGGAAGGGTCGAACTTCCAGCTTCCTACAGCGGGATCAACAGCCTCGGATTCGACGATGAATTCCTCGTTATTGTCCGAACAGCCTGTTACCGGCGAAAAAAAACATACGCCGACAGCAAGTACAGCCAAAAATTTTTTCATGGCGGCTCCTTTCACGGGATGTTTGCAGGATTTCTTATTTATCGTGACCGAAACAGCGCTGACCGTACTGCAATATGATGAAACGCGAAAAACATATTATCCGGGTCAGATGTTCAGCCTAAGTTACATTATATCACTAATGCCTGCTTTTTTCAATAGAAAAGTTCAAAACTCGTCGAAATGCAGTCATTTTTTGATACCGCAGCCCTTAAAAACGGCTCATTTTCACATAAAAAGCCCGGTTTTGGCTTGACACCGCTGTTAATAAATGTTAGAATGAACAAAAAGCCTGACTTAAAAGGAGGGGATCTGAAATGAAGATTATAAAGCTTATTGCGGCGGCAGCTCTGCTGCTCACTGCTGTGCCTGCGGCGGCGGCTGCCGACGGCAGGATAGATATGGATTACAATAACGACAGGATCGTGGACGTGTTCGATATGGTGTCCGCAAGACGTTCGGGAGCGTCCGCAGCGGCGCTGGAAAAGCTCAGCGGCTTCCTGCTGGGAAAAGGTGCGGGAGACAGCGCGAAGAACGGCTGGACGCTGAAATGGAGCGATGAATTCGACAGCGGCAGTCTGGACGGTGGAAAGTGGTCCTATGAGCTTGGCAACTGGAAACTGGACAATAACGGAAATTACATCACAAACGGCTGGGGCAACAACGAGCAGGAGTTCTACACTGATAAGAATACCACGGTAAAGGACGGCATACTTACTATCTCTGCCCGCCGTGAGAGCTATACTGACGAGAAGCAGGGCTCCTATGAGTATACCTCTGCCCGCATAAACACCAAGGACAAATTTTCGTTCTGCGGCGGCAGGATAGAGGTGAGAGCGCGCTGCGATGCGGGAAAGTCCCTGTGGCCTGCGATATGGATGCTGCCTGAGAAGGAAGTGTACGGCGGCTGGGCAGCCTCCGGCGAGATTGACATAATGGAGGGCTGGGGCAGCACTCCCGAAAAAATATGCGGTACCATACACTTCGGAGGAGCATGGCCGGACAATACCTACCTGACAAATGACTATAATTTCCCTAATGGAGACGGTACTCAGAACTGGCACGTCTACAGCGTTGAATGGGAAAAGGGCGAGATACGCTGGTATGTGGACGACGTGCTGTACAGCACCCAGAACAGCTGGAGCTCTGCGGGCTTCAGCTTCCCGGCGCCCTTTGACCAGGACTTCTATATCATACTTAACCTTGCGGTAGGCGGACATTTTGACGGTATCGACGGCATATACGCCGATCCTGCCACCTTTGCGGAGGGTCCCAAGAGCTTCGATATTGACTACGTGCGGGTATACGAAAAGGACGGGACCAAGTTCAGACCCACAGAGCTGACTTCCGCAGCCCTCGATAATTACATAGAGGGGGCCGACGCCTCCGTTGTCAACAAGGAGGGCTGCACGGTAATAAGCGTGAGAAATGCGGGAGAGCTTGAGTATGCGGTAATGGGACTTATCATCGGACAGCAGGTCAGAGCGGGAGAGAAGCACACCCTCAGCTTTGATGTGAGCTCAACAGCGGAAAGAAGCATGGTGGTGACCGCTGAGGACAGCTCCTATGCAAGGTATCTTGACGAAAAGCTGACCGTTTCTCCCGAAAGGAAGCATTACAGCTTTGACGTTACCTTTGACCGTGATATGTCGGCGGATATAAAGTTCCAGCTTGGCAATATCGACGGAGCAGCCGCACTCGGCGCCCATGAGGTCACCCTTTACAATATAAGCTGGCAGTGAATATGATCCGGGCAATCCCTGAAATCTGACGGCTTAGGAAAAACACATTGCCCCGAAGCAATTCCGACATTGCTTCGGGGCATAATTTATATGTGTATATTAATTTAAACGCCGTTTTTCACTTTGCGGGAGCTTCGGCTGCAAGAGCTTTCTTCTCACGCTTTTTGATAGCCTTCTTGCTCTTTCTGAAGCAGAAGCCTATGAAAAGCTCTGCCGCGCCGATGACAATGAGTATCAGCGAGAAGGGGAGAAGCAGGCTCTCTGTCAGGTAGAAGCTCACATTATGAGTGAAGGTAAAGGCTATTGCGGAGCCGAGGATTATCGCTGCGCCGGCAAGGAACACGATAAGTCCGGGAATGGTGAAAACAGTGCCGAAGAAGCCTGTAACGTGTCTTGCACGCTTTCTGACTATCATAGCTATCCATATGAGGAAGAGCAGGATCAGTGCGCCGATGATTCCTATAGTGATATAGGAGAAGATATAGCTGCACTTGCCGAAGTCGATACCCGTCTTACTCTGCCATTCCTTCACGCTCATGGTCTCGGTGAAGCTGTCCTTGTCGAGGTTCTTCTGAAGAAGCTCGTAATCCGTATCGGTAAGCTCGTAATCGAATTCGTTTACGGCTGCCTTTTTGTTTTCCTTTATGAAATCATTGACGAAGTCCTCTGAGGATACCGAAGGATCGCTGCCGTTTCCTTCGATGATGTAGTCGAGGTAATTCCTGGCAACTCCGCCGATATATTCGCGGAAGTTCGTACGGAGCAGGTATCTCTTGAAGGCTGCCTCGTCAGCGGCGCCCTTTGTAGCTGTCCTGAAGCCGAGTGAATCATAGAGAGTTTTTGAAAGCTCATGACCGTCGAACTGAGCGGTAAGGGTAGTCTCGGCATTGAGCTTTTCGGCTCTTCTTTTGATAACGCTGCCGTTTGCACCGAGCTTTACGGCGAGGAGCAGGTTCAGCAGGAGCAGGAATACCATAGTGAATATGGCTATGAGTGAAGCTCCGAAGATACGTCCGCCGCCTACCTTTGCCTTTGCTTTGGGCTTTCCCTCCGCGGGGGCAGGCATGGGAGCGGGAACAGGCTGTACGGGCTGCTGCGGAGGCGGAGCAAAGCTGCTGCCTGCGGGAGCATTGCCTGTCTTGGGCTTCTGAGGCGGATTTTTGGGTCTGTACTGATCCGCTGTCGGGAGCTTCATGGTATCGCTGTTGTCGTTGAAGCTGCCTGCGTTTATGTTATTTACAGGAGCATCGGGCTTGTCCTGCTTGGGGAACTGTGCGGGAGCGCCGTATCTCTTGTCGGGCTTTGCGGGATTTTTTTCGGGCTCCGGGAGTTTTGCCTCCTCAGTCTTGCCGAGTATCTCCGAAGGCTCGTCGTTGAGGAGCTCTACCTGATCCTGAGTAAGACTCAGGGTCTGTTCGTTGTCGGCGATGACCTCCTCGAGGTGTGGAAGAATGGAAGTGGGCTCGTCGTCCTTAAAGGCAGGAGCTTCGAGCTTTGCGCCGCATTCTGTGCAGAACAGGGCGTCATCGGGCATTTCGCTGCCGCACTTGCTGCATAACATAATGATCCCTCCTGTAAACAGATTATTTTAAAATCAGGTGATTGATACTGTAATAATTATAAGTCAAAAGGTAAAATATGTCAAGTAAAAAAACTGTTACTAAATATTACATAACGGGATATAATGGCGGAAGCACGGGGATAATAGCGGCTCATGCCGAAAAAGCCCGCATAAAGCGGGCTTTGTGTATATTTTATTTGTCATATCTCTATCTTGGGGAGCTCGATCAGCGGCATGGTCGTTGTTGTGGTCTGAGCTGTGCGGGTAGTTGTGGTGCCTGTTCCCGGTACCGTTTTGGCAGTTGTTGATACGGCCGTTTTTGTGCTTGTTGTGCTCTTTGCAGTTGTAGCAGCGGTGGTCGTTGTAGTTGTTACTGCGGTGGTGGTTGTGGTTGTTGTAACGGCGGGAGCCATGAACTGCTCGAAGCTGTCAGTGCCGTCGGCAGAGAGGTATGCATAGTAAGCAAGCACAGTTGAAGCGTCCACGGCGTCGATAAATCCGTCCTTGTTGACGTCGCTGGTGGCGTAATCATCAGCGGAGGGAGTTCCTGCGTTTGTAGAGAATTTCGCATAGGCCGCGAGGATATTTGAGGCGTCAACAGCGTCGATGAAGCCGTCACCCGTAGGATCGCCAAGCCTGAGCTCCTTTTCCTCGTCAAGAGCGACGAATTTGTACTTTGCGGACTTGGCAAGCTTTTCAAGGGTTGAGCCCATATATCCGTAGCAGGTACAGTCGAATGCTTCCAGGTTCACAGGTTCTCCGTTTTCGTCGCGGACATCTCCGTTTATGATGAAATCAAGACGTGATTCAAGGTTGCAGTAAGGATTGAGAACGGTGAACTTCCTGACGTTAGGGCATTCGATAAACGACCATGAATCTACTGTTTCAACGTTTTCGGGTATGGTTATCTCCGTGAAATTGTTGCCTGCAAAGCAGTGCGAAGGTATTTCCTTTACTCCTGCGGGGATATTCAGGGTTTCAAGGGCGCAGTCCGAAAAAGCAGACATATCCAGTTTTTCCAGCTTTTCGGGAAGATCCGCTTTTTTCAGCGATCTGCACGAGTCAAAGGCTGATCTGCCTATCTCGGTAACGCCTGACGGTATCTCTATCTCCTCGAGGGATTTGCAGCCGTCAAACGCAAACTCGGGTATGGATTTTATGTTTGCGGGGAGCCTTATGCTTTTGAGAGCAATGCATCCGGTACACATATGCGAGCTTAATTCGTCGATAGTGTCGGGGAGAGTGATTGAGGTTATATCCTCGGAGTAAAAGGCACCATCGAATATTTTGGTAACGGGCAGACCCTCGATCTCTGACGGTATCACCACATCGCCCTTTTTCTCGCCGCAGTATTTTACAACGGCGTGATCCGAAAAGAGATCATATCTTATATCGTCGTAATTTACGGAATCCTCTGCTTCCGTCCATGCGTAGTAAACTGCGTCCGTCGTTGTCAGGGGCTGTGCAGGGGCGAGGCTGACCGTAAGACAGGCTGCGGTAATGAATGCTGATATTTTTGAATACTTCATAAAAAGTAACTCCTTTACAGTATGATTATAAATTATATCACTTCCGGACGGTTTTGTCCAATATTTTTTTGCGCTGGACAAAATAAAAAAAAGGTGGTATAATAATTAATGTATGCTCAATAACCGCTTTTAGGCTCAGCAAATTCTTAAAAACAGAGAATTTGCGCAAAACACTGCTTTGAGTTGTTGGGCAGACATTAATTATTGACCCTTTTCTTTCATTCGGAAACGGGAATCTTTATACTCAGATTGGAGCGATTATTATGTCAAAAGGAACCTTTTACATCACCACGCCGATTTATTATCCATCGGGCGATCCCCACATAGGCCACTGCTATACCACAGTTGCCTGCGATTCTATCGCACGCTACAAGCGAATGCAGGGCTATGACGTAATGTTCCTCACAGGCACCGATGAGCACGGCCTCAAGATAGAGCAGAAGGCAGCCGAGCAGGGTGTTACTCCCAAGGAGTATGTTGACGTTATCGTTGATAAATTCAAGAAGTTATGGAAATACATGAATATCTCCTACGACAGGTATATCCGCACCACGGACGATTACCACGTTGAAGCGGTGCAGAAGATATTCAAGGCTCTCTACGACAAGGGCTATATCTACAAGGGCGAATATTCGGGAAAGTACTGCACTCCCTGTGAGAGCTTCTGGACGGATTCACAGCTTGACGAGAACGGCTGCTGTCCCGAGTGCCACAGACCTGTAAAGTTTGCCAAGGAGGAGGCTTACTTCTTCAAGATGTCTCCTTTTGCGGAGCGCATAGAGAAGCTGCTCCTCGAAACGGACTATCTCCGTCCGAAGACAAGAGCCGTTGAGCTGGTAAACAACTTCATAAAGCCCGGTCTTGAGGACCTCTGCGTATCGAGGACATCGTTCACATGGGGCGTTCCCGTTACCTTTGACGAAAAACACGTCGTATACGTATGGATAGACGCTCTTTCCAACTATATCACCGCTCTCGGCTACGAGAATTCCGCCCACGGCGACTTTGAGAAGTACTGGCCTGCCGATGTTCACATGGTAGCAAAGGACATTATGCGCTTCCACGCCATAATATGGCCTGCTATGCTCATGGCGCTTGACCTGCCGCTGCCGAAGCACCTTGCGGTGCACGGCTACATCACCATGCAGAGCAAGGACGGCGGCGAGGGTGTAAAGATGTCCAAATCCCTGGGCAACGTAGTCGATCCCTTCATACTGGGCGAGCGTTACGGCTGCGACTCCATAAGATACCACATACTCCGTGAAATGGCTCTTGGAGCTGACAGCCTCTTCTCCAACGAGATAATGATAAACCGCATAAACTCCGACCTTGCCAACGGTTTCGGAAACCTTGTTTCCCGTACCGTAGCCATGGCGGACAAGTACTTCGGCGGTACTCTTCCCTCAGAGCGCGAGAGCGCAGATATAGACGAGGACTTCAGGTCCGTTATACTGGGGCTCCGCTCCGCAGTTGACGGCTTTGTTGACGAGACGAAGATAAAGCAGGCTCTTGAGACCATATTCGAGGGCGTATCGAGGGCGAACAAGTACATCGACGAGACCGAGCCCTGGAAGCTGGGCAAGGACGAGGCTATGAAGCCCAGACTTGCAGCTGTCCTCTATAACCTTCTCGAAGCTATCCGTATCACATCCGCACTCCTTGCACCCTTCATGCCCAATGTGCTTCCCAAGGTATGGGAGCAGATAGGCGCCTCCGCAGCAGACGTTGAGTACGACAAGCTTGACAGGTTCGGCGTGCTTCCGGAGAACGTAACAGTCCACAAGGGAGAGATACTCTTCCCGAGAATAGACGTTGACAAGGAGATAGAGGAGCTCAATGCCATCCTCACAAAGAATATGGAGGCCGCAAAGGCAAAGCTTTCCGCAGAGGAAAAGGGAGAGGCTCCTGCCGCGGCGGAAAAGACAGAGCTCGCACCCGAGATAACCATTGACGACTTTGCAAAGGTAGAGATAAGAGTTGCAAAGGTAGTAGCCTGCGAGAAGGTGCAGAAGTCCGACAAGCTCCTGTGTTTACAGCTTGACGACGGCATGGGCGGACGTCAGGTGGTATCGGGCATAGCCCAGTACTATCAGCCCGAGGACCTCATCGGAAAGAAGCTCCAGCTCATAGCAAATCTCAAGCCTGTAAAGCTGAGGGGCGTAGACAGCAACGGAATGATATGCGCAGCCGATACTCCCGACGGAGTAAGGGTGATATTCGTTGACGACAGCATACCTGTAGGCTCAAAGATAAGATAAGACAAAAGCTCCGCTGAACGGATATGCGTTCAGCGGAGCTTTTCTATATGATCATGGAGCAGGAGTCGTAAGGCCCTCTCCTCTCATGTCTGCATATTTATCGTACTGGTTCGATCTTTCCATGAACATTCTGTCAAGCACGGCAAGATACTTTGCGGGGTTGCTGCACTTAAAGTAGAGACCGAACTCGTAGGCCAAGAGGTATCCGTCCTCGGAAAGCTCAATGGAACCTATCTGATAGACCGTGTCACCGTAATTTTTGACAATGGCTTCGGTAATTTCCCAGTCCAGTGAAAGCAGGGCTTCCTTGAGCTCCGTATCGTTTGCTTTTGGCTGGAGATGAGCTATGCTGTTCGTCAGATAAGAGTTTATTGCGGCCTCAAGAGTTCCGGCTTCGTCGAGATATTTGTCGTGATCTGATGTGTTGGACGATACGCTGATGTAATTTACATAGTCCACGTATGTGAAATCCTTAAGTCCGCTGTTGATCACGATTTCCACAAGCTCGCGGTCGGGTATGCTGATCTTTTCCGCTCCCGTCATGATACGGTTGAGTATTGCGGCCGTTTCTTTTTCGAGAGTGTAGTTATTGAACGTGAACTCACCGGAAGAATTTATGACATAGATCATACCTGCATGATAGGTTATCGTGTAGGGTCCGACATATATAGTATAGGGCGTACCGGTAAATACCTGGCTGTAACGCTTTTCTGTGCGGAAATTCTGCCATGTCATATCCTTCAGGGTGGTAATGAGCTCCTTAAGGCCGTCGCCCTTTATCCTGAAGGGCTTGTTTATTCCGTTGCTATTACCGGGCTTTACGAGCGCCGTGTCGTAATCCCATATATCATCGCCGAGAGGACAGTCCTCGGTGAGCTTCTCTGCACCGGCAAGTATTTTCCTGAGTCTGGAATATACTTCGGGATCGAAGGAGTATGTTCTTCCCATGAGAGCATTTTCACTGTCTTTTCCGCCCGTTTTTGATTCCGTAACGCTTATGAACGCATTTCCCTTTTCGGTCATCTGAACGGAGTATTGTTTGTTTTCGCCGTCGATGAAGATAGTGAAGGATTCCTCGTCTTCGGGTATCCCGTTGGGAAGAGAGATGCCCTTCCATTCGGTGCTGTTGAGAATACCTGCCACGTCGTAGGCCTCGGCGGGCGTAAATATACCGTCCCTGTCTTTCATTTCAAAGGTAGCCGAGATAAGGTCGCCGCTCACCCTGAGGAAGTCCACATTTGTGAATTTATCGTCGCCGTAGAGCATTCTCCTTATCTTGTTGAAGGCGCCGTTTCCGAGGTAATAGTATTCATATACATGATCGAAGTATCTGCCCTCGCTTTCATCCGCGGGAGACTGACCTTCACTGACGTAAGGTCCTTCGGTCAGTAATGAATAAACGGAATTATTGCCGTCTGTTTGTATATATATCTGGTTTCCGTTATTGTCAAAAACAGCCGTGCGCGAGATCACAAGGTAATCGTTATCGAAGACCTTCAGCATATTAATACCAAAGGTTACCAGATAGCTGTACATATCAAATGAAATTGAATCCTTTTCAGACAGCTCTACCGGATCGGGAGCATTATCGACCTTTGTTATGTCAAAGGTCTCGAAGAGCCTGCAAAGCTCCGGTGCTATATTGGTTGAGGGAACGACCGACAGGGTCGTGTACGCTCTGCTGTAGCCGAATACGAATTTACCGAAATCCAGCTTGCCGAAAGGAAATTCATATACGGTATTGGTGCTGTCTGTTTCGGTGGGCGTCTCAATATCTGATATATCCGATACGGTAAAGGGATCCTCCTTTACCTTGTCCGAGATATTCAGCAGGGCTCCGCCGCCTGTGGTGCCGATAACAGCTACTGCCGCTGCGGCTGCTGCGAATTTCTTTATGCTTCTTTTCTTTACGACCTCAACGTGGCTCACGGTCTCCTCGTAATAGTCCTCGTCGGAGCTGTCCAGCGCAAGCTTCTTCTCCATTTCCTCGCAGAAGGCGGAGCTGAGCTTGAGTTCGTTCAAAGCATTTTTATAATCTTTTCCGTACATGGTTCATCCTCCTTTTCAAGCTCGATCTTGAGTTTCTCCCGTCCTCTTCTGAGCAGAGAGCCCACGGTGTTCTCGTTCTTTTTCAGTATCTCCGACATCTCCTTGATGCTGTAGCCCTCGTAGTAATGCAGGAATATTACCTCTGCGTATTTGCGCGGGAGAGCCGCTATCTGTTCGCGGAGCTCCCGTCCGCTTGTGCTTATCTCGTAGATAGCGTCGGACTGCTCGATGTCGTCGATGGAGCATACCATATTGAAGCGGAAACTCCTGCGGAGGTTCTTGCATTTGTTGATGGTCACCCTCAGGAGCCATGCTTTTATATGTTCGTCGTCGTTGAATGGGCGGGGATGTGTATGAAGTGAAAGAAAGACCTCCTGGACAATATCCTCTGCCTCGGCATAGCTGCCGCTGAACGCAAAGGCTGCTCTCAGGACTGTATTTCCGTATTTTCTGAATGCATATAATGCGGTCGTATCATTGTTCATCACTATGACCTCCTTTCACTTATAACACACATGAGAAAAAGGAAAATGTGCAATGCAATAAAAATTATTTTTGTTTCAGCAGAATTTCTGCTATGGCAATGTCTTCGGGGGTTGTTATCTTAATGTTGGTATAGTCTCCCACGGTCATTGCCACCTTTCCGCCTATAGCCTCCACCAGCTGACAGTCGTCGGTGAAGTCGAGACCGTGCTCGAGAGCGAAATCCACCCCCTCAAAGTAAAGGCTGCGCCTGAATATCTGGGGCGTCTGGGTGATGTACAGGGAGCTGCGGGGCGGGGTATCGGTTATGAGGCCGCCGTCCACGGTCTTTATGGTGTCCTTTACCGGGACTCCGAGGGTAGCTCCGCCGAAAACGGAGGCGTCCTTTATGACCTTTTCGATATGTTCGGGCTTTACCAGCGGGCGGGCGCCGTCGTGGACAGCCACCAGCTCTGTCTCCTTTGATATCCTGCGTATACCGTTTATAACGCTCTCCTGACGGGTAGAGCCGCCTGTTACGCAGTCGGCAAGCTTGGTTATGCCCGCCGACTCAGCCTCCTGACGGATAGCGGGTATGTCGTCCTCTCTTGCGACTATTATTATCTCGCTGACGCTTCCGCAGGCCTGGAAAGCCTGCATGGTAACGCCTATCACCTTTCTGTCTCCGAGAGGGAGGAGTATCTTGTTCACTCCGCCCATTCGCGTGGAATTTCCCGCGCATACTATTACTGCCGATGTTTTCATATTTTACCTCAGTTCTGCCGTGCGGCGGTTTATTTTTTCAGGTTCTCGCTGAGCTGTTCAAAGGTTATGCCGTATTTATAGGCTATCTCGTGGGCGTAGCTCTTTCCGTCGGGCTTTTTGTAGCTTATCCTGTAGGAGCGTTTGCCGTTTTCGTTCTCCATGACAACGCTGACCGCTTTGCATACCGCGTTTTCTGTGTTCCCGAATTTATCCGCGTTTTCCGCCAGCTCGTGCATATGGGTATTGAAGCAGGTGCGGGAGCCGGTACAGCACAGGTACCTAAGAACGTCCTCAGCGATATACAGGGACTCGGTATGGCTGGTGGTGGCAAAGGATTCGTTGAACAGCAGCAGGCTGTCCCTGTCTGCGGTCCTGCATATTTCATTGAACCGCTGCGCCTCTTCTCCGAGACGTCCGAGGGAGACGGTGCGTTCCTCGTCAACCGGAAAGTGAGTGTAGATACCGTTGCAGGGGCGTATCTCTGCGGAAGCTGCGGGAGTAAAGACTCCGCTCTGATACAGGAGGAAGGCAAGGCCTATGCCCTGGGTGAGTATGGTCTTTCCGCCGCGGTTTGGACCTGTGAGTATATGTACCGTCCTTTCGGGAGTGAATTCCAGGTCGTTGCATACTATGTCCTCGTCAACGGTGCCGTTTATGCGGCATATGGCCAGCTTTACGTTATAGAAGTCCCTGAACACCGTGTCGTCCGCCGAATTATTCCCGCAGCAGCAGGGAAGACCCAGTTCCGTGATCTTTTTCTCAAGCTCTATAAAGCGCAGATAGAACAGCATCTCGTCGGCGAGCTCCGCGAGAGCCTTGCCGCTGACGTCCACATATCGGGCGAGGAGCTTTTTCAGCTTTGCCGTGGTCGAGGGGAGCATACGCTCGATTATGAGGTTGAGATTGTTCATGAGGGGACTGTCCGAGGCGGTAAAGTCCGCAGTGAAATATGCCATCTGATCCTTTACGGCTAAAAACGGAGCAAATTTTTTTGATGACTTATTCAGGCTGTCATGGTGCATTTCCATTGAGAAGGCAAGAAGGTCCTTGTCGATGACCTGATCCTTGTTGTGGTATTTTATGAAGCGCCTGAGTACGCTCTGCTCGTCGAAGCGGTACTGATTCAGAGAGATTATGCCGACCTCCTTCGGGTAGAAATCCGCGTTGAGATTCACGCCGAGAGTCATGCTCCTTATGTTGCTTATATCGTCGCCCACGGCGGAAATATCCTCGGCAAGCGCGTCAAAGCCGCTGCTGCTGTAAAGCTCCTTCACATATTCCGAAAATCTTCTGAGCCCCTCGGAGCTGAACTCGTGTCCCTCAATGGCCTCCTTTATCATAAATACGGAGTTTATGTAGCTTTCGAGGGATCTGAAACGGGAGAGAAGATCGTAAATGGTGGAGCCGTTTCCGATCTGTGCGGGGCGGTCATTGAAATGGAACCGCATGGAATCAAAGATATAGTAGAGCTTTTCGCAGAGCTCTCCGTTTTCCCTAAGCTCGGAATAGACTGCCCTGCGGTAGCTTATGACCTTTTCGCTGACGGGCATTCTGAGGAGTATGTTCTTTATTACAGTATGCTCTGTGGAGTTTTCGGATATGCTTTCCGAGATGAAATCTATGGAAAGGTCGTTTGCAGTATTCTCGCCTATACTGAAGTAGCTGTGTTCTCCCTCGGGCTCGAGAAGGCTGATCCTGTTTGTGCTGTAAGCATTCTTATCCGGCATGGTTTTCTAATTCCTCCTTTTTTATGCTATAATGAATGCGTTGCATTCATTATAGCATAAACTGCGGTAAAATACAATAAACACAGTAAAAAACGACCTGCGGGTACTGAGAGCGCAGCTTCGGGAGGATACCATGATTGACAAAGCAGAGGCGCCGTTGTATAATTATAGCAAAGGAACGGTCTGGAAGATCGTGACTGAACTGACATCAGGAGGTTTAATATGGATAAGAGAATATTATCAATGGCGGCTGCACTGGTAATGCTTACAGGCTGCAGCGGTCTGCCGGGAAATGACGGCGGAAAAACGGAGGTCACAACAGCTCCGGTCACCACTGCTCAGGAGACAACGGCTCCGCCGACGACTCTGCCGCAGAAGATGATCTACTTCCGTATGGGCGAGGACGAGAATACAGAGCCCTTTCTCACCAGCGAGCATATCACTGACTGCGCTATGGAGATTTTGCCGAGCGATTCGGGAGAGTCTACCTATGTGGTAAATATTTTCCTCGACGATGAGGGCAAGGAAATATTTGCTGAGAAAACGGCTGAGGCCGCTGCGAACGGCAGCACCATATCCACATGGTATAACCAGTATGTCATAAGCGTTGCTACCGTTGAAGAACCCATAACCGACGGTGCCGCAGTTATATCGGGTCTGGATATGAGAGGTGCTTCAAAGATCGCGGGCTGGATATACGAATGTATCAAAAAGCCCGAAGAAACAACTGCAAACGAGGGTGAACAACAATGAAAAGGGCAATGGCTCAAAGCGAGTTCCCCGTATCTATATTGAATAAACAGAACTAAGAGCTGAGAATGTATGGGACGGCATCCTCGGCGTCCCACAAGCCATTAAAATTTATGTTTACAGGAGTAAAAAATGCTATTAGGCAATCCGAATAAATTTGCCTTTCTAATTGAAAGAATTTCCTAATGGGAAAGCGAAACTTGGAAAAACGGCATTATGTTTGTTATTATAAACGGTGAAATATATCCTAAAAATCTCCGTACAACTACTTTTAACAGCGAGATTCCCGGTATTCTTGCTCAGAATTCCGCATTCATTAATCCTGTTATAAATGAAGAATTATACGAAAAAAGCGAATCAGAAATAATAAAATATATGAGCTATGAAGAAAACGAAAACTATTATCGTTTTTTTATCCCATTTCATGAAATTAACGATTCAGGTTACCGGATCTATATTATTTCAAGTAAAATAAGCGTAAAAATCATTGTATGCAAGCTGGAAATCGACAATATATCGCCAATTGACAGAACAGAAATCCAATTGCATGAATATGAAAGCATAAAAAAGAAAATAATTGATTTCTTTAATACTTTCAATTCTTTTCAGTGACCAATGGCGGATATTATCCGCCCGAAACTGATAAATTCATAATTATGGAGGTACAAAACAATGACTGAAGCCTTGTTGAAACAACTGGAAGAATTTGTCGGTACAGATGATTTTGAATTTGAATCCGAAGAAATAATGGAAAAGCTCAAAGAAGAAGGCGCAGGTTTTGAAATAATCGAAAAACTGTTTTCCATAATGGAACGCCACCCTCTTGATGATTTTGGTATGCCGGGAGCTATGGTTCGCTTTATCGAGCATTTTTACCCTGATTTTGTTCCGCTTCTTATTGATTCGCTAAAACGGACGCCCACATTACATACCGTCTGGATGCTGAACCGTTGTATAAACGGCAACAATAACAAAGAAGAACTGTTATCCGTTCTGAAAAGCGCCGCAAATAATGATACGATTGATCCGGCTATAAAAAAATCAGCTCAAAGCTTTCTCGATTATCAATTAAACAGCTGATATGTATCTGTAGGAACGCCGAGAATGGCGTCCCCTGCAAGCTAACGGCTAAAAAGGAGGATAAACATGAAAAAGGCAATGACCATATCCTATGAGGTAGGGGATAATCTGTATCTTAACCTCACAAATAAATGTCCCTGCGCCTGCACGTTCTGCATACGCAATCACGCCGACGGTGCTTACGGCTCCGATCCGCTGTGGCTGGAGCATGAGCCCTCCATGGAGGAGATAATTGCCGACCTTAACAAGCGGAAGCTGAAGAAGTACCGCGAGATAGTGTTCTGCGGCTACGGCGAGCCCACAGAGCGGCTTGACGCCGTTCTCGAGACAGCTGCCTATCTCCGCAGCAGGGAGAACTGTCCGCACCTGCGCATAAATACCAACGGCCTCGGTGACCTTATCCACGGCAGGAGCATAGCAAAGGAGCTCTGCTATGAGCTGGACACTGTTTCAATAAGCCTTAACGCTCCCACGGAGAAGGACTACATGGCGGTTACCCGTCCAAGCTTTGACAACGCCTTCGAGGCGCTTCAGAAGTTCACAAGGGACTGCGTAAAGGTCGGCAGGGCCGAGGTCATAATGTCGGTGGTGGACGTTATCCCGCCCGAGCAGATAGAGGCTTCGAAAAAGCTTGCGGAAAAGCTTGGCGCTCATCTGCGGGTCAGGACCTTTGATGAGTAAAATACAGCACAGATTTCAACAGCTGTTTTTGTGCATATTTTTTACTATCCGCCTATGGAAAAACACAGGGAAATATGGTATAATTATTTATTGAAAGATTTCTCTGATCTGAGATAAGGAGTAGTTTTTATGAGTAAAAAAGGTAAAATAATCCTTGCAGCTTCAGTTTCCACCTCTGTTCTGGCTGTTACGGCCGCTGCGGTGACTATTTTTGTCTGCAAGCGTATTTACGAGAAGAATTACTTCTCGGTCACAGATTGACGGTCAATATTTTAAGAAGAAGGTTGAAAAAAATGGAAATCAAATTTACTAAAGCAGAAACTCTCAAGGCTAAGCCCCAGCCAGGCGACAAGCTCGGCTTCGGTCACATCTTCACGGATTATATGCTGGTAATGCCCTATGACGAGGGTCAGGGCTGGCACGATCCCGAGATAAAGCCCTATGCTCCCATAGAGCTTTCCCCTGCCGCTATGTGTCTCCACTACGGCCAGGAGGTATTCGAGGGACTCAAGGCATACAGAACGGCTGACGGCAAGGTACAGCTCTTCCGTCCGGAGGAGAACTTCAGGAGACTCAACAAGTCCAACGAGAGACTTGTTATCCCCGAGCTCCCCGTTGAGCTTGGCATGAAGTGCCTTACAGAGCTTATAAAGATAGAGAAGGACTGGGTACCTTCAAAGGAGGGCGAGTCACTCTATATCCGTCCGTTCATCATCGCAGTTGATCCCTTCCTCGGCGTTAAGCCAGGCGCTCAGTACCTCTTCATCATCATTCTCTCACCTTCAGGCGCTTACTACGAGAGCGGCCTCAACCCCGTAAATATCTACGTTGAGAGCAAGTATGTCCGTGCTGTAAGAGGCGGTATGGGCTTTGCAAAGACAGGCGGAAACTACGCTGCTTCACTTATCGGACAGGACGAGGCTCACAAGCAGAACTATTCACAGGTTCTCTGGCTTGACGGCGTTGAGCAGAAGTACATAGAGGAAGTAGGCACTATGAACATCTTCTTCGTGATCGACGGCAAGGTAGTAACACCTATGCTTCAGGGCTCTATCCTTCCCGGCATCACAAGAAAGTCCGCTATCGAGGTTTGCAAGAGCAAGGGCCTTGAGGTTGAGGAAAGACGTATCACTATCCAGGAGATCGCAGACGCTTACGACGCAGGCAAGCTTGACGAGGTATTCGGAACAGGTACTGCTGCTGTTATCTCGCCTGTAGGCCACCTCAAGTGGAACGACAAGGTAATGGAGATCAACGGCAACAAGATCGGTAAGATCTCACAGATGCTCTACGATACAATGACAGGTATCCAGTGGGGCAAGATCGAGGATACATTCAACTGGATCGTACCCATCGACTGATAATAATAAAAACAGATCCCGGAGGCATCGTGCTTCCGGGATATTTTTGTTTATGCAGCTGTTTTCATTCGATATAGATACGGGGCACACGCTTGGAGATGCCGCATACTACCTCGTATCCGATAGTACCGTAGATCTGTGCAAGGTCGTCGGCGGTTATGCGGTCGCCGCCGTCTGTACCGATGAGGGTGACTATATCTCCCGACCTTGCCTCGGGAACGCCTGATACGTCCATCATCAGCTGGTCCATGCAGACCCTACCCACTATCCTGCACCGTTTGCCGTGGACAAGTATCTCTCCCTTTGAGCTGAGGAGCCTTGAATAGCCGTCGGCGTAGCCTATGGTAACGGTGGCTATACGCATCTCGCGGTCGGCAACGAAGGTGCGGCCGTAGCTTATGCAGTCTCCCGCCTTTACGGTCTTGACATGGGAGATGACCGCCTTCAGCTCCATAAGGGGCTCAAGTCCCTCGGGTATATCGAGGCTCACATCGGGGTGCAGACCGTAGAGGATTATTCCTGCGCGGGACAGAGTGCTCCGCGGGCTGTTGCGGTAGCAGGTGGCGGCACTGTTCATGAAGTGCAGGTGCCTGAGCCTTATACTGCGGCTGACGAGCACGTCGTAGGTATCGGTTATGAATTTCTCCTGCCTGTCGGTATAGGCGATATTGTCGGGAGAATCGCTGTCCGCAACGGCGAAGTGAGTGTATATCCCCTCAACGTCCAGCCTTTCTATCTTCATCATATCTTCGATCTCGGAAGCGCATTCTTCGGGAGTATCATGCTTGAGGCCTATCCTGCCCATGCCCGTGTCTATCTTTATGTGGCAGCGTATGGGCTGGCTGCTGTTCTTTACGAGCTCCTGAGCGTATTCCGTGGACACCACGCCCTGGATTATATTGTACATCGCTATCTCGTGAGCGTACTCGGGGGGAGTATATCCCAGTATGAGTATCTCCGCCTCGGGAGCGAACTTCCTTACGGCTATGGCCTCGTCGAGATTTGATACTGCAAAATATCCTATCCCGCACTGCTCTGCGAGACAGCGTACTATATGCTCGTCGCCGTGGCCGTAGGCGTCAGCCTTCACCACCGCCATTATCTCCGTCCCCTCCGAGTTGAGACTGCGGATTATTTCAACATTTTTTCTGAGCTTTGGCAGTGATATTTCCGCCCATGCTCTTTTGAGATACGGCTTCATTCCGTTATCGGTCCTTTCTTTATTTAAAATTTAATTACAAGTCAAAAAACGTCTTGAAATAATGTATGATGTATGTTATAATTTCAATGTATGAGATTTTCGGGGAAGCGAGGTGTACCATGCTTTTCTCAATTGATTCGGGCGTTCCCGTCCTTCCTGCGGAGTCGCTGGAGCTTTCCGCGGAGGAGACCGTATGCTTTACCGGTCACCGCGAAACGGGAGTTATCCCCTATAAGGGCGAACCGATTTACCGCAATATCACCCTTAGAACAGTCCAGCTCATGCTGTTCCGCTACATAGATATGGCGGTTGAATACGGCTACAGCAGCTTTATAAGCGGACTGGCCGTGGGCACGGATCTATGGGCGGCAAAGTATATCCTTGCTAAGAAGCATTCCGACAGCAGCATACGTCTGATCGGCGTAATGCCGTATCTGCGCCATGCGGAGCGGTTCAGCAGCCGGTACAAGGAAATGCTTGCGGATATAGAAAAGAGTGCGGACGTTCTGGTCACCACCAATACCGATCCCGGAGTGATATACGGCAAGAGCCGCAGCGGAGAGAATATGTCTCCGGATGTATACAGGGAGCGTAATTATTTCATGGTGGACAAGTCTTCGGCAGTAATATCCTACTTCAACGAGGGCTCCTTCAAGTCGGGCACCTTTCAGACTCTGAACTATGCTGCGAGGCAGGGAAAGAAGATCCGCCGCTTCGGGCTTGAGGATGTTTATGCAGTCATTGATGAGTGCGGACCCGATGTTGAAAGTATACGCCGGAAACTTGTGTTCATGGAGAACGTTTTTGAGCTTCCTTACTAATTATATCATATTATCAGACACAAATCAACTGCATGGAGCAGTTCCGGTGCTACAGCCGGTTTTTGGCCAAAATACGTTGTATGGGTGCTCAAACCGCGGCGTTTCGCGGATAAATATACGCCTGAAAAAATGAATGTCTGTTCGTTTTCAACAGACTGTTGAATTGAGTGTTTAAACACCCGGAGCACATTCATTTATGTTGAAAATGTGGAAAACTCTGTTGACAACCTAAAAACCGACAGTTGATTTTCACCACCCCTTTTGGAAAAACATTTTTATTCATTTTAAGGCGGATATTTTCAGGGGAAACGTTATACGAAAAGTTGATATAAAATTTCGTTCAACTAAATGAGAATCCTCATTTTACAGAAATATATAAAATCAGATATAATAAAACAGAAAGGAGCCACTAAAATGGCAAAGAGAAAAAGCGGCCATATCGCCGTACCGTTCCTTATAACCATATTCATCGGACTTATCATTATCGGAGGCTTCGCCTACGGACTTTTCCGTTATCTCGGCTTCGGCACCCAGGAAAAGCCGCCCGAGCCCGTACCGAGAACGAACGGGCAGATAACTGCTGCCGACAGCCATACCATGCTGCTGGTGCTTGACGTTCCCGAGAGAAAGAGTCCTCCCACATTCCTGCTCATGCGTTCCATACCCCTGAAGAAGCAGCTGGTATTCGTGGGCATACCCTCAAACTCCATAGCTCTTGTGGAGGGCGAGCAGCAGAGCATAATCGGCTCCTATCAGAGAGGCGGATGTCCCGCAGCCGAGGAGTTCGTTGAAAAGGTGTTCGGCATAGACATAGACAGGTATATGAAGTTCGATTCGGCTTCATTCAGAAAGATATGCGACATCTTCGGCGGAGTGAGCTATTCCGTCAACGCCGATATAGCGGGCTTCAAGAACGACGGAAGCCAGCAGCTCCTCAACAGCGAGCAGATCGAGACATACATAAATTACCTGATGTTCAAGGACGGAGAGTCCGAGCGTGCCTTTACCGCTTCCTCGGTGATCTCCTCGATGATAAATCAGGCGGATCAGGACGACTATAAGCGTATCGCCGACAGCTTCGATACGAATTTCAACATAATCATCAATATGGTGGAGACGGATGTAACGGCTGTGGACTACAAGAACCACAAGGCGGCCATAAAGAATATGTTTGAAAACGGCAGCTCCATTGCTATGACCCTTTCACTGGACGGAACCCGTGCAGACAGCGACTTTATCCCCAGCCAGAGCTTCATCACGAGCCTTAAGGAGCATTATTTCAAGGAATGATAGAAAATATATTTGACACCCACGCCCATTATGCCGACAGAGCCTTTGACGGAGACCGCAGTGAGGTGCTGGCGGAGCTTCCGGGCAAGGGGGTAAGGCTTGTCATGCTCGCCGCCTCGGGAATGAGGGACTCGGAAGAGAATTCCCGCATCTCGCAGCAGTACGGCTATATCTATTCTGCGGCAGGCATACACCCCGAATGCGTGGAGGAGGCCTGCAGCGGATATACAGAAAGGCTGCGCTGTATCATAGCCGCAAATCCGAAGATAAAGGCGGTCGGGGAGATAGGTCTCGATTATCACTATGAGAACTACGACCGCGAAAAGCAGATAACAGCGTTCCGTCAGCAGCTTGAGCTGGCTGCGGAGCTTGATATGCCCGTGATAATACACAGCCGCGACGCCTTTGAGGATACTCTGAGCATACTGAAGGAGTACCGCCCGAAGGGTATCGTGCACTGCTTCAGCGGCTCGGCGGAGATAGCAAGGGAGATAATAAAGCTGGGAATGTACATAGGCTTTACCGGCGTTATCACATTCAGCAATGCGAAAAAGGCGGTAAAGGCTCTTGCGGAGGTGCCTCTCGACAGGCTCCTCATGGAGACCGACTGCCCCTATATGGCGCCGGAGCCCCTGCGGGGACGGCGCTGCGACAGCTCCATGATAGCCTATACCGCGGCGAAGGCTGCGGAGATAAAGGGAGTGACGACCCGGGAGCTGCTTGACATGACCTTCAAAAACGGTCTTGAAGTATACGGTATAACTATTTGACGCAACATTTTTGCACAGTATCTGATATTTGTCGGAAGGAGGCCTGAGTCTGATGTATTATTGCTGCGGTATAACCGAAAAGGGCGTAATGCCTCATAACGAGGACGCTCTGCTCATAAAGGACAGCGTCGTCGACGAGGGAGCCTCCGAGCAGTCCCTGAGCGCTCCGTTCATTGCGGCGGTCTCCGACGGTGTTTCCGGAGAGAGATCGGGGGAGCTTGCTTCAAGGATGTGTCTTGAAATGGTAAGGGACCTCAATTATACCGGTGAGACCCGTCTTGCGGAGGAGCTTCTTGAGGTGCATAAGAAAATGGCCTCATACAGCGAATCCGATCCCGAAATGCATAATATGCAGGCAACTCTCTGCGGCATAGCCGTGGACGAGGAGAACAATATCCTCACCTTCAACGTAGGAGATTCCCGTTTCTACCGCTACCGCGGCGGGCGCATAAAGCAGATCTCCCGTGACCAGTCGCTGGTGCAGCTCCTTATCGACGAGGGCGCCATTACCCATGAGGAGAGAAAGACCCATGTCCACAGGAATATAATCTTTCCTGTTTTCGGCAATGTCAAGTCCGCACCGCAGATAGATACCGTAAGGCTTGACGGCGGCATGGAGTACGGCGACCTGCTGCTGCTCTGTACGGACGGCCTTTCGGACTACGTTTCCGTGCTGGACATAGAGGAGGTGCTGGAGCTGCCGAAGGATCTGAAAACGAGACTGGAGCTGCTGGTGAAGAAGGCTCTTGACAACGGCAGCAAGGACAACATAACGGTCATTGCCGTTGTGTATTATGAATAAAAGATATAAGGACGGCTTTTGCCGTCCTTTTTTGGTTGAAAAGGGCTTTTCGGGAAATGTTGACAAATTTTGGCTTGCTATATTCAAGGCAGCGATGATATAATTAATTTATCATCTCAGATTAAGGAGGATATTATATGAGAATTTCTAAAATCTTAGCCGCTGCTGTGTCACTGGCAATGGTCTGCGCTCCGATGAATTATGCACAGGTCAATTCCGCTGACAGTATTATTACGGTTAATGCTGCAAAAACTACGGCTGCAAGCGTAAACCTTAAAGGAATTTTTTCAAATGTTGATTACTATGAATTCAAACAGGGCAGCGACAATAATTCCTTCATTTTCAGCATTGAACTGTACGATGACCGCGGAACATCTGAAAAACTCCTTAAATTCGCTGAACAGATCAAGGAATTTGAATACGACTTCGTATTCGATGATAAAAATGTTGTCGTACAGAATAAGGAACTGCACAATGTAGGCGCTTTTTATTCAGTTCACGCAAAACTGAAGTTTCCTGAAAATACCCCTTTGCGCGAATACGGGTTTAAGATCGTTGTAACAAAAGCTATTGATAAAGCCGGCAATGATGTTACCTCCAGATTTGAAACATATAACGGCACATATTCCATACTGGACAAAAACGGTAATGATACGGGAAGACCTGATCCCGACGCTGAAATAGTAAAAATAACCCTGATGAGTATAAGCAGAGGAGGCAGCGGCACCGAAAACCTTGCATATAACGAAAGACTGCTGACCGACAACGGATATTATGTAACAGGCAATATCAACGGCAAAGACCATTATTTCAAGGAATTTGACTATGATGTGGAGCTTGATGATCCAAAAGCTGTAATACTTGAAAAGACATTATCAGGTGAGCCGCAGAATGGCGGAGGCTATTTCTTCTATCCGAAAGTTAAGATAAAGATACCCGATGATTCGGCTGTCGGAAGTCACGAATGTAAGATAACCGTAAAAAAAGCCATTGATCTCAACGGCAATGATGTTACAAATAAACTCCGCTCTACAACATTATTTTATTATTATACAGTAACCAGCAACGGAAGCTCAACTCCCGCAGCAGGCAAGTCTTCAAAGGGTGATGTCAACGGTGATGGCGAGATAGACGCTGTCGACGCTTCAAACGTGCTTTCAATCTATTCAAGAATATCTACCATAAACGGCGCAAAGCTTACCGAAGCCGAGAGAGACTGCTGCGACGTAAATAATGATGACAACGTAGATGCAATAGACGCTTCAATTATTCTTGCGTACTATGCATATATTCAGACGGACGGCAAGGATAGTATTGAAACTTACATAAAAAACCACTGATATACCACGGCGGCGGAAGTCATATGACCTTTGCCGCCTTTTTTGTAAAATAATCGCCAAAAGCAACTAAAAACAGATTTGCCCTACCATTTTCGTTGGTTGTGACAATTTTTTCACAGACTGCAAAAAAAATCCTTTTTTTATATTGACTTATGGCGGCGAAAAGAGTATAATTTATATTGTATTGCAAATGCTACTTATTTTACATAATAATTTGGAGGTTTTTAAAATGAGCAGAGTTTATAACTTCAGTGCCGGTCCTGCTGTACTTCCCGAGGAAGTTCTCAAGGAATGCGCAGAGGAAATGATGGATTACAAGGGCTGCGGAATGTCCGTAATGGAGATGTCCCACCGTTCAAAGGTATATGACGATATAATCAAGGAGGCAGAGAAGGATCTCCGCGACCTTATGAATATTCCCGACAACTACAAGGTGATCTTCGTTCAGGGCGGTGCTTCACTTGTATTCGCAGGCGTACCCATGAACCTTATGAAGAAGGGCAAGGCTGCTTACATCATCACAGGCCAGTGGGCAAAGAAGGCTGCTCAGGAGGCTGAGAAGTACGGCGAGGTAGTAAGAGTCGCTTCATCTGCCGACAAGACCTTCTCATATATCCCCGACTGCTCCGATCTTGATATTCCCGACGATGTTGACTACGTTTACATCTGCGAGAACAATACTATCTACGGAACAAAGTTCTGGGAGCTCCCCAACACCAAGGGTCACGAGCTGGTGGCAGACGTAAGCTCATGCTTCCTTTCAGAGCCCGTTGACGTTACAAAGTACGGCGTTATCTACGGCGGCGTTCAGAAGAACGTAGGCCCCTCCGGCGTTCAGATCATCATCGTTCGTGAGGACCTCATCGCAGACGGTCCCGCACTCAAGTGCACACCTACAATGATGGACTGGAAGATACAGGCAGATAACGAGTCCCTTTACAATACTCCTCCCTGCTACGGCATCTATGTATGCGGCAAGGTATTCAAGTGGATCAAGAAGATGGGCGGCCTCGAGGCTATGAAGAAGCACAACGAGAAGAAGGCTCAGATCCTCTATGATTTCCTTGACAGCAGCAAGATGTTCAAGGGCACGGTAGAGAAGAAGGACCGCTCGCTCATGAACGTTCCCTTCATTACAGGCAACGAGGAGCTTGACAAGAAGTTCGTTGCAGAGTCCAAGGCAGCAGGCTTCGAGAACCTCAAGGGACACAGATCGGTAGGCGGCATGAGAGCCTCCATCTATAACGCAATGCCTGTCGAGGGCGTTGAAAAGCTCGTAGCATTCATGAAGAAGTTCGAGGAAGAGAATTCCTGAGACCGTATAAACAGAAACAATCATACTTGAAAAGAGGTTAATTGAAATGTACAAGATACAGACATTAAATAAGATCTCAGCGGTGGGAACAGACGTATTTGACAAGAGCAAATACGCAATAGCTGATGAATGTGCAAATCCCGACGCAATAATGGTACGTTCCGCAAAGATGCACGATATGCAGTTCGGCGACAATCTTCTCGCTATCGCACGTGCAGGTGCAGGCGTGAACAATATCCCCGTTGAGCGCTGCGCTCAGGAGGGTATCTGCGTATTCAATACTCCCGGCGCCAATTCAAACGCTGTCAAGGAGCTTGCTGTATGCGCACTTCTTCTCTCGTCAAGAAAGATCGTTGAGGCTGCAACATGGGCTGCTTCACTGAAGGGCACACCCGATGCGCCCAAGACGGTTGAGGGCGGAAAGTCCAAGTTTGCAGGTCCCGAGATAGCAGGCAAGACTCTCGGTATCATCGGTCTGGGAGCTATCGGCGGCAAGATCGCCAACGCAGCAGAGGCTCTCGGTATGAAGGTTATCGGCTACGATCCCTATATCTCTATCGGAGCTGCTCTTCACCTCGATCCTACGGTAAAGATAGTTTCCGACATCAACGAGATCTATACAAGCAGCGATTATATCACTATCCATATGCCTTATACTCCTCAGACCAAGAATACCATTGACGCTGAGCAGATAGCAATGATGAAGGACGGCGTTCGTCTTATCAATCTTGCAAGAGGCGAGCTCATCAACAGCGAGGCTGTAGTAAAGGCTATCGCTGACGGAAAGGTAGCGAAGTACGTTACAGACTTTGCCGACGATGTTGTACTGGGCGTTGAGGACGTTATCGTTCTTCCCCACCTGGGAGCTTCAACTCCCGAGAGTGAGGACAACTGTGCAGTTATGGCAGCTGAGGAGCTTATCGAGTACATCGAGAACGGCAACATCAAGAACAGTGTGAACCTGCCCAATGCTTCAATGAATGCAGTAGGCACAAAGGTCTGCATAATCCACAAGAACGTTCCCACAACCATCGCCTCCATCACAACTGCTGTAGGCAATGAGGGACTCAACATCGAGAACATGGTAAATGCCAGCAAGAAGGACTTCGCATACACCATGCTCGACATCATCGGCGACGTACCGCCCGCAGTAGAGGGCAAGATCAACGCAGTTGACGGTGTTATCAAGGTAAGAGTTATCAAGTAATGAAATAACGGAAGCCCGGCCTTACTGGCCGGGCTTTTTTGTATTTATATAGCTCATACTGTTTACGTAACGCTTTTTTACATTCAGGAGAGCTGCCGCGATCATTATATAGAGCTTGATATTGCTCGTATATCCGATAAGCACGTCGAAGTCCGCTTCGTCGGACAGCGAGTACTTCAGCACTATCCTTGCGAAGACAAGGACGAAGGCCGAAGCGATAAGGATACGGCTCTGCGAGATCGTGCAGCCTTTGACCGTAAAGCGTATCATCACCGAAAAGAATATAATAACAAGTATAGCTGAAAAAAGCTCCATAAGCAGGATAGCCTGCATATACTTTTCAAACGCCATATCCAGGAAAACTTTGTGCTTCAGGAAGAACTGCGCTATCTCCGCGGCAATTCCCGCAGCGGGTAGTATTATCAGCAGCCTGGACGCGTCGTTGATTATGATCGTGATTATAAATACTGCCAAGGCAAGAGGCGTGAAAAGATATACAAAGGGGAGCGGCAGCAGGTCAATCAGGTAATAGCTGTCGGTCAGGCTGGCGAACAGCTCGCACAGTCCCGAGGCAAGGAAGAAAAATGCGTATATGACCGAGACTGTGAGCACCGAAAAATATATAAAGCTGCTTATTTGCCTTTCTTTTTCAGCATGAAGGGAATAAAGCCTTCTGCACGCGGGACAGACCGTAATGCTGTCGGGTATCCTTTTCCCGCATTTTTTGCAGGTGCGCATCAGAGCTTCCACTCGTCGCAGAGCTTGTGTATAGCTTCTGTAAGCTTTCTCATATCCGCATTTGCTCTGCCGTCCGAATCCTTGATAAGGGCCGAAAGACGCTCGGAGGCTGCAACAAGGTCGCTGTAGGCGATATTGAAGTTTGCGGTATTCTTTTTTCTGGGAACGGGTATGGGTTCGGCGTCTATTGTTATTACGTTTTCGGCAAGGTCGAACTCCGCTCCGCTGAAGGGAACGTATACCTCAGCGCCGAGCTCGTCGCGGAGACGCTGTGCGAAGCTCTCCGATGAGCTTGCCTCCCCGTGGTTTACGAATATGCGTTTGACGCCTGATACAGCCTTTGCCCATTCAAGAAGGCCGTTCATATCGGCGTGTCCGCTGATACCGGGGAGCTGCATTATCCGTGCGGCAACCTTTACGGTCTCGCCGAACAGCTTTACTCTCTTGGCGCCGTCTATGAGAGCGCGGCCGAGAGTATTTCCCGCCTGATAGCCGACGAATAGGATCGTATTCTGTTTTTTCCAGAGATTATGCTTGAGGTGGTGTTTTATACGTCCTGCCTCGCACATACCGCTGGCGGAGATTATTACCTTCGGGCGCTCATCGCTGTTTATGGCTACCGAGTCGTTGCTGGTAACGGTTCGTATGAGGTCGGGGAAGGTTATGGGGTTTATGCCCTGACGGACGAAGGAGAGAGCCTCCTCGTCGTAGCAGCTCTCACGGTTGCTGATGAATATATCCGTAGCTTCATTGGCAAGGGGACTGTCCACATATACGGGGAAGCCGTCGTGACCTGTCACGAGGCCTTCTGCCTTGATATGTCTCAGGAAGTAGAGCATTTCCTGAGTCCTGCCGACTGCAAAGGAAGGTATGATAACGCTGCCGCCGCGGTCAAAGGTCTCCTGGAGCACCTTTGCAAGGGAGGCCGCATAGTTTACGGGACGGTCATGTATACGGTTGCCGTAGGTGGACTCTATCATGATATAGTCCGCGGAGGTGAAATGCTGCGGGTCGCGGATAAGGGGCTGGTGGATATTTCCTATATCGCCCGAGAAAGCGAATGTCCTTGTAACATCGCCCTCCGTAAGGGTGAGGAGAATGCTTGACGAGCCGAGAAGGTGGCCTGCGTCGCGGAAAAGCACCTTTATTCCCTCGGACAGCTCCGTTTCGGTCTCATAGGGGTGCGGAACGAACAGCTCGATAGCGCCGATGGCGTCCTCCATTGTATATATCGGCTCGTACTCGGGATCGCCGCGGCGGGCGCCCTTGCGGTTGCGCCATTCCGCTTCAAATTCCTGTATGTGCGCACTGTCCCGGAGCATTACGCTGCACAGGTTTGCAGTTGCCTCCGTGGCGTGTATCTCACCCTGAAAACCGCCCGCATAAAGTAGCGGGAGCAGACCCGAGTGGTCTATATGGGCATGAGTAAGCAGAACGAAATCTATATTTGATGGCGATACAGGTATCTGGACATTCTCGAAGACGTCCTCGCCCTGCTGCATACCGAAGTCCACGAGGAACTTTTTGCCGCAGGCTTCTATATAGGTACAGCTGCCCGTAACTTCATGGGTAGCGCCGATAAAAGTCATTTTCATTGAATTACCTCCCGTGAAAACCATAATTTACTTAATAATTTGCCGAGCCTATGAACGGGATTCCAAAGGGACTGTGTTCCTTTGGCGGAGTCCAGAGGCAGCGCCTCTGGTGGGTGTGGGGCAAAGCCCCGCAGTTACGAAGCGCTCCGCAAGGGTGAATCCCGAAAACAATCCGGTGAATTGTTTTCGGGAGAGGGACGCCCTGCAAGAGAGGGCGTCCCTTAACGGGCGGATAATATCCGCCCTTACAAATTCATATAAGCGGAACGCCGAGGGCGGCGTTCCCTACATATATTATAACACATTTACATGCTGATGTCTATAATATGGCTGCGAAAAATGCACGAAAGCTGAAAAAACGGACTGTATTTAACGATAAACGATAAATTTTTATCGTATATGCTGCACAATGAGAGTGCTTGCAGGATATGGCTTTTATGTTTAAACATACAAAAATTAACGATAAACATTAAAAACCTATTGACAAACGTTAATTCGCGTGGTATTATATGCTTACAGAAGGGGGAACAACTTCTGAACAAGGACAAACAGTTTTTTAATACATGACAGGAGGCATATGTTATGGAGAATACAAATGTTGCGGTTAAGGACAAAAACGTAAGAAAGGTTAACACTCTGGGACTGGTAAGCAAGATACTGCTGAATATATCGCTGGTATTGCTTATCATTGGTATAGTGGCGTGTATAGCGGGAGGAGCGTATTTCCTCACTCTTCCCAATGACGCAGTCGCTATGAAGGGTGAATTCACAGGCAAGATCTCGGTAAGCGATAAGATACCTGAAAATGTTATAAGGATAGAGGAGAGCGACATCAGGGTAGGAAAAGACGGCGAGCAGATGACATTTACCGTCGATGAGAGCAGGGACGGGGACACCGGCAGGGTTTACGATATAAACCTCATGCTGGACAAGATCACGGGTCTCGAGTTCAAGACGGTAACGGCGGCCATTCTTTTCATTGCGGCGATCTCACTGATGATACTTGTGGTCATAGTTATATTCGGGAGAAGACTTGCAAAGGCTCTGGAAAAGTGCGACTCGCCTTTTGAGGAGAACGTTATCAGGAAAATGAAGGCCTTCGGCTTCTCGCTGATACCCTGGGCGGTATTCAAGCTGGTAGTGGGAAATCTCGGCGGACTTGTAACGGTCATAGGCGTGCTTGTAGTGCTTCTGTTCATATCCGTATTCAACTACGGAGCAAAGCTTCAGAAGGAATCCGACGAGACCTTATAAGAACAAAGGAGAGATAAAAATGAATAAAACAAAAGTTGAAGCCATGATAAAGAGAAGCAGCCTGATTGTAATGATAATAGCTGCTTTAGAAACAGTTCTTTCGGTGATCTTAGCGGTAATGGCATACAAAACCTCTAAAGAACTGCATCACTCATTCAATAGGATAATGTTATCAGAGTGTCTGAATTATGCTTTCAATGCGGCGACATTTTTTATTGAGATGATAATATTCTACAGGATATTCCGAAGCGGCAGACCGTTTACAAACGGCAATATAATGGCAGTCAGAGTTATAGCTGTCCTGTCAGTTATCGGTGCGGCTATTAAGGCTGTGGTCAGTTATGGTGACGATTCATTATTAGCAGTATTCTTTACCATTACCTTTCCTGTATTAGGCGCTGTAATTTTTCTGTTCTTTGCCGAGATAATGCGCTATGGAAAGCTTTTGCAGATCGAGTCGGACGAAACTCTGTGAGGTGAGCTGATATGTCCATAATCTTAAGACTTGACCGCGTAATGGCGGACAGAAAAATGAGCCTGAACGAGCTTAGTGAACGTGTCGGTATAAGCAATGTCAATCTTTCAAAGCTCAAAACAGGCAAGGTAAGCGCGATACGCTTTTCCACCCTCAATGCCATATGCAGGGTGCTGAACTGCCAGCCGGGGGATATACTGGAATTCATAGACGACGGAAAGGAATAAGGAGAATATGAATGAGCGCCCTGCCGTAAGGCAGGGCGCTTGCTATTTTGCCTTTTATATGTTATAATGTTCGTAGCCGAATATTATAAATTATTTAAATGTCCCTGCGGATACGCAGATCGCAGATCTGCTCCCCGCAATCGGACGATTATAACATAACGCTTCGCTTATATGTTATAATGTTCGTAGCCGAACATTATAAATTATTTAAATGTCCTTGCGGATACGCAGATCGCAGATCTGCTCCCCGCAATCGGACGATTATAACATAACGCTTCGCTTATATGTTATAATGTTCGTAGCCGAACATTATAAATTATTTAAATGTCCTTGCGGATACGC
>JAFWSI010000007.1 GCA_017519415.1 Ruminococcus sp.
GCTAAGCTCAAAATAGCAAAGCTTAAGTTTATAAGGGATTGGTTTGTGCATAATGATTTTGCAGATTTTGGCAGACCAATAGAGAACTTTTTCTTATCTCAGCTTATCCCGGAAGGATTTGAAGAAGATAAAAAGGTTCAGCAGAAGGTCGTTGACTATTTTTCATCATTTGATCCGTCCATAATTGGTTTTAACGTTGAAGTTATCAAGTCTGAAGTCGATGATGCAGATAAGCAGTTCAGAATCGACGCAGTTCACAAAATGATAGATTCCGATCAGACCACATCTATCCCCCTTCAGCATGAATCGGCAGGAACTCTTAAAATGTTTGCGTTATATCCCATGTTACAGGATGTGCTGTCAACGGGTGGAGTTTTCTTTATTGACGAGCTTAATGCCAGACTTCATCCCCTTCTTGTAAGAGCATTTGTTATTACGTTCCTTGATCCTGAGATCAATACTAATCACGCTCAGTTGATTTTTACATCTCATGATTCTTGGCAGCTTAACGGCAACATCCTCAGAAGAGATGAGATTTGGTTTACAGAAAAGGATTCAAACGGAATATCATATCTTTTCTCATTAGCTGATTTTGTAGATGAAGACGGCGTTAAGATTCGCAAGGATGAGAATTACGAGAAGAACTATCTGTTGGGCAAGTACGGAGCAATACCGACTCTGAAGCATTTTGATATGTTCAAGGGGGAATAAGGTATGGCTCATGTTGAAAGAAACGGAAAGCGGAAAACTCGTGATCAGCTTGCCAAAAGAAGAGTTCCCGAATTAGGCTACTACTTCATAGTTACTGATACGGAAGAAACTGAACAGAACTATATGTATGGGCTAAGAGATTCTATTCCGAAAGAATTACAAGGCAAGTTGGTGATTAAGGTCATTAAAACCAAATCTAATAATCTTGTAGATGAAGCCAGAAATCTTGCGTCCATAAATCCACAATATGGTGAGATATGGATAATCTTCGATCGTGACAAGGTCAAGAACTTTGATGAGATAATCCGTCAAGCAGAGGATAAAGGCATAAACGTCGGCTGGACTAATCCATGTATCGAGGAGTGGTTCAACGCTTATTTCGGCGCTATGCCTACATATCAGGACTCTGTTGCTTGTTGCAACGGCTTTGCACAGGCCTTCAAAAGAGTTACTGGTCAGAAATATGCTAAGTCGGATAAGGATATCTATGAAAAACTTAATCGCTACGGTGACGAAGGACAGGCAGTAAAACTCGCTCAACAGAAGTACAATGAGCACATAGCAATCGGTAAGGACAAGCCGTCAGAAATGTGTCCTTGTACTACTGTGCATTGTTTGGTGGGAGAGATAAAATCGAAGATATCAAGGAGATGATATTGCATGAACGAAGTTGAAAAACATATGCAGCATGACATGATAAAAGACATGATGAAACAAGCGATAGACAATAATCCCCTTCTGAACCCAATTCAGAAAGAACAGCAAAAAGCACGTGTAGATGCCTGTGCCGCTCAGGCTGACAGAATTGAGAATATGTTATCGATGATCAAATACTTAGGTTTATGAACCAGAGAGAAAGGGGTAACTTATGGTAAATGATAACACTGCCAATGCTCAGGAAGCAAAAGAGAAGGAAATCGAAGCAATCAAGAGCCGAAAGCCACGTATGGCTATTTGTTATGACTTTGATAAGACCCTCTCTCCAGATGATATGCAGACATTCACGCTTATTCCTTCTTTTGAAATAGATGCAGCGAGATTTTGGGAAGAGTCTAATAAGCTGGCCAAAGAGAATCTCATGGAAACAAATCTTGCGTGGATGTATCAGCTGCTTCATTATTCAAAGTTTAAGAGAAAGTCAATCCGCAAAGAATATTTCCGAGAAATAGGAAAGGATGTTGCCTTATACAAAGGTGTAGAAGACTGGTTTGACAGAATGGATAAGTACGCAGAGAAACAAGGAATCATTCTTGAGCACTATATTATATCTTCGGGTCTAAAAGAAATCATTGAGGGAAGCAGGATAGCAGATAAATTCAAGCGAATTTATGCTTCATCATACTATTATACTCCAGATGGTGTTGCTGAATGGCCTGCCCAAGCTGTTAACTATACAAATAAAACCCAATTCATTTTCAGAATAGCCAAGGGAATATTTGAAGAATATGATGACAGAGTTAATGATTCCATGCCAGAAAATAAGCTTTACATACCATATGAAAACATTGTTTACATAGGTGACAGTGCAACAGATATTCCTTGTATGCGCCTTGTGAAAAGCAAAGGCGGATATTCCATCGGTGTTTTTGACCCTGAGAAAGACATACGTCAAAAAGTTTATCAGCTTTTCAACGATGGGAGAATCAACTATTTCGCGCCTGCTGATTATTCCTCTCGAAGTGAACTAACCAAATATGTCAAGCAGATAATTGATTCTGTTGCTGCAAAAGAAAAGATGAAAACTGAGCAGATGATATTAAATGTTGATGCGGCTCTTTTCAACTCTATGAAAGCGCTTGAGCAAATGTATGCTTTAACAAAACAACAAGCGCCTAAAAAGATGAAAAAAGATATGGAAGAAACTATCAGAGAGATGAAGGCGTTTATTCCTGGGAATATAGAATAAAAGCATCGCAATTATAATTGATAGTGTCCGGTTGATATCTTTTATCAAACACTGAATAAAAAGAAGGGAGTATTTATGGGCGGAAAAGACGGATCCAGAGGATATCTATATCAGACATTTGCTTCAATATTTCAAGCGTTGTGCCAAGATAATTGGGATAAGATATATGTTGAGTATAATTCCGATAACGACAAGGTTGACATAGCTTTGGAAAGCAATGGAAGTGTCATTAAAAGCATTCAGGTTAAATCAAATGTTAACTCTTTTGATCGCTGTGATATAATTAATTGGGCAAATGATTTGATTAAGGACGACATAGGTGCAGCTGAATGCGAGGTATTCTTAATTGGACAATTAGGAAAAAAGGCGATTGAATTCAAAAATGCCCTCATTGCTTTACAATATAATAATAATGATAAGACAAAGTTAGGAAAAGGACATAAAGAAGCATTGTCTACATTCGACACCTCTCTCATAAAAGACAAGACTCTCAGGATAATTAATTATCCTTTTGACTTAAATATCCTAACTGATCTATTAATATCATCTTTATTGAAGTATCTTTCGACAAAAGGATTTGCTTTGATGTATGATCAGCTAAATCTAATTGTGAACGCAATAGTAGCAGAAAATTTTATTTCTTCTTTAAATAATTCTGGTATAGAGAAATCAATATTTGATTCTCAAATTGAAGAATATGTATTGATGTTGAAGAATAGATGTTTTGGCTTCAAGGCAATAGGAATCGTTAGTTTTGAACGTGGAACTGATTATTTATCAGGAACTACAGAAACGATTCTTTCATTCAAAGACAAATTCGATGGCAGGAAGCTCAAATCAGAATATGATTGGGACAGAGACATTTATTCAGAATTAGATAGCTTTTTGAAGATTAATACCGATGTAAATTATAATTATCAACTTATAATAGAAGCGCCGTTATCAATTGCGTTCGTTGCTGGCAGAATACTCGATCCTAAATCCAGAATTTCTGCCTTTCCAAGTAATCCTGATCCATCGAAAAAGTTAGAGCTATGGGATACAGAAGATTCGTGCGATGCTTCATTCACAGACTTTGATGTCAGGGATGAACGTATTGATATAAACGAATCTGATACCTGCCTTATCATAAGCGTCACTCGTGATATAAAAGATAATGTAATCGAATACATTTCGGAGAGTGGGCTTAAAATAAGGAGAATGATCACACTGACAATTGGTGGAAAAGGTCCTTCCTTCGACTCTATACAAAATGCCAACCATGCGATAAATCTTGTTCAGCAGGTTGTTTCATCTCTTGCTCAACGAACTACCGCAGAAAGAAGGGCAAATATTCATATATTCGCTTCAGCCCCTAACGCTTTTATGTTCTTTCTTGGTCAGAGATCTCGAGGATTTGGCAATTGTATTTTATATGAGTTTGATTTAGAAGCTAAAGATACTGGAACATATTCAACTTCGTTTAAAAATTTACCGTAAAGGAGACGATAATTATGGCAACTGCGCCTACATATTTTTCTGATTTTTTATCAGCTATCCGTCTATCAGACAACCAGGTCAGCGATTTGAAAACAGGACATACTACTTTAAGAAAAAGACTGCTGGCAGATGAAGATTTATCGCCAATAATAGTAAGCACATTTCTGCAAGGAAGCTATCGAAGATCAACCGCAGTAAAGCCAAAGAATGGCAATAAGTCCGATGTGGATATAATTGTTGTCACAAATCTTGATTCTGAAATTACAACGCCAGAAGAGGCATTGGATAAGTTTATACCTTTTTTGGAGAAGCATTATGCAGGAAAGTATCGTAAGCAAGGTCGTTCACTTGGAATAAGTTTAAGCTATGTTGATCTTGATATAGTACCTACCTCGGCTCCGAGTGAAACAGTTCAAGAAGAACTGAGTTCTGAAGAGCTGATATCTGAGTCCACGATTGAAGAAAACTTTACGTTTTTTAGCAGTTCAGAAGATAGCAGTTGGAAAGACGAGCCACTATTAATCCCTGACCGTGAAGCCGATGAATGGGATAAAACTCACCCTCTCGAACAAATCAGATGGACTGTTGAAAAAAACAAGAGATGTAATGGTCATTATATAAATGTCGTAAAAGCGTTGAAATGGTGGAAAAAGGTTATGTGTCCTGACATGAAACACCCCAAGAGTTATCCATTAGAACACTTCATTGGAGATTGTTGTCCGGATGGAATAGTAAGCATAGCAGAGGGTGTTGTATTAACGCTTGAAAAGATTGTAAACTATTATCCGACAAAACCGTTCCTTTCAGATCGAGGAGTTCCTGAGCATGATGTTTTTGGTAGATTGTCAGACGATGATTATAACGATTTTTATGTATCTGTATGTGATGCTGCTAAAAAAGCAAGAGAAGCATATGATTGTGAAGATCTACACGAAAGCGTTTCAAAATGGAAAAATCTATTTGGTTCGATGTTTCATGAGCCTCTGACTAAAGAGAATAATTCCATGAATGGCTTTAGTAAGCGTACAGAAAGAACAACGGAAATTCCAAGAGGGCGATTTGCATAAATGAATGAAGATGAAGTGATCCAGCGGCTAAAATTAGCTCGAAGAGAACTTGATAGCTTGTTCCCTGCGGTACAAATGTTAGATGACTGGAAATATGATAATTCAAATAAACTGTGGTATTATCATATATCAATTTCGGTTGAAACAGAAAATAGGTATTTTCCAATCACATCTCAATGGTATGTTGTGGTCGAACCCACATATCCTCAAGGTAAAGTTAAAATATTTCCTGATATTGATAACAGTATCACAACAACGTTATACCATCAGGCAAACAATTATTTCATTAGTAAGAATGGATTGTGGAGAAGTGGCTCATTATGCGTTGATGTCAATACCCTCTCTTCCCATAACCCAGAGCCATTTTCTGTTGAAGGCAGAATGCTTTTTCATGTACAAAGAGCCATTGAATGGTTGAAATTGGCTGCTAATGATAGTTTAGTTAATCGCAATGAATTATTTGAACTTCCTGAATTTAACGATAAAAACTTCCTCAATTGTCAATTTGCTTTTTCTGAGGATACAGTTACTTTTATGCAATGGGAGGATACTGATTGTAGGTATGGTATGGTTGATATTGATTGTTATAAATCAAAACCAACTGTCTTTTACCCAAAAACATTTTATTCATTAGACAATAAGCCTGTCCATTACTCGCATTGGGGAACAGCATTAGAAAAACAGAATTCTGATAGAATCATTAAATCCCCATGGGTGTTATTAAAAAGTGTTCCTGTTCTATATGATTGGCAAGTCCCTGAAACATTGGAAGAACTACAGAAAGTTTGCAAATCTCAGGGCTGTGACATTAAAGCTATACTAAAGGAAGGCTCCAGATATTTGCGTGATGGTATGCCTCATTTATTCTTATTGGGATTTCCAATACCAAAATACTGGTTTCAAGAAAATGAGATTATTTATTGGAAAGCATTTCTTCTGCCAACATTATCGTACGGTCATCAAATCCCCAAAGGTTTCAGAAAAAATGAAAAGGGTTACTGGCACAGAGATGTTACTGAGGTTTTAAAAACTAATCGACGAATAGATTGGATCTTATCTGAAAATTGGAGTCAAGAAGAAATCTCTCAACGAGGTAAAATGTCCAAAGCAATGCTAAGAAAAAGAATCCTTTTGATCGGAGCTGGTTGTATCGGTGCATCTATGGCTGAAATACTGGTCAGATCTGGAATATACAATCTTTCAATAGCTGACAGTGATATATTCAAAGTTGGGAACTTATCAAGGCATACACTTAATCTTAATTCTATAGGAAGTGACAAATGCACTTCTCTTTGCTCACACTTAAATACAATAACACCTCATGCTGAGATTAAACCAATTACCAATCAGCTATTGTTGAATTTTGAAAATTCTGCACTACATACAAATATAGACATAGAGAGCTTTGATATAATTATTGATTGTACAGGGGAAGACAGTGTTTTGAACACGCTCTGTAGCATTGAATTGAAACGTCCTCATTGTTTAATCTCGGTATCTGTTGGTTTTGGTGCAAAAAAGCTGTACATCAATATGCAGAACAATACAAATTATAGTTTTGACGAGTTCTATAAGTTTATCTCACCATATACTGAAGCTGATTTAAAAGAAATAGACGAAAATAGTTTACCCAGAGATGGGATAGGATGCTGGCATCCTACATTTCCTGCTCGAAGTGATGATGTATGGATGGCAGCTTCTATTGCTGTGAAGAATATCGAAAAATATATTAGCAAGGAAGAAACAAAACAAGTATCTTTGATATACAAGCAGCAAGAAAATGATTATTATGAAGATTATTCATTAATTGACAAATGTGAGAGTGATTGAATTGGTGTTTTATAATTCTGATACAAATTTAAAGATAGTGGTTCCTCTTGAACAGCTTAGTCTTCTGCATAAGTTATGTGAAGAATCAAATCCATATGAAACAGGAGGTATAATAATTGGTAGATACTCAGATGACGGATCAGTTGCATTTGTTTCTGAGATGACAAATTCTCCTAATGATTCGATCAAGAAAACTACAGCATTCAAAAGAGGTATTGCTGAATTGCAAAAGAAGCTGGATATGCTATGGGACAAGAGCTATTATTATATAGGAGAATGGCATTATCATCCAAATTCATCATCATTCCCCAGTGAGTATGATATAAAACAAAAGATTTCATTATCCCAGAGCAAAAGTCTTAAGTGCCCTGAGCCAATACTTATAATTATCGGAGGAAATAAAGAATATTGGACTTATAGTGTTAGTGTAATTATGAAAGATTGCGTTTTCCAGTTCTGTAGCGTCGAATAAACCAAGTATCTTTCCGCTTCAACGCACGATAAATCCAACAGCATTTTATGGGAATATTAGAATTAAAACAATTATTTAAGCCTTTTTGCCTGATATAAGTGCCCAGTAGAATACTATCAAAGATAAGCGATAATAAGGACTCTATAGATTTACAAGAAAATTAAATATAGCATTGGGCGACGCAAAGGCTTTCAAAACAAAGAACGGAAACTCGCTGAAGTCCAGCCTATTATACGCCAAAAGCTGCTATATACAATCATGTACATAACAGCTTTTTTCTTAGGCAAATGACAATATTTAAGATAGCCGTTAAGCCTGTTTTTCTTGTATATTCCTGCGCTAACGGCAGTATGTAAAAGCACTGCCAGTCCAGAGAGGACACGCGTCTATATTACGCGCTTTTATACCAGATAGGTGTATTTATTTCCCGTCAGGCTGCTATCGCAGATAAGAGGTAAGTTCGACTCGTTAATCCCTCAACAAATATGTGGACCAACAAGCTGATATGCTCCTGCGGCTCGGGTTTCAGACATGACCTGTGGGGCAAGAACAAGGCGGGAGTTCCGAGCTGGGGATACCGCTGCTACAACAAGCTCAATCACGGCAGTGCAAAGGTCCGCAGAGAAGCAGGACTTGACACCACTGACTTCTGTGAGATGAAAATGCTTCCGCAGTGGCGGCTTGATCTCATTGCCGAGCATATCTTCGAGGATACATTCGTAAACAAGCGAGCGGTATTTGCAAAAGCACTTGAACTTGTGAAGAAATATTATCGCCCCGACAATACATCACCCGAGATACAAAAGAGCGACACCGAGATAAAATCAACAGGCGTAACGTATGCATCGAGCATTCCTTGTTCATCTTCGGTGCGTTCTTTAAGCATTTTCATAAGATTCTTATCCCCGGAAGTCAACTTACTGAAATCAAAGCCGCCTCTGAGATAGAAATGACCAATGCTTTTCTGTTGCTCGGCAGTCAGCACTTTATCCCAGAGCGGTTGCAGCTTGTGCTCTCTGCCAGGATTTGATCCTATCCGATCACAGGGATCAGCTCCCTGATATGCGTATCTGCAAGGACAATATATCACAAAAAACGCAAACCCGCAGGGGCTTTATACCGCCTGCGGGCTTTTGTAAATACGGGAGTGCTTCCGCACAGTTTCTCTGCAGACCGTTTTTGAGAGCGTTCATGGTTTTTACTTGAGCAGCTTTAAGTGCTGCCTTTTCAGGTCTGACTGTGAGGAAATCTGTCGGTATACACGCCTGTTTCGGTGAATATGCCTCTGCTGCTGCCCTTTATGCTCAGGGAGCCCACAGGCTGAGCGGTCACGCTGCCGAAGCTCACAAGGTCGCAGAGGTCCTCGCCGCAGTAGCCGCTGTATGAGCAGTACCGCTCGGCAAGGCCGCGGCTGTCGAATTTATCGCGGTAGGCAAGAGCCTGCTGCGGGTCGTACAGGAACCGCATATCCAGATCGAAGTATTTGTGCCTTACGATCCTCCTTGCCGACACATCGGCGTCATGAAGATCGAAAGTGCCGTAGTTGCCGCCCATATCAGCCATATGGTAATCGCTGGCAAGGCGGCTGTACATGAGCCCCGACCCCATTGCAATTATTTCCCTGCTGCTGAGGTCGAAGGTACCGGGAGCAGCCGCAGGACTTATCATGACCCTGTTGGTGCCCTTTATGTAGGGATAGGTGCCGAGGAGCTTATAGGACAGATTGGCTGCGGCGTCCCACATGGAGGTATTTGGTCTTACGTAGATATAGCTGCTGTTATCGCTGTTGTATTCGTGCTCCACATAGGGCAGCGTACAGTAATCGTCCATAAGCGAGTTGAAGGAGATATTCATTTTAAGTCCCGGCTCTATCTGGTTCTGACACAGCAGCGAGGTAAAGCCGCGGGAGCTTATCCGTACAAGGCTTTTTCCGCCCTTTTTCTCCAGCCTGAGGCTGTCAATGAGGCCGTGGTGTACGGTATTCCCGTCAATACTGAGTAGTACCTCCGCCGCGTTGTCAAAGCTGCCGCTCTCCGCCTCCGCCCTTGCCGAAAGCTCGGTATAGGGGATATAGACGTCCTTTCGGAAGCTGAAATCCAGCACCCTTTCCTCGGCGGTAACGGTGCCGCTGCTGTTTTTCACGGTAAGGAGCACTGTCATGGCGAAACGCTCCTTGTGACCGCCTCAGCGGTGATGAGAGTGACCGTCGCCGAAGCCCAGTCCCCTCCCTTGTCCTCGTAGGTGTATGCCAGCATACGGCAGCCCGTGAACCTCAGCCCCATATACTCCACGGCAAGAGCCGTTCCCGAGCGTATAAGGCTGTTGAAGTCATATACAAAGTCCATGGGGTCGTCCTCCGTACATATCCTGCCCGAGAAAGTGAGCCTTGTGCTGCGCAGCGAGTCGTTCGTGAGAGCAGTCCCCCCGTCGGCGGTGGGCTCCTCGTTTATGCTCCTTGCGGCGGAAGCCCTGAACTCCTCGCAGTATATGACGCAGCTGCCGATGGTTACGGGGAGAGCCTCCCTATGAGTAAAAGCCGTAACGCTGCTCATACATTTTCCCTTCCGATCCTGGTGAGGCCACTTGCCGACAGTCTTACGTTCAGCACGAGCCGCTGTATATTGCTGTCGAACTTCACGCTCATTTTGCTCAGCCTGCAAGTCATGCCCGACATATCCGACACCACAGGCCCCACCTTTTCGTCGTAATAATTATAGAGCTTTATCATCGAATAGTCCTCGGGAGCGGCAATGCTTATCTCTATCTCCGCCCTGAAGGGCAGGAACACCGTATACGGCGAATAGATAGGCGCCGACGATTCAAAGGAGCCTATACCCACAACAGTGAAGAAGCTGCTGCCCTTCCTACTGACCGATTTTGCGTCAAAGGCGCTGTAAACAGGGTCCACGCCGTTCTCCGCAAGCTTTGCTGTTATATCGTCTATCAGTTCCCTGAGCATCATATTTCCTCCCTTCCGTTTGAAATGCCCGCAAAGACAAAGGTATCCGCCTTTATGAATTTACGGCATATCTGCATATAATCACTGAGCAGCTGCTTTGAGTACTCGTAAGCCGTATTCTGCGACTCACTGAGTACCTTTCCCCCGTAGGTCACGGCAGCTCTTTCCCTTGCCGCAAGTATCTGCTGATACCTGTAATAGGCAAGCGCAGCGGCAAGGTATTCAAGTCTCGCGTCAGTGCGGTCGGCTCCGTCCCTGAGCATATCGAGCACCTCGCATATGGCAAGGTTTATGATCCTGATATAGGTGTCGCCTATCTCCTCTCCGACGAAGAGATCAAAGAGCGAAACTATTTCCTGAATATCCATATTCTCCCTCCTGTTTCATGGAGAAATCCTCTGCGGACTCCTTTTCCTCATCGGTGAGCTCCAGCTGCACCTCAGCCCTGCCATTTCCGCACTTAGCCTCAAAGGACTTGCGGAGAGCTATGAGCTGAAGGGTATCGAGAGTAGCCGCAGATACAGAGGCTATATCCGCAGCAGCCCTGCCGCCTGAGAAATAAGCGAGCCTGCGTATATCCCTGCGGAGCTCCGCGTCTGCCTCGGCGGTATGAGCCGCCTGATGTCTGACCTCACCGGCATCGCTGAACTTTTTTGTAACTCCCGCATTCACCTGAGCGGGAACGGCGACGAAGCTCCACTCATAGGCGTCGGTAATGTCGCCGAGCACGGTATGGCAGAGCTTTCCGCCGTACTTTCTGCCCTTTATGTGGTTACAGGATACAACGTCCTTATCGCAGCCGCAGACCGAGCAGATATGCTTTGCCGCCGAGCAGGAGATACTCACCTCTTTTTTTATTCCGCCGTCTATTTCGGCGATAAGGTTCCTGTTCTCGTCGGTGCGCACCATATAGGCCATAGCCCTGAGGTATTTGTAGGGACTGCCGTAGGAGGTGGTGCGGGAGCTGTCCGTGACGAGCTCCGTATCGAAGATACGGGCGTTCTGATTGACGGTAGTGGCATTATGGTCGAAGATCCCCGTCTTGCCCGCGAAGCTGTTTTTCAGCGTTTCGAGAGCCTCGTCGGAGAAGCGTTCGCAGTCTCGGTCCACCTCGTTGTCGCAGAGTATCACCGAAAAGACATAGACCTCGTCCTCGCTGAGGGGACGGCGGGTGAAGCGGTTTATCTTATCGAGTATGGTCTTGTCCATATTTTCTCCTTTCATAGTATTTTTGCAGCAGCCGCCTTTGGCGGTCCGCATATGTTTATGTTATTAAAGGGACGCCCTCTCTTACAGGGCGTCCCTCTTTCCAAAACAGTCCACCGGACTGTTTGGAAAATCCACCCTTGCGGAGCGCCTTGTAACTGCGGGGCTTTGCCCCACGCCCCACAAGGGCTGTCAGCCCTTGACCTGACCAAAGGAACAAAGTCCCTTTGGAATCCCGTTCACGGGCTCAGCAAACAATTACAACGCTGAATCCGGCGCAGACTCACTCGTTAGCTGTAACAGTAAGCACCTTTACAGCGTCGGGAGCTATCTTCCTGAAGCCGCAGGTAATGGATACCGTCATCTGATCCAGCTGACGGTCGATGAGCTTGTCCGTCTCCATTACAAGGTCTGTGCTGGTTATGAATTCAAGGGCGAAATCACGGTCGATACCGATGATCGTATCCTCGTCCGCAGCAGAGGTCTTGACCAGCTCCGCTCCGAAGGGGAGAATGAGTCTGCCGTCGGGAGTTGCCGCGCAGTCCTTGAGCTGCTCCATGGCTGCGATCTTTGAAGCAAGAGCGGGAGAGGTTATCACCGTTGTCATGTCAAAACAGTCGAATGCACCGTAGAGAGCCGCAAGGTCATCGTAGGTGAGAGCCTGTGTGGTTATGGGAGTAACGCCGTCCTCGAGAACGCTTACCGCCTCCTTTATCACGGATACCGCAAGTCTTACGCCCACGCTCCTGAGCATTACGCCGAACACGTCGAGTCTCTGCTTTCTCACAGCCTCGTAGGAGGCGCTGATGAGTCTGCCGAACTTAGTAAGCACGGTCGCCGTGCTTCCCTCTCTTACGGTAGCCTCGGGGAGCTGCTCTCCCTCATCGGCAGCCTCGTATGCAGCCGAATCGTCCAGCACGCAGCCAAGATACTGACTGCCCTCGCATACCGTTTTTGCCGCGCATACCGATCTGAGCACAGTTTCGTTGAAGCCCTTTCTTATGCAGCGGGTTACGAATTCGGGGAAGAGCACCGCAGTCTCCGTGGTCGAGAAGAACTTCTCCACGCAGTCGCAGTCCTGTCCGTTTATCCTGATATTGAAGCGCTTGAGCTGTCTCTCGAAGGCGTCGAGTCTTTCGAGAGGAGTGCCTGCGTATGCCGCAGAGGGATCAAGCTCCTCGAGAGCGGCTGTGAATGACTTGCCGCTGAGATTATAAAGGCCTTTTTCAAGTCTGATGTCGTTATACATATTTTTTACCTCCGTATTATTCATTTTCTTCAAGGCGCAGCTCTATTTCCCGCGCCTGTGCGTTTTTCAGCCTTGCCTCCGCAAGTGCCGTTTCGTCCTGTAGATTGATGTTGTCCCACTCCACCGAGCAGGATGCCTCCGAGCCTATGGAAGCAAGGAAGGCGTTTCCCACGTCGCATATCACGGGCGTGAGGAGCCTTCGGTAATACTCCAACTCTGAGGTGAGTATATCCGCCTGCTGGGAGGACATACGCTCCGTGGAGCTCCAGGAAAGTCCCAGCAGGAACGGCGGTATGGAAAGCTTTGCGATGAGCTGCTCAAGTAACTGCCTTACGGGCACATTGGTATCAAAGAGCTGGTTTTCGGCTCCGATGACCTTTATATCAACGTCGCCCACCGCCACAAAGTCCTTTACCTGACCGTATTTTGCCGATTTCATTCCGTCAGCCCATTCACGGGCTATCTGCTGCGCTCTTTCCCGGGTATTCATCATATCCCCGCCCGTTCCCGAGGGCTTGTAGGTCACTGCATAGCGGACATTTCCTGCACGGTCGTAGTTCTGACCGATGCAGCCGTATATCCTCATAAGGATCCCGCTGAGTGACGGAAGCCCGCGGAGCAGCGAATTGCCGCCCGTGAGCGAGGAATAGAGTATACGCTCGGGATGAGCTATCTTCCGCGAGCCCCCGTTGGGAGCAGTTACAGTATAGCTCCTGCTGAAGGGCTCTGCACCCGCGGATATGCGGACACGGGATATGTCCCCGTTCCACAGTCCCGCGATGCGGCGCTGCCCGCTGTCGGCGACTATCTCGCCAACCGCACTGCCGTAGGTAAGCAGGCTGTCCAGAAAATTATCCGCGAAGCAGCCCACCGAACGCCCCGTAAGTCCTACGGGAACGTTTTCGAGAAAGCTGTCCAGCTCCTGCTGGTACCTTTCGTCGGAGCACTTCACGCGGAAGCCGCCTGTGAGCCTGATTATCTTTATTATGGCAGCGTCGATTATCGGAACTGCACAGCGCAGCCTGTCGTACAGCTCCTTCTCGCAGGGATATACCGCCGCAGGAAGGGCAAAGCCGTCGCCGCAGCTGCGCTGCATGGTCACAAGACCGGGAGACAGCTCCGCTGCGCTTTTTTTCTTAAAAAGCTTCATGTTACCTCCTTGTGTTTTTTTCGGACGTACCGCTCATCGGGATACGGAAAGGGCTATCAGCCCCTCCTCCTCAGAGCCTGCCATATCCGCCACAAAATAGCGCATATCGTCCATGGCATGGTCGTTTTCCTTTACGGGAGCGTCCGTCCCCGTTTTCTCGTTCCAGCAGTAAAGAGCGAACTCACGCAGTATATCCGTGCAGGACTCGTGGAAGCGGAGCTTTCCCTGCTTCAGTGCCGTGCTGACCTTGCGTATCCCCGATATTACGTCGTTGTCCGCCTTTACCACCGGAAATCTGCCGTGGCGGCGTATGCACTCGATAAAGCTTGCCGCCGAAGGATCAACTATTACCTTTTCGATCGGTCTTCCTCCCGCCAGCTCCTCAAGAGCCTCGTAATGCTCCTCGTCTGTGCGGGATATGCCCTCTCTGCGGGAGTCGTAATAATACTCCCTGAGCCTGTACCAGATTCCGTCACGGAGTCCCCACAGCCCGAAGGAGGAGGGATTTACCGTGCCGTAATCGCAGGATATGACGAACCTTTCACAGTCCACATCGCCGCTGAAAACGTGCTTCTCCCTGCTGAACATGGGGTATACAGCTCCCTGGGAGGCCGTCCATTTCCCGAGTACGAAGCGCTCGTAGAAGGTGCCGGAGTACATACGCTTGTAGCGCTCCTTTACCCTTTCGGAGAGAGAGGGATTGTCGTCCATGTCGAAATGGAGATACAGGGCGTTCTTCTCCCTGAGCTTCTTTATCCATTCGTTGTAGAACCAGTGGGAGGGATTGTCGGGATTGCAGTTGAACCACATCTTCGAGCCGCTCACCGAGCACCTTGCAAGTGCCTGCTCCACAAAGGAACGGGGCATGAGAGCTACCTCGTCAAAGAATACTCCCGACAGGGTCATACCCTGTATCAGCGCTGCGGAGCTCTCGTCCCTGCCGCCGAAAAGATATACCCTGTTGGTGCTGCCGAGAAAGGTCATGTCAAAATAGTTCTGACTGATCCTTTCACTTATGGTATAGCCGTATTCTCTCAGCATAGGCAGCAGCGGCGTTATCAGGTTCCTGCGGAGGGATGTTATAGTCTTGCCGCACATGGCGAAGGCTCCGCCGCTGAAGCACCTGCTTGCCCAGAATATGAACCCCAGCGACATGGCGAGAGTTTTGCCGCTTCGCACGGCTCCGTCGCATATTATGGCGTCGCGGTCGCCGTAGCCCCGCATATTCCACCATTTCAGCGTGAGGAGCTGCTTTGCCGAGAACTCAGTTATCATCAAGGCTCTCACTCTCCCCGTCGCCGGTCAGGGCTCTTATAAGGCTCTCTGCCTTTCCGCGGTCATTGAATGCAGTCTCCAGCTCGAAGAGCTTCTCCAGCGCCTTGAGCCTGTCAAAGAGCTTCACCTCTACGCCTCCGCCCTTTACACGCTTTATCTCGGACACATTGAAAAGATCCAGCTTTTCTATCACTCCCGCAGGCGGGAGCTCGTCCGCAAATACAAGATATACCGCGTCGGAGCAGCTCCCGAAGGCAAGCCTTTTCAGGCCTGCGGCCACGCTGCCGCTGTCGGAGAGCACCTCCCGCAGCTGCGCTATGAGCTGACGGCATTCCTCCGTCTTCAGGAGCTCTATACCCTCTGTCAGTGCGCTTTCGCGGGGAAAGCCCGCTCTGACCGCCGCTTCCTCAGCGCTTCCCAGCATTACATAATTGCAGCAGAAGGCGTTGAGCTTCGATCTTGTGTTCCTGTTCAAAAAATAAGACCTCCTTTCATTCCCGAACGGATAACACCGTTCTCATAAGGGGTGCAAAAAGGGGTCTGAATCAACCTGAAACGGTTGTATAACAGAAAAAAAGTTTTTAACTTTGTAGAGGTGCACAATTGTGAACATACGTTTCTGTGAATTTGAAATAAAAAACAGCTCCCGAAAATGACTCGGTGTCATATACCTGGGAGTTAACATACAGTTCATTGACAAGCCGAACGGTTTCTGATATAATAATGTATCATAAACCATGATAGGGGGATAAACTATGTATTGTAAATATTGCGGCAAATATGTGGACGACAGCGCCAACTTCTGCGACTCCTGCGGCGGAGTGATGGAGCCCGACAGGGCCGTCATGCAGAACAATCAGTATGACCAGTATAATCCCGCACAGGCTGGCTATAAGTCCAAGGTGGCGGCCGGCGTGCTAGGTATAGTCCTGGGTGCTCTCGGTATCCATAACTTCTACCTCGGCTACAACGGCAGGGCTATAGCTCAGCTCCTCATTACTCTTCTGAGCTGCGGCTTCCTTTCTGTGGTGAGCTGGGTGTGGGGACTTATCGAGGGTATCATGATACTTACAGGAAGTATCAATACCGACGCGGACGGCAATCCGCTTTCGCAGTAAAAGTATTTCAAAAGGAACAGCCCGTACATCAGTACGGGCTGCTTTTTTCGGGCGGACATAATGTCCGCCTTTTATTTTTACAGTTTTTCTTCGATCGCAATTACTATATCGCTCATCTTCACGTCAAGGGCGTTTGCTATGCGGTACAATGTTTCGAGAGTGGGCTTGCGCTCGCCCCGCTCAATAGCGCTGAGATGTGTGCGCCCGATGTCGGCAAGTCCGCTGATGACCTCCTGCGATATTCCCTTTTTCTTACGAAATTCCGCTATAACTTCTCCTACTATTTTAGAATCAAGTGTTGACATATACATATTATCACCTCATGATAATATGATATACTACTTTTGTACAATTATTGACTACATATGTTGACATTTGAATACATATGTGTTATACTTATATTACAAATCAACCTTGACAGGAGGCGCTTTTGTGTTTTGTAAATTCTGCGAATACAAAATTACTGACAATGCCAATTTCTGCCCCTCATGCGGAAAAGCATTTAATGAAATACCATTGAAGCAATCTATTGATACAAGAAATGGTGTAAAACACAGATCACAAGGAAACCAGAAACAAGGTCTTGCGACTGCTTCACTTATTTTTGGTATAATAGCTCTCTTATCATCTTTTATACCATTTATCACACTTCCGTGTGCGCTGACAGCTCAAATTCTTGGAAAATCTTCCATTAAACAAAAGCTTGGTGGCAAGAGTAATGCAAAGTTAGGAATGAAACTCGCAAATATCGCCGCTATAATATGTGCTGGTTTCGTAATATTAGAGTTCGTTGTTTTTTTGATAATGATGAAAAAAGGGCTCTGACAGATCTGGAATATCATTCCATACGTACCGCGGTTTGTCTTTTCGTGTGGCGGGACGCCGAGGGCGGCGTCCCCTACAATTGGTCATTCAAAATTTTACGGCTATTAGCGGGCGGCGGAACGCCGCCCCTACATATAGCGTTTTTCCTCGGGCGCACACTGTGCGCCCCTACTATGCACTAAGCACTAATAACTAAACACTAAAAAGGGCAGGCTTCAAGCCTGCCCTTTAATTTTAGCCCATTACGATCTCTACTTCGTGTGTGCCGCTCTCGCATACGGGGATAACATTTCCCTCTACTGCCTTGCCGTCAACTGTCATGGACTTTACGCCCTTGCATACGTGTGCAGGGTTCTTGACTGTGATGTTGAATGTTGCGCCGCGGAACTTACGGACTGCTGTGAAGCCGTCCCACTCGTGAGGAATGGAGGGATCTACCTTCAGGCCGTCGAATACAGGCTGTACACCCAGAATGTACTGGGAAATAGCTACCATGTTCCATGCTGCCGTACCTGTCAGCCATGAGTTCTTGCCCTGACCGAAGTTCTTTGCGTCCTTACCGCCGATCATCTGACCGTATACGTAAGGCTCTGTCTTGTGAATATCAGAGGTCTCCTCGGTGAATGCAGGAGCTATCTTGCTGTAGTACTCGAATGCCTTGTCGCCTCTGCCTGCATATGCCTCGGCACAGATTATCCATGCGTTGTTGTGTGTGAATATTCCTGCGTTCTCCTTGTATCCGCCGGGATATGTGGAGATCTCACCGTACTGGATATAGTACTTTGTGAATGCGGGGTTATTGAGAACGAGTCCGAACTCGCAGTTGAGGTACTTGTCGATAGAGTTCAGAGTCTTGATGTCTGCGCCCTGATCCTTGCCGATCTCGGACATTACTGCGAAGCCCTGGGGCTCGATGAAGATCTTGCCCTCCTCGCACTCCTTGGAGCCCATCTTCTCGCCGTTAGCGTCGTAGGCTCTGATGAACCAGTCGCCATCGAATGCGGATTCCATAACGTTCTTCTTCATCTTGTCGATCTCTGCCTGAGCCTTTGCAGCTTCATCAGCCTTGCCGAGGTGCTGGAGAATGCCTACGAATGCAGGACCTGTGTATGTGAAGAGCGCTGCAACGAATGCGGACTCGGCAATCTTGGAGTAGCCGCCCTCTGCTGCGAACTTGGGATTTGTATAGGTCTGGAAGCTCTCGCCGGGTGTATCGGAGAAGCATGAAAGGTTGATACAGTCGTTCCAGTCAGCTCTCATTGCCAGCGGGAGACCGTGAGGTCCGAGGTTATTTACGATGTGATAGAAAGAAACGTTGAGGTGCTCCAGCATTGTGTGCTTGCCGTTCGGATCGTCGTCGAAAGGAACGTTAGCGTCGAGAATGCCCCAGTCGCCTGTCTCCTTGATATATGCTGCAACAGAAAGTATCATCCAGAGCGGATCGTCCGAGAAGTCACCGCCGATGTCAGCGTTGCCCTTCTTTGTAAGTGGCTGGTACTGGTGGTAGCAGCCGCCGTCTGAAAGCTGAGTTGAAGCGATGTCGATCAGTCTCTCTCTTGCACGCTCAGGGATCTGGTGTACAAAGCCGAGAATATCCTGGTTGGAATCACGGAAGCCCATGCCTCTGCCTATACCGCTCTCGAAGTAAGAAGCAGAACGCGAAAGGTTGAAGGTTACCATACACTGATACTGGTTCCAGATGTTTACCATTCTGTTTACCTTGTCGTCAGGTGTGTTTACATTGAAGATAGAAAGGAGATCTGCCCATGTATTGCGGAGCTCCTCAAGGCCTGCTGCTACTTTCTCGGGAGTATTGTACTTCTCGATCATTGCATAAGCCTTCTCCTTGTTGAGGACCCATGTCTCTCTTGTGAGGAGATTTGCAGGCTTTTCAGCAGCAAACTTCTTGTCCTGGGGGTTCTCGGCATAACCGAGGATATAGATGAGAGTCTTTGACTCGCCGGGAGCAAGAGTTACCTTCTTGTAGTGGGAAGCTACGGGCGACCAGCCGTCTGCAAATGAGTTTGAGGGCTTGTCTGCCTTTACTGTAGCAGGGTTGTCCCAGCCGTTGTAGATGCTTCCGAGAAATGAATCGCGGTCTGTATCGTAGCCGTCGATCTCATCGTTTACGGTATAGAAAGCGTAGTGGTTGCGTCTGTCTCTGTACTCTGTTACGTGGTAGATAGTAGAACCCTCTATCTCAACACGTCCCGTGGAGAAGTTTCTCTGGAAATTCGTGCAGTCGTCCTGTGCGTCCCAGAGGCACCATTCAGCTATCGAGAACACAGAGAAGTTCTTTGTCTCGCTGCTCTCGTTGGTGAGAACTACCTGCTGTACCTCTCCGTCGTAGTTCTGGGGTACGAAGAAGGTCACCTCAGCCTTGAGGCCGTTCTTCTTTCCTGTGATAACTGTATAGCCCATGCCGTGACGGCACTCGTAGGAATCCAGCTCTGTCTTTACAGGAGACCAGCCGGGGTTCCAGATTGTTCCGTTGTCATTGATATAGAAATAACGTCCGCCCATATCTATAGGCACGTTGTTATAGCGGTAACGTGTGATACGTCTGAGACGGGCGTCCTTATAGAAGCAGTAGCCGCCTGCTGTATTGGAAATAAGTGAGAAAAATCCCTGGTTGCCGAGGTAGTTTATCCACGGATAGGGAGTCTTTGGGGAATTGATGACATATTCCTTCCTTGCGTCGTCAAAAAATCCGAACTTCATAATAATACTCCTTTATTTTTGGTGACAAAGCGGGCAAAAACCCACATTTGTATTATTATATCACATATTCGGGCATAATACAATAGATTATTCCAAAATTGCTGTATATTTTTTTCAAGTCATTTTTTGTGCATTTTGCCATGCTTTTTTGTCGGCTCCTTGGTGAACCCCCGGACTGACGGAGCCTTCGGCTTTAAGCTTACAGTATGTACGTGCGTCCGTACATCGGGACGCCTCCCCTGTATTATAAACGGCCGAAAAAAACGTCCGCTTATGCGGACGGATAAATTATGCATTATGTATCAGTCTCCGTGGGTGTAGGTGCCGAGAATGTGACCGTAGGCCACTATATTCCCGCCCTCGCCGTCAAGGGACTCGAAAAATTCAAAAAGCTTCGGATTTGAGCTGTCAAAGCCGCCCTTTATCCTCTCGGGCTGCTCCCTCAGGGCAAATACATACACCTCGTAATCATGGGTGCCGCTGGGCGGATAGGGTCCCACGTACTCGCTTGACGGAGCCCAGCCTGCGGGAAGAACGGTCCCGGTTCCGGTCACGGACTTCCAGTGGAGCCAGTTGCCCGCGGAGGTATCTGTCATAAATACGGCATAGCAGCCTGCCCCGTCCACGGGCGCCCATGAGAGCTGGGGAGAACGGTTTTCACCCTTTTCCGTATTTGTTATTGCCGTGTCCCACACTCCGTCGTGCAGATCCTCGGAGCTGAGCTCAAATGTGCTGTACTTTCCTGGATCGAAGCCGTCGGTCATCTTTACGCCTTTGAATTCGGTCGTTTCGGGGACGTCTGCTGCCGCTTCCTCAGCCGCAGCTGTAGCAGCTGTGGTGGGCTCCGCGATTTCTGACCCGGGAGACTCGTTGTTACAGCCCGTGTTAAGCGCAAATATGGCTGATGCGCATAGTATTGCAGTTATTTTAAAAAAATTCATGCTATATTCCTTTCTGTAACCGATATTTTAAATCATAAAGGGAACGCCGAGGGCGTTCCCTAACTAATCACTGATTATTATTTACTAATCACTTCTTAGTGAAAAATCTCTCGTGGGTCTCGAATACGCCGCCCGGCTTCACCTCGCGGTAGCCCGTTACATCGGCGGGAAGACTGAGGTTGGGAGCGTCTATCATTGCCGTCATGGGCTCGGGACAGAAATAGTGGTTGAAGCCGCGGTCGTTCCAGATTATCCAGAAGCCGTACTCCTCCGATACCTCGTAGCAGAGCTTCTTGCCGCTGGCGGTGTCCTCCGCGATAACGCCGTGGAACTTCTCGCCGTCAAGCTGTGTGTACTCGCCGAAGTACATCTCGTTGTCCACTACCTGCAATACGGGCTTCTTTACTCCGTTCTTGTACTCAAGGTCGTGCATGGTGGGAACTCTCAGGTTCTCCGTGGGCAGACAGCGTTCGTTGAGCTCGCAGCGCTTGCCTATCGGCACCGTCAGGCGGATGTCCTCCTCCCTTGCTCCGTCAACAAAGGGCGAATTTATGGCCGTATGGGAAGCAAGAGACATAGGCAGCACCTTTACGCCGTCCATGTTGATAAAGCGGATATTCTGCTCGAGTCCCTGATCCGAAAGAGTGAAGGTGTACTCGGCAGTGAAACGGACGGGAAGATATTTGAAGAACTCATCCTTCTCGTCGTATACATAGCGGGTCTTTACCCATGCGCAGTTGCCGTCGGCGCTGTACTCCGCGACCTCGTGGACTCTCTTGTGGAGGAAGCCGTGGATATGGTTGTTGTAGGGAGCCTTCTCGTTAACGGGAAGCTGATATACGGCGTCGGAGGTCTTCAGCACGCCGTCCGCAAAGCGGTTGGGCAGATAAAGGGTGGGGAGTCCCCATACCTCGGGGGACTGCTTTATAACGTCCGCTGTGTTGCTTTCGCTGAAGCGGAAGAACTCCAGTCCGTTCACATTGTCGCGGAGACGGATAACGTTTGAGCCTATCTCGTTGGCGATCCATGCTTCATAGCCTCCTGCGCAGAGCTTTACGCAGGTAGTGCCCTTCCATTCAAATAATTCTGCTGTGTTGTTCATTTATATCACATTCCTTTCGGTTTTAATACCCCATTCTGAACCAGTTTATCAGGGCTATTATGCCTCTGTAGGCCAGCGTCCAGAGAATGCCGCCTATCATGAGCAGCAGCATAAGATAACGCGTTCCGCTCACCCATCTTTGTTCGGAAGGATTGCTTAACGACGATACATCGATATACGTGAGGGCAAGCCACTTGACCGCAATTACCGTACCCGCTGCGCAGCCTCCTACGGCTGTCCAGAAAAACGCTGCGGCTCTGCCCTTGCTGCCGCCGGCAAAGCGCTTTTCCAGCGGGTACAGCGCAAATGGCAGGGCAAAGCACATAAGCGGCAGCAGATATAAAAGCTGATCCGCATCTCTTATCCGCTTCACGAATACCGTGTAATCACCAAGAATGAAAAGCCCGCTATAAAGCACGCAGCATATGATGCCGCAGAGTATAAAGGGCAGAGTTGTCTTTTTCATATATCTCATGTCCTCTTATTGTCTTTTTCCGCGGATAAGCCCGACGACAGCCGCTCCCAGACGGAATACCACCGCCCAGATAAAGCCTCCCGTCAGTATCATCAGCATGAGTACAAGTCCTAAACCGCCCATATATACGTCCTTGCTGAAGAATACGGAGGTATCCGCAACGACCTCGATAAGATAATGGAGCAGCACCGTTATCAGGGCATAGGCGGCAAGATATACAGGAACCGTCCACAGAGGGAGCTTCCCCTCCGACAGCTTCCTTTCCCTTTTCAGCATCAGTATCGGGAGCACGAAGAGCACTATGCCCTCGGCAAACATAACGTACAGCGCCGCCCTGCTCTCCTGAGTCGCTATGTCCAGAAGGGCGCAGACAAGGAATACTGCCAGCGGCCAGCCGGCTCCCATTATTATCGCCTTTATAAGTATCTTCTTATTCATATCCCTCAGTCTATCCTGTTTTCCATATCGGTATACTCCCGCATGGGCGATATTGCCTTGTAGGCGGGACGGATTATCTTGTTGGAGTTTATGAGCTCCTCTATTCTGTGGGCTGACCAGCCCGCTATCCTCGATATGGCAAAGAGAGGCGTGAACAGCTCGTCGGGTATGCCCAGCATACGGTATACAAAGCCGCTGTAGAAGTCCACGTTGGCACAGACGCCCTTGTATATGCGGCGCTCCTCAGCTATTACCTCGGGAGCAAGACGCTCTACCAGCGAATACAGCGCGAATTCCTCGTGTCTGTCCTTTTCGGAGCTGAGAGACTCAACAAAGCCCTTGAACACCTTGGCTCTCGGGTCAGACTGTGAGTATACCGCGTGTCCCATGCCGTAGATGAGCCCCGCATGGTCGAAGGCCTCCTTGTGGAGAAGCTTCCTCAGGTAGTTCTTTACCTCCTCCTCGTCGGTCCAGTCCTTTACGTTCTGCTTCATATCATCGAACATCATGGCAACCTTGATATTGGCGCCGCCGTGCTTGGGTCCCTTGAGGGAGCCCAGTGCCGCCGCTATCGCCGAATAGGTGTCGGTGCCCGATGAGGATACCACATGGACGGTGAAGGTGGAGTTGTTTCCGCCGCCGTGCTCTGCGTGGAGCACCAGCGCAAGGTCAAGTATCCGCGCCTCCAGCTCGGTATACCTTCCGTCGTCACGGAGCATATAAAGTATATTCTCGGCAATGGAAAGCTCGGGGCGGGGGCTGTGTATGAACAGGTCGCCTCCCAGCCTTGCGTATTTGTATGCGTGATATGCGTATACCGACAGCACGGGGAACATGGTTATCAGCTCCACGCACTGCCTCAGCACATTGGGTATGGATATGTCGTTTGCCCTGTCATCATAGGAAAACAGCGCAAGGACGCTCTTTGCAAGGGTGTTCATCATATTGTCCGTGGGAGCCTTCATTATAACGTCCCTCATGAAATTCGAGGGTATCTCGCGGAAGTCCGCAAGGAGCCGCCTGAATTCCGCCAACTCGTGCTCCGAGGGCATATTGCCGAAAAGGAGCAGATACACGGTCTCTTCAAAGCCGAAGCGCTTTTCCTTTATGAAGCCGGCAACTATATCCTCCACGTCTATGCCGCGGTAGTAAAGCTTCCCGTCGCCGTGATTTGGCATACCGTCGCCTGTTTCAAGCACCTTTATCGTACTTATGTTGGTGAGTCCCGCAACCACTCCGTTGCCGTTTATGTCGCGGAGCCCGCGCTTTACGTCGTACTGCGTATACAGCTCGGGGTCTATGCGGTAGCCCTCCATGGACATTTCTGCAAGTCTTGTTATTTCAGGTGTTATTTCGGAAAATTTGTACCTCATGTATCGTCATCCCTTTCTTTTTGCGATTATTTGCATTATTGTGCTTGTTTCAATTATATTGGATTTTCCCGTTTTTGTCAAGAGCAGCCGCCTGCGCTTTTTTCCGCCGAAATTATGAATTTTTTGCGTTTCCCTTGAAAAATAACGTCCGATATGGTAATATATATTTGTCGGACTTTGTCCGGAACATGATATAGCCCCTGACGCAGGGGATAAAGCGCTCTGTGCCCTTATGGGCGGGGCGGCATAAAGGAGTTGATCTTTTTGGAATCAGTAGAGTATAAATGCCCTAATTGCAGCGCGGATCTGAAATTCAATCCCGAGACCCAGAAGCTGGACTGTGAATACTGTCTGAGCTCATTCACTGTCGATGAAATAAAAAAGATCTGTGCTTCTGCCGAGGCCAGCATCCCTCAGGAGGCTGTCCAGGTCAAGGAGGACTTCGTTAATCATACACACCTGTACCGCTGCAAGAGCTGCGGTGCGGAGATAATGGCCGACGATCAGCAGACCGCTCTCTTCTGTTATTATTGCCACAATCCCGTAATTTTGGCAGGAAAAATGGGCGGCGAATACAAGCCCGACAAGGTCATCGGCTTCAAGCTCACCAAGGAGAACGCAGTAAGCTGCTTCCAGAAGTGGGTGGGCAAGCGCTGGTTCGTGCCCAAGGACTTCAAATCACAGCAGCAGCTGGAAAAGCTAACGGGGCTCTATGTGCCATTCTGGGTGGCGGACTGCAGCGTAAACGCCGATTACAGAGCTATCGGAAAAAAGGTCCGCAGCTGGACCTCGGGCAACTACAGCTACACGGAAACAAAGGAGTTCCGCATCATCCGTCAGGGAAACCTGGTCACAAAGGGCATACCCGCAGACGGCGAGACAAAGATAGACGATCTGCTCATGGAGGCTATCGAGCCCTTTGATTATAAGGAGGCTCACGACTTCTCCATGTCCTACCTCAGCGGCTTCTATGCGGATAAGTACGACGTGGACAAGGCGGCGGTGTTCCCCCGGATACGCGCCCGCTCCACTCAGGCCTGCAACTCCCTTATAAACAGCACCATAAGCGGCTATTCCAGCGTGGTGCCCTCCGTAAATCAGTACAACATAATGTCCACGGACTGGAGCTATATGATGCTCCCCGTTTGGTTCATGTCCTACAGGTACAAGGACAATATATACGAATTCGCCATTAACGGTCAGACGGGAAAGCTGGCGGGCACTCCGCCCCTTGCAAAGGGAAAGCTGGCTCTGTTCTGCGGGGCGATCGGCCTTGCGGTAATGGCTGTATGCACCCTGATAGGAGGTGCTTTGCTCTGATGAAACGCTTACTGTCACTTATGGCTTCGGCCGTTATATGCCTGTGTATGCTGTCCGTGTTCGCTGCCGGCTCTGCCTCGGCTGCAGAAAACTACGCCCAGGGCTTTGACGGGAACTCACAGCGGTCGGGACTCATAGACAACGAATACAACAACGGAAAGGGCATTTTCGGCGACGACAGGGAATACTTCAGCAGCCTCGATGAAAAGATAAAGCTCGCTTCAAACGAGCTTCAGATGAATATTGCGGTGTATATCGGCGGCGTTGCCCGTGCGAACTATCAGACAGAGTCCTTCGCGGACGATTCCTACGATCAGATGTACGGCCCCGATACCGACGGTATATTCTACTATCTCGATCTCTCGGGAAAAAGCCCCGCTTACGATTATATCTCAACCAGCGGCAAGGGCGTCCTCAATTATCAGGAGAGCATAGACACTATATTTACACAGCTGGACTACTATCTCCCGAAATCGGGCCAGCCCATTTACGCAAGTGATATTTACAACGCCATAGACAGGTTCGTGGAGCTGCTCTACGATTACAACGATACCGGCACCTCGGGCTTCAGATACTACCTCGACCGCGATACGGGCAAGTACTTCTATTACAAGAATGACGAGCTGATCATCACAAAAACAGGCAAGCCCCCCGCATTATGGCTCATAGCAGCCGCTATCGGCGCGGGCATAGGCGGACTTACCACCCTTATCTCCTACCTCATCGCAAAGAGGAACTATAAATTCAAGTCCAAGACAAATCCCAGCATATACCTCTCCAGCGAGGCCGTAAGATTCACCGACCGTTCGGATACTTTCCTGCGCTCGTATGTTACAAAGCACAGGATCGAATCAAGCAGCGGCGGTGGCGGCGGCAGCCGCGGAGGCGGAGGCGGTGGCGGCGGCCACGGAGGCGGCGGCCACAGCAGATAAATACTCCTCAGCTGTCATATATAACGAATAAAGCTCCCGATGACCGGGAGCTTTTTTTATCATGCGTTCATGCCAAGGTCGATAGCCTTGTAATTGTTGGGGATAAGTGCTGCCTTCTTAGGCGGTACTACCTTCTCGATAGCTTTCTGCATGGTCTCAAGGGAGCAGATGCCTGTCTCCTTGAGGAGCTTGCCGAGAAGTATGATGTTGGAGCCGCCCTTGAGGTTATTGTCGTCAGCCATCTGCTGCGAGGGAATACCGTACAGCTCGATGTCTGTCCTGTCAGTCTCGGGCTCGATCATCGTGCTGTCGAAGAATACCTTTCCTCCGGGACGTACACAGCTTACGAACTTATCGAAGGAAGGCTGGTTCATTGCGATAAGCAGGTGCGGTGTGAGTACGAGGGGCGAGCCGATGGGCTCGTCTGATATTGTTACCGAACAGTTGCAGGTGCCGCCTCTCATCTCGGGGCCGTAGGAGGGGAGCCATGAGAGCTCCTTATTGTCCATAAGTCCGCAGTATGCAAGGATCTTTCCTGCGAAAAGGATACCCTGTCCGCCGAAGCCTGCAAGAAGGATCTCAGTAGTTGCCATTACTCATTACCTCCTTCTGTCTTAGGGAATACTCCCTCTTCCACGTCCTTGTATACGCCGAGAGGATAGTAAGGGATCATTTCGTCCTGAAGTCTCTTGATAGCGTCAAGAGGTGCAAGTCCCCAGTTTGTGGGACAGGTGGAAAGAACCTCCACGATAGAGAAGCCCTTGCCTGCCTTCTGGTTCTCGAATGCCTTGCGGATAGCCTTCTTGGCTGCCTTGATGTGAGGAACGCTGTCAACTGCAACACGCTCTGCATATGCAGTACCTGTCAGCTGTGAGAGCATCTCGCATACCTTTACGGGATAGCCCGCAAGCTCGGGGCTTCTTCCGAAGGGAGTGGTCTGTGTTATCTGTCCGGGAAGCGTTGTGGGAGCCATCTGGCCGCCTGTCATTCCGTAGATAGTGTTGTTTATGAAGATAACGACGATGTTCTCGCCTCTTGTTGCAACGTGTACTGTCTCGGCAGTACCGATAGCTGCAAGGTCGCCGTCGCCCTGATATGTGAATACGAACTTATCGGGGTTCGTGCGCTTAACGCCTGTTGCTACAGCCGGAGCACGTCCGTGTGCAGCCTCTATCATATCACAGTTGAAATAATCGTATGCCATAACGGAGCAGCCTACGGGACATACTCCTATGGTATCGCCCTCGATACCCATTTCGTCGATGACCTCACAGAGTATCCTGTGTACTATACCGTGTGTACAGCCGGGGCAGTAATGTGTGGGCACGTCGATGAGCGACTTGGGTCTTTCAAATACTACAGCCATCAGAGGGCACCTCCCATTCTCTTGATCTCGCCCAGCACCTCAGCAGGTGAAGGGATAACGCCGCCTGTTCTTCCGAAGAACTCAACAGGCTTCGAGCAGTTGATAGCAAGCTTGATGTCGTCTATCATCTGTCCCATTGACATCTCTACGCTGAGGAGCTTCTTTGCGCTCTTTGCAGCCTCGTTGATCTCCTTTACGGGGAAGGGCCATAATGTCTTGGGACGGAAGAGACCTGCCTTGATGCCCTGTGCTCTTGCGTCGTTTACGGCAGATTTGGCAACTCTTGCCGTTGCGCCGAATGCGCATACAAGTATATCGCAGTCCTCGGTGAGATAAAGCTCAGCCTCGGTCTCTGTCTCCTTGATGATCTCGTATCTCTTGTAACGCTCAAGGATAGAATTTTCAAGCTCGTCGGGCTTGAGGTAGAGGGAGTTGATGATGTGGTGCTCTCTCTTCATCTTGTGGCCGTTTGCAGCCCAGCCGCTCTTATCGTAGGCCTCGGGATTGATCTCGGGGAATGTAACGGGCTCCATCATCTGTCCGAGAAGTCCGTCTGCAAGGATCATTGCGGGCATACGGTACTTGTCGGCACGGTCGAAGGCCTTTACCACGTAGTCCACCATTTCCTGTACGGAAGCGGGAGCGTATACCAGAAGCTGGAAGTCGCCGTGACCGAGCGCCTTTGTAGCCTGCCAGTAGTCAGCCTGTGAGGGCTGGATACCGCCCAGACCCGGGCCGCCTCTCTCTACGTTGATGATAACTGCGGGGAGGTCTGAACCTGCTATGTAGGATACGCCTTCGCTCTTGAGGGAGATTCCCGGTGAGGACGAAGATGTCATTGCACGGACGCCTGTTGAAGCAGCGCCCAGTACCATGTTGATAGCAGCGATCTCGGACTCTGCCTGTAAGAATACGCCGCCTGCCTTATGCATACGCTTTGCCATATAAGCGGCAAGCTCTGTCTGAGGAGTTATAGGATAACCGAAGAAGCATTTGCAGCCTGCTCTGATCGCAGCCTCTGCCAGCGCTTCGTTACCCTTCATAAGATTTCTTTCCAAAGCTAAACAGCTCCTTTCATCGAATTAAGATCATTTTTGAATAACGATAGCGCAGTCGGGACACATCGTTGCGCACATTGCACAGCTGATGCACGCTGACTGGTCGGTACATTCTGCGTAGAAATATCCCTTCTTGTTACGCTTCTCCTTCTGGAGAACGACGATCTTCTTGGGACAGGCAGCCGTACAGAGTCCGCAGCCCTTGCAGCGCTCGGTAATAACTGTCATTTTTTCCATACCTTTCGCTCCTTTCAGGTTAATTCATAATTCACAATTCATAATTCATAATTAATGCTGATTGCGAAACATACGGATTATCCGGACCTTTTTCAGACAATTATGCATTATGCATTATGAATTATGCATTTTTGCTCAGCCCCAGACGGGCTTTACATATATCTTAGCGGGGAATACATCGGGCTTATCCGAAAGCACGGCTATATCCTCGGGATATACAGTATACAGTACAGGAAGTCCTGTAAGTTTTGAGGTCTCCTCGGCAAAAGGCCGGGACTGCTCGATTATATCAAGGGTGGTCTCGCAGCCTAAGTTGGTGTTGTTCACGACAGCCGTATGCTTCATGCGGGCTGCCGCCTCTATCTCATACATCAGCCTTGTCACTTCCTCGGCGGTATTGGTGAGGTAGCGGCGCTGATTTATGACATAGTACATCTCGATACTGTCCCTGAACTGCTCCAGGTCGTCGGCATAGCGTCCGAGAGCCACGGCTCCCGCGTCGTCGCCGCCCACGTCTATTATCAGGCAGTCCTCGTCGGTGGCAAGCTCCACCACGTCGAACTGTATGGAGGGTATGTCAAGGTTGCTGCGGGCAAAATCGGGAGCGATGAGCCTTATGCCCTTTTCCCTGAAAAGGTCGCTGAAATCGGCCGTCCGGAAATAGGGATTTACTATATCCAGATCGACTATTGCCGCTTTCTTTCCCTCAGCCGCTGCCTTTACGGCAAGATTGACCGAGAAATTGGTCTTTCCGCTGCCATAGTGGCCTGTGATTATCTTGATATTCTTCATTTTTATCCTCTTGAATCCATTGTGAAAAATCCTATAAGATATATTATACCACGTTAAAGCATTAATTGCAAGGGTTATTTTTTTCCATATTCAAAAATGTTCCTAAGAGCGTGAAAGCCGGGAGCTGAAAGCTGAATTGCTGCCGTTGACCGCACTGTCAGAATTATCCGGCAGCCGCAAAAAATTCCCCCGGCCACTGGCCGGGGGCGTATATACGCTTATTACTCAGCGTCTGTATTCTTTTCAACGTAGTTTACGATGTCTCCAACCGTCTTGATCTCCTCAACAGCCTCGTCGGGGATAGAGAGATCGAATTCGTCCTCGATAGTTGTGATAAGGTCAACAACGTCGAGTGAATCCGCGCCGAGATCATCCTGAATGTTTGAATCAAGGCTCACCTCATCCGGTTCTACACTGAGCTGCTCTGCAATAATATCTTTGAGTTTTTCAAAAATCATTATTTGGTCCTCCATTTTCTTTTATTTTACTCAAAACCGGATCATTCAATGAACGCTCCGATTTTTCTAAATTTAGTATAGCGTTCTTTAAGCAAAACGTCAATATCTTTTTTACATTTTTCCGGTATTTTTTGTGACAAATATTCCTTGATATTTTCTGAAATTTTGTCTAAATCGTTATGTGCCCCTCCGAGAGGCTCCTCGATTATGGCTTCGGCAACGCCGAGACTCACCATATCCTCCGCCGTTATCTTCATTATCTCGCTGGCTTCCTGCTCCCGCGAGGCGTCCTTCCAGAGTATGCTGGCAAAGCCGCGGGGCGACAATACGGAGTATTCAGCATTCTCAAGCATGGCCAGCTCGTCGCATACGCCCAGCGCAAGTGCGCCGCCGCTTCCGCCCTCGCCGAGGACGATGGATATTATTGGTGTGCGCAGAGTCATGAACTCCGCGATATTCCTTGCGATAGCCTCGCCCTGTCCCCGCTCCTCCGCGGCAACTCCGCAGAATGCTCCGGGAGTGTCGATGAAGCATATGACGGGACGGTGGAACTTTTCCGCCTGTCTTGCTATCCTGAGCGCCTTCCTGTAGCCCTCGGGATGAGGCATGGCAAAGTTGCAGGCCTTGTTTTCGTTGAGATCCCTGCCCTTCACTTCTGCTATAATGGTGACGGGGGTTCCGTCCAGCCTTGCAATACCGCCTATGATGGCCCTGTCATCGCCGAAAAGGCGGTCGCCGTGCATTTCGTACCAGTCGGTGAATATCTGCGGGATATAGTCCTTTATCGTGGGCCTTCCCTTGGTGTGTATGAGCTGAAGGCGTTCCCATGCTGTTTTCTTTTCGTCCATGCTTACGCCTCCTTCTGTTCGTATCCGTGGAGCTTCAGGAGGTGGGAGAGTATGCTCCTAAGCTTCCTGCGCTCAACTATCATATCCACAAAGCCCTTTTCATACATGAACTCGGCAAGCTGGAAGTCCTCGGGAAGTCTCTGCTTTATGGTACCCTCGATGACTCTTCTGCCCGCAAAGCCTATGAGCACCTTGGGCTCCGCTATGATTATGTCTCCCAGTGACGCAAAGCTTGCGGTGACGCCGCCTGTCGTGGGGTCCGTCATTACCGATATATAGAGCCCGCCAGCTTCGCTGTGGAGCTTTACCGCTCCCGAGGTCTTTGCCATCTGCATGAGGGAGACTATGCCCTCCTGCATACGGGCTCCGCCCGAGGCTGTGAACATTATCACGGGAAGACCGTTCTCAGTGGCGTACTCGAATGCCCTTGTTATCTTCTCGCCCACAACGCTGCCCATAGAGCCCATCATAAAGCGGGAATCCATAACGCCTATGACTGCGGGAGAGCCCTTTATGGTGGCTGTACCCGTTATTACGGCGTCGTTGAGGCCTGTGGTGCCGCGGAGCTCCGCCTGCTTTTCCTTATAATCGGGAAACTCAAGGGGATCCGCGCCCTTCATGCCGCCGTTCAGCTCCCTGAAGCTGTCCTTGTCAACGGTTATGGCTATACGCTCGGCGGAGGCCAGCCTGCCGTGGTAATTGCACTTGGGGCATACTCTGTGGAGCTCCTCGTACTTTGAGAGAGGGCTCGTATCCTGACAGCGGGGGCATTTGAACATAGGGGGCTTGTATTCCTCCTCGCCGTCATTGAAGCGTTTCTTTACAACGTTGAAAAAATCTTCAAACAATTCTTTTCTCCCCATTCGGTCTTATTTCTTCTTTTCCTCCATGAATCTTCCGAGGAAGCCTATGTCGTACTTTCCCGCCTTGAAATCGGGGTTCCTGATTATCTCCAGCTGGAAATCTATATTCGTGTCCACGCCCTCAACTATGAACTCGGAGAGCGCCCACCTCATCTTGTTGATGGCGTCCTCCCTGTCGGAGCCGTGGGCGATGAGCTTGCTTATCATTGAATCATAGTAGGGCGTTATGGTATAGCCCTGGTATACCGCGCCGTCTATCCTTATCCCGGGGCCGCCCGGCATATAGAGTGCTGTTATGGTGCCCGGAGAGGGACGGAAGCCCAGCTCGGGGTTCTCGGCATTGATGCGGCACTCGATGGCATGGCCCCGCATCTTCACGTCCTCCTGCTTTACCTCCAGCTTCTTGCCGGAGGCTATCTCTATCTGAGCCTTTACAAGATCGAAGCCCGTTACCTCCTCGGTTATGGGGTGCTCGACCTGTATTCTCGTGTTCATCTCCATGAAGTAGAAGTCGCGGTTACCGTCAACAAGGAACTCTATGGTGCCTGCGTTGTAGTAGCCGCACTGCTTTGCGGCCGTCACTGCGGCAGCTCCCATTTTTGCGCGGAGCTCACTGTCCACAATGGGACTGGGGCACTCCTCCAGCATTTTCTGGTTGCGGCGCTGCATGGAGCAGTCGCGCTCGCAGAGATGTATATAGTTGCCGTGCTTGTCGGCTATTATCTGTATCTCCACATGGTGCGGATCTATGAGAAATTTCTCGATATATACGGCGTCGTCGCCGAAGAAATTCTTTGCCTCCTGCTGTGCCGCCGTCATCTGAGCCTCAAGCTCGTCGGGACTGTCCACACGGCGTATGCCGCGCCCGCCGCCGCCTGCGGAGGCCTTGACAAGTACGGGATAGCCTGCCTTTTCCGCTATCTCACACGCCTCCTCAAGAGACTTGACCGCTCCCTTTGAGCCCGGGATAACAGGTACTCCCGCAGCAGCCATGGTCTCCTTTGCGGCTGCCTTGTCGCCCAGCATCTCTATGGACTTGTACGAGGGACCGATGAATACTATGCCGTGCTCCTCGCAGAGCCTTGCGAATTCCGCATTCTCCGAAAGAAAGCCGAAGCCGGGATGTATAGCATCGGCTCCCGTATTGAGAGCCGCCTGTATTATCGCGTTCATATTGAGATAGCTGTCCTTTGTGGCCGCAGGTCCTATGCACACCGCCTCGTCGGCTATCTGCGCATGGAGAGAGGTGCGGTCGGCTGTGGAATACACGGCTACGCAGCGTATGCTCAGCTCACGGCAGGCTCTGATTATCCTTACGGCTATCTCGCCTCTGTTGGCGATGAGAACTTTTCTGAACATCTGTATTTATCTCCTGTGTGAGTTATTTGTTGTCGGCGATGACAAAGGTTATCTCGCAGGATACGGCCTTTTCGCCGCCTACCGAGGCAAGCGCCTGTCCCGTTCCGACGGGTCCTCTCTGACGCACTATCTCCACCTCGAGGTCGAGGACGTCGCCGGGGACTACCTGTCTGCGGAACTTTGCCTTGTCGATGCCGCCGAAAAGTCCTATCTTTCCCTTGAATTCGGGCTTGGAGAGCATACATACCGCTCCAGCCTGGGCAAGCATCTCAACCATGAGGACTCCCGGAGTCACGGGATAGCCGGGAAAGTGTCCCCTGAACCAGAAATCATCTTCCTTTATATATTTCCTTGCGTGTACCTTCACGCCTACCTCCATGTCCACTATCTCGTCTATGAGAAGGAATGGGTCGCGGTGAGGGATTATTTCCATTATCTGTGCTTTATCCATAAGTATATCAGCCATTGTTATTACTCCTTTTTCCCGTACATCAGCAGACTCACAGCATATCGTCCCCGGGGTGCTCCCGTCTTGCCTTTTCGCGTATGCTGTCGAAGGTGATCTCCGACATGGTATCGGCATCGCTGTATGAAGTGGTGATCGCAAGCCTCGAAAAGCCCGGATAGCCCGGCTCTTCCCTCAGACTGTTCTCCGTCTTTTCGTGGAGCCACCCCACAAGAAGATTCAGCAGGGGTATGCCTGCGAACTTCCAGGAGGCTATGAGTATCGGCACAGCACAGGCCGTCATTACCAGCGGTCTTGTGTTCCTGCGAATTATCACGAAATATATCTCGGCTCCCATATACGCCAGAAAGCCTCCGAGCCGAAGCAGTATCCTCCATGTGGGAGTGGTGGTGCCGCGCTCCGTCTGTTCTGACTGGACAGCCGATATTATCAGCACCGCGACAGCAAGGCTCAGCACGAACTGTCCCACTGCCCATATGGCGATGAGCCAGTAGTTCCTGCGCTTTCGGCTATAGTTCCTGACGGCTTCGATATTGTAAGCTCTTGCCTCTGCATACATCTCGGCACCTGTAACATTTATGCCGCCCGCATCTATTATATCCTGCGTGATGTACCTGTATCCCATTACTTTATGACCATAATGGGCTGATCGAATTCTACCGCCTGTCCGTCGGATACCAGTATCTGATCGACTGTGCCGTCGTACTCCGACTGTATCTCATTCATCAGCTTCATTGACTCGATTATCATTATAACGTCGCCCTTCTTCACCTCGTCCCCTGTCTTTACGAAGGGGGGCTTGTCGGGTGAGGGTGCGGAATAGAATGTGCCAACGATAGGCGATCTCACGATCTTTCCGCTTATCTCCTCTGCCATTGATGCCTCGCTCTCGGCAAGGGTGCTCTCGGCAGAATGTGCGGGAGCGCCTGCAAGGACGGGCATGGGCATGGGAGGCACGCATTTCCTGCCCTTGAGGGTTATGGTGCTGTCTCCGTTTGCTATGGTGAGCTCGGAAAGCTCCTTTTTATTGATTATGTCGGCAAGCTTCTCGATCGTTTCAAGGTCGATCTGTCCGTAGATCTTATCCATTTAATATCCTCCTTGATCTGTCACTCTTTTGAAGCAAAGTGTAGCGTTATGGCCGCCGAAGCCCAGCGAATTGGACAGGACGGCATTTACCTCCTGCTCGATATTGCCGCTTCCGCAGTAATCGAGGTCGCATTCCTCGTCGGGTACCCTGTATCCTACTGTGGCGTGTATGAAGCCCTCCTGCACGGATTTCGCGCAGACAACGGCCTCCACGGCTCCCGCCGCTCCGAGAAGATGTCCTATCATGGACTTGGTGGAGCTTATCTTCACGCGCCTTGCCTCCTTCTCTCCGAAGGCAAGCTTTATAGCGGCAGTCTCGTATTTATCGTTAAGTCCCGTGGAAGTACCGTGGGCGTTGATGTAGTCTATATCCGCGGGGGCAAGTCCCGCTTCCTCCATTGCAAGCTGCATTCCCTTTGCCGCAGCCTCTCCGCCCGGCATGGGCGAAGTCATATGGTAGCCGTCGCAGGTAGCTCCGTAGCCTGCTATCTCGGCGTATATCCTGGCTCCTCTTGCCTTTGCGTGCTCATATTCCTCAAGCACCAGCACCGCGCTTCCCTCGCCCAGCACGAAGCCGCTCCTCTCCTTGTCGAAGGGAATGGAGGCTCTCGTCAGGTCGTCGGACTTGGTGAGGGCTTTCATATTGGCAAAGCCGCCGAAGGTGAATTCCACCCTCGTGGACTCGGTGCCGCCTGCGAGACAGGCGTCAAGGTAGCCGTCCTTTATCTTGCGGAAGGCCTCGCCTATGGAGTGAGTCGCCGAGGCGCAGGCCGTGGTAACGTCGAAATTCGCTCCGCGGAAGCCGGTTTTCATGGAGATCGTTCCCGCAGCCATGTTGCATATCATCATGGGGATATAAAACGCCGACATCCTGCCGGGTCCCTTTTCGAGGTACTTGTTGTGCTCTGTGAGGGTCATGTCTATGCCGCCTATGCCCGAGCCTACAAGAACTCCTATCCTGTAGGGGTCAAGATCGGCAAACTCCGTGCCTGCGTCTGTCAGCGCCTCGTGGGCTGCCACCAGTGCGTACTTCGTGAAGGTATCCATGCGCTTGGCCTCTTTCTTGTCGAAGCAGCCCTTTACGTCATAGTAGTCCTCTTCATTGAAGTCGCGGACTATTCCTGCGATCTTTACACCGGTGCGCCCGGTATCGTACATATCTATATACGATATGCCCAGCTTATTCGCCTTTATTCCTTCCCAGAACTTTTCAACGCCTGTTCCGAGGGGAGTTACAGCTCCCATTCCTGTGATAACAACTCTTCTGCTCATATTAATTCCTTTCATTTTTTATTGGTGAGTCTTGTGGTGTGACAGGGGCAGAGCCCCGTACTGCGTCTTTTGGCTGTTTTACATTGAAAGTCCGCCCGAGATCTCGATGACCTGTCCCGTAACGTAGGATGCGTTGTCGGAAAGCAGGAAGGATACCACCGAAGCGATCTCCTCGGGCTCGCCGTAGCGCCTGAGGGCTACCGCCTCTATCATCTTTGCCTTTATCTCGTCGGAGAGAACATCCGTCATGGGCGTTCTTATAAGTCCCGGAGCTACGGCGTTGCAGGTTATGTTGCGCGAGCCGAACTCCTTGGCTACAGTCTTTGTCATGCCTATTATCGCCGCCTTTGAAGCGGAGTAGTTCATCTGTCCGGGGTTTCCGTAGAGTCCCGCAACAGAGGCCACATTCACTATCCTGCCGCTTCTCTGCTTCATCATAACGGCTGTAACGTGCTTTGTCATGTTGTATACGCTCTTCTGATTTACGGCGATGACAGCGTCGTAGTCCTCCTCGCCCATTCTTGCAAGGAGCTTGTCCTTTGTTATGCCCGCGTTGTTTACCAGAGCGTCGATGGTGCCGAAATCTTCCTTTACCTTCTTAACCATAGCCTCGCACTGGTCGAATTTTGACACGTCGGCCGCAAGACACTCTGCCCTTACGCCGAACGCGCGGCACTCCTCCGCGACTGCAAGAGCTTTTTCCTTATCGCCGTCGCTGGGATAGTGGTTTATAACTACGTCAAATCCGTCCTGTGCAAGTCTTTTTGCGATGCAGGCGCCTATTCCCTGGGAAGCGCCCGTGATTATTGCTGTTGCCATACCTGTTACCTCCGTTTTTGTGTTTCCGAATACTGCATTTATTCTATCACATTTTCCCGCATTTCTGAAAGGGAAAAATGTCACTTTCTTTGATTACAAACGTCACTTTTTTCAGATACGCTCAAATATCATGTCGTATTCCAGAAGAGAGCCGTGCATACCCAGACTCACGGGAACGCAGCCGACAAATCTGTATCCCGCTGCGGCCATATCGTCTATTACCTGACGGGGCGACTTTTTGCCGCTCTCCGTCCTGCTGTAATAGCTTCCTCCGACGCCCGCTCTCAGTCTTATATACCTATATCTCATAGCTTCAGAAGCTTCTCTGCGCCCTCGTTAATCTCCCTGACGATGTCGGCGCAGGGCTTTATATCGTTTATCATGCCCGATACAGCTCCGCAGAGGAAGGAGCCGCTCTCCACGTCGCCCTCAACTACAGCTCTCCTGAGAGCGCCAACCGTGAGCTGCTCGAACTCCTCGGGTGAGAGCGTTCCGTCTTTTTCACCCGCAGCAAGCTTCTTTGCGAACTTGGTCTTTATATTCCTGCACGGGTGGCCTGTATAGCGTCCCGTTACGATATTGTCCGTATCCTTTGCCTTTATGACGAGCTCCTTGAAGGTGGGGTGTATCTGACACTCCTCAGATGCAAGGAAGCGGGTGCCTATCTGAACGCCCTCTGCGCCCAGCATGAAGGCTGCCGCCATTCCTCTGCCGTCGGCTATACCGCCTGCGGCGATGACAGGTATCTCCACTGCGTCAGCGACCTGAGGTACAAGACACATTGTTGTGTTTTCTCCGATGTGTCCGCCGGACTCGGTGCCCTCGGCAATAACTGCGTCGGCTCCCGACTTTTCCATTCTCTTTGCAAGGGCTACGGAGGGAACTACGGGCATTACCTTTATGCCCGCCTCCTTCCATGCAGCCATGTATTTGCCCGGATTGCCGGCGCCTGTGGTGATGACCTTCACGCCCTCGTCTATGCAGAGCTGCGAAAGATCGTCGGCGTTGGGACTCATGAGCATGATGTTCACGCCGAAGGGCTTTGATGTCTTCTCCTTGCAGAGTCTTATCTGCTCACGGAGATAGTCTATTGGTGCGTTGCCGCCTGCGATAAGTCCTATACCGCCTGCGTTGGATACTGCTGATGCTAAGGTGTGCTCGGCAACCCATGCCATACCGCCCTGTATTATGGGGTATTCGCAGCCGAGAAGCTCCGTTATGCGTGTTTTCATAGTAGTAGTTCTCCTTTTTCTCATATCCTTGTAGGGGACGGCGTCCCGACGTCCCGCGATCCGTTAAAAACTCACGGGCTGTCGAGGACGCCAGACCCTAAATCTTAGTTCTTGGCTCTTAATACTCAAAAATTATTCCGCCGTAGGTGAGGCCTGCGCCGAAGCCTATCAGTGCAAGCTTCTGCCCCCGCTTTATCATGCCCTTATCTATCGCCTCGCAGAGAGCAAGGGGTATCGACGCGCTGGAGGTGTTGCCGTAGTGGTCGAGAGTGACTATGAACTTCTCCATAGGCGCTCCCAGCTTCTTGGCGGCGGTCTCTATTATCCTTATGTTTGCCTGATGAGGTATGAACCAGTCTATATCGTCCTTGGTGATATTTATCTTTTCCGCAGCAAGCTCAAATGACCTCGGCAGAGCCTGCACCGCAAACTTGTAGACCTCCTTGCCGTTCTGATAGAGCTTGTGAAGCGGCATATCGGGGAACGGATCCTCAAAATCGCTCTCCTGCGCTACCTCGGGAGCTACTTTCAGAGACCTCGAGCACAGCAGACCCGCTCCGCTTCCGTCGGAGCAGAGCGCTGAGGAATAGAGCTTATCGCTCTTTTCTATGACAGCTGCTGCGGCGCCGTCGCCGAAGAGTATGCATGAAGCCCTGTCGGTAAAATCAACAAAGCGGGAAAGAGCCTCGTTTGCGACTACCAGGACGTATTTCAGCGAATCATCAGTCTCGAGGAAGCGCCTTGCCACGTCGGTGGCATATACGAATCCCGAACAGGCCGCATTAATATCAAAAGCGGCAGCGTTGACCGCTCCCGTTTCATGCTGTATCACGCTTGCCATGCTCGGAGTATTGAAGTCAGATGTGGCCGTGCACGAGATCACCAGACCTATCTCCGCAGGATCCGTGCCCGCAGCCTCTATGGCTCTCAGAGCCGCCTGCTTTCCCATGTACCATGTGGGCTCCCAGCCTGCCATACGGCGCTCCGTTATTCCCGTCCTTGTGCGTATCCACTCGTCGTTGGTTTCCACAAATCGGGTGAAGTCGTCGTTTGTCAATACCTGGCCGGGCACATAGCTGCCCATTCCCAAAATGCTGATACCCATTAAAAAGCTCCTTAGAATCAATAAAATTATAAAACATGGTTGTAAAAACCCGAAATATATGTTATAGTAATATTACCGGCAGGTCATTTGCAGAGTCTTTCCCGCAAATGGACATAATACCACACATAATATATTGTAAATCATTTTGAGGTTTTTTGCAACGATATTTTGGCACTTTGATAATACAAAAACAAAATATCGTCATTTCTCACAAATTTACAATATGACATTAAGATAATTTCACTATTACTTTGTATATAACATACAGAAAGGAAGTTAATCATTATGACAATTTCACTATTTTCGGGGCAGGGCTCCCAGTACGAGGGCATGGGCAGGGATATTGCCGAAGCAATGCCCGAACTGCTCTCCGTATACGAGACAGGCTCCGGAATACTGGGCTGCGACCTGAAGGAGATATGCTTCAGCGCTCCCCTGGACGAACTATCCAGAACCATAAACTCCCAGCCTGCTATCATGGCAACTTCCATAGTATGTCTGAAGGCCGCCCAGTCAAGGGGCTTCAGCTTTGACGGCGTTGCGGGACACTCCCTCGGAGAGTACGCCGCAATGTACGCCTCGGGCATGATAGGTCTCGAGGACGCATTCCGCCTTATAAAGGCAAGAGCCGCCGCCATGGAGGAGGCCACCGCTTCCTCGGAGGGCGCTATGGCCGCCGTTATGAAGATAGCTCCCGAGGAGGTTGAGCGGGTATGCGGCGAGGCAAAGGAATACGTCACCGCCGTGAACTACAACTCCCCCGCCCAGACCGTTATCGCGGGAACTCCCGAAGGTATCGCCGAGGTGAGCGCTGTATTCTCGGAAATGAAGGCGAGAGTGATACCCCTGAACGTTGCGGGCGCCTTCCATTCAAAGCTTATGAAGCCCGCTGCGGATAAATTCTACGAGACCGCAAAGACCATAGAGTTCAGGGCTCCTCAGGTGAAGTACTACTCCAACCTCACCGGCGGAGAGCTGACGGACTTCTCGGATATGGCTTCAATGCTGGCAAAGCACATCGTATCTCCCGTACGCTTCACGTCGGAGCTTGCGGCGATGCAGGAGGCGGGAGCCGACAGATTCGTGGAATTCGGCCCCGGAAGAACACTTACGGGACTTGTTAAAAAGACGCTCAAGGACGTGACGGCAGTAAACGTTGAAGACCTCGAAACACTTGAAGGAGCACTTTCATGAACAGATTTGCACTTATCGGACACCCTCTCGGACATTCCATGTCCCCTCTCATACACGAAAAGCTCTTCGCCCTCAGCGGCCTTGAGGATACCTCCTACGAGCTGATCGACATAGCTCCCGGGGATATTCCCGGAAGCCGCGGGCTCCTTGAGACTCTCCGCGGTCTCAATGTGACTATACCCCACAAGCAGGCTGTCATAGCCCTTGTGGACGAGCTTGCGGAAAGTGCTCAGCGCTACAGCTCAGTGAACTGCATAAGCAATAACGGCGGCAGGCTCACAGGCTACAATACGGACTGCGACGGCTTCCTGCGCTCTGCGGAGCTCCTCCCCATAGGCGGGAATGTGGCCATACTGGGCTGCGGCGGCGTGGGCAGGATGATAGCTATAGAAGTAGCCCGTCACGGCGGCAGCATAACCCTTGCGGTAATACCTCAGGATGTGAAGAACGCTCAGCTCCTCATGGCGGAGATACTGGCAAAATGCAGCGGAGCTTCCGTAAGGATAGCCGATATAGCTTCCCTTGAGGGCAGCTTCGACCTGCTGATAAACGCCACTCCCGTGGGTATGTACCCCAAGGTGAACGCCTGCGCGGTCAGCGACAGTGTGATAGAGAACTCCCTCAGCGTTTTCGACGTTATATACAACCCCACGGAGACTCTCCTCATGAAGAAGGCAAGAGAAATGGGCAAGACAGCCGTTGGCGGAGCCTCCATGCTGGTATATCAGGCAGTGAAGGCCCATGAGATATGGTACGGCGGCAGCTTCGCCCCCGAGGACATATCGGCTATAATCAGGGACGTTGAGAATGCCGTTGACGGCATGAACAAGTGATATGATAAGACCTGCAAAAGTGAGTGACGCCTCCCGCATAGCCGAGATAATAATCACCAATTACCGCGTGAACTTCTACCCCTTTTTCCGCAATGACGAATTCTATTTCTCGGAACTCAACGTTGTGGATATGGCGGCGGAATATACCGAGGGCTCGGAGGAACTGCTGAATACTTATGTTTACGACGATAACGGCGTAATAAAGGGCATTATCCGCATTAACGGCACAGAAGTGGTAAAGCTCTATGTGGAGCCTCAGTTCCAGAGCGGCGGCATAGGAGCGGAGCTCCTTGGATTTGCCGTTGATAAATTCGGCGCCGACAACCTTTGGGCTCTTGAATACAATACCCGCGGCATAGCCTTCTATGAGCGCCACGGCTTTCAGCTCACAGGCGAGAAAATGACAGAGGACGAATGGGTGCCGCTGGTAAGAATGGCACGTAATACGGACAAATGAAAGTTTTGAATGTGATCACGGAACGCCGATGGTGACTCCCTGTAGTACATGGAGATGTCAGCAAAGCTGACAGAATGTTGCGGCGCCCGTTGGGCGGCGTTCCCTACAAGGATATAAAAGGAGTACTACTATGAAAAAAGCAGCGATGCTCTGTGCGCTCATGCTGTCGGTGCTGCCTGCGGGCTGCGGCGGCAGAGAGGAGCCGAAGCCGAAGATAGAGGATATTGTGCAGACGGGAGGAAGCACCTACACCTGCACCTTTGACGGCGTAAATCACGATATGATACTGGATATGCCCGAAAATACTGAGAGCGCTCCCCTTGTGGTGATGCTCCCCGGCTACGGCCAATCCGCAGAGGATTTCCGCAGCACCGTGCATTTTGAGGAGAACGCAAATCCCCTCGGCTACGCGGTGGTATATGTCACGGGAGCTCCCGATCCCACAGACAGGACTTCCTCCGTGTGCTGGAACTCGACCTGCAATCCCAAGAGCAACAAAGACGCGGAATTCCTCTCCGCTCTGGCGTTATATCTGCAAAAGGAGTATTCCCTCGATAAGGACAGGCTATACGCGGCAGGCTTCAGCAACGGCGCCTTCATGACACATACCCTCGCCGCCGAGGCGGGAGACACGTTCTCCGCCTGTGTAAGCGTGGCGGGAAAGATGCAGCAGAGCATATGGGACAAGCGCGGCAGCTCCGGCAGCGTGAGCTTTATGCAGATAACAGGCTCGAAGGACGACTTGATACCCAAGAACAGCGACGGCACCGCAGAATACTCCCCCGATCCCGCCATAGAGGATGTCATGTCCTACTGGGCGGACTCCAACGGCGCAGTATTTACGGAGGAGCTCGGGATAGGCAAAAGGTCGGTGCTGAAAAAATACGAAAACCCCGATACCTGTAAGCAGGTATGGGACGTTACGGTCAGGGAAGGCAGGCACTCATGGTATGCGGAACAGCTCCACGGCTTTGACACGAACGATCTGATACTGGAGTTTTTTGAAGCTCAGAAGTAAAAGGAGAAAGCTATGACTGTATTCTTATGCGGCTTTATGGGCTGCGGTAAATCAACTATAGGGAAGCTTGCGGCGAAAAAGCTGGGCTGCGGCTTCTGCGATACGGACGACGTGATCGTCCGCACCCTCGATATGACCATACCCGAGATATTCGAGAAAAAGGGCGAGCCCTTCTTCCGTCAGACCGAGGCTGAGATAGTCAAGTCCCTCTGCGGAAAGACGGTGGTGGCTGCCTGCGGCGGCGGAGCCATGCTCAATCCCGATACCGCAGGGGCAGCAAAGGACTCGGGCGCTGCGGTGGTGTTCCTTGACGTTCCCTTTGAGGTGTGCTACGAGCGCATAAAGGACGACGAGAACCGCCCCATAGTCATGAGGTCCACAAAGGAAGAGCTGGAGGAGCTCTACAACTCCCGCAGGAACGTATACCTCGGACACTCCACCGTAAGGATAGAATGCGACGGCAGCCCCGTGGAAAATGCGGAGCTCATTGTCAGAGCCGTCAGAAAGTGAGCGGAAAATGCTTATCTATAACGCTGAGATACACACAATGGGCACGGCAGGTGTCATAGAAAAGGGCTGGATAGAGACCGAAAACGGAAAGATAAAGGCAATCGGCGAGGGAGCTCCCCTGTCCGTAGGCAGGGACAGCCTCGACGCACGGGGAGGAATGCTCCTTCCCGGCTTCATCGACGCCCATACCCACCTCGGAATAATCGAGAACGGCCTCGATTTCGAGGGGGACGACTGCAACGAATCCACCGACCCCTTTACTCCCCAGATGAGGGCTGTTGACGGTATCAATCCCTTTGACCGCTGCTTCGAAGAAGCGCGTATGCGCGGCATCACCGCGGCAGCCTCCAGTCCCGGCAGCGCCAATGCCTGCGGCGGCGAGATAGCCGTCATCAAAACATACGGCAGACGGGTGGACGATATGCTGGTGAAAAAATGCGGCATAAAGTTCGCTCTCGGTGAAAATCCCAAGAACGTCTACAACGGACGTGAGGAAACTCCCATAACCCGCATGGCAATAACCGCTCTCATCCGCGAGGGCCTTTACAAGGCAAAGCGGTACGTCCACGATATGGACAGCTACTATTCCGACAGCGAGAACTACGATCCCCCCGAGTACGATATAAAATGCGAGGCTCTCATGCCCCTCCTCGACCGCAAGATAAAGGCCTTCTTCCACTGCCACCGCGCCGACGACATCTGCACGGCAATGCGCATAGCAAAGGAGTTCGGCCTCGATCCCGTTATTATCCACGGCACCGACGGCTACAAGATAGCCGATATTATCGCGGAGGAAAAGATCCCCGTGATATGCGGTCCCCTGATATGCGACCGCTGCAAGCCGGAAATGCAGGGGCTTGAGCTGAAAAACGCGGCGGTGCTCCACGAAAACGGAGCAGAGATAGCCGTGTGCACGGATCATACAGTGATACCCATACAGTACCTTCCCCTGTCCGCACAGGCTGCGGTCAAGGGCGGTCTCAGCTTCGACGAGGCTGTGAGGACGATAACCGTGAACCCCGCCCGCATACTGGGTATCGACGATACCACGGGCTCTCTCGCAGAGGGCATGGACGCGGATTTGCAGCTCTACAGAAAGGGTGAGAATCCCCTCGACCTCATGTCGGAGCCCCAGCTCGTAATGATAAACGGCAATATCTGCCGCAGGGAGGTGTGATATGAAAAGGGCAGCTACCGTTCTTGCGGCGGCTATGGCGATTTCCGCCGCATTTCCCGCAGATCGGGCCTATGCCGACGACAACGGCCTGACGCTGGAATACACCGTAAAGGACAAGGAGGTATACATCACGGGCTGCACGGGTAGCGACGCCATACTCATAATACCCGCAGAGCTCGAGGGTATGCCCGTCACGTCAGTTTCCGAGAACGCCTTTGCGGGGAATACCGATATAGCGATATGCGTTGTTCCCGATACGGTAAAGTCCATAGGAGCAAGAGCCTTCAGCGCCTGCCCCGCTCTCAGCACGGTCACTCTCGGCAGCGGCGTTGCAGAGATAGGCGACTACGCCTTTACCGCCTGCCCCTCCCTCTCCTATATCGACGTAAACAAGAACAATCCCACATACAGCTCCGCCAACGGCTGCCTCTGCGAGAACGGAGACACTCTGCTGCTGTATGCGGGACAGAAGGAAGCCAAGCTCGACGGCAGCATAAAAACCATACGCAAGGGCGCCTTTTTCGGCAGGTCGGACGTGGTATCGGCGGAGCTGCCGGACAGCGTGACAGTTATTGAGGATAATGCCTTTTCAGGCTGCCTCTCCCTGACGGAGATAGATGTCCCCGACACGGTGACAAAGCTGGGCGCGGGCTGCTTCATGAGCTGCACCTCCCTGAAAAGGGTACATCTCGGGAGCTCCCTGACGGCTGTTCCCGACAGCTGCTTCTACTCCTGTACAGCCCTTTCGGATATAAGCATACCCGACAATATCACCTCCGTTGGCAGCGACGCCTTCTACAGCTGCGCCGCGGTCAGCGGTATATACTTCCCCGCCTCCGTCACCGCTTTCGGCAAGGACTCTGTCGGAAGAAGATACGACATACGAAGCGACTCCTCGGCAGGTATCGCTGATTTCGTAATAAGAGGCGAAGCGGGCTCCGCTGCGGAGAAGTACGCAAAGGAGAACAACATCGCCTTTAAAACGGGCAGGCAGCAAAAGGGCGACGTGAACGGCGACGGCTACATCGACGCCGTGGACGCCTCCGACGTCCTTGCGGAGTACGCAAGGCTTTCCTCCGGCGGCGACAGCGGCTTCACAGAGACACAGCGCAGCTGCGCCGACTATAACGGCGACGGCTTCACCGACGCTGTGGACGCCTCTGAGATACTTGCAAAGTATGCCGCCCTGTCGGCAGAATAAAGGACAGTTTTCAGCTATATCCCGTTGCCGCACTTTAGCGCTGAATTGCTTTAATAGGGCATATTGCTTTTTTCGCCAAAACACGACCTTTTTTGAACAAAAAATTTCTATACCGCCCCGACGCTCAAACTATTGACATAGACCGTGAAAAATAGTATCATTAAAGTTAATATTATAAATGCAAGGAGGAATTATTATGCTGACCGACATGAACAGCAAATTTCAGAAGGAGGGTCTTACCTTTGACGATGTGCTGCTTATACCTGCCGAATCAAACGTTACGCCCAACATGATACAGATAGGTACCCAGCTCACCAAGACCGTACACCTCAATACTCCTATCATGACAGCTGCCATGGATACCGTTACGGACTCACGTATGGCCATCGCTATCGCCCGTGAAGGCGGTATCGGAATCATCCACAAGAATATGTCCATTGAGCAGCAGGCTGAAGAAGTCGATAAGGTCAAGAGAAGTGAGAACGGCGTTATCGTGAACCCCTTCTCCCTTACCGAGGATCATATCGTTGCCGACGCGGACGAGCTCATGGGAAAGTACAAGATCTCAGGCGTTCCGATAGTTGACGCCAGGGGCAAGCTCATGGGAATCATCACCAACAGAGATATGCGCTTCCTCACGGACTTCAATGCCAAGATCTCGGAGGTAATGACAAAGGACAACCTTATCACAGCTCCTGTCGGCACTACCCTTGAACAGGCTCAGGAAATCCTCCGCGCACATAAGATCGAAAAGCTCCCTATCGTAGACGACGCAGGCTACCTCAAGGGACTTATCACCATAAAGGATATAGAAAAATCCGTTCAGTACCCCAATTCGGCCCGTGACAGCAAGGGAAGGCTTCTCTGCGGCGCCGCTATCGGAGTTACCGCAAACGTTCTCGACAGAGCAAAGGCTCTCATTGACGCTCAGGCAGACGTTCTCGTTCTGGATTCCGCTCACGGACACAGCGCAAACATCATCAAGTGCCTGAAAATGGTCAAGGAGGCTTATCCCGATATGCCCGTCATCGCCGGCAATATCGCTACCGCCGAGGCCGCTGAGGCTCTTATCGCAGCAGGTGCGGACTGCCTCAAGGTCGGCATAGGCCCCGGATCAATATGCACCACCCGCGTCGTTGCAGGCATAGGCGTTCCCCAGATCACCGCTGTTTATGACGTTGCCTGCGTTGCCCAGAAGTACGGTATCCCCGTTATCGCAGACGGCGGTATCAAGTACTCAGGAGATATTGTCAAGGCTCTTGCGGCAGGCGCCAACGTAGTTATGCTCGGCTCACTCCTTGCAGGCTGTGCAGAAGCTCCCGGCGAGACCGAGATATATCAGGGCCGTCAGTTCAAGGTATACAGAGGCATGGGAAGCCTCGGCGCTATGGCCTGCGGCTCCAAGGACAGATACTTCCAGGAGGGCGCAAAGAAGCTTGTCCCCGAGGGCGTCGAGGGAAGAGTTCCCTTCAAGGGCCCCGTTGCAGACACTGTATTCCAGCTCGTGGGCGGTATCCGCTCTGGTATGGGCTACTGCGGCTGCGTGGATATACCCACTCTCCACGAAAAGGCAAAGTTCATACGCATCACAGGTGCGGGACTCAAGGAGAGCCATCCTCACGATATTTACATCACCAAGGAAGCTCCCAACTATTCGACTCAGATATAACGCAAAAAGGCGGACTTTATGTCCGCCTTTATCTATTATTGCCGGGAAGCTCCTTCAGGGGCTTCATTTTTGTTTTTGCCGCGGATCACACCGAATACGACCGCCATTATGCCGCTAAGCACCGCAAAGGGTATCAGGATCACCGCGACCTTTATCAGGAATATGAGCAGCCTTGTCCCGTCCTTGTGGATACGGTACTCCGCCCTGCCGCCGTCCGCGCTTATCTCATAGACGCAGTTGTGCTTATAGGGCTTTATCTTCACAGGCTCTGTGACCAGGAGCACATTGCCCTCCTCGTCGCAGTAGGCCACCCTGAAGCTGCCGTAGTACTCGAATACGGACTTGTTTTCCGCATTGCAGGGCTGAGGGAAGGAAAGCCTGATATTCTTCCTGTCGGTGACAGTGCAGCTGCCTACGAAATACCTTCTCATCATGCAGCTGGTGAAGCCGTCGTCATAGACTGCAAGTCCGCAGTCCTTATCAAGCTTGATGTTCCTGCTCGATACGGTATATCCGTTTCCGTCGGTCCTGTCCAGCCGGACGTAGCTGCATACGCTTCTCATATAGTAGTCCTTTGCATTCTCATCGGGTAAGTACATATCGTCCTCGAGCTTCGGAAACAGCAGATCCGCAAAGGCCGTTCCCTCGGGAGCGTTGGTGTAATCTATCTCTATATTCCACTGGAAAAGTCCCATTGCATATGCGGACATGCCGCCGGATATACACAGCACAGCCGCGTACAGCACGGCCGCAAGCATCTTTACCGTCTTTTTCATATGTTCATTCTTCCTCATGGTCGTGAAATATCGCAGTCTGACTGCCGTACTCCCCGCTGCTTTCCGCCAGCCGTGCAAGATATTCGGCCTTGTACTTCTTGTTCATCCGCTTAATGGCTATGAAGTAAACTATGAAACGCCATATCAGCAGCATACATACTGCCAGTCCTGCTCCCCCCGTTATGATAATACAGATAACGGCCGCGAGCAGGTGCAGGCTCTCCACAACTATATAGCATATCCTGCTGAAGCAGCAGCCCCCAGCAATTATCAGCATCACCAGACATACCGCCGCAAGCATAAAAAAAGCAAAGGGATCCGTCAGCCCGAATCTCAGCTTGTATTCCGTAGTGGAAAGGTAAAAACCCATTATCAGGTATATTATCCCCACAGCTTCCGCCGCGATGAATATACACATTATCTGCCTGACGATGAATTCCGCTTTATCGTATCTGTCCATATCACTCACCGCACTCTCTTGCGGGACAGAAGCCCGACATTCTTATCACCTGCTGTCCCCCGTCGCCGAGCAGGAAGTCCCTTACCTGCCATATATCGTTTTCGTCGCCGTTCACCGTTACCGCATAGTACGGGATAACAAAGGGATAGGCACCGCTGCGGATATTCTCCTCATCGGGAGCGGCTCCGTCTATTTTCAGCAGCTTTATGTCCTCACTGTCGTAGAGCCTGTCAAAGAAATACCCGAAGGTATAGCCTATGCTGCCCGTACCGTTCACATACTCGCCGACTACCGGTGCTTCGGGCGCCCTGAACCTGAACTTCTGATAGCTCTCCTTGGGAGCCATGAGGGAGGTGCCGCCCATAACATATCTCACCATAGCGTTCTGGGTATAGCTCTCTCCGCGCTGATAGGCAGCTATCTCCTCGTCATTTCCGCCTACGTCCTTCCAGTTGGTTATCTTTCCGCCGTATATATCCCTTATCTGCTGAGAGGAAAGGCTGTCCACGGGGTTGTCCCTGTGGGTGAAGAAGACCATATCGTTATAGCCTATGACCTCGTACTCTATTTCGATATTGTTGTCCTTTGCGCATTTCTTGAAGCTGTCGGTAAGCTCGCAGGTTATCAGAAGGTGACATTCATTGAATGTATGATCGTTTTCCTGAGCCTCTTCCGTAAATGTATCCCAGAAGCCCAGCCAGCAGCTCCTGTAATGGGATCTCATCGCATCGTTTATCTCCTCCCCGGAAGTGCCGCCGCACTGCCTTTTCAGCTCGGCAAATATGGGAAAGCTGTCCTCCTCACCGCCGATAACGCCGAATTGTTCCGGTGTAACGGTATACCCGCCCAGATCCAGCTTGCGCCAGTGAGGTACGGGCTCGTACAAAAGCTCGTTATTGTCAGTTTTGTCGTGCTCTATGGTATGACGCTCGTCATAGGCGTTCATCGCCCTGATGCCCGTTTTTACTATTATCACCAGTCCCGCCGCCAGTACCAACAGCGGCAGCAGACGCAGCCATTTTATGCCGTCTTTTTTCATATGTCCACCCCTTTTGCAAGCCGTTGGAGCTTTTTCCTGTTTACCTGCATTATACCACCGGAACGTCAATAAATCAACCCGAAAGCCCGAATATTAAATGTTCTGTAAAAATATTGTAACAAAAAAGGACGGCTCAAAGCCGTCCTGTGTTACGTATACTGTTTTTAATCCGCACTGTGACCGCAGGTCACTGCATCACAGCTTCCTCTGCTGTATATGCTATATCATCGTTCTCAGCGCTGACGCTGTTCATATTCCCGATAAGGCACGCAATAGCAGCAAGCAGGAGAGCCGCAGCTGTCTTTATAACGTTTTTCATCGAAAACGTTCCCCCTTTGAAATGATATATCCGTATTATAGCACACAAAATCCATTATTTCAATATCATTCGGCAAATGTTAAGAATTTCGTAACAAAAAGGACAGCCCGGAGCTGCTCCGCCTGCTGTCCTTTTATCCTTACGAAATAACATAAGGCTCGCCGTCGATAGTATATACCGCCACCGTAACGTCGTCGCCCAGTCTCAGTGCGAGGGAATAGACGCTTCCGACGTCGTCGGGCCTTTCGTATGTGCAGTTTACCTTGAATACCTTCTTTTCGGTGACCTTAGCGCCGGGCATGGCTTTCTTCACAAGGGCGTCATAGGCCTCATAGCCGGTATCGCCCTTCAGCACGCCGTCCACAAGGACGAACTTGAATTTGAAATCAGCCTGTGTATACTGCTTTATGAGCTCGTACTCGGCGTCAAGGAAGGCCTGTGCCGACTCGAGATTTGAGGTCTCAAGACGGTATTTCAGCAGCTCGGGAGCTACCGCATTCTCAAGGCGCGCCGTCTCTCCCGAGGAGAGAGAGTAGAAATAGTCTACCACCTTTTTAGCCTCGTCGTCCGTCATGAAGCGGGGGTCGAACTCCACGCCGATAGGCACGTCCGAATCCTTGGGGGTGAGCTGCTTGTACTCGCCGCCGTAGGGCATATCCTCCAGCGAAAGGCTCACGTCCTCGGGCACATCTCCGCCCGCAATATTGTTGCTGTTGACCTTGCTGCTCTCCTTACCGCTGCTGCATGAAACCGCAGAGAACGTCATAGCTGCCGCCGCCAGCAGAGCCGCTGTCTTTACAAAAAGCTTTTTCATTAATATCCGCCCCTTTATCCGAAAGTATAATATCTGCCGTCCTTTTCGGCAAAAACTATCTCGTATTCGCCTACTATTATCCTTTCGCCGCCTTCAGCGGTCTTTCCCATAAGGAAGAAGCAGGCGTCGATGATCCTGTCGCTGTCGTCCTTTACCGACTGGTAGTAACCGCTGCCGAACAGCTTGTCCAGTCTCCCGAAGTATTTGTCAATATTATCCGCGTCCTTGTAATAATCCGGAGCCTCCTCCAGCTTTATCCTCGTCACGGTGAAATCTCCCTCTGTCATATCCGCAAGGTTGGAGCACTGCTTGGCAAAGGAGGTCTTCATATCATAGCCGTAATCCTTTGCGAGGTATTTGTCCATCTCGTCAAGATAGCTGGGGAATATGCACTTCCTGTAGGTGTTGTAATCCGCCTCGGACAGAGCCGTGAAGTACTTTTCAAGAGTGAGCATGAGCTCCGTGGGGAACAGCTTCTCATCGTAATAGAGCTTTACTCCGCCGCTGCTGACGCGGTAATCTCCCAGGTCGGCCGCCAAAGAGCCCGCCGCAGGTGAAACGAGCTTTCCGACGCTGCCCAGAACAAGGGGCTCGCTGTCAAGCTCTGCCTTGTCGGCTCTCTCCTTTATCATGTCAAGGTACTTCGCGGAATCATACTTCTCACCGGAATTCTCGGAACCGCCTATGGGCGGAGCCGCAGTAGTGACAGCCGTGCTTATCTGGCTGCCGCCGGACTCGCTCCTGCTGCCGCAGCCTGCCGTACAGAGTACAGCTGCCGCCGCAAGAGCCGCAAGCTTCGTTATGTTCATGTTATTTCCCTCTCAGTAATTCAGTAGACGGCGTTGTTCGTTCTTCATGCCGCAGGACAAGCGGCTGTATGCTTTTCTACAGCATAGCCCCGCAACCTGCAAACTGTATGGTTTATATGTGTTGATTTGATGAAAAATCAGGCTTTCTTGCCTCTCTCCTTGGCTCTCTGTGTGTTGCTGAGTATCCTCTTCCTTATACGGAGAGACTCGGGAGTTACCTCGAGGAGCTCGTCGTCGGCAAGGAATTCAAGGCAGTCCTCAAGGCTGAGAACTCTCGGAGGCACAAGGCGGAGAGCGTCGTCGCTTCCGCTTGCACGGGTATTTGTAAGGTGCTTCTTCTTGCAGACATTTACCACAAGGTCCTCGGTCTTGGGCGAAGCCCCCACTACCATTCCCTCGTATACGGGAGTACCCGAGGTTATGAAGAGCTGTCCGCGCTCCTGAGCGTTGTAAAGTCCGTAGGTAACAGCCTCGCCGGTCTCGAAGGAGATGAGCGAGCCTGTGTTCCTGCGCTCGATGTCGCCCTTGTAGGGCTGATAGCCGTCAAATACGTGGCTCATTATGCCCTCGCCCTTGGTATCGGTCAGGAACTCGCTCTTATAGCCGAAAAGTCCTCTTGCGGGGATAAGGAATTCGATACGCATACGGCTTCCCTGGGGGTGCATATCCACCATGTCGCCCTTACGGGTGCCTATCTTCTCCATTACGGAGCCTACGCAGTCCTCGGGAACATCTATTACAAGGCGCTCGATAGGCTCGAGGCGTCTGCCGTTCTCGTCGGTCTTGTAAAGCACTCTCGGCGTGGATACGCCCAGCTCATAGCCCTCGCGGCGCATATTCTCGATAAGTATGGACAGGTGCATCTCGCCTCTGCCCGCAACGCGGAAGGCGTCGGTGCTGTCTGTCTCCTCAACGCGGAGAGATACGTCCTTGAGAAGCTCCTTGAACAGTCTCTCGCGGAGCTGTCTCGATGTTACGAACTTGCCCTCGCGGCCTGCAAAGGGGCTGTCGTTTACGGAGAAGGTCATCTCCACGGTAGGCTCGCTTATCTTTACGAAGGGAAGCGGGTCGGGAGCGTCCGTAGCGCATATGGTATCGCCTATGGTTATGCCCTCGATTCCCGAGATCCATACTATGTCGCCCACCTGAGCCTCCTGTACCGGAACACGGTTGAGTCCCTGTATCTGAAGGAGTGAAACGATCTTGGAATTGTAGTTCTTCTTAGAGCCCGTGTAATCGCAGACAGTGACCTGCTGGTTGACTGCTATCTTTCCTCTTACTATACGGCCGATACCGATACGTCCGACGTACTCGTTATAGTCGATAGAGGAAATGAGCATCTGGAGAGGATCGTTCTCCTCGCCCTTGGGAGGCTCTATGTAATTGATAATGGTATCGAAAAGGGGCTTGAGATCGGTGCCTGCCTCATACTGGCTGAGGGAAGCCGTTCCGCTTCTGCCCGAGCAGAAGAGCAGCGGGCTTTCCAGCTGTTCCTCGTTGGCGTCAAGATCCAGAAGGAGCTCCAGCACCTCGTCGCCTATCTCGTCAAGACGGGCGTCGGGACGGTCTATCTTGTTTACCACTATGATGATCTTATGTCCCATTTCCAGTGCCTTTGAGAGCACGAAGCGGGTCTGGGGCATAGGTCCCTCGGCTGCGTCAACAAGGAGAAGAACGCCGTCAACCATTTCCAGTACGCGCTCTACCTCTCCGCCGAAGTCGGCATGGCCGGGGGTATCTATTATATTTATCTTTGTGCCGTTGTACATTACGGAGGTATTCTTCGCAAGGATAGTGATACCTCTTTCCCTCTCGATGTCGTTTGAATCCATTACACGCTCGGCGACCTCCTGATTTTCACGGAAAACGCCGCCCTGCTTGAGCATCTCGTCAACGAGAGTGGTCTTGCCATGGTCAACGTGAGCGATAATGGCAATGTTTCTCAGATCTTCTCTTATCATATTTTCTTTCCTCCATACGGTTTTCTCTATATGAACGGCTCCCGCCGTATCCGGCTACATCAGTTTTTCAAGAGCCTGTCTGAGCTCCTGTATATTCGTAAATGTTGTGGGTATGTAAAAGGTGCGGTCACGCTCCGTGAAAATTGCCGCAGACGGGTCAAGACGTCTGGTATGGGCCCTGAGCTTTATGAACCTGCCCTTGTCCTCCACCGAGAGCACCCTGTCTATGAGGCTGCCGCTGTGGTACATCACATCGTCCCTGCTGACGAACTCGTCGTAGTACGAGGTATTGGGCACCTTCTTCATATGGTTTATGATTCGTATACGCTCAGCCATTCCGCGGCGTCTTATGGGAAATGAGGGCTCTCCGAAAAGAGCGCTGCTGCCACAGGCGTTCTCGAAATCAACGTGGTAAACGCTGTCGCCGTCCATTACATAGGCCTGGAAATAGCTCCTGTTGCGCCTTGACTTATATATTCCGAATCCTAATATGAGTGCGGTCAGAAGGAAGGGTATCACTATGGTTCCGCCGCTTACGTCGTTGTCCATTATTATGACCGCGTAGATCACCAGCGATATGAAGAACACCGCACACGCCAGTGCGCCGAAGCCCCACATAACGCCCGTACACTTTCTCTGGTATGTAACGTGTATCCTGTCCGCGTCGTCTATCCTGCTTATCAGCATATCATTTCACCCTGTATCTCTTTCCCAGCTTTGCTGTCAGCAGCGCTGCCAGCTGACGGGGGTCGCCCTCTCTGAAGCTGTTTGCTCTTATGGGATATATCCTTGAACTGTCACATATTATCACGAACCATCTGTCGGAATAAAAGGCTTTCGTAACTCTGTCGTAGCCGTACTCAACGTGCTCGCTGAGTCCGGGGCCGTTGTTGTCGGCAGAAAAGCCGTTCTCGCCGAAGGTCATGGTCTCCACCACGTCAGGGCTTATGCTGTTGAGCTTTTTCATCATTCTATGAGGCATACGGCATACCCTGATAAGGAAGTACAGGCAGAAGCCGAATATCAGCATCCCCGATATAACGAAGCCGAAGCCCTCTCCCGTAACGGCATAGTTAAGTACCCCTATCAGGAACTCGAGGAAGATGCCGAAAGCCATTACCGAAAATGCCACAACGTATATCACGCTCCTCGACACGCTCCACCATGCCTTTTTCAGGTATTCAAGATCTGATCTGTTCTGAGTAACTATCATGTCTACACCTCCGACATTCTTTATACTTTTATAAACAAAACGGCTGTATTTCCGTGCAAATCCTCTTTTTTCCCGGACATAAAAAAGCCCTTGCAGAGAATTTGCAAGGTCGGTGCTACGGTCTGAACAAAAACAGCCCCGAAATTTTCGGGGCGTTCTGGTGGGAGAGGATGGATTCGGACCATCGAAGCTGAAAAGCAACAGATTTACAGTCTGCCCCCTTTGGCCACTCGGGAACTCTCCCATTTATGAATTGCTCTGCCCCCATGCGGGACAAAAAGAATGGAGCTGGTGGACGGACTCGAACCCCCGACCTGCTGATTACAAATCAGCTGCTCTACCAACTGAGCTACACCAGCGTTTAACGCTTAATTATTATATCATAAATGCTGCCTGTTGTCAAGCGTTTTTTGGAATTTTTTTATTGGTCGAGGCGACAGGACTTGAACCTGCGGCATCTTGCTCCCAAAGCAAGCACTCTACCAAACTGAGCTACGCCTCGGACATGTATCATAACTTAGTCCTTTGACGGACAGCTTTTATATTATATCAGAACACTTGCCGCTTGTCAAGCAGGGAACTCCCGATTTGTAACATCACACAATATTGCCCGGTGCTTATTGTCGGTTTTACTGTTTTTATACAAAAAAAGGGAGCTTAAAGCTCCCTGTAGATCCATTAGTCCTTGATGTCGTCGACAATATCCTCTGCAGCGTCCTTTACGTCCTCTATAACGTCCTCAGCCTTGTCCTTTATCTCTTCAGCTGCGTCCTCTGCTGCTTCCTTTACGGAATCATCGCTGATCTCGAAATCGATGCTCTCGTCAGTGTCAAAATTGTCGAAATCATCGTAATCATCATCGTCGTAATCAGAACCTGAATTCTTGTCCTTGATAGCCTGTGCTGCAACATATCCAACGGCAGCTGCCGCGCCGGCAGCAAGAATAGCTACTAAAAATTTATTCATTTTAATTTCCTCTTTTCTCCGCAAGAAATAGTACGTTACCGAACCGCTTGCGATCGGACTACGATAATCTGCATTTATTATAACATACTTTTTCTGAAATTTCAACTCTTTACATATTATTTGTTAAAAACATCAAAATTGACAGTGCCGTTATTGGTGCAGTTTCACAACGCAGTATTCTCTGCCCCAGCCACACCCGGGAAGCGCCTCTTTCCGTCAACGCTTCGGCCTCCTCACTGTCGAAGCCGCCCTCGCTGCCGATGTAGAGTCCCACCGTCCTTATACCGCTGAGATCGACGTCGCCGAAGGAGACTCCGCCCTTCTCCTCGTAAAGGAGCACGGTGCGGTCAAGGCCGCCTGTCATATCCAGCGACTGCCTGAAGCTGACCATAGAGGTGACCTGCGGTATCACGCCTCTGCCCGACTGCTTTGCAGCCTCCTCGGCTATCCTGTTCAGCCGCGGCAGCTTCTTTTTCTCAAAGTCCTTCTCGTCGGGGCGGGACACGCATCTCCGCGTGAGCACGGGTACTATCCGCGATACGCCCAGCTCGACGCTCTTCTGTATGATGTACTCCAGCTTGTCAAGCTTCGGCACCGCCTGAAAAAGAGTTACCTCTATATTAGGCTCGGCGGCGCACCTGTGCTTATCCACAAGGTCAAGGTACACCGAATCAGCGGTTATGCTGCCTATAGTGCAGTTATAGTCCACTCCGTTGCAGCAGACCGTCACCGCCTCCCCTGCCTTCATGCGCAGGGAACGGCCTATATGATTGGCGTCGCTGCCTGTGAGCACGATATTGCTCTCGTCTATCTCGTTGGTAAAAAATCTCGGCATAATGCACCGCCTTCCGTATCCTACATGAACAGTCCCAGCAGGAAGGCCGCTCCCGAAGCCGCAAGGGCCACCACTATGAGGGGCATCTCGAAGAAAGCCAGCACCACGGCGACTGCCGTGCCTGCTGCCGCTGTCCATATATTATCTGTGGTATAGAATATCGCGGGCACAGTCATGGCACTGAGCACCGCATAGGGTATGTAGTGGAGGAAGCTCCTGAAAAAACGCGAATTTATCTTCCTCCGGAAAAACGTGAAGGGTATCATTCGTATGAGGTAGGTCACGCCCGCCATTACAATTATGTATACGGCAATACTCATGGGGAAGCTCCCTCCTCGTCCCTGACGGGAAAGAATACCGCTGCCAGCACCGACGCCGCCACGGCTGCTATTATTATGGCAAAGCCGTCGCTGACCATGGGCAGGACATATCTGAAAAATACGCTTATAGCCGCCGCTGCCGCTATGACTATGAGCACGCTGCGCTGCTTCTTGGCGGGAGGGATCACTATGGCTATGAACATTCCGAAAAGAACTATCTCCATAGCGCTGCTCACCGAGGACGGCAGCAGCTCTCCCGCAGCGGCTCCCAGAGCGGTGCCCGTGACCCAGCCCACAGCCGCGACAAGTATCATACCGTACATATAGGCGGGGGTCAGGAGCTCCTTCTGCGCGGAGCAGACCGCAAAAATCTCATCGGTTATGCCGTAGGACGCCATGAGCCTGTGAGGAGTCGTGAAGCGCCTGTCCAGCTTCTGTGAAAGGGAAAGTGCCATGAGGGAATAGCGTATATTTATAGTCAGCTGAAGAAGTATCATCTCTATTATGGCTCCGCCTGCCGCTATAACGTCAAGCCCCGCCTTCTGACCTGCGGAGGTGAGGTTCGAGGCGGATATAACGGAAGCCTGGAGCGGCGAAAGTCCCGACTTTACGGCAAGTATTCCGAAGCCGAAGGACACCGAAAGGTATCCGAGGCAGATAGGGATGCCGTCCGACATTCCCCGCAAGAATCTGTGGTTCAATGATATTCCTCCTGTTTGATCCTGTATCTCAATAGATCATGCTTTACATCAATGTCTGCTCAGCAGCTTCTTTTCCTGCGCCTTGTTCTGCCCGGAATGGCAAAATGAGCCCGACATAAAGAAATGTGCAGCATAAATTCTTTGTTTTTAAAGAATTTACGCTCCCTGAACGAAGTTCAGGGCAATAACCGCCTGACGGCGGTTATTGAATGCGCATTATATTATATCACAAACCCGCGCCTTAGTCAATGAAAAAAGTCCGCACCGCCGGTATATCCTATACTGACGGCACGGAACACAAACTCATATCTTCTTTTTTATACCCGCCTTGTCAAAGGCTGTTCCCGCAGCGATAAACAGCGCTGTGCTGGCCGCTACCTGTATCAGGTATGAGGGGAACTGGGAAAGCGCGGCGCTGACAGCTCCTATACTGAAGCCGCCCGCAATGACCGCAGCCTCATAGGCGCTGTAGCCGAGCACGCAAACCGCCAGCGAGGGTATCACCGCAAGCAGGTTCCGCCTGCATATTATCCTTTCGGTGTTTTTTGAGAAAAACAGCGCTGTCAGCGCTTTTATCACTATCGTGGCAGGTATCCAGACGGGGTATCCCGAAAGGCCGTCCGCAAGGGCTCCGCCCACAGCTCCCGCTGCAACTGCATAGGGCGTGGGGAGCATACACGCGGCAAGATATATCAGTCCGTCGCCCGCATGAGTGTAGCCCGAGCCAGTAGGCACATGGATATAGGCAGTAAACACAAATATAAGCGCCGAAAAAAGTCCCGTAAGGACTATCCTCTTCTGTTTCGTATTCTGTACTGTCCCCGTCATGGGATCTCCTCCTTAGTCTACCTTAATGGTATGTATTGATACATATTATAGCACCAAAGCGGCTGTTTTTCAAGTGGTATCTTCTACAAATAAAGCAAACGCCGCTGCTCTGTTTGTATGGCTATTGACGTATAGAAAGCGCCTATTATCCGTAATAAAACGACCCCTGCCGACTGACAGGGGGATCATTCGTATTCTGATTTGATATTGAGGTACTCCTCAAGGCACTGGTTGGCCTTATACATCTTTTCTGCTACCTTTGAGCCTACATATCTTATATGCCACGGCTCGTACTTATAGCCCGTTATGTCCTCCTTGCCCTGCGGATAGCGGATAATAAAGCCGTATTCGTGGGCGTGCTGTGCGAGCCATGCAGCCTCGGGAGTATCACCGAAGGCGTCGTCGATGTTATTGCAGTCGATGACAAGTCCCGTCTGATGCTCGGAATAGCCCGGACGTGCGGAATATGTATCTGCCATTTCCTTGCCGTCGCTCTTGACGTAATTCTCGTAGATGATCTCCTGATCGTGATACGAACGATACCCTGAACCTATCCATATGCTGAGCCCCTCCTTGGAGGCGGCGCCGGACAGCTTCTGGAACTGGGTATAGCATATGGTCTCGAGACCGGGAGCAAATGTGGGCGGTACACTGTAGGATTTGTTGACCACCAAAATACCGTCAATATAAGTAAGCCCCGGTGTATCATCATACACCGGAGGCGCGGGCGCCTCAGCCGTATTGGACTGAGGCGTTGAATTCTGATCGGTTGTATTGGCTTCATCGCCGAGTACAGTTACCTTTATCATGACCTCCTGCTTGGGATCGGCAGCAGATCTGAGGGTAACGTAGCATACTCCGGGAGAAACACCGGTTATATGTCCGTAAGAGTCAACTCTTGCGATCCTGTCGTCGCCTGACGACCAGCGCTCGTCAGCTTCGAAAGTGCCTGCGGGATAGGCCGTTACATAGGGCGTATCCGTCTCGCCCACCTCAAGCTTGACGCTGAGCTTGTCAACGACGAAATCGCTGTTGTTTACGGGCTCTGCGGGAACAGTCGTAGTGATAACGGCTGTAGTCGTTATAGCGGGATCTGTGGTAGTTGTCACAGTTGTTATCGTTGTGGACGAATTCTTTTTGCCGCCGCTCTGCTTTGAATCATCCGAGCAGGCATTAGCGACCAGAAGCACCAGAAGCAGAACAAGGAACGCGATTATAAAAAGCGCTGTGAGCTGTCTTCTTCTCAGCGTTTTGCGGGATACTCTTCTGCGAGGACGGTGTGAACTGTAATTATTGTTGTCCATTGTATAAATCCCTTTCTCTGTAATTTATGATGAGGCATAGTCCGCCTTTATAAACACCTTATTAACATTATATCACAGCCTTCTTAAAATGTCACGCACTTTTGTATTATTTTTGCTTTTTTTTAACAACTTGACATATAGACACAGGCATTTTTGGCGTTTTTTAACAAAGGAACTCTGCCGCCTCAGCCAAACAGTAGAAAAAAGCACTGTTTTTCTGTCGCAGGATGTCAGTCCGGAGCCTGCCGCCGTCCTTGACAGGAGAAGCTGTATCGAGTATAATTAAAATGTACTCAAAAGACGCAGACTGTGCTTTATACCGCAGGGTATCTGAAAGGAAATGATCATACGATGATGTATAAAAGAAGGCTGCTGCTCCTGATCGCCTCAGCTGCTCTCCTGACCTCCGCCGTATCGTGCAGCGGAGCCAAAAAGGGAAAGAGCTCCGCTGTATCCGATCCCGTCATGACCGAAGAAGTGACGGCGGCAGAGTCCGAACCCGATAATATGGAGATAATATGGGTGGCCGACTACGACCTGAACCCTCAGGAGGGCGATAAGCGCTCAACGGCGCTGGCGCTGTTCGAGGACGTATACGGAGGCAGTATCAAATACGTAAAGACCGCTCCGGAGGACAAGTACGGCACTCTCGACTACCTGATAATAACGGCTTCGGGAGTGGATATGTTCCCCTACGACGACGCCTCGTTCCCGGACGGAGTTATCCGCGAGCAGTTCGAGGCTCTCGACCCCTACTTTGATACAATGGGCATGGACGAGGGCATATGGGACGATATGAGAGGTGTTATCGACTCCTTTGCATATAACGGACAGCACTATGTAATACCATATGATATTTCCGATCCGTTTATTCTAACATACAGCCGCAAGCTCATGCAGTCCGAGGGACTCGAGGATCCGTACAAGCTCTACACCGAGGGAAAATGGGACTGGAACACCTTCATGGATATGATGGAGAAGTTCAAAAACAAGGATCCCAACGCCCGCAGATACGGTATCGGCGGCTGGTTCGGAAGAGCCATCCTCGCCTCCACAGGTCATACCGTGGTAGGCTTCGACGGCAGCAGCTTCACCGATAATATCAACGATCCCGAGATCGAAAAGGCCGAAAGGTTCATGCAGGATACGGCCGCAAAGCAGCTCTACAGGAACGACTGGCTGGGCTGCTTCCCCGCAGATCACTCCACCCTGTTCTACGGAATGGGCGAATGGTCGCTGGGAGACTCCACAAAGTACGATCCCGAGGGAGATATAATGGCAGTACCCTTCCCCAAGGCTCCCGACGCGGACAAATACTATCTGAGCTGCGGATACAAGGCAAAAATGCTGGCTAAGTACTCACCCAAGGGAAAGGCGGTGGCGGCATATATCAAATGCGAAAGGCTGGCCGCTTCAAGCGAGAAATTCGCAGACGCCAGAAAGCCCGCAAATGTGACCGACGAGCAGTACGCTCTGCTCCGCGAGCTGAGAGACCCCTCAAAATTCACTCCCGTCTTTGACTGGGGCTACGGCATGGGCGAGCGCATGAACAGCAACGGCGACTATAATTTCGGCTCCCGCGGCGCAATGAACAACCTTGATACAGCCCTGCTCACCGGCGACACCGTAGGCTCGTGGGGAGAGCTCCGTGACAAAATGAAGGTCATCATAGACGAAGAGCTGAAAAAGTACGGCAAATAAAAAAGGACGGCTCAGCGCCGGAACCCATACGTAAAATATGCCCCTGAGCGGTCAGCAGACCGCTCAGGGGCACTGTGTTTTTATTCGGTTTCTTATCCGGGCCGTCAGCTCTAAGGCCGGTCATTCATCCTCTTCCGTATCTTCATCGACCTCGCCGTCTTCTTCGCCGGCGCTTTCCGTTTTTTCATCGGCAGAGCCGATTATCTTTTTATAGCTCTTTTCCGCAGCCTCGGCCTTTTCCTTTTTAAGAGCCCTGCGTGCTCCCGCAGTCGCGGTCTTTCTGCCCTTTTTCATAAGAGCTGCCGCAAAGGCCACCGCAAGTACGGCTATTCCGATCATGGCGGCTATGAAGGCCACCTTTTTGATGTTGATGTCGGTGGAGGTATAGGAGAGCTTCTCCTTCTTTGCGAACTTCTCGCCCGCCGAGCCCGAGAAAACGCTCATCTTGAAGCTGTCCGACTTCTGACGCTGTCCGCTTACGACCACATATCCGAAGGCATTGGTGCCGATAGACTCAACGCTCTTCGGTATGCTTATCTGATCGAGAGCGGTGGCGATGAATGCGTCCTCGCCTATGGTCTTTACTCCCTCGGGAAGTATCACCTTGTTAAGCTTTGTGCAGTATGCAAAGGCGTTGGAGCCTATGCTCTCAACAGTGGTGGGGATCATCGCGGTCTCGAGAGCCTGATCCAGCATGAATGCGGAATCCCCTATGGTCCTGAGTCCCTCGGCAAAGTCGATGCTCTTTATGGCCGCGCAGTAGCTGAAGCCCTCCTCGCCTATATTGGCTGCCGAGGCGGGCAGATGAACGCTTGTAAGGCTTCCGCAGCCCGAAAAGGCTCCCGCGGCAATATCCGTGATACCCTCGGGTATGATCAGCTCTCCGCTGAGCGAGGCAGCCGCACGGTATACGGTGGTACCGCCCTTGAGCATTTCGTCCTCGAACACGAAGCTGCTGTTGGCGGAGGCGTCTATCTCCTTGCAGGAGAACCAGCGTCCCATTGCGTTATCACCTATCGTCGCAAGTGATGCGGGGAGCTTCATGGTCGCAAGACTCGAGCACTGATAGAATGCGAATTCGCCGAAGGAAGTTATGGTATCCGGGAGCTTTACCTCCTTGAGACGGCTGCACATGGTAAAGGTAAAGGGCTGTATCTCCGTAATGGTGTCGGGTATCTCCACACTTTCGAGAGATTCGCAGCTGAAAAATGCATGGTCGCCGAGAGTTTGCAGCTTCTTCGGGAGCTTTACCTCCTTTAGAGCAGCACAGTTGTAAAAGGCGTTGCTGCCGATAGATGTGACGGAATCGGGTATCTCAAGTTTGGATATGCCCGTGCAGCCGGCAAAGGCTCCGTCGCCGATAGCGGTTATGGCCGTGCCGTTGCGTATGGAGGGGATATGGTCTATTATAGTAGCCGAGCAGCGCGTTATGGTGTAGCTGCCGTCCACCAGCTCGTAATAGAAGGAGCCGTCATAAAGGGTATCCTCGGCGCCCTCCAGCTGGTCTGCCGAAGCAGCAAAGGGTACACAGCAGACAGTCATCAGCCCAGCCGCAAGTCCTGCGGCAAGTTTTTTTATATCAATCCTCATCGGCTTCTTCCTCCTGTGGGTCCTCGTTTTCCTCAGCGGCAGCCTCCTGCTCGAGGCGCTTTTTGCGGCGCTCGGCGGCCTCTGCCTTATGCTCTGCCTTCTGCTTCTCCGCTTTTTTCTTTTTTACGTTCTTTCCTATGGCTCTGCCTGTGAGCGCAAGCACCGCGGCAGCTATCAGTCCGCCCAGCACTGCAAGGAAGCGCACGTCCATATTCTTGCCGAATACCTTGGCTGTACCCGATATGACCTCTATGCCGTTCGCCTTGGCGTACTGGTAGCCCTCGGAGTTTTTCCGCGCATATATCCTGAAACCCTCAACAAGGGTATTGGGGTCCTCTCCGTTGGCAGTATCTGCGCTGTCATTATGGTAAAAGCCGAAGGCTCCGTCGCCGATATTCTTCAGCGACTCGGGCAGGCGCACGGAAAGCAGGGATGTACAGCCGTAAAACGCGTCGGAATCAACGCTTTCGAGTCCCTCTGTGAATATGACCTCGCTGAGCTTTTCACAGTCCTCAAAGGCATAGGCACCTATTTTCTTTACTCCCGTAAGATCGGCTTTTTCAAGGCTTACAGCCTTTATGAACGCGGACTGGCATATCTCCTCCAGACCTGCCCTTGCGGTATATTCCCTGTCGGTCTTTGCAGCGGGATATCCTATGAGCTTCTTTCCGTCCTTCGTGTAAAGTATGCCGTTCTCGCTCATATAGTTTCCGTCACCCTCGGTGATGTTTATCTCCTCCAGCGAAGTACAGTACACGAAGGGCTCGTCGCCCTTCCATTCCTGGAGGCAGCCTGCCGCCGTTACCTTTTTCAGTGCGGAGCAGTTGCAGAATACGGAGCTTCCGATAGTCTCGGCTCCCTCAAACTCGATCTCCTCCAGCTTCTGACAGTTGTCGAAGGCGTTGTTGCCTATTATCTTTACCGAGGCGGGTATCTTTATCCTGACCAGCTCGGGACAGCTGTAAAAGCTCATCTCCCTGAGCTCCTCTACGGTGTCGGGCAGCTCTATTGTCTCCGCCTGGGTATTGGTGAATGCGGCGGGATATATCTTGATGACCTTTATTCCTCCGAGGGTATCGGGGATCTTTATGCTCTTTTCCTGGGACTTGCAGAGGGTAAGGACCGCACAGCCGCTTACCTCGGCATACTCGAAGTCTCCGTCCTCCTTCCTGTCCAATGCGAGCAGAGCTCTCTGCTCCTCGTACTGGCTCGGAGTGAGGAAATCAAAGGAATTCTGATAGTTATAGTCCGTATCCGAATCCACGGAATAGCGGTGAGCGGCGGAGTTCGGCGTACCTATAATGGTGAAATCGGTCTTTGCCTTCATTTCTCCGCTGGGATCGGTATAGTATCCGAAGGCGCTGTAGCCTATCTCCTCCACCGTTTCGGGAACTAAGATATGATCGAGGCCTGTGTCCGCAAAGGCGAACTGACCTATTGAAGTGACGGAATCCGGTATGGTTATATCCGTAAGATTCTTGCAGCCGGCAAAGGCTCCGCCCCCTATGGCCTCAAGGGTATCGGGAAGAATGATCTCCCCGAGATTATCGCAGCCCGAAAAAGCGTAGGAGCCTAAGGTATGTATACTTGTTCCGCTGAGGTCAAGAGACTTCATTCCCTTTAAGGAGCCGAAAGCAAAATAGCCCAGCTCCTCAACGTCTGCGGACAGCTTCACATCGCCGAGAGCAGTATCGTAGAAGGCTGCATTGCCTATTTTCTTCACGCCGTCGGGAACGGTAAAGCTGCTGCCCTCTTTGCACATGGGATAGCAAAGGAGCTCCGACTTGTCCTTGGTGTAGAGCACTCCGTCCTCGGCACAGTAATTTGCATTGCCCTCAGCCACCTTTACTTCCCTGAGCTTCGTGCAGTACATAAAGAGGTTGTCCGCGGAGATATACTCGATGGAGGCAGGTATCTCAACGGAGGTGAAGGTATTGCTGTCGGGGTCGCTTCCGAGAGCCGTCCTGCCCAGCTCCGTTACCTTCATTCCCTCAAGGGTATCGGGTATGGTCAGGCTCTCCTCCGTGGAGGAGCAGTCCTCGATGCAGACGGTATTATCCCTGGTGACTGAATAGGAGAACACACCGCTCTTCTCATAATCGGGAGCAGCCGTGGTCTGCTCAGATATATCGGGTATGCCCCAGCCTTCAACAGCATGAGCGCTCAGAGGAGCGGCTGCCGTGGAGGCGCATATAAGGAGCCCCGCAATGAATGCGGCAGTTTTTTTACGATCGAACATAATATTTCCCTCTCATTTTACGCGGCACAGTGCCGCTGATTCTATTCTTTAACATTATAGCACAAAGCCCGTGATATTGCAACGCATTTCACTTATTTTTCGTATTTCACGCCGCTTTTTCAGCTGTTTCCCACATTTCCGCCGAACGCTTTTTCAAGGGTTTTCCCGAGGTTCTCAGCAGAGAAGCAGGCCTCACTGCGGAAAAGCTCCAGCAGCCTTTCCGTATTTTCCTCGCAGTACTCCACTTCCTTGGAGTAATCCTTCGCCAGCTCCGCGCACTCCTCAAAGCCGCAGGAGCCTGTTTCGGCCTCTCGGCAGCGGAACATGACGTCAACGCCAAGCACACTGAACGCCGCAAGCTTTGTCCGGCCCAGCACCTCACCGTCGTACACGCTTTTCAGGAAATAGCGATATATGAAGTACAGGGCGATCCTGCGCAGATATGTATGCCGTCCGCCGCAGCTGCCGATCTTCGGCAGGAGCTCCGCGCAATGTCTGATAAACGGCTTCCATTTCCCGTCTATGGGCTCCAGCTCACCGAGGCAGGCAAGGATTTGCGCGGCAGCGTCCCCGTCCCCATTGCCTTTGCTCTCCTCCGGACCGGGAATATCTATGCAGCTCTGCACCTCCGCGGCTTTATCCATAACAGCGATAAGAGCCTCTCCGAGAGGCGTCTTTTCGTCGTCCAGCAGCTCCAGCATCTCACCGCGGGCAGCAAGGAGGAGCTCCATGAGCTCACCGTCGTATTCTCCCGAAGCCTCCTCATCTGGCACCTCCTCCTCGCAGAGCGAAAAAGGCCGCGACAGTATGAGCTCCGCCGCCGCCTCGCAGCAAAGGCCGATGCCGCCCTCCTTGAAGCTGCCGAACCACTCGAAATACCGCGGATGACAGCGGCAAATATCGCAGAGGCTTTCCTCCCCCAGCTCGGTGTAAATATCGCATAGTCCCCTGCCGTTCAGGAAGGGGCAGCGCTCGTCCTCACTGAGGACAAAGCTGCCGTTATGTATGCTCCTGCGGAGCCTTTCACCGAAATCTCCGCCGATACTTCCGTACAATGCCGCCGTTTCGCTGTCAATGTCTATCTCCCAGCCCTTGCAGCAGCTGTCGCGGCAGTCCCCCGCCTTGCAGCGGAAATCCCGGCAGTATCCGGGCGCTCTGTAAATCATGGCATTTCTCCCTTTCCATTAAACAACAAAGGGACTGATGTCAGTCCCTTTCTGCTGCTGTTAAATTTCTTGTTTCCTTTATGAGCTCCGCCCTGTTGAACTCCTCGGGAGTCGTAAAGGTGGGAACTATGTCGTGAAGCGCGTCCACAGCCGCGGAATCGAGGTTTTCCTCGGCGGCGTTGCGGAGCCTTCTCAGCTTTCTGATGAACTCGTCGCCGTTCAGCTTTATCTGTCTGCCGATAAAGATGAGCTCGTTGGAGGTCTTCTGGAGTCCCTCCTCGTCCATGAGGAGCTCCTCCCTCAGCTTTTCGCCGGGGCGCAGACCAGTGAACTTTATTTCCACGTCCTTATAGGGCACCTTTCCGTACATACGGATAAGGTTTTCCGCCAGCTTCACTATATGGACGGGCTTGCCCATATCCAGCACGAATATCTCGCCGCCGTTGGCAATCGCAGCCGCCTCCATAACAAGGCTCACTGCCTCGGGTATGGTCATGAAATACCTTATGACGTCGGGGTGAGTTACCGTCACCGGCTTGCCCTGCTCTATCTGCCTCCTGAAAAGAGGTATGACCGAGCCGTTCGAGCCGAGGACGTTTCCGAATCGGGTGGTGACGAACTCGGTGCAGCCGTCCTTCTCCTGGGAAAGATACTGTATTATCATCTCGCAGCAGCGCTTGGAGGCTCCCATGACATTTGTGGGATTTACCGCCTTGTCGGTGGAGATCATAACGAACTTCCTCACCTTATGGAACTGCGCCAGCGTAGCCACGTTGAAGGTGCCGATGACGTTGTTCTTTATAGCCTCCATAGGCGAGCTTTCCATGAGAGGAACGTGCTTGTGAGCTGCCGCATGGAACACTATCTCCGGCTTGTAGCTTTCAAAGATGCAGTTCATGCGGTAATAGTCCCTGACGGAGGCGATAAGCACCTTGAGGTCAAGGGCGTCGCCGTATTCCATGAGCATTTCCTGCTGTACGGCGTAGGCGTTGTTCTCATAGATGTCGACTATGATTATCCTTTTCGGGTCGTACTTGGCTATCTGCCTCACCAGCTCTGAGCCGATGGAGCCGCCTCCGCCCGTTACCATACAGACCTTGCCGCTGATAAAGCGGCGTATCTCCTCGTTATCGAAGCGCACGGGATCCCTTCCGAGGAGATCCTCCATGCGTATATCTCTCATCTGCTTGAGGATAGGAGTATTGCTGCTGTCGAATATGAGGTTGCCGATAAAGGGGACAACCTTTACGGGAAGGTTAGTGCCCGCGCATATATCCAGTATCCTCTTGCGCTCGTCCTCGAGGCATGAGGGTATGGCGAATATGATCTGCTCGATATGGTGAATATCGGCAAACTTTATGATCTCATTGGTGGTGCCGACTACTGTGACGCCGCATATCTCGCTGCCTATCTTGCTTCTGTCATCGTCGATAATACATACCGGGTCATATGCTGCCGGAGCCTTGTCGTCCGTATTGTGAGTACATTTTGAGTTGTTTATCTCCGTCAGTATCATACGGCAGGTCTGACCGCCGCCCACTATCATGGTACGCTTTACATTGCTGCTGTGCCCCGCCTCCGAGAAGGTGACGAAGGTCTCCTTGAACAGAAGCCTGAACAGGCATACGCCTATTAGAATGACAGCCGCGTGCAGCAGAGTATACGCAAGGTGTATCTCGCCGCGGACGATATACAGTATGATCGCCGCTGTCGCCGCTCCCGCCGTCACGCCGTAAACGCAGGACAGATAATCCCTTTTGTTGAAGAATCTCCAGAGCTTGTTGTAGGCTCCGAAGATCATAAGGTTTCCGCAGCAGGTGATAACGCCGATAACGAAGCTGGCCAGCAGATCCGAACGGCTCATCTCCGCACCGAAGAATGAGAGAACAAAGTTAGCAATGAGAGCCGCAGCAACTACTATAAAGGCGTCTGCCAGCACGAGTATAGCCCTGCGGAAGCTGAACTTCTCTACGATTTTTTTCAATTTCTTCCCCCCACGTCAGCCGCTGAGGAACAGCCGACAATTATCCCTTCTCACAGCTGTCTAAAGCTGAGATCAGAGTGGTGATGCTGTTTCTTCGCTTATACCGAGCATTTTGTCCGAAGCCTTCAGCAGCTCCTCTCCGCACTTCTCCCTGAGCATATCCCAGTTGGGACGTCTGCCCGCAAGATTATGAGCGTCGCTGCCGAAAACGATCCTTTTTTTCTCTCCGGCGAGCCTGTCCAGCAAAGCCTTGTATTCCGGCACAAGGAAGGCCTCGTTGTTGAACTGGAACACGGCGTCGGTATCAAGCAGTTTTTCTATATTCTCCTGAGAATAATACTCAAGATACCTGTGTACATGAGCGAGCACGACCCTCAGTCCGTACTCTGAAGCAATATTTTCTATCTCCTCGGTCATCCAGTCCTCAAGATCGCGGAAGGGCAGCTCAAGGAGGATCATATCGGTATCCTCTATGGCGAGCCTGTTTATACCGTGTATCTTTGAGATACCGTGCTCGACGGCCACCTCGGCTCCCAGAAGTATCTCGGGCAGAACTGTCTCTGGCGGAGCCTCCAGCTCCGCTATGCTCTCCCAGGCGTACTGCCGCCTTATGAGATATTCCGTCAGGGATCTTTCCTCATGGGAATAGAAATGAGGAGTTGCGATTATCCTCTCCACGCCCTGCTCCTTCATGAGCATAACCATTCCCAGAGCGGTCTCTGCGTCCTTGGCACCGTCATCTATGCCCGGAAGAATATGGCAATGATAATCGGTAAGCATATTCGGTTGCCTTCCTTTTTCTGTTCTTTTTATCCTGCATAAAAAAGCATATATTTTTTTCTGCTTTTTATAATTGATCCTTTTTTTGATCGTGCCGTATGATACGCACAGTCATACCGCTATCATTATATAACAATTCGTATTGTTTTGTCAATAGTTTATTTAAGTAAATCCATAAAATATTATCAGCCGATAATGCCCGATATATTCACGGAAAACAAAAAAGGCGCTCCCGCCGTCAAAGCGGGAGCGCCTTCATTCATTTTTATCCTTTTTTCAGCTGTTATCAGTTTTTAACCGGAAGCTCATTGTATATACCGAGGAGGTACATCTGGATTATCTGAGCGTCCTTGGCTGTAACGCCGTCATTGCCGAATACGTCCGCATTCTTCTTGGCTTCCTCGTCAAGAGCATACTTGTTGGGGTTGGCTATGGACTGCATGATACGTACTGCGTCAGCCATATCGATACCGCCGTCCTTGTTTACATCGCCGTACTTGACATTGGGATCGATCTGAACGGTGGTTGTGGTAGTTGTTTCGGGAGGCATTGTATCGGTAGTGGTCGTTGTCTCCGTAACAGTGGTCGTAGTAGTGGTTGTGGTTGTCGTGGTAGTCGTGGTGGTTGTTGTCTGTGCAGCGCCGAAGTTATACTCAGTCATATCAACCAGCTCTGCATTGAACCAGATCTGAGCCTCGCCTGACTGGATACCCGAGGGGAACTCGCTCATGGGGATCTTTATAACGAGATCGCCGTTTGCGTCAGTCTTGCCTTCCCACTTGACCTGCTCCCAGCCGGTGCCGTTGAAGCCTACGCATCCGTTTGTATCGGTGCTGGGCTCGCCGCTGATAGTGAGTATGAGATCGTCGCCTGCCTGAGCGTTGGCAAAATCGATGGGATACTTCTTTGTCTTGTCAACGGGAACATCGATGGTCACATCGGGAGCGTCGAGAAGAACCATCTTCACGATAGTTGTCTTGCCGGGAGTTTTTGCCTGGATATGATTGAGAGTTGAAAGATCGTCAGTGTATGCCTTGGGTACCTGCTGATCCACAAGGAAGTAAGCGATGCCGTTTGCCTCGTCAACCGTGTAGGGAGACATCGCCGACCAGTGGCCGAAGCTCTTGTCCGAAACAGCAAGCATAGGTGTGTCGCCTGTATACTTGACAGCGACTTCCTTGCCCTTGAGCTGATCCCATGAGATCTCCTTGCCGGGAGTCGAGTCGCCGTACGAAGCGGCAAGTTCAACATCGATAGTTACATTCTCCATCAGTACCGTACCTGCGGAGAGATCCTGATGATCATAGGTAGGTATCTTGCTTTCGCTGCCCCACTTTATGGAGTCGTCGTTCATGATCTCCATCATCTTGTTGATGATAGGAAGGTTGTTCTGGTACCATTCGCCTGTTTTACGGTCGATATAGCCGTGTACCTCACCGGGGTTCTGATTGGGGTTGCTGGGATCCTTTTGCTGTCCGTTATCCCAGAGAACACAGGGGATACCGTATTTTTTTGTGGTCTCGAAGTACTGTGTCGTCCAATCCACGCGGGCCTGTGTGTTTCCAAAGTCGGAAGTGCCCATTTCGCCGATAACTACGGGAACGCCCTTGTCAACGAACATATCGCGGAAGTTCTGGAGGTTGTAAGCGAGGTCGTTGCTGAACTCGGTGGTGAAGGTGTCGTGGTAAGCGCCTTCCTCTGTTTTGGTGTTCATTGTGAAGTTATAGGGTGTGTAAGCGTGAATGGAAACAGCAAGGAAATCGTCATTCTCGGGAAGAACGATCTGATTGAGGAAGGTCTTGTCCGAGCTTGCTACATAGCCGGGGAGCATAAGGAGACGGGTCTTTGCGTAAGGACCGTCCATTCCTCTGATAAGCTCTACGAAGTTTGCCTCAAGTCTGTTGATAACGTCTGCTTCCTCAACAGGCGTTGCAGACCACCATTCATGGGATGTGCCCTTGGCACGGGGCTCGTTCATGCACTCAAATATGAGGTGCTGATCGTAATCCTTGAATTCTGTTGCTATCTGAGTCCAGAGCTTCATGAGTCTGGGGTTGATATCGTCATAAGCTGTGGCGAGATCGGCTCTGTTGATCCACTTCTCCTCGTGGTGGAGGTTGAGGATAACATACAGACCGATGTTGTATGCGTAGTCAACTACCTCGTGAACACGGGCCATCCACTGGGGATCGATGTTGTCGTTCTCGTCAAGGTGCTGGAACCATGTTGTGGGGATACGTACAGTGTTGAAGCCCTTTGCCTTGATGGCGTCAAACAGCTGCTGATTGGCCTTCTCACAACCCCAGCAGGTCTCTGAATCAAGACCATATGTTGCAAGGGGTTCCTGATTCTTGTCCTGAGCATAAGCGTCAAGGGTGTTGCCGAGATTCCAGCCCACCTTCATATTTTTTGTTATTTCAAACGCTGTCATTGTCTTGTCCGCTGCGTCAGCAAAATAGCTGACGGGAGCGATGCGAAGCGACGAGAGCATACATACCGCAGCAGCGGATATGCTGATTACGCGCTTCCCGTTCTTTGAATTGAACATAATATTCCTCCCTTAATATTATTCTTTTATTTTTTAAGATCCAGTGCAGTTAAACCTTAAAGTCTCTGACAACTAAAGTTTAGCATAAATGTAGAATAATGTCAAGACGGTTTGTGCAAAATGCAACAAAACTTGCATAGAAATTATTGCGGAAGTTTTAGTGTATATGTATAGACAAATCCCAGTATATAGGGAATAATTATTGCAACAATATTATTTGGGTATAATATTTTTCGGGTATTGTTTATACTATTTTACATTAAATAAACTGAATTAACGCGGAAACAAATTATTAATATATGTAATTTTATTTTACTATTTTTTTGCCCTCTCCGAAGCAGAAAAAGCCCCCGCGGATGCGGGGGCTCGGTATCACTTTTTCTTTTTCTTGTTGGGACCGCCGTTTTTCTTCGGAGCATTCTGAGGTGCCGCCTTCTTTACTGCCGTCTTTGCCTTGGCAGCTGTCTTCTGTACGGCCTTTTCAGCCTTTTCCTTTACGGTCTCAGCTGCCTCCTCCGCAGCCTCTTCCGCCGCTTCGGCAGCTTCCTCTGCCTTGTCCTCTATATCCCCGGCGATGTCTTCAGCCTCGTCTGACAGCTCCTCGGCTGTATCCCCGACACTGTCTGCAAGCTCTTCCGCCTTGTCCTCGAGCTCTTCGGCTTCCTTTTTCGCCTTTTTCAGCGGTTCCTCAGCCACAGCGCCCTTGGACTTGATTATCTGGACGTTCTTTGCTTTCCTTATGGTCTCTCCCACGGACTCAGCCTCTGCCTCTACCTCTGCAAGAGCCTTTTCGGGATCGCCGCTCCTGAGTATCTCCTTTGCCTTGCGCTTTGCAATGAGCACCTTGTTGTTCTTCCTGTCATTAATATAGAAGAATACAAGTGCGGCTATTCCGAGAATAAGAGCTAAAAGTCCCTTATTGAAGCCGGGAGGAGTATACTTCATAGAAACTGTATGGTGACCTGCGGGGAGGCGTACTCCTATCAGGGTACCGAGAACAACTATCTGTCCCTCGTCTCCCGTTTCGTTTCTGAGCGACTTAGCACCGTTGGGATCTGTCTCCTCCTTGACGAGGTTCTTTATCTTCTTGCCGTCCACCTTTATGTCCCAGCCGGGCTCATAGGGAATGGAGGTCATGAGGATCTCTCCGTCCTGTGCGTCAACATCGCCCACGAGATAACGGTCATTGGTTTTGCTCATATCGAGCTCCCACTGACGTGCCTTGAGCTTTGTTATATCCTCAACGAAGGCTTCCTCGTCGAGGTAGTAGAAGTTGAAGCCCGAATCCTTTCTTACCATGAGGTATTCGTTGCTTCCGGTATATGTCTGGTTAGCGCCCGTGGGAGGAATGGTAAGTCTTATCTCTACCTCCTGACCCGCATTGAAGGGACCCATTCTCACGATAGGCGAGGAATTGGTCGAGAAGTACTGACCGTAGCCGTCATAAGCCGATGTACCCGACTTCTGACCCTTGTACTCTCCGTCCTCGTCCTTGACGCCTACCCATACGTTGCACTGCTTTCTCATTTCAGAGCCGAGGTGCATATAGATGTTTCCGTCCTTGGGAACGGTAACGTCGATATTCACGACAGCGTCGTCAACGCCCGCAAAGGCCTCATAGCAGTCGTGGATAGTGCCGTTGTTGTTGTAATCGTGGAGATACACCTTTGTATCGTCGTACTTTACCTCATAATCGAAGGGTATATAGTACTGTCTGGGTGTAAGGTTAGCGAAATCCGTAGTGCTTCCCGCCATAGCGCTGAGGAAGTTGTTGAGACTGTTGAAGGGGTTGTCGTTCCCGAGACCCACGAGCCTTGTTATATCGGCATTTGCCATATAGCCGATGTTGAGGGCGTTGGGGTTCTCGTAAACGTCTATGTTGCCGGTATTGTCCTTGTCCTTTTTGTAGGTGGTGGAGAAGCGCTTTATATAGGAAGCGTCCACCGTCGAGCTGATATTTGTCCTTGCGGGATCGTCAAGGACATACTTTATGCCGAGTATTGAGTCCGCAACGGGGTTGCAGCCCTCGTACTTCGTCTCGAAGCTCTGCGTAAAGAAGCCCATGGTCTCGATGAAGGTGATGGCTCTCGAGTTCATTACCGAGCTGGAGTGGGATATACCCTTGAGTCCGTAGGCAAGATCGTCGTTTACCATACGGTTGAAGGTCTTTTCCGCACGGTAGAAGCCGCCGTCGTATTCCTCGAGCTGCTTTACCACGTCGGGAGCGCTCATGATGTCGGTGTAGGTATACTTGCCGGAGTTTCCTACTTCTTTGTATATCTTCTTGAAGGTATCGTAGCAGTTATAGCCTGTCTCGAAGAATATGAGGAGAGCCATGCCGACGGTTATGGCAGTCTTTGCCTTCTTTGTCCTGGTCTGACTGTACATATAAACGCCAACAAGATATATGGCTCCGAGTATGAGACCGAAGGCGATAGTGCCCAGCCACAGCTCGTCCACTGTCCTGCCGTCGTGATCCATGCCTGCCTTGTAGGGGAATATGGCAACGTACTTGTATTTTTCCTCGTTGTAGTTGAAGGTCTTCATCATGGTGCAGAACAGCATGGAAAGACCGCCCACTATGCCTGCGCTCACGCCCGCCTGTCCCGGAGTCAGCTTGTATCCGTCAAGATTTGAGAATACCTCCGCCGCCATGGAGACCAGCACGAAGGAGAGCAGGAACGAATATCTGTAAGGGAGCCAGTTAGGATCCTGGCCGCCGTGCCAGAGCATATTAATGGGCTTTACATACATACTGAAGATAAGCGCGAATACAAGAAGCCCGTAGCCCACCTTGTTGTTCCTTCTTATCTTCTTGTTCATGAAGAACAGGGGCAGCAGCACGAATGTGAGCACACCGCAGTATATCTCGGGACGTCCGTAGAAGCGTGTTCCCTCGTCAACGTTTACCGAGTAGTACTGGTTCGGCAGCAGACAGGGTACCAGCTCCACGGGATTGAACATAGCCCTGTAGCTGTAATCGGGCACCGAGAAATCGAACTTGCCCAGTGCAAGGGCGTTGTACACGGGAAGGATCATTATAAGGCTGCACATCATCACGACCGCCGTTGCAACAGCCATTCTTCCGAATACCTTCAGGTAATCCTCGATACCCTTGAACTTCCTCGGGGTGCCGAAGAACAGGTAGTACATAAAGTAAAGGGCGATGAATATGGCTATCATGAAGCCTATATAGAAGTTCGCCATGAACATTATCGCCGTGGGGATTATATAATTCAGCTTCCGTCCGTCGTCCACGAGGTACTCCACGCCAAGGATTATCAGCGGCAGGAATACGGGACCGTCGATCCACATGGGGTCGATGAGCTGTATCACCACATAAGCCATCATAGCGTACATGGTGGAGAACATCAGTGACTGGAGAGGCTTTACCCTCTTGGACTTCTGCGCGTATATGCAGAATGTAAGTCCGGAGGCGCCCACCTTTGTCATCTGCATTATCATAACGCTTTCGAGTATCATCTTTCTCGGCAGCAGTATGACTATCAGAGTAAAGGGACTGGCAAGATAGTATCCTATGATACCCATGAAGCCGCCCGACAGGTTTCTGCTCCAGCTGTAGAAAATGCTTCCGTCGCCCCAGAAGGCATCTCTCAGCGCTTCAAAATAGTAGATGTACTGACCGTTGAGGTCAAGTGTGAGCACCGATCTTTCGCCGAATGGATATACATCAAAGAAGATGTACGACACGAATGTCAGCAGAAATGGAACGAGAAAAGCCGCTATATAATAAAGAGGCCTGAACTTCTGTCCCTTCTTTTCGGCTATGATGTCTGCGGCAGTGACTGCGGGCCTGACGCTGCCGGTCTTGTTGCGGGCGGCGGTTTTAGCCCTGGCGCCCGTAGCTGTTGTCTTAGCCAATTTTGTTCCTCCTTTGGTTCGGGCGGCTGAAGCCATAGTACCCGATTTTATACTATTTTCTATTATACTACAAAATCACAGTCTTTGCAATAGTAAAATCATCATAATATAATAAAAAATGCTGTCATATATTAAACGTACGGACCCGCGGGAACTCTCACTCTTTTCCGGGAATTTTTTATCCAATGCCGCGGACCGCCGCGGACCGCCAATCGATTAATTTTGTGAATTATTTATTAAATTCGTTGACGGCGTCGGGACTAAGTGCTATAATATTAAATGCTATCAGCATTTTGCAGGCTTACCGCCTGTTTATTATAATGATAAGGAGAATCAACATCGTGGGAAAATATTTTGGTACTGACGGATTCAGAGGAACTGCCAACGAAAATCTTACAGCAGATCACGCTTACAGGGTGGGGCGTTTCCTCGGCTGGTACTACAGCGAGCTCAAGAAGCGCAGCGGCGAAGCGGATCCCGCAAGGATAGTCATCGGAAAGGATACCCGCCGTTCAAGCTATATGTTTGAATACTCTCTCGTGGGAGGACTTACCGCCTCGGGCGCGGACGCCTACCTTCTCCATGTAACCACCACGCCCTCCGTGGCGTACATATCGAGAGTGGACAGCTTTGACTGCGGAATAATGATCTCGGCGAGCCACAACCCCTATTACGACAACGGCATCAAGCTCATCAACGGTCAGGGCGAGAAAATGGAGGACTCCGTCATCGATCTGGTCGAAGCATATCTTGACGGAAAGCTCAGCGTCTTCGGTCAGGACTGGCCCGAGATCCCCTTTGCTCACGGCGAGGAGATCGGCAAGAGCATAGACTACGTCGCAGGCAGGAATCGTTACCTCGGCTATCTCATATCACTGGGAATGTACTCCTTCAGAGGCATGAAGATAGGCCTCGACTGTGCCAACGGAGCGGCATGGAATATCGCAAGATCCGTATTTGAAGCCCTCGGCGCGGAGACCTACGTCATAAACGCAGAGCCCAACGGCATAAACATCAACAACAACGCAGGCTCCACACATATCGAGAATTTACAGAAGTTCGTGGTGGAAAAGGGACTCGACGCAGGCTTTGCCTACGACGGCGACGCGGATCGCTGCCTCTGTGTTGACGAGCTGGGAAACGTGATAACGGGCGACCATATCCTCTATATCTACGGCCGCTACATGAAGGAGCGCGGAAAGCTCATAAACAATACGGTGGTAACTACGGTAATGTCCAATTTCGGACTTTACAGAGCCTTTGACGAGATCGGTATCGACTACGCAAAGACAGCTGTGGGCGACAAGTACGTCTATGAATATATGAAGGAGCACGGCTGCTGCATCGGCGGAGAGCAGTCGGGACACATAATCTTCTCCAAGTACGCCTCCACAGGCGACGGTATCCTCACAAGCCTGAAGATAATGCAGGTAATAATGTCCCGCGAGAAGAAGCTCAGCGAGCTTGCGGCACCCTTCGTGGTGTACCCGCAGGTGCTTGAAAACGTAAGGGTAAAGGACAAGACCGCCGCTCAGTCTGATCCCGACGTACGGGCAGAGGTGGACAAGGTAGCTGCCGAGCTCGGCGATTCGGGAAGGATACTGGTGCGCGAAAGCGGTACGGAGCCTCTCGTAAGAGTAATGGTCGAGGCTGAGGACGAGGCTGTATGCCGCAGTCTCGTGGACAGAGTTATATCCGTGATAAAGGCAAAGGGACACACGGCATAATACGATCAGTACACGCTCTCCGCGGCAGTCCGCAGAGAGCGTTTCCGCTGTTATACGGCGGATATACGCGAAAAAATGTTGCAGGAAATTTTTGCAGGGTATTGACGTTGTCCTGTTTTAGTGGTATAATAATTCTTACGGCATATTCTGCCGAAAAACAAACCAAAAAGGATAAACGGAGGTTAAAATGGCTACTAAAAACGAGCGTAATCTCAATGTTACCATAAAAAATCAGGAGGAGGAAGGAAACAAGGTCGTTATCTCCCTCTCCTCAATAGCAAAAATGCTGAAGAGGTATTTCGCACTCTGGCTCGCAGTCGCTGTGCTGGCGGGAGTTTTTGAAGTCGCCTTCCATTCCTATAAGACCTTCTCGGGCAAGGAGCCCGCAAAGGCTCTCGTAAGCTTCACTTACCCCAATATCGAAAAGGGCCTCGACCCTGCGGGCAGGAAATTCGAGATCGAATCCCTCAAGAACCCCGTGGTCATCGAAAGAGCTCTTAAAAATCTGAATATCGATTCGGAGAGAGTCGAGGACGTAAGAGCAAATATCGACTTCAACTACAAGCTCCCCGAGGACGCCTACGACAGACTTACCGTATATTACAGCGTTATGGACAAGGCCACCAGCGGCAACCTCGGCGCTGCACAGGCTATGCTCGAGACCAAGTACTACCCCACTCAGTTCAGCGTGTACTTCGATTTCGGCTCAGGCGGCTTTGACAGAAACACAGGTGTTGACATCCTCAACGAGATACTCAAGGTCTACGGTGATTACTTCTACGAGCAGTACGGATATAACGAGCCCCTCGGCGCTGCCGTAAAGGCCGCTGATTACGAGGGCTATGATTATCCCCAGCAGATAGACCTGTTCAGGGACTCCCTCAGACAGGTAAGGAGCTACCTCAACTCACTCACAAAGGACGACAATACCCTGTTCCGTTCAAGCGTTACGGGCTACAGCTTCAAGGATCTTTCCGAGTACGCAAAGACCGTAAGCAGCATAGACCTTGACAAGATCTCCTCATATATCTCGGTAAACAACGTTACCAAGGACAAGGACGCCACCCTCGCCTACTATGATTACAGGATAGAGAACCTGAACTTCGACAAGGACGAGTATACCGAGCGCCTTGCGGCTCTCGAGGCTTCCATAGCACAGTATGAAAAGGATTCCATACTTATCTTCGGAAACGGCACCGACACAACCAATACCGAATACGCAACGGCTTCGGATCAGTACGATTCGCTGTTCAGACAGAAAACGTCCGTGGAAACGAGCCTTGCCCAGACAAAGCAGGATATAAAGTTCTATGAGTCAAGGCGCAACGCCCTCAAGAACAACAAGAACAGCTCAAAGGCCAATATAGACAAGGTAGAGGCTGACATAGCGGCTCTCAGCGAGAAGGTATCCCGTATCGTGGAGCTCACGGAGCTTACCACCAACGATTACTACGAGAACGTTCAGTTCGCCAACGCCTACAATATCCTTATCCCCGCCACAAAAACAGTGGGCTCGGGCATAATGGACGCAATACACAGCTCCGTAAGACCCATATTCGTGCTGGAGGCGTTCATCTTCCTGCTGTACCTCGCTGTCGCATTCATTACAGCTCTCAGATCGGATAACGGCAGAAAGCCCGCCGCCGAGACAGCTGACGACGATGATGACAAGGACGACGAGGAGGAAGCCGACCTTGAGGACGTTGTGGAGGCTATCGAGGAAGAGGCTGAAAAAGCATCCGAAAAAAACAGCGGCAGTGAAAAGTCAGACAGCAGCCGCAGAAAGAATAAGAAAAGATAAGCCGATAACGTAAGTGCTGCCGTAAGGCAGCACTTTTTTTGCAATGTTAAATCCACGTTAAACTATGGCGTTTTCCCTTGACTTGCAGCTTTATCCTGATATAATTATAAGTGTAGGAATAATATAAAGGAGAATTATATGGAAGTTTTTTCAATTTTTAACATCTTCACATTACTCGGAGGACTTGCCTTCTTCCTCTACGGTATGAATGTAATGTCCACAGGACTCGAAAAGCTCACAGGCGGAAAGCTTGAACTTGCACTGAAAAAAATGACGGAAAACAAGCTAAAAGCTATCCTTCTCGGTATGGGCGTAACAGTAGCTATCCAGTCATCATCGGCTATGACAGTAATGCTGGTGGGCTTCGTAAACTCGGGAATAATGGCCCTCGAACAGACCATCGGCGTGTGCTTCGGCTCAAATATAGGCACCACCTTCACCGCGTGGATACTCTGCCTTGACGGCATAAAGGACAACGGCAGCGGCGGCGTTATCAGCTTCATACTGAAAATGCTCAAGCCCTCCTCCTTCTCACCCCTTATCGCACTGGCAGGCGTTATACTCATCATGTTCGCCAAGAAGAACAAGAAAAAGGACGTGGGACGTATCCTCTTAGGCTTCGCCGTACTCATGACGGGTATGACCCTCATGTCGGATTCCGTTGACCCGCTTGCCAACTCTCCCGACTTCCAGAAGGTGCTCACAGCCTTCCACAATCCCGTGCTCGGCGTTGCTGTAGGAACGATATTCACAGGAATAATCCAGAGCTCCGCAGGCTCTATCGGTATATTACAGGCATTCTCAAAGACAGGCGGCCTCACCTACGGCATGGCTCTGCCGATAATCATGGGCTGCAATATCGGTACCTGCGTTACCGCTCTTCTTGCAACAGTAGGCGTCAGCAAGGATGCAAAGCGTGTTGCATGGACACATATCATCATCAAGATCATAGGCACACTTGTGCTGCTCCCCGTTATCATGCTGCTCCAGAACGTCATCGACCTGAGTATCATGAACAAGACGGTCGGCTATGTGGGCATAGCCGTAATGCATACCATATTCAACGTGGCTACAACAGTGATGTTCATGCCCTTCACCAAGCAGCTGGTGGCTCTCTCCAAGATCGTCGTAAGAGACGGCAAGGAGGAGGTAAGAGACCCCAGAAGAACTCTCACAGGTCTGGACGATATACTTCTCAAGACTCCCGCAGTAGCTGTACACACCTGCATATCGGCTACAAATCAGATGGCCGAGCTAACAAGAGAGACAATAGTCATTGCGCTTGGGCTTCTTACGGGCTATGACGAGAAGGCCTGCGAGACCGTCATCGAGAACGAGGACATAATCGACGGCTTCGAGGACAGGATAAACAGCTACCTCATAAAGATCGCCAAGAGTAATTTAACAGGTGCAGACAGCCGAAGCGTATCAAAGATGATGCACTGTGTCGGAAACTTCGAGCGTATCTCCGACCACGCCGTGAACCTTGTGGAATCGGCACAGGAAATGCACGACAAGGGCATAATGTTCTCCGAGGAGTGCATAAACGAGATAACCGTCATCACCGACGCTATAAAAGAGAATATAAACAAGGCCTTCGACTCCTATGTCAGGAATGACCTTGCCATAGCCCACAAGGTAGAGCCTCTCGAGGAGGTCGTGGACAACCTCAGCACCGAGCTCAAGAACAGGCATATCCGCCGTCTTCAGAACGACGAGTGTACAGTTGAGCTGGGCTATATATTCCAGGATGTACTCACAAATCTCGAGCGTATTTCCGATCACTGCTCCAATATAGCGGGCTGCCTGATCGAGACCGACGAAAAGACCAATCTTCACGCCTATCTCCACGACGTCAAGGAGAACGACGAGGTATTCAGAACGGAGTACCGTACTTACGCGGAGGAATATTTCCCGCGCCTCGGCACTACCGGCGTGAAAATATAAAGGCGGCGGACGTTCCGCGCGTCCCGTACAGAGCCTTTATTTAATATAAGAACAGCAGGAGCGGATAATATCCGCTCCTGCTGTTTTATTTCATATATACAAAATCCGGTATGAAGAAATGTTCATTCCTACAAGGTTAAAAACTTTTTTCGGTTATACAACCGTTCCGTGTTGATTCCGACCTGTTTTTCGCCCCTTTACAGGAGGCTTTTTCTCAACTCTCAGTAGGGCAGGGTGAATATGCCCGCCTTCCACACATTGCCGTCCTCTATGACAGCGGAAAAATCCTCTGTCTCGGTGTAAGGGCCGCCGCCGAAGTCGTCGCCGTCGTAATAATTCTCCACAGTGAACACGATCTCATCGTCAGACTTCGACTTTATCCCCGTGACCTTTGACGCGGAGTAGAAAATATCGGAGCCGCGTCTTCCGCAGTGTGCATACACTGCCCCGTTCTTTTCAAGATACAGCGAAGAAAGGCTGCTGTTGGGATAGCGTCCGCTGAACACCTTGTTATAGGCGGCAAGAACATCGTCATAGGTCTTTATGCTGTCTTCTGTTATCTTGCAGAACTGCCAGCCGAAGTTATTTTCGATAATACTGCTGTCGTCCACCCTGAAGGGACAGTCTACGGTAAAGTTCCACTCTGTACGGCAGGCGGACTCATAAAGCGCCTGTCCCGCAGCTATGAGGATACGGTCGTCGGTATCGGCGGAGGGCTTTTCAAACACCACTGCTCCGTCGGCGTTGTATTCAAATTCTCCGCCGCCGAGAGGGTCGGGCTGAGTGACCGCCTGAGCCGCAGTTGTGACAGTAGTGACTGCCGCCGTTGACGTTGCGGCAGCTTCGGTGACTGAGGTATCGTCCTGTAAAGTCGTTGCTGTCTCCGCCGTGGTTTCCTGAGATGATACGGGAGCACTGCCCGTCTTCTGGCCGCTGCACGAAGCGGCTCCTGCTGTCAGCATCAGTGCTGCGATAATGGATAAAAGCTTTTTCATTTGTTTTCCTCCTGTTCGTCGTCAAGTACAAAATCTATGATACCGTCGCTTACATTGACTGCCGCGCATATCACCTGCACGGTCTGTCCGAGGGCATAGGTTACGCCGCTGAATTTCTCCGTAAGGGATACGGGCTCGCAGTAATCGTACTCTCCCTCGGGAAGTGTCCTTATATGGACAAGTCCCTCCACGGTATTGGGAAGCTCCGCATAGAAGCCGAATTCCGTGACGCCCGATATTTTGGCGGTAAAGCTCTCGCCGATGTGCGCCTTCATGTATTCCGCCTTATAGCAGTCCTCACACTCCCGCTCTATGGTAACGGCTCTCAGCTCCGCCGCAGAGGAACGCTCCGCAGCATTCACCGCAAAGCCCTCATAGCGCTTACTGAGCCATTCGTTGTTGTAGCCCGCCAGTATATCCGTGATTATACGGTGTATGGCAAGGTCGGGATAGCGCCGTATGGGCGATGTGAAGTGAGCGTAGTCCTCCAGCACAAGGCCGAAATGGCCGAGAGGCTCGTGGGAATACTTCGCCTTTGCCATTGAACGGAGCACCAGCATATTCACCGCCTCGAACTTGTCCGTGCCCTTGGCCTCCTCCAGTATCTTAGCCGCATGAACGGGTCTGAACTCGCTGAAATGAGGGCACTCGAAGCCGTATTTCGGCAGCAGCTCATGAAGAGCCTCCGCCTTTGCTTCGGGAGGAGCCTCATGGATACGGTATACAAAGGGCACCTTCTTGTCCCTTGCAAGCTTTGCCGCCGCCTCGTTGGCCGTCAGCATGAATTCCTCGATAATACGCTCGGACTTTCCCCTCTCACGGGGCTGCACGTCATAGCAGATACCGTCCTCGCCTATGAGGAGCTTGCTCTCCGTGGTCTCTATCTCGGGAGCGCTGCGCTGCTTCTTTCTTGCAATGAGCCTGTCCGCCAGCTCGTCCATAAGGGCTATATCCTCTCTTACTGCGGCGTATTTTTCCGCAACAGCAGGAGTCTCCCTGCCCTCGAGTATACTGTTTATCTCAGAATATACTCCCTTTACCCGGGAGCGTATAACGCTCTTGCAGAAGCGGTAGGAAAGCATATTGCCCTCCTTGTCCAGCTCCATGAAGGCCGACAGTGTAAGCCTGTCCTCATCGGGATTGAGTGAGCATATCCCGTTTGACAGCTCCTTCGGCAGCATGGGTATCACCTTGTCCGCGTAGTATATGCTCGTTCCGCGGAGCAGAGCCTCCTTGTCGAGAGCGCTGTTGCCCTTGACATAATGGGAAACGTCCGCGATATGGACTCCCAGGCAATAGCCCTTTCTCGTTCTCTCTACGGAGACCGCATCGTCAAGGTCCTTGGACTCCGCGCTGTCTATGGTGAATATATCAAGTCCGCGTAGATCCTCCCGGTTATTGAAGGAGTACTCCTGCACTCCCCCCTCCGCGATCTTTCGTGCCTCCTTCAGCACCTCGTCGGGGAATACCGTGGGAGCGCCGTGTACGGCAAGTATGGAAGCGGCTGTGGAGGCTGCGTACTCCGAGCTTCCGAAGACCAGCGTGATCTTCACCTTATGCTCGGCATGGCGGCGGCCGCGGTAGACTATCTCCGCCAGCACCTTGTCGCCGTTCTCAAAGGGGACGCTCTCCTCCTTCACTATGATGACGTGGCTGCGCGAGGCAGTATCGGGAACGAGATATGGTTTCCCGTCCTCGTACTCTATCCTGCCCGCCAGCTGCGAGCTGCCGAACTCAAGTATATCCAGCACCTCGCCCTCGGGCTCTCCCGAGCGGGAGGGTATGGGGGATATGAGCACCCTGTCTCCGGGCATGGCTCCAAGCATACATTTTCCTGGTATAAAGTACTCGACGCCCTCGTCCGCAGAGGCAAAGCCAAAGGTACGGCTCAGTCTTGTAACGGTTCCGGGATATACGTGCATACGTGAGCAGAGCGCCGTCTTCATTCCCTTCTTCATCATGACCACACCCTCGGTGCGGAGCTCCGAGAAGGCCTGCACGAAGTTGTCCCTGCCCGAGCGCTTGGTCTTGCATTTCGACTCCAGCTCGCTGAGGGACATGGTCTTCTTGCTGCCGGTCTGAAGAAAGGTGACTATCTTCTTTTTATAGCTTTCCACCGACACGGAGGAGCTCCCCTTGCCGGCGGCCTGTTTCTTTTTGTTCTTTTCCGACATAATATCTCCTTGATACGGCGCCGACAGACGCCTAAAAAAATTCAAGCCCCATGACCTAAGTCACAGGGCAGTTTTTCTTACTTTGTGAAGATCGGTATGATGTTTACCGCAAGCACGGCTGCAAAAAGTATCACAACAAATACTCTTGTGATCTTGCAGAGGATAGCTTCCTTTGTTCTTCCCTCGTTCTTGCCGTAGAATGAATCAGCGCTTGCGCCTGTAAGTGCCGCAGTCATGCTGTCCTGTGACTTCTGCTCCTGTGAAAGGCAGATTATAATGGTCAGAAGGCTGACAATAAGTATTACTATACCGCCGATGATCTCTAAAGTTGACATAAAAATTACCTCCGGATTTCAGTTATGGTATACGGCGTAAGCCGACATATTTCAATTAGCTATAATATTATATCACAGGCGCAATGATTTTGCAAGAGCCGCAAGCGAAAAAGCAAGACAAAAAATCCGCATGAAATTGTTGAAATCTCACAATATACAAAAAGCAGCCCCTTGCGGAGCTGCTTTTCCTATGTTTTATCAATAGGTCGGGAAGTTGAATATCTTACCGAGCAGATACTTCTGTATTGCCAGTGCATCTGCGCTTGTTACGCCCTTGTTGGTCTGGTTGGTATCAGCGTTTGCCCAGCCGATGTCTGTGATATGGTTGGGATCGCTTCCCTGTCTGCCGTACTTGTTGGGATTGGATATAGCCTGCATGATAAGAACTGCGTCTGCCATATCGATCGAGCCGTCACAGTTTGCGTCGCCGAGCTTTGTGGGCTGAACGTCGCTGCCCTGAGATGAGTTTCCGCCTGTGATAGTAAGGTCAACGGTCTTTCTCTCGCCGCTGGGGCTTCTGAAGCCTACCTTTGTGGTTCCGGCAGCGTCGCCTGTGATGGTGTAGGTATTGTAGGAAGCCTTCTCAACGGTCACATAGTCCATATCGAAGATCATATTGCCGAGAGGGATAAGGTCTGCGCCCTTTGTAAATGTAAGGGTAGCCTTTTCGCCTACTGCGATCTGCTGCTTGTCTATGCTGATCTCGAAGCCCTGATCCTGCTGTGTTGTTGGCTGAGTTACAACGCCTGTGATAGTGAGGTCAACCGTCTTCCTCTCGCCTGTGGGGCTTCTGAAGCCTACCTTTGTGGTTCCGGGAGCGTCGCCCGTGATGATGTAGGTATTATCTGAAGCCTTATCAACAGTTACATAATCCATATCAAAGATCATGTTGCCGAAGGGTATGAGGTTTGCGCCCTTTGTGAATGTAAGGGTTGCCTTCTCGCCTACGTTGATCTGCTGTCTGTCGAGCATGATCTCAAAGCTCTGATCCTGTGTAGTAGTTGTTGTGGGCTGTACCCATACAGTCGTTGTGGTAGTTGTTACTATCTTCTGTGTTGTCGTCGTGGGCTGGGTCTGAGCCTGCTGGCCGCCGCCTTCGCCGTCAAGCACTACCTTCTCGATAGTAACGCCGTCGCCCTGAGGCCACCAGATCATAGCCTTTACGGTCTGACCGACATTTGAAGGAATGGTGTAATCTACCGCTACCATCTTGTTTGCGTCAGCCTGAACATTTTCAAAATCGACCTGCTCCCACTTGCCTGTCCATGTGCCGAAGCCGCCGGAAGCCTGAGTGTCGCTTGTATTGATCTTGAAGTAAAGTGTAGCCTTCTTAGCGCCCTGAGGATTGAACTCGGCATAATTGATAATAGCACGGTCGTCACCCTCCTGCTGTCCTACATCCATATCGGAAGGAAGAAGTGTCTTGCCGCCGCCCGAAGAGGGATTGTATACAGTGGTGGTAGTTGTGTTCTGCTGCCAGGGATTATTCTGTGTAGTGGTAGTGGTCTCCTGCCAGGGATTATTCTGTGTAGTGGTAGTAGTAATCTGCTGCTGACTTCCGCCGCCGCCGTATACCTTTGAAACGCCCTCGATATTTGTATCGATAGAGCCTGTCTTGTAAAAATGGTAAAGACCTGCTGCTGCACCTACGAGACCTGCGTTATAGTCAATAGCGACCTCGTTTGCCTGATAATCGGAACGGACATCGCGGTATCCGCTGCCGCTTGCGTCCTTAGGACCGCCGCAGAGCGCACCTACAAGTAAATATTTATTCGGTGTTCCGTCATTACGTTCATCTGCGTTTGCATCAGGTGAAGAAGCTCTGTGGTGAGGATTCTTGGAGGAGTTGCTCTTGAAGCCTACAACGAGACAGTAGGACTGACCGTTCTGGAAAGCTCTGTCGCCTGTGATATACTGCATCTGGCCCTTAGCCCAGCCTGCATCAGCTTTGTTATACTTAGCAGCTACAAGGGTAGCGAGCTGTTCTGTACAGTTGTGTCTTGCCGAGCCCCACTCGTCATAGAACTTGTAGCCGTCACCGCTTCCGAGCTCATGAACCTTGCTCCAGTCGCCTGTTGCCTCTGCCTTGAGTATGGAAGCACCGAGACCAACATTCTCCCAGCAGTGTACCCACCAGCCCTCGGGGCAATTGCCCAGATCGTTCAGGTACTGCTGATCATTTGTTGCCTTGTAGAGCCAGCCTGCTGCCCATGCGAGCTCGTCTGCGGAGCCGCTGGTACCGCTTACATAGAAAGGAGAGATCGAGTATGTTCCGGTATTCTGCTTTGAGAAATTGTAAAGCGCCTTTGCATACTTAAGATCGTCGGGATTTTTGAAGTTAACATAGTTAGCTGCAAGAGCTGCCGCATACTGGGCAGTGATATTTGCAGCGCCGCCTGTAGTCCATACCATACGGCCTCTGTCGCCCTGTGCTTCCGGAGCGCCCCAGTAATTATGATCCTGTACGCCCTCGCCCTTTTCTATAAGGACCTTGGAAACGTTGTCTCCGTTGAGAACTGTAGCGTCACGGAAGAATTTTGCGAATTTGTCTGTTATGAGTTTGAGATGGGCATCCTGTCCCGTAGAAATGAAAGCGTCCGAGAACTCATAGTAAGCCCAGCCGAGAGTAGATGCGGTATAGCCCTGGGGCTGGCCGAACATAACATGATCTCCTGCGTCGTGGAAGCCGCCGACAACCTCATCTCTTGTATGGCAATTGCTTCTCCATGAAAAACCGCAGTTTCCGTTTACGTCGTCTCCGCACATATTTGCGTCATATAAATAGAGAGAGTACTGAAGGAGTTTTGCATAGTTGTCTCCGTCTGCTGCATTGACCGTGAGAGAGGGGGTCACCGATGTTGCCAAGGGTGCAGCCAATGTGGAAAGAGCAACTACGCCGCTGATGATTGCTGATTTCAGCCTTGTGAGTTTATGCATATTATCACTCTTCTTTCTGATAAGTTCGCCTATAATATGTCTTAAGGACATTATACAAGGTTTAGGCTGAAATTTGGTAACAGAATGGTTACGCAAATATTACAATACGGTAAAATAAGGCCTCTTATTTTGATTTTCGGCGTATCGCTCAAAAACAACTATTGTTCTTTGTGTATAATAACGATAAAATATTACCAAAACAAACTGCAAAAATACAATGCCCGCACAGGGCCGAAGTCCCGTGCGGGCTGATAATATATCTTATTGTGCAAGCTTTGCAAAGTCGGCTATGATACCGAGGAGGAACTTCTGTACAGAGGAAGCGTCCTGATTAGTGAGGCCGTTCCTGTCAACGTCGCCGTTGGTCTTTCCCTGCTCGGTTATGTGGTGAGCATCCGTACCGTTTACGCCGTACTTGTTGGGATTGCAGATAGACTGCATTATGAGCACCGCGTCGGACATATCCACCTGACCGTCGCAGTTTGCGTCGCCTGCGACAGCTTTTGCCTTTTTAAGACGTATGTACACATACTGGGCGCCCTCCGAACCGCCGTCATGGAATACTACATCATCTTCATTGAAAATATAACCCTCTGCCTTTACGTTGAAGCCGTAGAAGGAAATGCCGTCCGCGTCCTTGTACTCCGAGAAATCATGTATTATGGGATTTCCGTCGGCCGTATTGTATATGTAGGCGGGTGCGGCATAAATCTCCCTGCCGTCTGCCTGTTTATAGGTTATGGTGCCTGCGAAGGTCACTACGGCATTGTTTATGCGCTCGTCCGTCTCCTTGTCAGCTACGGTGATAACGTAGGTATACGGCTTGATCTTGTCCTCCTCCTTCAGAAAGGCTACGGAGTATTTCAGATCAATATCTATATCATGGCTGCCGTCGAAATACGTTCCGCTGTACATCAGCATATAGCTTCCCGCCGGGATCTCACCCGCATTTTCTCCATTCCAGTGAGCGCCGTTTTCACCTACGATATTTGCCCCTCTGGGATCGAGGGTGATGTTCTCAACGATAAAGGGCTCGCCGTAAATGATGCCCGCTTCACTTCCGCCCTCTGCCTCCTGCCAGTAGGTCCTCGAGCGCACCTTTACGGAAACACCCGAAAGATCGAGCTCTTCGCCTACGGTATAGGTGGTCTTTGCGGGATAGGAGAGTACCTCCATTACATAGTAAGAAGGCTTCATCGTTATGGTTACCAGCGGCTTTGTGACCGTGGTAGTGGTTGTGGTAACGGAATTGTCCTTATAGGTGATGTCCTGCTGGAATCTCAAGTAATAAGACGAACCGTTGCCGAAGTAAATATAATCGCTGAACGAAAGGGTGTATCTGCCTGCCGGAACGGTATTTGCATTTTTACCGTTATATTCAGCTCCGTTTTCACCCGTTAAGGTCGCACCTGCCGAATAAAGCCAAACATCATCATATATCGTGGACGGACCGTAGAAATATCCTGCCTGGTTTCCGTTTACCTGCTGCCATGGAGTGACTGTACGCGCTTTTACCGATAATCCCGAGAAATCAAGCTCCTCGCCTACAGTATATTCTGTTTTGGTGGGATATGCGAGTATCTCCTGTACTTCCACAGTCGGCATAAGCGTGATCGTGTATACAGGCTCTGAGGTCGTCGTAGCAGTCGTTGTAGTCGTGGTTGTGGGCTCGGTGACAGTCGTGGTTGTCACGGGCTCGCTGCTGCCGAATTTAAAGTCTGCGTTTATCTCGCTCACCTGCTTTGCAAGTGCGGGCATAGACTCCGGATCGCCGCCGTAGAGGTTCGCAATGCCTGCGCAGGCTATTGCAAAGCAGCCGTTGTAATCAAGAGCGCCCTCGGTGTACTGATACTTGTCGGTCTGATCCTGATAGCCGCTGGTATCGTCGCCGCCCACAAGAAGTCCGTAAGCGGTATACTTTGCGGAGGGATTGGAGGAAGCGCCTGCGCTGTCCGTACCCGGATTGGCTGCCCGGTGGTGGATATGCACGGGCCACTTGCTGCCGTAGCCGAGAAGGAAGCTGTAGCCGAGGCTGTTGTCGCCGAGGATATGCTCCATCTGGTACTTTGCAGCCTTTGCATACGTTGCGTCCTTGTCGCCGTTCGCAAGTGCAATGGCGTCCATCTGCTTTGCGCAGTTGTATCTCGAAGCGCCCCAGCCGCTGGCATTGTAAGTGCCCACGGTAAGGTCGCCCTGCTTCTGGAGCTCTGTCTTCAGCTCGTCGGCAAAGACCTGATCGCCCGTAGCCTTGTACATCATGGCTGCATAGCCCTGCCATACCTTGTTCCAGCAGTATACCCAGCCGTCGTACAGACTGTTTCCGTAGTCGCCGTTCTTCGGAACGTAGGAGGGCTTGGTGCCTGCATTGTTAATCCACAGCCACGCCTGAGCCATTGCCTCTTCGTCCTGATACTGGGCATCGGTTCCGTAAAAGCTTGCAAGTCCGCCGCCCTCGTTGCCCACATACTTCTGACCGAAGGCAAGCAGCGCCTTTGAATACTTGAGACACTTGTCGGCATATTCCGGATCGGAGTCCTTTACCACATATGCCGTTCCCGCAAGGCCTGCCGCCATTTCGCAGCATACCGCGGAGTTATTGCCGCCCGGTGTGAGCCAGTATACATCTCTCGTATAGGTCTGCACCTCGGGAGCCGACCATATTCCGTGGTCGGTATCGCCGTTTGCCACAACGTGAGCGACTGCCGCCACATTGCCCGAGCCGTCAAGGAAGGTGGTCTTCATAAGGTAATCCGCGCCCCATTTCAGCTCGTATATTAGGTGATCCTTGCAGGCTGCCTTTTCATATATCCCGGGATTGAGATACTCGGAAAGGGCAAGGCTGTTTATGCCGAAGCCTATGGTAAGATTGAATTTGATATGATCGCCCGCGTCATGGAAGCCGCCTGAAAGATCCACCTTTCCGTCGCCGTCGGGATCTGCTGCCGATCTTGCGGAGCCGCTGAGGCTGCCCACCGAGGCATTGCCGTCGTAGGTATGGCAGTCCCCTCTCCATGTGAGCGGTCCGTCGGTTATACCGCTTCCGCAGGCATTGGCGTCATACATATAAAGCGACATCGCCAGCGCCTTGTAGTAGTCGTTATCGGCTGCGCTGACCGTCTGCGGTACAGCCGTAAAGACAGATGTGACCGCTACCACGGCAGATGCCGCGGCAGAAACGATTTTTTTAAATATCCCTCTCTCTGTTTTCATGTCCTTTACTCCTCTCAGTGTTTTTTGTGCAAGGGAGCCGACCCTGTGGTCATAGCTCCTATGATAGCATTATAACATATAAGCGAAGCGTTATGTTATAACCGTCCGATCGCGGGGAGCAGATCTGAGATCTGCGTATCCGCAAGGACATTCAGATAAATTATAATGTCCTGATAAGAACATTATAACATATTCCGGTAAGAATGTGTGGATTTTTTGTATATTTATGCACAAAACGTCCCATTTTCAGCGAATGTATCAAAGGGCAGTTCCAGCCTTTGGCGGTTTTTACCATAATAAAAAGCCTGTATCTTGAACTCTGTGGACAAAAGATCCCGCAGACGTAGAACGTCTGCGGGATCGGCAGATACTGCATTTATTATTCCTCGGGCTCCTTTATCTCGCCCACTATGGGGAGGGGGTCTATGCCCTGCTTTGTATAGTAGTCCGAAAGGGCGGATCTTACTGCCTGCTCGGCAAGGACTGAGCAGTGTACCTTTACCGCCGGAAGTCCGTCGAGAGCCTCCACAACAGCCTGATTAGTCAGCTTCAGGGCGTCCTCTATGGACTTGCCTTTTATGAGCTCCGTTGCCATTGAAGATGTGGCAACAGCCGCTCCGCAGCCGAAGGTCTTGAATTTCGCGTCGGTAATGATACCGTCGTCGATCTTCAGGTACATCTTCATTATATCTCCGCACTTGGCGTTTCCGATCTCTCCCACGCCGTCCGCGTCCTCTATCTCTCCCACATTTCTCGGATTGGAGAAATGATCCATTACCTTTTCACTGTAAAGCATTTTTTACTTCCTTTCTGTTCGGCAGCTTTATTTCTTGATAATATCGTTCCTGCTTACCTGCTTCCTGTCAACGCCCTTAAGGATAAAGCCTGCGTTGGCGCCCTCGGATACCGAATTGCAGACCTTGCGGAACTGCTCTATTCCCATTATCTCAGTATCTATCTTACCATTGTGTCCGCGGTCGATAACCACCTTGTCTCCGACAGTGAAAACTCCGCCTGTCACCGTGCCCGTCACAACAGTTCCCCTGCCCGATATGCTGAACACGTCGCTTACGACGAACTCAGCGTAGGTACCGTCGGCAACTCCCGACTGAGGGGTGTAATAATTCTCGTATTCCCGGAGCTCCTTCTCGTCGTCCGTGAGTATATCCTTGCTGCCGCTTCCGCGCAGCCTGTTCTTCAGATCGTCAAGAAATCCCATACAGCTCCTCCTTACTCGTATTTTTCGCCCTTCATCATGCGCTCCCAAACGGGTGACATGGCACGGAGCCTTTCAACCACCTTCGGTACGGTCTCAAGTATATAATCCACGTCCTCGTCGGTCACGTCCTCCTCTATGGAAAGTCTCAGGGAGCCGTGGGCTACCGCATGGACAAGTCCTATGGAGAGCAGTACATGGGAGGGATCAAGGGAGCCCGATGTGCAGGCAGAGCCCGATGAAGCGCATATGCCGTTTATATCCAGCATGAGCAGCAGGGACTCTCCCTCTATTCCCTCAAAGGAAATGTTCAGGTTTCCCGGCAGGCGCTTTTCCCTGTCGCCGTTGAGGCGGGTATAGGGTATCTCAAGAAGCCCGTCTATCAGGCGGTTCCTCCTGGGTGTGATAATGTCAGCCTTTTCCGCGATATTGCGTGTGGCAGCTTCTATTGCAACGCCGAGGCCCACGATAGCGGGAACGTTTTCCGTACCCGCACGCTTTCCGCGCTCCTGACCGCCGCCGTGGATAAGGTTGGGAAGAACTATGCCCTTGCGGATATAAAGGGCTCCTATGCCCTTCTGCGCATGTATCTTATGTCCCGAAAGAGAAAGCATATCTATCCCCTGTCTGCGGACGTCTATCTCAACGTGTCCTACAGCCTGTACAGCGTCCGTGTGGAAAAGGACCCCCTTTTCATTGCACACGGCAGCTATCTCCTCAATGGGCTGTATTGTTCCTATCTCGTTGTTTGCATACATTATGGTGACGAGAGCCGTGTCCTCGCGTATAGCCTTCCTTACATCCTCGGGATCGATGAGTCCCTTGTCGCTTACGGGGACATAGGTCACTTCAAAGCCGTGCTTTTCAAGGTATTCACAGGTGTGGAGGACTGCATGGTGCTCGAAAACGGAGGTGATTATGTGCTTCCTTCCCTTCTTTGCCATCATCTCCGCCGTGCCCTTTATCGCCCAGTTGTCCGATTCGGAGCCGCAGCTGGTGAAGTATATCTCTCTCGGCTCCGCTCCGATAGCCTTTGCCACCTTTTCACGGGCAAGCTCCACATCTCTCTGGGCGTCGCGTCCCAGCTTGTATATGCTCGACGCATTGCCGTAGGCAGTACGGAAATACGGCAGCATAGCCTCCAGCACTTCCTCGGATACTGCCGTGGTAGCGGCATTGTCTGCGTATATGAACCTTTTTTCCAATGGTATTTCCTCCTATTTTGAATGTAGGTCGCGCTGCTCTACCGCAAGGCGGTCGCAGCGCTCGTTTTCGGGGTGGCCTGCGTGTCCCTTCACCCAGTTGAAGGTGACGTCGTGCTTTTCCAGCAGGGGCAGGAGCTGCTCCCACAGATCAACATTCAGAGCGGGCTTCCTGTCGGCCTTTTTCCAGCCGTTTTTCTGCCAGCCGTATACCCAGCCCTTTGTGACGCTGTCCACAACGTATTTACTGTCGGTGGTAAGCAGCACCTTACAGGGCTCTTTAAGAGCGGAAAGCCCCGTGATAACGCCGAGGAGCTCCATTCTGTTGTTGGTGGTGGCACTGTCGCCCCCCGAAAGCTCCTTTTCAACGCTGCCGAAGCGGAGCACCACTCCGTAGCCGCCGGGTCCGGGGTTGCCGCTGCAGGCGCCGTCCGTGAATATCTCAACTGTTTTTATCGGTCTCACCTCTGAAAACTCATAATCAATAATATTTTACATGAAAATATATACAAAATCAATAGGTGTTAACCTGAGTGAACACAAACGGAGTTTTACAGCACTAACTAATGCGTATGATAAAGGGCGGCCCATGCCGCCCTTTTATGATGTGATTATCTGCACGGACAGATATATCCGCAGATACTTGGTTCCTTACCCTGCTAACAGCTAAAGGCTATAGGCTTAATAAGCCTTGCCCCAGTATACCATGCACTTCGCAGGCTTGCCGCAGCATACGCACTTGTCGCTGAGCTGCTCCTGATCGAAGGGGATACATCTTGAGCCTACGCCGGTTTTTTCCTTCACCTCGTCCTCGCAGGCCTCGTCGCCGCACCACATAGCCTTTACAAAGCCGTCGCCCTTTTCGTTGAGAGCTGCATTTATCTCGTCGATAGTCGTGCAGGCATAGGTCCTGTTTGCACGGTTCTCCGCCGCCTTTGCGAACATACCCTCGGGTATCTCCTTTTCAAGGAGCGCCTTTACATATACCGCAAGGTCGCCCAGCGCCACCGTCTTCTTCTCGCCGCTGTAGCGCACGGCCACTACGCACTGGTTTTCCTCTATGTCACGGGGTCCTATCTCGATACGCACAGGTACTCCCTTCATTTCGTACTCCGCGAACTTCCAGCCCGGCGAGTTCTCGCTGTCGTCCAGCTTTACTCTGATACCTGCTGCCTTGAGCTCATTAAAGAGCTCGCCTGCCTTTTCAAGAACGCCCTCCTTGTGCTGGGCGATAGGCACGATGACTGCCTGTACGGGAGCTACGGCAGGGGGAAGAACAAGTCCGCTGTTGTCGCCGTGGGTCATGATGACTGCGCCGATAAGACGGGTGGTAACGCCCCAGCTGGTCTGGTGGGGATTTACTCTCTTGTTTTCCTTGTCGGTATACTCGATGCCGAAGGCCTTTGCAAAGCCGTCGCCGAAATAGTGTGAGGTGCCAGCCTGAAGCGCCTTGCCGTCGTGCATGAGAGCTTCGATAGCGTAGGTGGAAACAGCTCCCGCGAACTTGTCGCTCTCTGTCTTCTTGCCCTTTATAACAGGCATGGCAAGGGACTTCTCACAGAAATCAGCGTATACGTTGAGCATACGCTCTGTCTCCTCCACAGCCTCCTCGGCTGTTGCGTGTATGGTATGTCCCTCCTGCCACAGGAACTCCCTTGAACGGAGGAAGGGACGTGTGGTCTTTTCCCAGCGTACAACGCTTACCCACTGATTGTAGAGCTTGGGCAGGTCACGGTAGGAATGAACTATATTTGCGTAGTGCTCGCAGAAAAGGGTCTCTGAGGTAGGACGGACGCAGAGCCTGTCCTCAAGCTTCTCGTTTCCGCCGTGAGTTACCCAGGCAACCTCGGGAGCAAAGCCCTCAACGTGGTCCTTTTCCTTCTGAAGAAGACTCTCGGGGATAAACATGGGCATGCAGACATTCTCATGGCCTGTTTCCTTGAAGGTGGTGTCGAGTATCCTCTGCATATTCTCCCATATAGCGTAGCCGTAGGGACGAATGACCATACAGCCCTTTACGCTTGTGTACTCGATAAGCTCCGCCTTTTTGCAGATGTCGGTATACCACTGAGCAAAATCCTCGTCCATTGAGGTTATCTCGGATACCAGCTTTTTATCCTTTGCCATATATATGACCTCTTTCCGTTATATTTCAATAGATATAAACATTATAACATCTATTACGCCCGTTGTCAATTAAAAAAGGCAGGGCAGACTGCGGTTTTTATGTATGCCCTCCCTGTTCAGTATACGCTCACGCCCGCGGAAAAACGGGGTATGTACGATAAAAGGGCTGCACCTTATCCGTGTAGCCCTTATAACTTTTTTTACCCGGTAAAACTCATTGCTTTGTTACAATGCCTATTTCACCGTTTTCAAAAATGAATTCGCCCACCTTTGAGCCCATAGGCATAACCACCAGGTCTTCATCGTTATCTCCGTGCAATGATACCATTGCCGTATAGAAGCCGATCTTTCCGTCTTCGACCTTCAGAGCAAGATCATTGTTATAACATCTGGAATAATAAAAGTGAAAGACCTCTTCCCAAGCTGTGTCAAAATATGCCACCTCGGATACACGTGTTCCGCCGATCGTCCACGAAAACGTATAATATACCTCTATCGCGCCGTCACCGTTAAGATCAGCAGCGGCCAGCGAAGTTACTCCGTATGGTCCGGAGCCGTACCCGAGATAGTGCATTTTTCCGTTATATAAAATATAGCTGTCACAGCTCTTACAGAATCTGTATACATCAAATCCGTATTTTTCGGTCTCCTGCTTAATAGTCATCCTATAACAGCTGTCATCGGGGTGAGCCTTTGCAATATCCTAAAAATTATCGAGGGACAGCGGCACATTATCAGCCCATATCATCAATGTGCCGAGCTCTGTTAAAAAGAACTTCCGCCTTCCTCTTGAAGACCCTTTATTTCCGAGGGTACAAGAGTTGAGCGCTTGCCGAGGAGATACTCCTGGATAACAGCAGCGTCCTTGCCGGTTATGCCCTTGCTGGTGGTATCAACGTCGCCGTTTGCCTGTCCCTGACCGGTGATATGGCTCTCATGAGTACCGTTGATACCGTACTTGTTGGGATTTGCAATGGACTGCATGATGATAACCGCGTCGCTCATATCAACGCCGTCATCGCAGTTTGCGTCGCCGTACATCTTCGCCGTGTATACTGTTCCGCCTGTTGTGGTAGTGGTTCCCGGCTCGGTAACAGTAGTGGTGGTCGTGGTTTCAGATGTTGTGGTAGTTGTCGTAGTCGTTGTATTGCCGACTGCAATGGTCGTTCTTACGGGATCGGCAGCCGTCCTGTCGCCTACGATAGATGTGAATGCAGCCTTTGCCTTGTAGTTCTTGTCGAAAATAAGAGGATTCTGCGAAGCTCTCCAGCTCTTGGGATCGGTAACGCCCCAGAAGATGACTGCGGAGATCTTGTCGCTGTACTTCTCGTAAATATCGAAAAGTCCCTTGTAGTACTTGGCCTGTACATCGAAATACTTGTCGCCGGAATTATCCTGAACTGTAGCGTCAAGCTCTGTGATCTGAACATCAAGGCCCAGTGATGTGTACTTCTTTACAGCGCTCTCGTACATACTAAGTGACGGGAATGCTGCGTCAAGGCTCTGCCTTACGTCAAGGTGGGACTGCATACCGATACCGTCGATATTGCCTGCCTTCTTGAGTCTCTCTGCCATTTCAACAACAGCGTCCATCTTGCCTGTCATATACTCGTTGTAGTCGTTGTAGAAGAGCTTGCAGCCTGCGGGAGCATACTGTCTTGCATACTCGAAGGCGTAGTCGATGAATGAGTTGTCACCGAATACAGCTACCCAGTCGGAAGCAGCATAGTTGTTGGACTGAGAACAGTGACCTGCTTCACGGGGCGTACCGCTGTCTGTCCATGCCTCGTTCACAACGTCGCAGGCATAGAAGTCGATGTCGGGATAGAGCTCTGTAAGTGTCTCAAAGAAGCTCTTGATATAGTTTTCCATACGCTTCTTCATCTTGTCGGGAGAAACGTAGCTCTTCTTCTCGTCATAGTCCTCCTTGAAGAACCATTCGGGAGTCTGGCTGTGCCATACAAGAGTATGTACTCTTACGGGGATACCGTATTTTCTCGCATAGTTGAGAACGGGCTTTGCCTGTCCGAAGCTTACCTGAGGATGCTCGTCGTCGCCTGTCTCCTCGAAGTATGCAAGGGTCTTGCTCTTGTTGAGAACGTAGTCGGGCTTCATCTGGTTGCCGACCGTGATGCTCTCGCCGAAATGCTTCTGAACAAGATCCATGAAGGGCTGTGAGGAAAGATCCTCGGGAGAAAGGGCTGTGCCTATCCTGAACTTGTCCTTGTATATCTCGCTGAGGGAGGGAAGATCTGTCTCGATGTCAACCCTCGGAGCCTCTGTGATCTTTACATCGTCGATAAAGATGGACTCCTGGCCGCCCTCGAAGTAAACGAAAACTCCCTCCATGCCGTCGGAATAGCTTATGGGGATATTCTTTATCTCCGCCCAGCCGTTTCCGCCGCCGCTGGTAGCCTGTATGTTCTGCTTCAGGTTGGAATAGGAAGTCTCTCCGTCAACACTGAACTGGAAGCTGAGTGTTGTCTGTGTGTACCACTGGCCTCTTACGGAAGCAGAGAAGTAGTACTGGGTGTCGGGCTTGAGGAAGCCGTCGATACGGAGTGCGGGACCATGCCATGTGTCCTTTCTGTCGGTAGCAGCAAGTCCGCTGTCACCGCTCTTGGCTGCGTCTGCCGAGATTGCGAGAACTGTGCTGTCGTCGCCGCCTCTGTTGGACCAGTGCTCGAGGTCGGCCTCACTCTCGAATCCGCATTCGTAAACCACAGTACCCTCCGAGTCTGCGGTCTTGTTGTTTTTCAGCGTGATACCTGCGGGTGCTGCCGCGTGTACCGCCGAAGCTGTCGCTGTAAGCGCCATTGCTGCACTCATAACGCCTGCGACAAGCTTTTTTGTGTTTTGTCCTTTCATAGTAAATTCCTCCAAAAATAAATTTTTGTGTTTATATTGTATCATGATTGTGCAATAATGTCAATCCAAAGCCACGGTATATAGCAATAAATGATTAGCTTTCAGACTGTTTTTGCGCAAAATTTGGTCAGCCCCGCTGCTGTCCGCAGGCGATCGGCGCAAAGCAGAAAACAGCGAAGGCAGTGTTCCCTGAAGTCTCACTTCTTCCCGGGCTTCATGTTTTCAAGAGCATACTCGCAGCACTGGACAACGAGCTGATTGAAGGATATATCGTGCTCGCCTGCCAGTTTTTCGAGCTTTTCTATCAGCGGATCGGGCATACGGATCGTCTTGTTCGACGATGAGGGCTTTTTAATTTCAAACATTTTATTATTCACTCCGATTTTAATAGTATAATTAAATTCTACCCTATATTTTTTGTGAATAATACACTTAAAATTGCAAGTAAATTTTGCTTGCAATTTATATATTTATATGATATAATGATATTACAAAGTAACAACTAAGGGGGTATCCTTCTATGAAAAAAACATATCAGAAAATCATAAGAATAACCGAAGCCTTTCTTGTCAGTCTCGCCCTGACTGCAAACATCGGCTGTGTGGACAGCGGCGGTGCGTCCAAGGTCGGAGAGTTGTCAAGCTCTAAAAAGTCGGAAGAAAAAACAGAGCCAACCACACAGGCAAAATACAATGTCGGAGATATAGTCGAAACAAAGGCGCTGAGAATATCTTATCTGTCCTGCGGCGAATATGAGAGCGATAACCAGTTTATCCAGCCAAAGGACGGAAATATGTTTATCTTCTGCGAATTTGAATTTGAAAACATATCCGACTCCGATAAGCTGGCAAGCTCTTTCGACTTTGACTGCTTTGCAGATAACAGCAGCTGCGAAGAGACCTATTGCGGCGACGAGGGCCTGAGTGCTACTATATCGTCGGGAAGAAAAGCAAAGGGAAAGGTCTATTTTGAAGTGCCTAAGGACGCAAAGGAAATTGAGATAGAGTATGACAGCAGCTGGCTTTCATCGGAAAAGATAATATTCCTGTACAAGTAACAGCAAAAGGACGAACCGGGGTTCGTCCTTTTTTGCGGGCGGATATTATCCGCCCCTACAATGATTTCATGTTATTTGCAACGTAATTAACGGAACGCCGGGAGCGGCGTTCCCTACAGGCTAAGGGCTCGCGCAGCGCAGCAAGCCTGCACAAAATGCACACAATTCCGTAAAATGTCTCCACGTTTTTCTACTCCGAAAATCTGAAATGAAACACGAGAAACAGAGAGAAAGAGAGAATAACAGAGCGTTTCAAAGAGAAAATGGGATATATATTGAAAAAATCCCGAAAAACCCCTTGACATTCCTTCCGCTATCGTGTATAATAAGTCTTGCACTGTGAAGGAACAGACGATTTTTCGGGAAGCAAGAGGCAGGTCCTCAACGCTTCTTATCAGAGGCTCTGCCTCTTGTTTCCGAATCCGCTTTCCTTCCGAAATTTATTACAGGAGGAATTTTTTATGTCAACTACACTGGCAAAGCCGGCTGAAGTCAGCCGCACCTGGTATATCCTCGACGCAGAGGGTAAGCCGCTGGGCAGAGTTGCTGCAAAGGCTGCTCATATCCTCAGAGGCAAGCACAAGCCCACTTACACTCCCAACGTTGATTGCGGAGACCACGTTATCGTTATCAACTGCGAAAAGGCTATCCTCACAGGAAAAAAGCTCGAGCAGAAGAAGTATTACTGGCACACAGGCTGGATCGGCGGTCTGAAGTCCATTTCCTACAAGGATATGATGGCTCAGCAGGCTGACAGAGCTATGATGATCGCTGTTAACGGTATGCTTCCCAATAACAGCCTCGGCAGAGCTCAGCTCAAGAGACTCAGAACCTACAAGGACGCTAATCACAAGCAGGAGGCTCAGAAGCCTGTTGCTTACGAGCTTTAATAAGGAGGTGCTTTTAAATGTACGAATCAAAGGTTAAATATTACTACGGAACGGGCAGAAGAAAGCACTCTGTTGCAAGAGTCAGAATCTATCCCGGTTCAGGCAACGTTACTATAAACGGCAGATCTATCGATGATTACTTCGGTCTCGAGACCCTCAAGCTCATCGTTCGTCAGCCCCTCGCTCTTACAGATAATATCGAGAAGTTCGACATCATCTGCACCGTTGCAGGCGGCGGCGTTACCGGTCAGGCCGGTGCTATCAGACACGGCGTTTCAAGAGCTCTTCTTGAATTCGACCCCGAGCTCCGTCCCGTCCTCAAGAAGGCAGGCTTCCTCACTCGTGACCCGAGAATGAAGGAAAGAAAGAAGTACGGTCTCAAGGCTGCACGTCGTGCTCCTCAGTTCTCAAAGAGATAATCACATTATCGCTATCAAGTACCTTTGCTATGCAGAGGTACTTTTATTTTTATACAGCTGTTTGCAATAGACTGATCGTGTATATATTAATATGCATCAATGTCACTGCGCTTTATTTATATACATCAATATCCGTTTATATCTGTAATAAACAGGGCATAAAAAAAGGACTGCTTAAGCAATCCTTTGATTATGTCGGCACTGATCTAGTTTCCCAGGCCGTGACCAGCCAAGTATCGTCAACGCGAATGAGCTTAACTTCCGTGTTCGGAATGGGAACGGGTGTGACCTCATTGCCATAAGCACCGACTGAATATTGAAGAATTGAAAAGAATAAAGCGTAATGCGAGGCAGGAAC
>JAFWSI010000042.1 GCA_017519415.1 Ruminococcus sp.
AATGCAGACCCTCGAAAGAACGGCTCAGGTTGTCGGAGAGCTGCAAAAGATACAGGCAGAAGCGGAACAGGCAAAGAATACCGCTGAGAGCCACGAGAAAGCCCTACAAGAGCGTGAACGGCATTTCGATGAAGAAGTACACGCCAAAGCACAGGAGCTGTCTGAGAGCGTTGTGGTGCGTTCTCAGAGGACAGTAAACGACACAAAGAAACAGGCTTCGGCAGCAATCGACAAAATGCGACAGGAGCGAGACACAGCCGTGAAGCAGCAAGCCGTTCTCCAACAACAGCTCAGACAGGAGCGTGAACGGACAGAACAGGCGATAGAGCTTGCAACAGGGTACGCATATCTCACCAACGAGATAGGAGTACCAGACCATTTGCAGGAGCTTGACGGTGAGTATTGGCAACAGCTCCAAGCTCTGATACAGCCTGAGCAGAAACAGGAGCAGAAACAGACCAAGAGTAAGGGCAACAGCTATCCGTCACTCGGCTGAGACGGACAAAAAACAGGGGGGTATACTACGACCCCCCCAAAGAGTGACGTGTGACGGAAACGGACAAAACGGACAAAATCACCGCAAACCACGCAAACACGGCAAAAATGCACCGTCAAAAAAATGTCCGACAACGGACAAAACGGACAAAACGGACAAAAAAATGTCCGTTTTTTCATACGCACAACATACACACAATATACACACGAAAAAATATTTCAAAAAACACTTGACAAACACACGAAGAAATGCTATAATAATCACAGACCAAGAAAGGGGGTCGAGAGATGAAGCAAATCGGAAGAACAGCAAAACCGCTGACAGACGAGCAACGCAAGATAGCAGCGGAATACCTTGACGGCGACCTGAGCTACAAGGAAATCTCTGCAAAGTACGGCAAGCCTGAAAGCACTATCATCTACTGGGTCAAGAAACTACGCAAGGAGAGAGAGGGCGATAAACCGTGATAACCGATGAGCAGAAACAACTCATTCGGGAACTGTCGGAACAAGGTCGAACAGCAACAGAGATAGCCGAACAGCTCGGTATCAACGAAAAAACGGTACGGAGACATAAAAATGCTCCTGCACCAACTCCGCAAGAAGCAGAAGAAAGCACAGGAGACTCTTCTATCACTCCTGATTATACCACAGAAACCCCGAAAAAGTCAAGTGACAAACAAGACGAATTAAAGGGGCGACACTTCTGCTTTGTTGTCTATCCGTCCGAGAACTGGATAAGGGAACACGTTCCCGACTGCCCCTATGACGGCTCGTCAGGGTGGGGCGAAGCTCCTGACGACTGGATAGAACAGCTCCAGAACACAGGACTGCCGTTTGTAGTCAGTCCACTGCACGACCAAGACGAAAACCCCGACAACACGAAGAAGAAACCGCACTGGCACGTCATTGTATCGTGGAGCAACACCACCACATACCGCAATGCAAGAGTGATAGCACAGACAATCCTGCATTGTCCGCTGCCACAGCTCCTTAAAGCCGTTGAGGGTATGTATCGGTATCTGACCCACGCTGACAACCCCGAAAAGCACCAATACAGTGAGATACCACGCTGTTACAACGGTTGGGAAAGACCCCTTGACAATGCTGCTATCACGGCTTTGAAAGCTGAGATACGCAAGCTCGTGTACCTCAACAACTGTCAAGAATACGGCGAACTGGTGGCGGTGTGCGTTCAGCTCGGCAACGAATACTTTGACGTTGTGAGCAGTCACACATACTTCTTCGACAAACTGTGCAGCTCGTTCCGACACGCTCCGCTGATAACACTTGCTCGTGTTTTGCAAGAGTATGACGGTGACGAAGCAGAAGCAATTATCAATCTTATGAACCAATATTCAGGAGGAATAACAGATGAAAGCGATAATCAATAACATCAATATCCGTGGCTGTGAGCCGAAAGAGAACAAGAACGGTGAGCCGTATCTGCTTGTGCGTTTCGAGGACGAGACAGGCAAGGCGTGTGAACTGGTTGACAAGGATATGGACAGACAGCCGTTCTACAAGCGTAACACGGACGGCACTCTGACCGTGGACATTTCTATCGGCGGTAAGTACACGACTATCCGTATCATCGACTTCAAGGCGGCGACGGAATGAGCGAACAGGACATAAAGCTGACACCTTCCCCGAACGGTGAGAAGTGTCTCGGAAACGGTGAACACGAGGGCATTGAAATCCAGTGCGATGAATGCGACTACTTCCTCGAATGCTTTCCAGTTCAGAAAGGAGCTGCGGAATGACAGGTATACTCGGTTACAATAGCAGCAACGACCGCTACGGCTTGCTTGTCTGTGACCTCTGGGAGATTGACGGCTTTCACTGCGGTGAAACTCTGGAAGTCTGGGACTACGAGCAGGAGCAATGGCAGCCGACCCGAATGGAAATGCACTACCCGAACGAATGGTATCTGGTCGGCACTCCGTATCAGGGAGCCGCCCTCGAAGGTCTGAGAGTGAGGGTCAGGGAATGAGCAGACAGATACAGATTGACCGTGAACTGTTCATAGACCTCTGCGAGTTCTTCTTCCTCGGAAGTGAGTACCGTGGCGAGGAATGGCTTGCCGAGGATATTCGCAAAGCTCTGGAAACCAAGCTCGACAAGATAATCGCTCGTGAGCTGTTCACCAAGTACAAGCGGTCGCCCTCTGGGGAGGAACGAGAAGCGGCTCGGAAAGCCTATCTCGACCACAAGGGCATTCTCAAAGACTGGCGGACTGACGAGGAGTATCACGCTCCCGAACCGCCCGACGATTGGCAGGGGTAACGCACACCCCCTTCACTCCTTCATCAGCATAGATACAGCACCGTGTCACGGTGCTGTTTTTTTCGGCTCAGAAGGGTGTGGGTCTGAGCAGGGAGCTGACCTTTCCAGTGGCAGCAGGGGTCAAGGGGGCGGCAGCCCCTTTGCCCTCGGAGAGCAAGATAAACGGAGCAAAGCGGAGTGCTACTTTACGGAGTAAAGTATATCTTGCTACACTTGCCCTTGACAAGCCACCCCCGAAGTGCTATAATAAGGGCAAGGGTTGAGACGAAAACAGAAAGGAGCAAGCAGGTATGCACTACGAGAAATTCAAAGGGAAAGCAGATGTTCGGAGAGTGCTGGAACACTCTGACCGAGGACAAGCAGGAGTGTCAGACCACGAACACAGCAACGAGAAGATTGACCCCGAACGCAGCCACCTCAACTATGAGCTGAAGGACAGGGGCGGTCTGTCGGCGGTCGAATATCACCGAAAGCGAATAGAACAGATAGCCGAGGAAACGAAGCAGCGGACAGGCAAGGCACTCCGTAAAGATGCCGTGACCCTCTGTTCGTGGGCGGTGACAGCTCCCCAAGACTTGCCAGAGGATAAGCAAGCGGAGTTCTTCAAGAAGGCTTATGAGTGGTTTTCGGAGCGTTACGGAGAGGATAACATCGTGACTGCTGCCGTCCACCTTGACGAGACAAGCCCTCATATGCACTTGCAGTTCGTTCCTATCATCGAGGACAAGGACGGTACAAGAAGGCTCTGTGCAAAGGATTTGGAAACCAGAAGAACGCTGCAAACCGTTCACCAGAAACTTGAAAAGCACCTTACACAAGAGTTAGGCTGCAAGGTCACGCTGCTGAACGGAGCGACCGACAACGGAAACAAGACTATCACGGAGCTGAAACTTGCCACGCTGCAAGCACAGGTCAAAGAGCTGTCCGATCAGCTTGCAGAGCTTCGGACTGCTCGTGCTGATGAAGTCGGTCGGATAGGCAAGGCGTTTCAAGGAGTAGCGGAGAAAGTCAAGCTCGGTCACAAGCTCAACAGCTCCGAAATGCAGACCCTCGAAAGAACGGCTCAGGTTGTCGGAGAGCTGCAAAAGATACAGGCAGAAGCGGAACAGGCAAAGAATACCGCTGAGAGCCACGAGAAAGCCCTACAAGAGCGTGAACGGCATTTCGATGAAGAAGTACA
>JAFWSI010000043.1 GCA_017519415.1 Ruminococcus sp.
ACCTCCTTGTATCTCAGATAGTAATGCGGTCGCCAAACCTTTACTATTCTACTATACTTGGAGGTTATTTTTAAGCTTTTGCTAAAGCCTTTTTATTCCCCCAGTAGAACTGGGGGTTTAGTTACGCTAAAGCGCCAATAAAAAGGCTCAGTGCTTATGCACTGAGCCTTTGCTGTAAGCCGGCATATATCAGCTTTGTTTTTGCCCTGTACCGTTGTTTTCATATTCCAGAGCGGATATTACAGCGCAGAGCTTACGTGTCCTGCCGCTGTCGAAAGCGATTGTGACTATAGTGTCATCGCCTATGGGGAGGGTATCGGTAACTGTGCCTGCGCCGAAGAGGCGATGCCGTACCCTGTCTCCCTTTTTAAGCTTTTTATGGTCGAGCATGGTTATTATTCCTGATCGTAGACAACGTTTGACTTACCGATACCGTTATCTATATCAATGTTGTATTTTCTGTCGTCGCCGTTGAAATCACTTGAAGGATTGGTAAGACGAAAGGTCATGCCGCCAATGCCGCCGTCAGCATCTATATTGCCGTTCATTGTGCCGCTGAACTCAAACTCTCCCACACCGTTATCAAGGTCAAGACCGCCGAGTACGCTGCCGGAAATAGTAATATTTCCCGCACCGCCGTCCAGATCGAGCTTTCCTTCGCAGTTCATTTCTTTTATGTTCAGATTTCCCGCACCGCAGTCTATATCTCCGCTGGAGCATTTTATATTCCTGATGTCAAGGTTCCCCGCACCGCAGTCTACCTTGAAGCTGTCGCAGTCTATATCAGAAATGTCTGTATTTCCTGCACCGAGATCAAGATCAAAGCTGCGGAACTCTTTTTTGGGGAGACTGATCTCTATTCTGGTATCATTGCTTTTTTTAGTGCCGAAAGAGGGGATAAAATAGATATGGTGCTTGGAAGTGTCGAATTTTACCTTTAATGTACTTCCGTCTGCTTCTGCCTTGAAGGTCTCGGGAACATTGTGTGCGTCAATGCTGATCTTATCGTCCTCGCTCTCGATTATGGTGAGATTTGCCCAGTCAATATCGAGTGAAAGATTATTTATATCTCCGACGTCAAAGCTTTCATTGAAGTCCGTGAGATTCTTGCTGTTGTATCTTGAAAGATCGCTCTCGTCGTAAAGCAGGAAGCCTATCACGAATATTATTATACCGAGGCAGACGAATATGAGCCATGCCCAGCTGCCTCCGCTTTTTTTCTTCTCGGGAGCCGTATTTTCCTCCGTTATCATTACATTGTTCTCAGGCATTTTCTTTTCCCCCTTTTTTGAATAAGCCTGCAAGCCAGCTGCAAAATCTTTTTATGCCTCTTCCGCAGGCAGGTATGGCAGCGCTGAAGGCCGGTCTGCATATAAGTATGACTATTCCCGTCATGAACAGTCCCGCACCCAGCATCATAAGTCCTACGCTCGGAACGTGTATGAGAGCCGCAACGCCGCCGAAGAGAAGTCCGACAGCAAGTCCGATAAATCCGATAACAAGTGATATGAGCAGTACGATCGCTACAAACAGGAAAGTAACTACTATTATCAGTATCGGAAGCCATATGGGAAAGGTGATGATACCGAGGATTATACTGAGAGCGATGGCGCCTCCCGAAGACTTTTTCTTCTGCTGAGGCTGCGGAGGCGGAACGGCTCCTCTTCTCTGCATTGCGGGAACGGGCGGATTGATACCGCTTTCACGGAGTATATTCGCGGCAACTGCCTCGGGCGAGCCCATGGAAGCGGCAGTTTCCTCTTCCTTTCCGAAGCCAGCGTCGAGGAAGACCTCCTCGTAGTATGAGAGCGCGTCATTTATATCCTCGGACGGAAGTCCGCCGCGCTCAAGAGCGTTCCTCAGTCTTGTAAGAAATTCAAGTTTGTTCATGGTTTTCAGCTCCCTCATTCAATAAAATACTGTCTATTTTCTTCTTGTGGCTGCGCCATTCTTCCCTGTACTCCTCGAGGGAATCATTTCCCTTGGGAGTAATGCGGTAGTACCTTCTGTTCCTTCCCATAAACTCCTTGTCATAGGTCTCGAGAAGCTCCCCCTTCTGTAATCGTCTTAAAACGGGATAAAGGGTGGATTCCGAGATGTCAACTGCTTTTCGCAGGTATTGAGTTATCTCGTAGCCATAGGTATCGCTGTTCTGTACTATAGAAAGCACCATGGCGTCGAGAAGTCCTGCATTGATAGAAAAACCCATAGAGTGGCTCCTTTCCGAGGCTATAATTCATGCTTGCCATATATTATTTTATGACGAGCAATATTCAGCTTCTGACAATATTATATCTCGTATAATATTACTTGTCAATACAATATTGCAGAAATTGTAAAACATTGTATATATGCACTTCATGAGACTTTGAAATCAGCTTTCGATTATTATATTTGCACAAATTATATGTCCGGATACAAAAAAAGCTCCCTGCGGTGTGCTGTCCGCAGGGAGTACCAATAATATTATAAGGAGGTGATTATGCATGATTCATCAGCTGTTCAGCAGCTTTAGCTGCAGTGCCTGAGCGTCGGCAGGAGTGATACCGTTACCCGTGTCGCTGACATCTGCATTGTATCTGCCGCTTTCTGTGAGCTGATACTTGTCGGGATTGCAGCAGGACTGGATTATAAGCAGTACGTCGGCCATATCTACCGTGCCGTCGCAGTTTGCGTCGCCGCTGCGTTCCTTATCGAGAGCGTTAATATCAGGGATGACATCGTTACGGCTGAGGACTTCCGCGGTCTCGCCGCTGCTCTCGCAAACATCATTGTCCAGTGAGATGACATACATTTCCGTTATGAGTATATCGTAGATGTCACCGCTTATGCCGTTGCCGTTGTAATCGCAGTTCGCTGCGATATTATTGAATACATCTTCGGGGAGCTCGCTTTCCTGTGCCGTTCTTCCGCAGAGTATATCTCCCAAATAAATATCGGAAGCGTAGTAGTCCTGCTTGTCAACGGCTCCGTCCATATTGACGTCGGGAGCGGGTCTTGCTCCTGCTTCGACATCGCTGCAGAAAGTATCGAAATACCTGTTGAACTTATCGGCATGAAATGTCAGCAGATACTCCTTCATTCCCGTAGCTTCGCAGTAAGTCCTGAAGTTTATGTCGGGTGAGTAATAGGGTCTGTATTCAACAGGAATGAAGCTGTCGTAGAACTGAGCCTCGTCGTATCCGCTGCGGAAGGGTTCCTTTTCCATCAGGCACCATACAAGGTAAGCCGACGACCATGAATCGTGAGTGAGCTCATCGGCGGTCTGACAGAATTCCGCGCAGCTTCCGGAGATATTCTCCGGAAGCTCCCATACTTTGCTTTCGTTTTCAGTTCCTGCACGCCATAGATTAGCAGACCATATACTGTAGTAAACGTAGTCGGTTATGTCAAAGGTGCCGCTGCTGTCAAAATCGGGGTCGAGTCTGCCGGCGGAAATCGCCTCCGAAAGCAATGGATAGCCCGCCATAAGAGCTCTGCTCTCGGAGTAAACCTCGCTTATAAAAAGCTCGGACGATCTGTGAGACTGCCGGTTTTCGAGGGGAACTGCCTCTGTATAGGCAGAATCCGGGTAAGCTGAGGCATCAAGGTCAGTTATCCTCAGTCCCTTTGTGACGATGCAGTATCTGACTGCGTTCTTGGGAGTGAGCCATTCATTGTCTCCCGCTTCTGTAACGGAGCCAACACCGAGGCTGCTGCATTTTCCGGCGGCAGCGGCGGAGAGGTCATACCCATTGGAGTACAGGAACAGCTCGTAGCAGTCCTTAAGGTCGAATACACCGTCTTTATTCAGGTCAAGATCTCTGCTATGTGCTTTAAACTCCTCGAAAATATCCGCTTCGCCCTTATGCAGTCTTGTGTAGGGGAGGGTATAGTCTGCATTATCAGGTATCGATACGTCGGGAGAGCTTGCCAGCACAGCCGTAGCGAAAGCGCCTAATTTCTTGACATTGAATATCCTTTCATTCGTTTTTGCTCTGGTGGTTGTGGTTGCAGTGTCATTTCTGCTTATTGTCGATGTGGTCGTCGTTTCTTTTCGGTTCGTCCTGCTGGGAACGGATACAGTGACACCATTAACGCCGGCAGCTCCCAGTGCAGTAAAAGCTGTCGAAGACGTGACTGCATATGAGCCTGTGCCTCTCACCTGAAGGGAAGTGGTGGTAGTGCAGGCCGCAGACTGCTGTACAGCCGTTGTCGTCGTTATCGTATCACTGTCTCCGCAGGCAGTGACAGGCTGATCGGACGATGAGCCCGTTGATTCGGCAATGATATTCTCATTACCGTGCAAGTCCATATCGCTGAGTGCTGAGCGGTTTCTGAGGTCTGCCCATAATCCGACGGCTACCAGACAGGCCATAGCGGCTGCTGATACCCTGAATTTCAGAGGCGTTCCTCTGTTCCGCTTCTTTTCTTCGGCAGAGATGACTTCAGCCCTTGAAAGAAACTCGTCCATGTGCTGCGGCTTAGGAAAATCAAAAGATTCTCTTATAGCCTTTTCAATTTTTCTTCTCAAGCCCAAGTCCTCCTATCCTTGAAAATCTTTTTTCAGTGTGTCGAGTATTTTCTTTATCCGCCGGCTCATCTTGAACCTTGAGACTCCGAAGAGACTGCTCAGCACGCTGACCGGTACTTCATTTACATAACGAAGCATTATAATCTCCTTATCCTCGTCGGGGAGCCGTCTGATAGCGTTTCCGAGAGCTACATTTGTGAGTATGCAGTCCTCGTAATCCTTATCGTCGGTAATGCATTCACTGAGTTCTTCCCCGTTTTTTCGATGAAAGGAATCTATACACAGATTTCCGGCGATCGTGTACAGATAATGGAGCTCCTTGCCCATATCGCGATAATGTGGACTTTCGAGGAACCGAAGGAAGGTTTCCTGTGTCAGATCTTCAGCAATATCACGATCGTGTACCTTGTAGTAGCAGTAGCGAAAGATCTTCTCATACTGCTCTTTAATGTCCACCGACACACAAAAACCCTCCCTTCATTAATGATTAACTGTACTGCGGGGTATGATGTGCAGAATAAATTGTAAACATTCTGTGAACATTTTACCTTTGAATACATTATACCATATTTTTCAATAAAAATCTACTGTTTTTATGAAATTAATATATAATTTTTATAAAATCCTTCTGCGGGAAGGATACAAAAAGGGGAACGGCATAAGCACCGCTCCCCGTACTGTATAAGATCAGCTCTCGAGGCTTGTAGCGGCTCCTATGAATACAGGAACGTTATTGTCGTCAACTATCATGTAAACGAAAGGCCTGTTGAGGTAGATATATATTTCCTTTTTCGGCTCGGGAGGTATTCCGCAGCCTGCATTTCCCGCAACAACAGTCACGGCCGCAGCCTTTGTGCCCGATTCCGTAAGCTCTATCTTTGTCTTGTGTATGACCTTGCTTATGAAGAGCGGATCCGCGCCCTCCACGGTGAGATCGTTCATCTTCGAGAAGTCTGCATTTCTTATATCGAATGCACTTTCCATACCGAGTGCCTGAAGATGTTCGTTCAGCAGTGTGCTGTAGTCATATGAGAATTTTGGTATCATTACATACAGATCGTAGTTCTCGGGATCCTCATATGTCCTGAGGCCGCTGAGAAGCGTATCGGCGTCGAGACCTGCGATATACTCACCGAAGTCCACGTCCTCGTGAGGAAGTATTCCCACGAAGCTGTATTTGCCGTTGTAGCGCTTCCTGAAGGCGTCAGCATTGCCGAGATCGTAGTACATATACTCCTGGCTGTTGAGAGTCTTTATGTCGTGCTCCTCGCCGTTGAGATCCGTGAACTTGCCGTTCAGAGCCGTTTCGTACTTTGAAGCCCATTCAGCTTCAAAGTAAAGGGTGTTTATGAGCAGCATCATCAGGGACGAATCTATATCATCTTCCTTGAGTACCTCGGGTATCATGCCTCGTGTATTCTTTTTCACCCAGTTGTTTACCTGGCCGGCTACGCTTGGCTTGAAGGGATCCTGATATATCTCGGAGCCGTAATACTTCTTGTTGGTGGTAAGGAAGTCGTCGAGAATCTTGAGGGTGGGAGTATCTCTGTACCAGATGGAATTGGCAACGTAGAGCTTTTCCTTCTTCTCGTCGGGGAGATTTGCGACGTAGTAGGCCATGTACTCGTTGAGCTCCTCGAGAGTAAGACCGTTTCCGAGCACCCTTTCCATTTCCTCCCTGGTCTTGTTGCCCGCGCCGTTTGCAGTCATTGCAAGGGCTGAGGAGATAGAGAAGGGAGAGATAAGTGTGTTGGGGGCTTTTTCGGGATCGTAGCACTTTTTGAGCAGCTCGATACCGAGATTCATTTCCGCGGAGGCGAACTTCTGATCTGTTGCTGTTCCCTCGGAGGCCTGAACGTCAACGGTATTGTCGAGGCGGAGACTGCCCACCTGAGCGTATTCATCGATGCCGGTGCTCCTGCCGAGAGTGAAGTCGATCACCTTCTGAAGATCCTCGGCGTCAATGGAACCGTTCTTGTTTATATCGGCGTTGGCGATCTGATCCTCGGTGAGACCGTCGTAGGAATCTGCCGTCACATATTTTCTGAATGTGATTATATCATAGGTATCGACGGTTTCGTCGCCGTTTATATCTCCGTAGATCTGGATGCCGGAATCCCTGATATAGACAATGTCCTCTACAATATAGCTGAACGACAGTTTGTCCATTTCAAATGAGCGTTCCAGCTCTCCGTAGTAGTTGGAGCTTCTGAATTTTATGTCGAACTTATCCTCATAATCGATTTGCTGTATCATTTTTGACATCTCGACACGCTTGCTGTCCGATTTCTGCGACACCGTGAATTTGAGTGATCTTCCGTTTTCGGGGCAGTAAGCTGAGAAGTACAGATTATTCTTTATTATCAGCTGAAGTCCCTTGACCGTGTACTCATACATCTTTGTTTCGTCCTTGTCGGCAGCCGCGGAAATGAGCTTCGGGGACGAGCCTGCCTGCGGCAGGATAAAGGCGCCGAATGCAAGTGCAAGGCTGAGCAGTCCTGCGGTGAGCCGTGTGAGTTTTCTGAATTTACTCATGTGTATCATAACTCCTTTCGTCACAATAAAAATGTTCGGTAATACATATATTATTATCCACATCTACATTATAACTGCCGTTTTGTCAAAAGTCAATAAAAAAACCGACATTTTGAGTATAATTTCAAACATCGCAATAAATGAACGGAACGTCTGCGGACGGCAATAATAAGCCGGTACTGCTGAGAACATAAAAAAGCAGCCCATCGGGCTGCCTGAAAACATATTACGGAAGATTACTGGTATTCTGAGTCTATACCGAAGTATTCCTCGAGAGTAAGACCTGTTTCGTGTATGATGTAGGCGAGGTCTGTGCCCACATAGCGGATATGCCATGATTCGTACTTATAGCCCGTTATGTCCTGCTTACCTCTCGGATAGCGCAGTATAAAGCCGAATTCGTGGCAGTGCTCCTCGAGCCATATCGCCTCGGGAGTTCCTATGAATGTATCGTCTATCTGATTGACGTCTATGGCAAGTCCCGACTGGTGCTCGGAGTGGCCGGGGCGTGCCGAGAAGGTATCGGCCTGTTCCTGACCGTTCCATTCAACATAGTTGCTGTATATCTGAGCCTGATAATCGTAGGAGCGGAAGCCCGAGGAAAGGTATATGCTGAGCCCCTCCGCAGCCGCTGCTTCGGAAAGCTTGTAGAACTGGGATTCGCACAGGGGATCAAGACCGGGATTGAAGTCTGACGGCAGGCTGTAGGTCTTGTTGGCAATGAGGGTGCCGTCAATGTATTTGAGCCCCTCTATATCGTACTGCTGAGGCTTTGGAGCATAGTCGGGATCTCCTTCGGCAGGAGCGTCTGCGGATATGGGGTGCTGAGTATTCTCCTGAACGCTTTCGGTCTGTTCCTCAGTAGCTGCTTCGGCAGTTGTTTCGTTTGCGGTTGTTCCGGCAGCTGTGGTTTCGGCAGCTGCTTCCGTAGTGGAAGCGGGTCCGGAAGAGCTGTTGACAGACTTGCCGACGGTATCGTTGCCGCAGGATGTACATGTGATAATTGCGGCAAGAGCCGCGGTTATGAATAAACTTCTTTTCATTTTATCCTCCTTGAATATGGCAGACGCTGCATGACAAAGGTGTTCTTAAAAACGATATATGAAAGTATCCGTCTGCATTTCTATTATAGCACATTCATTTTGTTATGGCAAGTCTTTTCGTGTGGGGCAGTATTGCAAAACAGGCACACATATGTTATAATGTCCGTAACCGCACCCGCACGAGCACAGCGGTGCGGGATTTACAAAGGTGATTGAGAGGCCGGATTATGTCTAAGGTAATTATGCTATGCGGAAGATTATGCAGCGGCAAGACCACCTATGCCGCGAAGCTCCGCGGGGAAACGGGAGCTGTGATACTTTCGGTTGACGAGCTTATGCTCAGTATCCTCGGCGGCGATACGGGAGATATGCACAACGAATACGTGCGCCGCACGGAAAAATATCTTTTCGCCAAGGCAGCGGATATAGCCGCTGCGGGAGCTGATGTGATACTGGATCAGGGCTTCTGGACGAGAGCCGAGCGCAGCTTTGCAAGGAGCTTTTTTGCGGAAAGAGGGATAAGCTGCGAGCTGCATTACCTCACGGTGAGCGATGAGGAGTGGCTGAGGCGTATCGAAGAGCGCAACAAGGCGGTGGAAGCGGGAAAAAGCAGCGCCTATTACGTTGACGGCGGTCTTATGGAAAAATTCCGCTCTCTCTTTGAGCCTCCGGCAGAGGACGAAGCAGACAGGATAATATAAAGCAGCGTACCCTCGGGTACGCTGCTCTGCTTTATTCAGTCCACGAATTCCATGGTGAAGAATTTTGAAAGGATGCTTCCCGCATAGTTTTTCATAAGTGTCTCGTACTCCGAGGCTCTGACGTCGCCGCCTGTTCCGAGAATGTCGTAGGTCACTTTGCCCTCCCGCAGCTTCCGGCGCAGCTCGGTGAAGCCGTTCCGCAGATAGAAGCTTCTTCTGCTCAGCCTCTGTTCATAGTTTTCGGCGTTCTTGTCCAGCTGCTCTATGGCAAGGAAAAGCCTGCGCCCTTTATAAAGCTCTCCTGCGGCTTTGAGTATGGCGCTGCCTATGCCCTTCCCGCGCTGCTCCTCCGAAACCGCAAGGTAAAAGATATAGGAGAGATCGCGGTCATTGACGATATAGAGCATTCCTGCCCATTCTCCGTTGCAGCTTATGCTCCAGAAGTCCACTCCCTCTTTCTTTGCTTTCAGCACGAGCATCAGAAAGGGAGCTCTTTCCTCATCGGGAAAGGCTCTCATGTAGAGCTGCTTTATTTTGCGGAAATCCGGACTTCTTGGCTTTAATCTCGTGAAATTGATACTCATGGCGGACCTCCTTTCAGCTTCTTTCTATACAGTAGCACACCTCGCCGCGGGGCTCGATCCCCTGACAGCGGAAGCGCTCAACATTGTCGGTGATATGCATGGGCGATTTTTCGAGAACCCGTCCCGATCTGGTGTTTTCGGCACGGTGGTAGGCCTCGATACGGCGGAAACCGGAAGCTGCGAAAATATGTCCGATGACAGCTGCGAGAGCCTCGCCCGCGTAGCCGTTCCCCTGATATTTGCTGCCTATGCAGTATTCTACCTCGGCGGTGCACAGCTCATCGTATACACGGCAGAAGGCTATCTGACCTATATTCCTGCCGCTGCTCTTTTCGATAACTGCCCAGCGGTAGAAGCTTTCCGAGGAATAGCCTGCGATATAGCTCTCAAGGAGCTTTCCTGCCTCCGCGGCTGAGATATAGGCGGGCTCGCCGTATTCGTTCTGCACGGAGGGATCCGATACCCAGTTTTCCAGCATATCCTCAAGATCCTCCGGAAGAAACCTGCGCAGTATCAGTCTCGGTGTCGATATGGTATTTGTTCCGCAGTGCCGCATAGCTGAGCCTCCTTATGCTTCGGCGGATTCTTCCGCGTTTCATATAATAATTATATCAGAAAAATGTTAACAATTCAACCTGTGCCGCGGACATGGAAAATCAGGCAATTTTTTGCCGGGAGCCACAGAAAACTATGGACATTATCCGCGGAATATGTTATTATTAATAATAAATGGATTTATACTAAGACAATCACCGCACAATTACGTCTAATATAGTGAAAGAATATTAAATCCGGAAAGGAGCCGATAAATGGATAATGGTTCGATCTATTATGACCGTTATCTTGCCGGTGATGATTCCGCGATGGGGGATATTGTCCGAGAATACAAGGACGGTCTCACTATGTTTCTCAATAGTTTTACCGAAAACATATTTGACGCAGAAGAGATAATGGAGGAAACTTTTTTCAAGCTTGCATACAAAAAGCCGAAGTTTTCTGGTAAAAGTTCTTTCAAAACATGGCTCTACACCATTGGCCGAAATATAGCAATCGATTATCTGCGAAAGAGATCGAAGCTTAAGTATTCGCCGCTTGAAGAAAGCGACACTCTTGCCGGAGATATGGATATTGAGGAAAACTATATAAAAGAGGAGCGGAAGGTCATCATTCATAAGGCTATCCAGAACCTGAAGCATGAATACCGTCAGGTCATTTGTCTGATCTATCTTGAGGGATTTTCAAATGCCGAGGCTTCACTTATCATGAAAAAAAACAGCCGCCAGATAACAAATCTGCTTTATCAGGCGAAAAGATCTCTCAGAGAAGAACTCGAAAAGGAGGGGATAACGTATGCGGGATTATGATGAAGTAACAAATACTGTGCTCAGAAGACGTGACGAGCGTATAGCCGTTCATAAAAGGCGTATCGCCATTATGAGAAACAGCACGGTCGCTGCTTTGTCATTGTGCCTGGTCGCTGCGGTGGGGCTCAGGGTATGGAACAGAAAGCCTGCTGCCGATATAATGCCTGCGGACAACGTTATCGTCTCTGTGGATACTACCGTGAATACCGTAGACCAGACGACAACTGCGGTAACCGGCAAGCCGGACGGCGGCAGAAAGACTTCAGCGGCCGTTTCAGGCAGAACAGCGGGCGCTGTAACAACTGTGACATATTCGGATACAAAGGCTGCGGCAGTCCGGACATCATCCGCAGCAGGCGCAAACGTAAAGACAGGCATGACGACCGCTGTCAGAACAACGTCTGCGCGTAAAAGCGATACAGCTGTGACCACTTCCGTCAGCGGAGGCGGAAACAGCTATACTGAAAGCAAAGTGGACTATCCCAATAAGCTTGCTCACAGGGTGCTCAGATACAAGCCCGAACCAAACGGCAAGCCCTATATCGATTTCCCGAGGCGTCAGCTCTCTGCTAAGGAAAAGCAGCTGTTCGGCTCAATGGACAGCGGAGAGCTCCCTACCGATATTAATATGGACGGAAGATTCGACATCAGGGACTGCATGGATATAATAGGCTATGAGTACGGCTATGAGACCTCTCCCGAGGTCGCGGAAAATATAATGAAGCATTACGACATCAACGGCGACGGAATAATATACGAGCCCGAGGGAGACTACCTTCTGAAGTATTATATAGTCAATCAGCTGACCTATGAGGACCTTCTGCCCGGGACCTATGCAGATATTGAAAAGGTAATGGGCGAGGGCGAATACGTTGAGAAACTTTCACCTGATCTTATCTACGATGACGTAATGCCTCTCGATCATAACAATCCCGACAGATACAAGGGCAAAAACGCTGAACTGACCCAGGAGCAGTACATGGCAGGAAGAAAGCTGTCCGAGATACTTATAAACAAGTTAAAGTCGGATGCAAACGAGCTCAAGGCGTTCTATACCGTATTTCTCAGATGCGCCCGCAATCAGGTCCTTGATCTGGACGTGAACAAGGACAATATCATCGATATAAAGGACTGGTATTTCCAGTACACCTGCTATCTGACATACAGCTTCTGCGAATATCTTGACGACGAGCTTGTTGAGGAAAGCGCCCTTACACTGGGTCAGATCATGCAGAACTGCAAGAGGAATTATTCCGCATGGGAAAAGCTTACCGGTGCTAATGACGTTGCCGATTATGCTGCGTGGTACTGCTTCGAGACTGTGGATGTGAACGATAAGAGCATATTCACCGAGAAGTATTACGATACCATTTGCAAGACGTACAGGAACAGATATATATGCAGTCTTCTTTCCCAGAAGTACAGTGAGGTATTCAAGTCCGTATCCGAGTTCACCTTCAACAGCTATCCCTTTTTCAAGGCTGTTGAATACGGCCATGCCGTTGTGGCGGATTCAAACGGCGACGGAGTCCTCGATATATATGACAGCATGAATGCGGATATATATTACAGGAACGTCCATGCTCTCTGTGCGTCGGACGAAAGGATCGTTTTACCGGAGAACGTTGAGAAGTTCTTCAGGGAGAACTGCGATCTGAATAACAACGGCGTCAACGGAGATATGCACGACCTTATCATATATGAGCTTGCGGTATATGAATTCGCGGACGATCCCGTTACTATCGACGATCAGCGGAACAATCATTATACAGAGCTCTATAACGCCTACGTGGAGCAGCTCAGAGGGGCGTGAATGTATGTATGAGGAACGGTGAGCGAATATCGTGCCCGCCGTACCATAGATTAGGGTTTTTCTGATAGATATACCTTTTTATTTGTTTGTTTTATTTCCCGCACGGCTTATGTGCGGGATATTTTTGTATATACGGCGCGGAGTTTTTGCGGAAAAATGTTGACACCTGCCGATAATAGGGTATAATAGTATTATAACGACTTTTAAACGCAGTAACGAAAGGAGCATATATGAAAAAAACAGTCTTGGCAATAGCGGTATCCTTGATCGCCTCGGCGTGTCTCTGGAGCTGCAAGGTGGCGGAAAGCGCACCTCCCGTACAGCATGAGGCGGAGGGCGGCGGTATTATGGAGGAGCAGGAAAACGAGGAGCTCAGCGACTGGCAGAAAAAAGTCCTGAAAAAGAGGGGACTGCCTGAGGATTACAGCAAGCTAACCGCTTCCCAAAAGCTATCGGTAAAGCGCATATACGAAATGAAAAAGTACCTTGACGATAAATATGGCATGGAATTTGAATACGCGGGATATGTGGAGGGCGGACTGCTGGAAAAGGAGCAGTTCATGGCCTATCCAAAGGATCAGGGCACTGACGGCGGCAGGAACATTTACACCGTAACGGTGAATGAGGACGGGTCCTTTTCGGACAGCGCTTCCGATCCCGCGGTAAGAATCAGTCTGGAAAAGCTGCTCAACGACTATGTGACGGACTTTTTTGGCGAAGGAAAAGCGGTTGTCTTCGTTACGGGCTGTGAGAACGGCCCCGCAACTGCGGAGGACGTTGAAAAAGGCAGGCTCAGGGGCATAAGCTCGGTGAACGAGATACTCGTTTCGGGCGCGGACTGCGACAGTGAGAAGCTGAAGACCTTTGTGAAAGCGCTTTATGACTGGTGCGGAGAAAAAGAGCTCTGCGGCAGGAGCATAATAAGACTCTTCCCGGATACGGATATGAGCAAGGTTAATTCGGATAATTATACGGACTATTATCTGTCGGCCACAGAGAGATACGAGATATGTCTCAGCGCCGACGGATCGGACAATTACATCATCCCTGCGACAGACTAACTAAAGAAGGAGCTATTATTATGAAGCTGGACAACGTCAGATTATCAGACACGGAAATATGTATGCTCGAACAGCTGACCTATCTTGACGAGGACGTGGCAAAGGCAGCCTCCTCGGCAAGCAGCAGGGTAATGTTCTACAAGATCAGCGATACCAATAAAGGCGATACCGTAGCGGATATACTTGCACCGTTTACAGACAAGGCGCTCCTTAACCTGAAAAAACACGGTGAAAGTATCTGCGACGCGGAAATGACAGGTGCGGAGTGGGCTGACATACTGAAATACATAAAGGGCAGCAGGCTTGCGAGGCTGAAGCTTACAGCCCTGAAAAGTGATGTGCAGGACTATCATATAGCAGTGGACGATGCTGGAAGAAAGTATTCCTACCCGCTGGCGCTGTGCTTCACGGACGGCTCCGACGACCCGAAGGAGGCAATAATTGCCTATAAGGGCACCACAGGTCCCGTTGAGTGGGCGGATAATGCCAAGGGAGCCTGTTCATATTTTACGCCTCCGCAGAATGAAGCTTTGAAATTTGCGACGGAAATGGCAAACAGGTACGGACATCTCACTGTCACCGGACACTCCAAGGGCGGAAACAAGGCTATGTATGTGACCATAATGTGCGATAAGGTAGACAGGTGCGTAAGCTTTGACGGACAGGGATTTTCCGAGAAATTCCTGAAAATGAACGAGGGAAAGATAAAGAGAAGAGCGAAGCTCATACGGAATTATTCTCTTTCCACGGATTTTGTACATATACTTCTCTATCAGATACCCGGATCTCAGCAGATATACTGCAAGGGCTTCGGAGTAGACGGAGTTGCGCAGAACCATGCTCCAAATTCCTTCTTCGTTCAGAAGACCCGTCAGGAATTCCTTGAAGAAGCCGCTCCTGATCTCGGCTTTGCGCGTCTTGACAGCTCGAATTATTATAAGGTGTTCCAGAAGGCGCTGGAAACCTATGGCAAGGACTATGTAATGCAGTTCGGAGAGGGAAAGCTGTTCCATATCAACAGGGACGGCTCTTCCGAGCTCAGATTTGAGCACTGTATGGAATCGGAAGAGGTGGCAAGGCTGCATGATTTCATTCTGTACCTGCTGGGACAGGGACCCGAAACGGAGATACTCGTAAACTACTTTGAGAAGCTGCTTCCTGTAATGGTGCTTGGTCTTGACGTAAAGGGCAACAAATACAATGCCGACGAGAAAATGAGGTTCCTGCTAAGCGATACGGAGCCCCTTATGAAGCTCATGGGACATATCCTTTACTATATCAAGACCATGAAGATGAATGTTTCCTACATAGACGATCTCCTCAGGACATTCAAGCTTAGCGGACTGAGCCTGTTTTACAGCGCCTGCGGTACTGTCGTGCTGAATAACCTTATGGAGAAGGAGTACGACCCGGATCCCGCACTGAGCAACATAGTGTGGGAAAAGGGCGTTAAGAAGCTTGCGGGCGGTAAGCTCGCAAGGGGGGATTTTGACAGGGTATGGACAGGCATACAGCGGGAGTTCCTCAATCTGTATCACAAGACCAACAAGTATCTTGAGGATACAAAGTTCATCAATGAGCTCAATGATCTTGTGGATCTTATGAACTCTGATTTCATCAAGAAGCTGAAAGGGACGGTAAGGAATTCCGAGGAGCTCATGAAGATAAAGGATAAGAACCAGCTCTTTGATTTTCTCAACGAGGGCATACTCGATCTGAATTTTTCAGCTCTTCTTCCCTCAAATTACTATGAGGTAAGATATGCACTTTTCGGCAGCTACAAGAAGAAGATAACGGATATACTCGACGAATACGGCTATTCACTCAGGCTCGGCAGCAGCGAGGACAACATCATAGTTGCGGATAAAAGCGGCGGCGAGGTGGTGTACTCGGGCTCGGGCAGGGACAGTGTAACGGGAGCCTCTCTCAGGAGTACGGTCATACTGGGCGGCAGCGAGAATGACAAGCTGGATGGCGGCTCGCGGAACGACGAGATCTACGGTGAAGAGGGAAATGACCAGATCAGCGGCGGAGAAGGCAACGATAAGCTCTTCGGAGGCAGCGGCGATGATATGATCTGGGGCGATGACGGAAACGATACTATCGAAGGTGGAAGCGGCGACGACAGGCTCTTCGGAGGCAAGGGCAATGACATTCTTGACGGCGGAGCAGGCAACGACAGACTATACGGCGGCGAGGGTGATGATGTGTATATCTTCGCCCGTGGCAGCGGCAGCGACCTTATAAGCGACCGGCTGGGTAATGATACCGTCCGCTTCGTCAATATCGTCAAGGACGATATAAGCGTTACCCGCGGAATGGGAAACAATCTTAATTACAGTATAGACCGTTCCGATGATACTCTTATTATAGACAGCGTAAAGGACGCAGAGGAGAAATTTACCTATGAATTTGCGGACGACAGGAAGTACAGGCTCCGCGAGGGAGAAGACGGCTTTGAGTTCACAGAGCTGTCTGACGATAATGAATAAGCAAAGCGGCTGCACCGAACGGTGCAGCCGCTTTTTGACCGTATGAAAGCTTTTGTGAGGGCCTTGCGAGTGCCGGGAAATCATTCGTAAAAAACGATAATCTGAATTAACATGATACGGTACAAAAGTGCGCGCCGAGCTCAGAATGAGCTCGGCGCTTTAAAGAGAATATAAATGAGAAGTAGAAGGCTTTTAATAACGCTGAGTATTTTGAGACTGATCCGCAATGCCGATCACATTCTCCGATCGTCGGGACACTTGTATACCGTCAGTGTTATAACCTCTGAATGGATCATCTGACCCTCTGACGTGTACTCAACGTCCTAATTATACACCTTTTCAGAAGATAAATCAAGCCCTAATTTTGAGCAGATAATCCCGTCACCCTTTATATCCTATCCTTTTGACGTAAAATCGGTATTATCAGGCGTTCCGGCAGCTGTTCCGCCGCCCTTTTCAAAGAGTATTATGCTTTCTGCGTTTTCCATACGGAAGCCGTAGCCGGCGCTGCTTTCGGGATCTTATATCATTCGTAGCGGAGAGCCTCTATAGGGTCCAGCTTTGCAGCCTTTCCTGCGGGATAGCTTCCGAAGAATATTCCGATGAGCATTGAGAAGCCCAGCGAAATGAGCATTGCTGCCGGAGATGGTTGTATGGTGAGGGATATGATGTCCTGATATTCGGGCATCTGCGTCATGGCGTATTTGGCTATCTCACCTATGAGGAAACCGTTGAATATTCCGAGCAGAACGCCGATGATACCGCCTATGAGACAGAGAATCACCGCCTCGGTTATAAACTGGGTCCTTATGGAGCTGTTTTTGGCGCCGAGAGCCTTTCTGACTCCTATCTCGCGGGTGCGCTCGGTAATGCTTACCAGCATTATATTCATTACGCCGATACCTCCTACAAGCAGGGATATTGCGGCGATTATCGCGACTACGATCGTAACTACGTTCAATACCTTGGTTATATCCTCCATGTCTTCCATGGGATCGTAGATGTATATTTTGTAGTAGCGGTTTGTGCTGTATTTTTCGTCGAAGAACTGAAGGAGCTCTTCCTTTGCCTGTTTTCTGTCATAGGTGGCTGAGGAGAGAGTGACTTCCTCGTAGTTGCTCTGCATCTCGGCATTTGTGAGCTTGAGTCCTGTCTCGTAGGGGATGAGAATGGGAGTTGTTCTGTCCATCATGCTTATGCCCGGCTGGAAATACTTCTCCATTATCTTCGGGAATTTGTATACGCCCACGATAGTGAATTCGGTGCTGCAAATGCCGTCAATATCAACGGTTATGTCCTTGCCGAGAGCTTTTGCGTTCTCACTGCCGAAATACTGCTTTACGAATATATCGGACACCAGTGCGGAATGCTTTTTGCCCTTGTCATCGGCGTCTTTGATGCATCTGCCGTCGATGACCTTGTACAGAGAACCGCCTCTGATATTGCCCTCGGTGACGCCCTGGACCGATATGTTCAGCTTCTGCGATTTGGGATTGATGACGTTTCCGCTGCCGCATGAGCAGGAGCGGCTCCAGAGGTATTTGCCGGGATATTTCTCCTCCAGCTCGTCGTACATCTCCTGGGTTATGTAGTCCTCCTCCTGCATGGGGCGATACTGAAGGTAGTTGCCCTCGTCGTCCTTTCCGCCCTGGAATATGTATTCCACGGAAAAGTAATTCTCGCCAATCTGGTTGAAGGAGTTGGAAAGTGTCTTTTTCAGGGAGTTGCCGAGAGTTGTAATGGTTATTACAGCGCTGATGCCGATGATTATGCCCAGCATGGTCAGCATGGCGCGCATTTTGTTGCTTTTAAGTGAGGAGAAGGCAAGGCGTATATTTTCAATGAAGAACACTGCTGCCACCTCCTGCTATGCCTGCGGTATGATCTGAGACTATCTTTCCGTCGTTCAGGGTGATTATCCTGTCGGTCTCGGAAGCGAGCTCGCGGCTGTGGGTGATGAGCACTATGGTCTTGTTCTCCTCCTTGTGGAGCTTATGGAATATATCCATAACCATATGTCCCGTCACGGAATCGAGGGCTCCCGTAGGCTCGTCGGCGAGTATTATGGAAGGGGAATTGGCAAGAGCTCTTGCTATGGCGATCCTTTGCTTCTGACCGCCGGATAGCTCATTGGGATTGTGGTCTGCGCGGTCGCTCATCTCCACAAGCTCCAGGAGCTGTTCCGCTCTTTTCCTGCGTTCCTTTCTTCCGATGCCTGCATAGAGCATTGGAAGCTCTACATTCTCGATCGCATTCGTCCTTGAGATAAGGTTGAAGTTCTGGAAAACGAAGCCTATCTCGCGGTTGCGTATGGAGCTTAGTTCTGTATCGTCGAGCTGGGATATATCGTTGCCGTTCAGCATATAGATACCGCTGGTGGGACGGTCGAGAGCGCCGATTATATTCATGAGGGTGCTCTTGCCCGAACCCGAGGGGCCGACTATGGCTGCAAATTCTCCCTCCTGTATCTTAAGATCGATACCGTGGAGTATTTCCAGCTCGTTGGGCATTCCGATATAGAAACTCTTGACGATACTGTGCATGGAAATAACAGTTTTCATCGGCATTATTCCTCCGGAGCGTCAAGGGATATGGTATCGCCGTCGGAAACGTTGCTCGGGCTGGTGAGCACGATGTCGCCAACCTTCAGGTCTCCCGTGAGTATCTCGGTGTAGTAGTCTCCTTCAAATCCGATGGTGACCGTGCGCTTTGACAGGGTATATTTACCGTCTTCGGCAGGAGTTGCCACGTATACGAAATATCCGTCGTTCTCGCCGCCGATGACAGCGTCGTAGGGTACGCTCAGTGCGGCGTCGCGCTTGTCGAGGATTATCTTCACGCTGGCGGACATACCAATGAGAAGTTCGCTGTCCTTGTCGGAAATGCTTACCTCAACCGTATAGCCTCCGGGAACGGCGGTGCCCAAAGCGCTGCTGCCCGCGTCGGAGGAGATTATCCTTTCGATACGGGTTACCTTGCCGTTGATTATCCTGCTGCCCGTTGCGGAGGTCTTTATCTCGGCGTTCATGCCCTCGTTTATCCTGAGTATGTCGGACTCGCTGATCTTGCCCGAGATTATGAGCTCGGAGGTGTTTTCTATGGTCATAAGGTTGTTTGACATGGGAACGCTGCCCTCGGAAATACTCAGCTGAGTAACAACGCCGTCCTTGGGGGCCTTTACGATACAGCTCTCGATCTTTTCCTGAAGCTCCCTGAGCTGCTTGTCGGCGGAGCTGTCGCTTACGGTGTATTTCTCGGCGTCAATGGCGTCCTGTGCAGTCTGCACAAGGTTGTCGCCGGCCTTTACCGTATCGTTGTATGCGGATATAGCCGCGTCAACCGCGTCGTCATAGGCGGGCAGCTGAGAGTGTACAGAGTCCACCGTCAGGTCGAGAGCGGCTATCTTTGCCGTAAGATCCTTCCAGTTTTCGCGGGCTGCGTCGGCAGCCTCCTTGTCGTCGCCTGCTGCGAGCATTTCGTCGTAAGCTGCCGCAGCATCCTCGTTGAGGGAGTTGTAACGGTCCACAAGTATATTATAATCGTTGTATGCCTGATCTCTCTTGGACTTGGCAGTGTCAATGGCAGACTGAGCCTTTGCAATCATATCGGCTCTCTCCTGACGCGCCTTTGTGAGGTTGCGCTGATTGAGGCTGTGGCTGTAATTTGAAGCGCCCTCTGCCTTTGCGCTGCTGGAGGAGAGACTGTCGAACTGCTCCTTGAGGGAACTGCTGTCGAATTCGCAGAGAATATCGCCTTTTTTCACGCTGTCTCCTACCTTGACGTTGAGCTTGCTTACCTTGAGAGCCTGTTCGCAGGCTATGCTGACCTTGTCGCTGCTGGAAACGTTTCCGGACAGGTTTACATAGTTCAGCAGATCGCGGTTCTGAACTGTACCGCAGGTCTGTGAGTTCCATTTTATCATTGATGTGGCTCCGCCTATGGCGTTTCTTATCAGCATGACGATAACGCCGATGATCAGCAGAAGCACGATCAGGATAATGATGAGCTTTTTTCTTTTCTTTGATTTCTGCATTTGTTTTCTCCTCCCGAATGTTGTTTGTTATGTAAATACATAATAACATATTTTCCGCCTATCGTCAACATTTTACGGCATATTCCGACGGACAGCGGGCGGAAATACCCTTCGTTTATGATTATAGCACTTCAAATATTAAAAAGTCTTTAAAAAGCGTCGGATTTGCACGAAAAATATTACATTCGCAGGCCGCATGGAAGGAGTAGCGCGTATGAAGGACCGATTACAGCGGCTATTGTGGAATGTGCAATATTTATTCTCCTGATATGTGCAATAATCTTATACAAAATATTGACAAAAATGTAATGATATGGTATAATTATTTATATGTATTTCCGGAGTGAATGGAAAGAGAAATATCCGGAAAGCCGTGCTTTAAATTTGTTTTGAGGAAGCCGCGGATCGGCTAAGGATCGCGGCAAAATCGTTAAGGGGTGAGTAAATGCCGGGTATTACCGCAAAAGTCCTGTATCAGAACTGTGACGCTTTTCTTCAGGTCTCTCTCAGAAAGAAGGATCAGATCGACGAAAAGAGGCTCAGATTCATAAACGAAAACACCGGAAAGGGTTTCCTGCGCGTGAAGTGGGAAAAAACTGCCGCGAGGAACGTGCTGAAGTACAAGGTAAGCAATATGACTGCGCTTTCTGAGTATATCAAGCAGACCATGACTCAGGAAACGTATTTCGGGATAATATGCCAGCTCCAGAAGATACTGGAGTATTGCAGCGAGGATAAGCTCTCTGCGGAGAACATTCTTCTGAATGATCCGAAGAACGTATATTACGATGTGGAAAAGAAGAAGGTCTACGTAGCCTATCTGCCGCTCTCGGTCAACGACCGCAAAGGCGGAGGAGCCGTAAAGCTGCTCTCAAAGCTGCATAAGAACGCAAATATAACCGTATCGGACGGCAAGGTTATAGAAAAGTACGGTTCCTTCATCGAGGACTACATCAAGAGCAGGAAGGACGGAAGCTTCACTCACAATCACCTGTATATACTGCTTCACGATATGCTTTCCATACCTGTTGACGAACTGGCGGGCAGCGCTTCGCAGGAGCAGCCTGAGCGGAAGCAGTCTTCCGGAGCCCCGGAGGATTCGGATCACACCATAATCGTCAACAGGAACAGGAGCATCGAGTGCCCTGCTTTCCTCAGGGACGAGAACAACAGGGAGATACCCATAGACCATTTCCCGTTCACCATCGGCAGAAAGGCGGACAACGACCTTGCCCTTACGGACAGGGGGACCGTGTCCAAGGAGCACGCTGCCATAACCTATGAGAACGGTGAGTTCTTCATAGAGGACAGGAATTCGGCAAACGGCACCTTCCTCAATAGCTTTGCCGAGAACGGGCAGAGGATTACAAAGGAAAAGCTCGGAAGCGGGGACGTCATCTACATATATGATTCTCCCTTCGTGTTCAATATAAATTCAAGCGATTCGGCTACTGTTATAGTTGACGGCCGTAATGCGGGAGAGGCAAAGAAGTCTCCCAGCGGCAAGAAGCTGAAAAGCATAGCCTATCTTCTCAATTCCTCCAGCGGGGCAAAGATTCCGATATTTGTGTATCCCTTTACCTGCGCGGAGATCTCGGGCCTTATCATAGGCAGGGAAAACAGCGGCAGCAGACACAGCATATATATCGAAAATATTTCATGCACTTCCCTCAGCGTTGAGGACAGCGAGATGACAGAGGGCGAAAGGACAGACATTTTCTCGGGCTGTAATTTCCTCTATCACGGCATAGCCTATACTTTTTATGAAGAGAGCTGACGGATATGAAATATTTATTCTCCTATGTTACTACAGAGGGCGCTGTCAGAAAGGTAAATCAGGATTCTCTTTTTATTGCCACTGCGGAATATAAGGGAGAAGAGATATTCTTTGCTGCGGTCTGTGACGGCGTCGGAGGACTTGCGGGCGGCGAAAAGGCCAGCGCCTATGTCTGCAAGCGCATGAACGACTGGTTTGTCTCGGAGCTTCCGGAGCTCCTGCGCAGCGGCGCCAAGATACTGAATATACGCCGTTCCATGGACGACAGGCTCCACGAGCTCAATACAAGGATAAACGACTATGCCGGGCGTACCGGCTCGGATATGGCGACCACATATACCTCCGTACTCATACTCCCGGAATTCGGGAAAATGCTGACGGCTCATGTGGGGGACTCAAGACTGTACAGGATTACCGATAAGGAGATCGCCGTGCTCACCTCGGATCATTCCGTTGTGGGGCAGGAGATCAGGAGCGGAAAAATAACTGCCGAGATGGCGGGCAGCGACCCGAGGCAGAACCAGCTCACCAACTGTATCGGCGCAGGCCTTGAGGATACCGCCTATGATTACAGCATAAGAGGGTACGGTACGGACGAATGCTATATGCTGTGTTCCGACGGCTTCCGCAAGAAGGTCTCGGAGACCGAGCTCAGGGAGGCTCTGTGTCCCTCTGCAAACAATGATGAAAAGGCAATTTCCGGAAATCTGAAAAAGCTGACCAATAAGGTCATCCAGTGCGGAGAAAGGGATAATATCACCGCCCTTCTTGTAAAGCTCTGCTGAAAGCGAGGAGATCTTTTTGCTTAACGAAGGCTTTGTCCTTGAAAACAGATACAAGATCGTTAATATTGCGGGAAAAGGCGGCACATCAATTGTCTACAGGGCACTGGACCTGAGGGCCAACAACGCTCAGCGGGCCGTTAAGGAGGTAAAGAAATCCAACGGCACGGACGCCTACAACGCCCGTCAGGAGTCCCTTCTCATCAAGGAATTCTGTGAGAAGGACGTAAAGAATTCCTTTTTCCCGAATATAATCGAGATCATTGACAATAAACCCGACGCCCTGTATATAGTTCAGGACTATATCGACGGAGTATCCATGGAAAAGCTGCTGGCGTACTATCCTTTTCCGCATAAGACCGTGCTCCGCTATGCCAAGGACATCTGCTCTGTCATGTCCTTCATACACAAGTGCGGCATGATACACAGCGATATGAAGCCCGACAATATCATGGTGGTGAGGAATGACGTCAGCTTTGAAAACGAAAAGCGCCCCGACAATTTCGGCAAGCTCAAGTTCATAGACTTCGGCTCGGTCATCGAAAGGCGTGAGGGTACATTTGCCTATACCCCTGCCTATGCCGCTCCCGAGCAGTTCCGCAAGGAGGAGCTTGACGAAAAGACGGACATATTCAATATGGGAGCCACCTTCTATCATATGCTGACGGGCAGGAAGCCCATGAACGTTGCCGTCAACGGCAAGCTGGTGAGCTCCGAGGAGCGCTTTGTGTTCGACAAGGGCGCCAATGCGGGACTTGTCCGTATAATACGCAAGTGCGTAAGCGACGACAAGTCAAAGAGGTACCGCTCCTGCGACGAGCTGTACGAGGATCTGTACAAGACCGAAAACCATACCTATATCAGGACAACGGGCATAATCGCGGGACTTTCCGCTCTCTGTCTCGGCCTTTCCTTTTTCTCGGGAGCAATGGCGAGAAAGGTAAAAAGCGAGAACTTCATCCCCCTTGTGGAAAAGGCGGAGAACGCAAGCGATTACGATACAAGGGCAGCCGCCTTTGAGGACGTCATCAATGCGGACGGCTCCTATGCGGACGCCTATCTGAAGCTGATAGAGCTGTATGAAGCGGACGACGTGTTCACGGCAGATGAGGCGGAGCAGATACTCAGACTGGTGAACGAAAACATAAACGAGCTGAAAAAGAATCCCCGGTATGGTAAGGTTGCCTACGAGCTGGGAATGCTTTACTGGTACTATTATTTCTACGGTGCCGAGAACGGCAAGCAGAGCGGCACTACGGGAAAGATCGCTTCCGTGAAATGGTTCAAGGAGGCTCAGACGGATATATTCAGGGAACAGGATCCCGACAGATACGACATCGCCAAGGTGTACTGTTCTATCGGAGAGTTCTACTCGCTGACCCAGAAGAAGGAGAACGAGCTCCTGAAAAAGAATTACTCCGCCGATCTGTGGGAGAGCATGATCTCTCTCAATGAAATGGTGGAGACTGCCAATGCGGGCTCAGAGATAATAATCCTCGAGACCTATAAGACCCTTATAAATCTCGAGAACAGCAATATCAATGAATTTGCGAAATCGGGCATTTCCTATGAGGCTCAGACGGAGCTGCTCGATGATATAAAGAACAAGACCGAAAAGATCAATGCCGAAGAGGGAACGGCTGCGGAAGCGAAGGAATATATCCTCACCTTCTATGACAGGATCCTTGAGAGCATTAAGGGCTCGGTATAAAGCGGGAGGTGCGGAATGGATTCATTTTACTGGGAGATACTGTCCGAGATATTTCTCGGGATAGGCATCGTACTCCTGCTTGTGGCCGTGTTCCTTGCTTTCAGGTACAGGATAATATCCAACATAATATCCGATGTTGCTTCACAGAAGCGGATACCGGCCATACCGGATATGCCTTCATTGGCAATGCCCGAGTTCTCAAAGGACACAGCGGGCGATTATCCGGTCATTACGGGCTCCTCCGAGCCCTTCGCCGATGAAAGCGGCGAGATAACGGTAGTTGTAGCCCGCGGGAAAAAGCAGGCTGACGACGGGGCGACGGTGGTCGTCGGCAGGGCAGAGGAAGTTGAGAAAAGCGATTTCAGGATAACAAGGAATATAATCCTTATAAACGCTGATCCGGACGTGATAGACGGTGGCAGTATATGACGGTGAGAGGATTTGCGTTTAGGGGAATTGCGGCAGTTCTGACCGCCTGTGAGCTTTGTGTGCCCTGCGTCGGAGCCGTCACCTATGAGGCTCCCGATAATATCGAGCTCTCCATAGGAGATGTGGAGATACCTAAGGAAGGGCTCAGCGGTGATACGCTGGTGGAGGTACCGTTATACATCGGCAGCAATCCCGGCTTCACCTCACTGAGCATAGTGGTGGCGCTTGAAGGTCCGCTGCGTTATGACGACGATCACGACGTTGACACGAACGTGCTTGCGGGCGTGAACATTTACAGATGCAACAATACTGACAATATAGTATCCGCCTGCTTTGAGGCGGGCTCGGATACCTATTATGACGACGGAAAGTTCGGCTGGCTCCGCGTCATAGTTCCCGCGGACATATCGGCGGGAAGATACGGCATATCCTTCCTGACGGAATGCGATATGTACAGCCTGGGGATATACACGCACAACCGCAAGGAAGCAAGATTCGGTGCAGCAAGCTTCTCTGTGCTTGGCGGCGGAAGCATAACCGTTACCGAGCCGCAGACGGAGCCTCCCGCAGGAGATCAGCCTGCCGAGAAAGCCGGGCAGCCTGTCATGGAAGCAGGCGGTACGGCTGAGGCAGCGGCTGAGGCAGTTGTAGAAGCTCCTGCCGCCTCTGCGACGGCGACATCGGTAACGGCAGCGGGGAGTGCTGTCACATCAACGTCCGGAACAAGCGCCACGACTGCCGTTACAACGGAGAACGTGACCACTTCGACCGAACGAACGTGGATTAGATCGAATGAAGACAACAGAAGCAGGAATATGCTGGTTCCCATTATCGCAGCGACCATTCTGGCTCTGGGAGCGGCAGTAGCTTTTATTGCAAAAAAGGGAGGAAAATCCAGATGAATAACGGACTCTTTGATCTGAAAAGGAAGGCAGCCTTTGCGGCGGCTCTCGTTTTCGTTTCGCATACTTTTGGCAGTATGCCGCTGGGAGAGGTCTCGGCAGCCGTTACTGCCTTAAGGACTGACATTTCACAGGATACGGGGGCTTCCGGAGATGAGGACGTGCAGGATCCGCCTGCGGCCACGACGACAACAGCTGCGACTACTACGACAACAGCTCCGATAACAACGACGACAACTGCAACCACGACGACAGCTGCGACAACAACTACAACAGCTGCCACTACGACGGCAGCCACCACTACTGCCGCAGCGAGTGTGACCTATGTTATAAAGCTGGAAAGCGGCTCCTCTGACGTCAATGAATTCATGGAGCTTGCAGCCGGGATAATCGGCAGCCGGAACTGGTCGTCCTTCAGGTTCGACGGTATAGATGAAGCGTCCTTCACTCTGTCAAAAGCAGCGGATATAAACGACGATGATATTATTATCGGGAAAAAGCTCTTCAGACAAAACAACAGCACTGTCAAAAACGGTGAGATCGTACTGAAATACGATACCTATTTCAGTTTTTCTTACGAAGATGACAAGGCTATCGAAGGAATAAGGATAGCCTCTCCGAGCAGCGACGGTTACTACAAGGCGGGTTCAACGGTAAAGTTCGTTCCCGAGGGGCCTTACTTTCTGAGCGGTGACGCGGCTTCACTGGATTATACGGTAAAAGGCAGCTTCTTTGCCAAGAAGGAAGGAGCCTTTGAAAGCGACTACGACCTTGTGGTATCTGACGGAGCCGGAAACGAGTCGAGAACAAGAGTGGCTGCAAAGAGGTTTTCCATAAAGGCAAAGCCTTACTATATCGTCAGATTCAACGGTGAAAAACAGAAGACTCAGGAAAAATATACCTTCAAATGGCTTGATGCTGAGAAAGTTACGATAGAAAAGATCGACCTTCAGGCGATGGTCGTATCGGACGGCTCGCATTCCCACAGATATGACAATCTTGTAAGAGGAACGCTCTCCATGAGCGAGCTCCTTTCCAATGAGCACTTCAAATACAAGAAGGACGCGGAATTCTCCTTTACGGGAATAGAGACCAAGGTGCGTGTTACCGCTTCCTTTGAGGGTGATGAAGGCCGGGACGATGAAAGCTATATCGTTTATGTTGAGAAGATAGGCGATGATTACTTTATACGTGTCCCTTACCTTGAAAGCGACGGATATATTCTTGATCGGTATACATACAGCGGAGAAACCGTAAGGGAATTCAGCAATATGTATGGGGATATTCTGGCAAACAACAGATACGTCCTTATAAAGAGCGAGGAGGAAGGCGGCTCTGTTTCCGTCGTATATAAAAAGATAGACAAAAATGACAAGCAGTACACATTTGCGCCTAAGGATTATCTTTACGAAAGAAGCAGCGGCTGCTATGAGGTGCCGGGAGATATGGCCAGTGCAGGTCTTATGGATTTCGACAGCGCCTTCTACGGCAGCACCATGCTCTACGATTTCTTCAGCAGATCGGACAAAACGGGATTAAGAAACGGAAAGTACCCCATAAGCTCCGAAAAGAACTCCTTCGTGCTCAATACCGATAACCTTAATGACCCGGATTTCATACTGGCGAGCAATATCCTGAGCTCCGACGGCAGTACGAGCCTTAAGGAGAGCCTTGAGGGCAGCATATGCTTCTACATTGACAGGAAGGCGCCCACCGTGACTATAAAGCCTGATGACGCGAAGGACGGAAAATGGGTAGGCGAAAAGGGACTTGACTTTACCCTTGATATTTCCGACAGGGAGGACTATCCTGTCTCAATGGAGGGCGAGCTCTCTCACGAGAAGAAGGAGATCAAGGAGATATACGATAAGTTCATCAATGCCGAACATGATGACGGGCGTGAGATAGCGTCGGTAGTTGTGGGCGGATACCGCTATGACAGACCTGCGGGCGGCTGGGATTCAGTTAGCTCGGTGGAGGGCTATGTTGAGAGCAGCGCTCTGAGGGAAGCCGAGGCGGAGGCTGTTCAGCTCCTTATGGATCTTGACGTCAAGAAGCTCGGCAGCAAATACTCCTCCCGAAAGGAAAACTACCGTTACCACAGAGAGCTTCTCAGAAGCGGTATTTCCGACCTGATCGTTGATGTGAACGATTACTTTGCCGGCAGGATCGATGCCGCTTCGTCTACGTCTTCAAAGGAGAAGCTTGCAAGGCAGCAGGGTGTGCTCATAAATGCGCTGAAGGCCTACAGAAATGCGGAGTCAGCACAGAAGGCTCCCGATTATGTACCTGTGCTGTCCTTTGACAAGTCGACCGGAAAATTCAATATAAATATCACAGCTGCCGGGAGCTTCAAAAAGAAAAACCTTGATGAGAAGATAGCTGTATTTGCAATAGACAACAGCAACAACTCCAGCTACGATCCGGAACACGAGGAAAGGATATGGCTCAGGATTGACGATACTCCTCCCGTTATCAAGGATATAAACGTACAGACCGACAATGCCGGGACTGTTAAAAAGGGCAGCGATACCGCATATATCCTTAAGGCAGGAAGCAGCATCAGTGCCGATATAAGCGATATATCAGGCGGATCAGGTTCAGGCATCGCATCTGCGGAATGGAATATCTCCGACGAGGTACTCGGCGGAGCAATGAGACCGGAGGACGGCAGATATGTATACAGAGTAACGGCTGAGGAGCTCAGGAACAAGAATCTTATGGCAAAGATAGCTGTCAGGGCTGAGGATATAGTCGGAAATACCGCGTCACTCAGCAGCAGCTTCAATGTTATCATAGATACGGCCAGGCCGGAAGCAGGCATAACAAATGCCTCTGCGGCGGGAAGCTGGTACACCGAGAAGTCTGACGGCGGACTTGAGAAAAAGTGGTTCAGGGGCTTTGAGAATATAAGGCTTGCCCTGAAAGCTTCCGACAAGAATCCGGATATAGCCTCGGGAATAAAGTCCCTTGTGCTTAAGGTAAACGGCAGGGCAACGGACATTGACCTTGAAGAAAAGGGCATCAGTGCGGAAGCGCTGGGGAACGGCTCCTACTATCTTTCCTTTGCACAGGAAGAAGAGCCCGATAAGTTCCGTGCCGTACTGAAAAGCTCGGTGGACGGAGAATTCAGTCTCGACTTTGGCGAGGTATTCAGTGTAAAGACCGAGGGCGCTCCTGAGGAGCTGGGCTGTGTGGATATAGGCCTTGAGGCTGTGGATAATGCCGGCAATACAAGCGCTGAGGCTAACGAAAAGGTATATGTTGATCTTTTCGCACCTGTTGTGGAGTCTGTAAGGTACGGACGCGACGAGCTCATAAGCCGCAGCGGCGGAAGCGAATACGTGCTGTTTGCACACAGCTCGGCAGATGTTTCCGTAAGGGTCCGCGACAACGGCCCTTCTGCGGGAATAAGCGATATAAAGGTATCCCTCATCGGCGCTGACGGAAATCCCGTCTCTGCGGACGTACCAAGAAGAAAGGGCATGGACGCTGACGAGTGGATAGTTACGGTGCCCGTCAACTTCAAGGGTACAATGGAGCTGACTGCCGTTGACGCATCGGGAAGGACATCCGATACTGTCAGGACCCTCGGCATGATCACCGAGAACGGTGAACGCCATGCACAGACCTCGGGTCTGGACATAAAGCTGCCAAAGACCGATTACAAGGACAAGGCGGGCAGACCCCTTTACAGCTCCGATGTAAAGGCTGTGCTGGTGGCTGAGGACAGTTTCTCCGGTATCAGAGAGGTAGGAGTTTCACTTTCGGGAGCTCCCGAAAAGGTATTCGTGAGGGACGAAAACGGCAGCTTCACAGGCGACGACCGTATAAAGTGGACCGACAGCTTCGGCGAGCTCAACCTTATAAACGGACTTACAGGAGAGATCGTTGTTTCCGAGGAAGGAAACGACCAGTTCATCTCCATGAGGCTGAAGGATAACGCGAGAAATCCCGAGGATAATTCGGGAAGAGCGGAAGGCTTCAGCATAGACAAGACAGCTCCCGTGATAAACGTTGCCTTCACAGACGGAAACGGCTCTGCGGATCAGGAATTCAGGAACATCTACAAGGGCGCAAGGACGGCGGTCATAACCGTCAGGGAAAAGAACTTTGACGAGTCGCTGGCAAACGTTCTTGTAAACGGCGAAAAGCGCACAGTGAAATGGGATCCTCCCGCACCCGGCACCGAGGACTACGATAACGCAGTCTACAGGGCAGAGGTTCCCTTTGAAGCCGACGGCACCTACAGGCTCACCGTACAGTGCAAAGATATGTGCGGCTGGGGCGCAGAGGACTATGTTTCCGATGAATTCATCATAGACAGAACAGCTCCCGCGCTGAATGTGGGCTTTGACAAGAATATAGAGAACGACCATTTCTATAATGGTCCCGTAACGGCAACCTTCAGGATCTCCGAGAACAACTTCGACCCCGGAAGAGTATCCGTATCCGGCACCTACAACGACAAGGCGGATAATTTCCCGAAGCCCTCCGCATGGACTCGTTCGGGTAGTGATTATATCACTACCGTAAAGTTCGATAAGGACGGCGAATATACCGTAAGGATCTCGGGACGTGACAAGGCAGGAAACGACTTTGAGTCATACAGCGGAAAATTCTGTATCGACAGTCAGGCTCCCAAGATAGCCTTTGAGGACGTTGGAAAGTCCAACAAGGAAAAGGAGATCAGGCCGCATATCAGGTTCAACGACGTGAATCTTGACAAGGAAAGCATAAAGATAGAGCTTCAGGGCGCCAACAGGGGAAGATCCCTTGATTTCGGCGGTGAATTCCGTGAGAACTCAGGAGGCTACGAGTATGTATTCGATAATATCCCCGAGGGCGCTGAGTTCGATGATATATACACCATCAAGGCCAGCGCCAAGGATAATGCCGAAAATAAGATAACCAAGGACTTCCGCTTCTCGGTAAACAGATACGGCTCCAATTTTGTGCTCAACGACGCGACAAAGGCGATCTCCGGCAAGTATATCTCCAGTGAACAGGACGTTATCATAACCGAATACAATACCGACAGGCATGACGGCGACTACAGCGTGTTCATCACCAAGGATTCGGAGATGACAGAGCTGAAGGAGGGCGTTGATTATGAAGTAAGGTACAGCGGCGGCGAAGACGAGTGGTCGGAATACCGTTATGTGATCTATGCCAAGAACTTCACAGCCGACGCAAGATATACCGTTTCCATACATTCTGTGGATCAGGCGGGCAATATCAATATCAGTACATCTGATAAGAAGAAGGCGGAGCTGACATTCTTTATCGACAAGACCAAGCCTCTGTGCATACCGATAAATATCACGGAAAACAGCGCGTACAAGGGCGAAAAGCATACGGTGCACCTTGCTGTTTCCGATAACCTTATGCTTAAGGATATAAGCGTATACATAGACGGCGAGAGCGTAAGAGCTCATCAGATAAACGATGAATGCGTATTCAATATACCGAATTCAAAGCATTCTCAGGATATAAAGATCGTTCTTACGGATATGGCCAACAATCAGATCGAGTACAACTATAAGAATATCCTTGTTACCACAAGCGTTATACGAATCGTGGCGCACAAGACGTGGTTCAAGTTCGCCTGCGGAGGAGCAGCCCTCCTTCTGAGTGCAGGCGCGTTCGTGCTCGGCAAGAGAAGGAAGGCTAAGCGCTTCCTGTGATGACATGATAAAACGGCCGGGACCAGCCGAAATGCTTATGCATAAGGCTTATGCGTACCTGTTGAGGAGCTTTTTTCAGAAAGCTTTCCCCGATAGTACACAAGAACTTCTGCATGGGCAGCACGGCGGATCCGGACCGTTTTTGTATATGAATAAATATATGAGGTGAGTAAAATGAAAGCACTGATAATCGGCGGAACGGGGACAATAAGCAGTGCGGTCACAAGGCTGCTGATAGAGAGAGAATGGGAGGTATGGGTACTCAACAGAGGAAACAGACCGGTTCCCGAGGGTGCAAATGCCATTATCGCGGACATATCCGACGAGAAGCTGGTGGCGGAGAAGACAGCGGGAATGCATTTTGATACGGTATGCGAATTCATTGGCTTCGTTCCCGGGCAGGTAGAGCGCGATTACCGTTTGTTCAGGGACAGGACGGATCAGTACATATACATCAGCTCTGCGTCGGCATACAATAAGCCTGCAAGGAGCTACATCATAACCGAGGGCACGACCCTTGCCAATCCTCATTGGCAGTATTCCCGCGACAAGATAAAATGCGAGGAGCTGCTTATGAAGTACTACCGCGAGGAGGGCTTCCCCGTAACCATAGTGCGTCCCAGCCACACCTACGACGAAAGGAACATTCCCCTCGGCGTACACGGCAGAAATGGCTTCTGGCAGGTCATAAAGCGTATCCGGGATGAAAGGCCTGTAATAATACAGGGCGACGGCTCGTCACTGTGGACAGTTACCTTCAATACCGATTTTGCAGTTGGATTTGTGGGACTCATGGGCAATCCCCATGCCATAGGAGAGGCCTTCCAGATAACGGGGGACGAGTCCCTCAGCTGGACACAGATATATGAGACCATAGCTCAGGCTCTCGGAGTAAAGCTCCGTCCCTATTATGTGTCTTCTGAGTTCCTCAGCGCAGTCGATCCAGGCTACGATCTTGAGGGCAGTCTCACGGGAGACAAGTCCGTATCGGTGGTGTTTGACAACCGCAAGCTGAAAAGAGCCGTTCCGGAATTCCGTCCCACGGTGAGCTTTTCGCAGGGCGTCCGCATAGCCCTTGACTATATACTTGCCCATGAGAGCGAGCAGAAGGACGACCCCGAGTTCGACGCATGGTGCGACAGGGTCATAGCTGCACTTGAGAAGGCAAAGAAAGAGATAAAAGGAAACATATAAAAGAAAGCTCCCCGAACTTCGGGGAGCTTTTATGTTATTCAGGTCATGCTATTTCCACGAAGCTGCTGAACTTGCCCAGCAGGAATTCCTGAATGCGTGCTGCGTCGGATGAAGTAACGCCGCCGCCGTTTACATCAGCGTTTGCCTTGCCGACAGCCGTGATGTGGTGATCGTCGCTTCCTTCGAGACCGTACTTGTTGGGATTGGCTATGGACTGCATGATGAGTACAGCGTCAGCCATATCAACAGAACCGTCGCAGTTGGTGTCGCCCAGCTTTGTGGGAGTTATCTGCGTGGTGGTAGTTGTGGTAGTGGTTGTAGTCGTTGATGTAGTTGTCGTGGTAGTTGTGGTTGTTGTGGTTGTCGTTGCGGGAGGAGCCTGTGAAGCTATATAATCATTGATCTCTCCTGCAAGGAATTCACCGATCTTCTTATAGCCTGTGCCGTTGGGGTGGAGCTGATCTCCGCTTATGTCGTTCATGCCGTCAAGACAGCCGTGAACGTCTGCAAATATAACATTCTTGCCCTTGCTTGCGTATTCCTGAGCAACGCTCTTTACGGTATTGTTATAGTTGCCGATCTTCTGCGTATTTCCGCCGTATGCCGTGTGCTCCGGAACTGAACAGAGGAAGATGACTCCGCCCGAAGGCATATCTGCCAGCATATAGTCAAGCATAGCGCGGAGATCTGATGCGCATGCGTCCATTGAACGGTTAGCGGTCAGGTCATTGGTACCGATCATGAGCAGGATAATATCAGGCTGAGCCTGTTTAACGGCGTTATTGTTCTTGAGTTCGTTGTACAAGCTGCCCTTGCCGCCCTGCTGCTGTCCCCAGCTGGGAACTTCCTTGATCTGGTATCCGCTGAAGCCTGCATGGTTATCGTCGTATGTGATGCCGTTTGCAGAAGCGCTGTCTCTTCCGTTTGGTCCTACCATATCGATCTTGGTGTAGCCCATCTTCTGGAGTGCACTGTACAGATACTTTCTGTAGCCGCCTGTTTCGCCGTCGCCGTTGGTGATAGAGTCGCCGGCAGGCATGATCTTTATGGTCTTGTTCTTGTCGATGTTGCCCGAGGGCTGATTAACTGTTGTAGTCTGATCGGAAGCTCCGACCTTGCCCTTGCCTGTCTCTACGGACGACTTTACGCCTGACTTTGAAGCCTGAACGTTATCGAGGTAGAAGTCAGTAAGGCTGTCGGGTGACTCAACATAGAGTGTGCATGATGTAGCGCCGGTAGGAATGGTGAAGGAGGTATTCTCGATCTTTGTCCACTCGCCGCTCTTTGCAGTCACGGTGTCAACCTCAACGTATTCTGTACCGCTGCTTGATTCAACCTGAACGGTCATCTTCATGCTTGCTGAATCGCCGCTCTTCTGGAGTACGGCAGCGCTGAAGCTGTATGTGCCGCCTGCTGTGAAAACATCGGGATCAAGGTCTATGGAAGCGCCGTTCCAGTTATTGTTTCTTCCGCTTACGAAGAGAGAGTTGCCGCCTTCGTAGTAATCTGTGGAAACTATATCTACGGAAGCCTGGCCTCTGCCCTTCCAGCTGCCTGCGCCCGATTCAAAATCGCTTACCCAGTAGTTGCCGTTTGCGTCGGGTTCTACCTGAGTCTTTGTAGTTGTTACGATCGGATCATTGCCGCCTGAAGTAGTTGTGGTCGGAACATCGCCGAAGCTGATCTTCTTTACATTTGCGGAGCCGTTGGATCTGTAGCCCTCGATGTTAAGGGATACCTCATAAAGTGTACCCGACATGTCAAGGCCTGCCTTGCTCCATGCGTCAAAATGCTTGGATACGTCGATAGTACCCTGCATATAGTTTGTGGTATTGTTCTGGGAGCCGCTTCTCTGACGAACGCTCCAGTACTGCGGGAAGGTTGCTGTGCCGTCCAGCGAAGGCTGGTTGTAGCGCATTGTCTTCCTGATGTCGTAGGTGTTGCCGTTCAGA
>JAFWSI010000008.1 GCA_017519415.1 Ruminococcus sp.
GATTGATGTCGATACCCAAAATCTCGTCACGCACCTGGCAAAGCACCGGGTCGTCAAGTTGGAAGAAATTGAGTTGCATACCCTCCCTTGTCCTGCCTATCGACTGTGCCGTGGGCGGGGAAGAGGAGTGATGTCAATGCTCTGGGAATGGATCAAGGCAGGCGGAAAAGGAGGGATAGCGGGAAGCATAAACGAAGTCATGCTGGGACGCAGGTTCATGGACGTCAAGGGCGGCATGATAAGGGAGCTTTCGGGCATGGTGCCTCTGCAATTCCGCTCCGACGGCTCTGCGCTCCTTGACTGGAGCATAACAGGCGCGGAAGGAGGCGTGGGAAGAAGCGGCGTAAACCGCCTTAAACAGGAAGAAAAGTCAATTGACAATATGTGCGGCAATGCATCTCTCCGCGGAAACGTCAATATTGAATTCTATACCAATAACAACTTTCTCGATATACCGGACAATAATAACAATCCCTCAGACTACAGACAATGGCTGAGGGTGACCTATGACAAGTATATTATTGACGGGCAGAATCACATGCTGTTCGTTGACGACCGTCCCGAAAGCTTTTATTATTCACAGTTCAGGACCCGTCTGAAGGCGGGAAGCTACAAGCTGATCTTCGAGGGCTACAGCACGTCAAACGGCAGCACGATCAACTGGAGCGGCGTGCCCCTGACAAGATACGGCACTCCCTACAACAGGCCGAATGCTCCTGTTGTGCATCTTTACACCGCTTCGCAGGACAATGTTATAAACAATACCTTTGATTTCTCGGACTGGGCCGATGTTGTGATGCTAAATACCATTGGTACCGGTACGGGCGGTGTGGATAACGGGGACGGGACCTGGGGAGACGGCTGGTTCACCATGACGAAAAACAGCAATACAGGGTGGCTGTCGACGCTTTCGGCCTACAATACCCTGACCACCCAGTCCTCAAAGATACCGACCATACCCCTTCAGCATGACGGAGACGTCAATAACTACGCCCTGAGGTTCCATGTGGATACCTCGATAACCGACCTTCACCTTGAGACCCGCATAGCCAAGGGTACCTCAAAAAGCTATCTGCATACCGCAGAGCTGACTCCCGATGCAGACGGGTACATAACCGCGTATTTTTCCACTAATACGGAAACAGTAAGCATTGGTCTGGCGGTAAACAGTCAGGCATACGGGGTCACCGAAGGGGACTATATCACCGTAAGCGATATACAGATATACAAGCTGGGCGAGGGAATTGCGAATTACAGGCTCGATGCTTCGGCGCATACGCGCGATAAGTTCATACACGAGGAGCTCCCGTTCACTCTGAGCGAGGACGACGATGTGGGAGTTTTCTTCCTCGGAATGAATTCTTCCGTCTGGGGCTGCCGTTTTATGATAGTTGATGCCGACGTTGTATCGCAGCCCTTCGAGATAGGCAATATTTCCGGCGTTTCCTGCTGGGAGCCCACTAAATATGTGCTCCCTGTCAGGGTAAGCTGCGGCGGTGAAGCTGCCGAAGCAGTCATAGAGCTGGGAGCTTCGCCTCTCGGTGCAGAGGACACTATAACCTTTGCGGGAAAGGGAACGATCATACCCACATTCGGCGGCAGGAACAAACTGACCGTCGATTCGGAGACGCCGCCCTCAGAGGTGTATATCAAGTATAAGGGCTGAAAGATCTGTAATTTCAAAGCCGTATAAAAATATCCCGAAGGCAGTTTCTCTGCTTTCGGGATTTTTTGTTATTTTAGCTGTGAATTTCCGGCGCATGGTGGATCACCGCGCTCCGGAGCATGATCATCTGCCCTTCTTGGTTATGAACGAAAGCAGACTGAATATAAAGAACACTGTTATATCTGCCGTAACTATCGTTGAGCCGACGGGAGTTCCCGCCAGTATCGAGACTATTATTCCCAGTCCCGCGCAGATGAGGGAGATCACCACCGAGCATATTATAACGCTCCGGAAGCTCTTGAACAGCCTCATTGCCGAGAGTGCGGGGAATATGATAAGCGCCGATATGAGCAGCGAGCCCACGAAGTTCATGGCGATTACGATTATAACCGCTATTACTACCGCTATGAGCAGATTGTACATATCCGAGCGTACTCCCGTGGCTTTAGCGAAGTTCTCGTCAAAGGTAACGGCAAATATCTTGTTGTAGAACACAAGGAATACCGTTACGACTATCACAGACATCACTATACATATCCATACGTCCGCAGGTGAGAGCGTGAGTATGGAGGTGGAACCGAACAGGGTGCTGCACACGTCTGCGGAGACGTTGCTCGACGTCCTTCCGCCCTTCTGAGAGGCTATATTCATCAGCATATAGCCCAGCGCCAGAGCTCCCACGGAGATCATGGCAACGGCCGCGTCACCCTTTATCTTGGTGTTCTGTCCCGTTCTCAGCAGCAGCACCGCCGAGATTATGGTGACGGGCATTATTATGAGCATATTATTGGTTATTCCCGTTATGGTGGCAACTGCCATTGCACCGAAGGCAACGTGTGAAAGTCCGTCGCCTATGAATGAGAAGCGCTTCATGACGAGAGTTACTCCCAGCAGCGACGAGCAGAGCGCGATGAGCAGTCCCACTATCATGGCGTAGCGCACCGACGGCAGCTGGAAATACATATGGAGCTTGTCGAATACCTCACTCATCCTCATCACCTCCCATGACCGAGAGGAAGGCCTGACCTGTCTTGCTGGTCATGTAGTCCTCCTTGGTGCCGAAAAACAGCTGCTTTCCGCCGACGTGCAGTATATGCGTGGCGTATCTTACGGCTGCGTTCATATCGTGGGATACCATGATGACGGTTATGCCGTCCTTCTGATTGAGTCCCGCTATGAGCTCGTACATCTCGTTGGCAGCCTTGGGGTCGAGACCGGTTATAGGTTCGTCAAGGAGTATCATCTTCCTTGCGGAGCAGAGCGCCCTTGCAAGGAGCACACGCTGCTGCTGTCCGCCCGAAAGCTCCCTGTAGCAGCGCTTTTCAAGGTCGGTTATCTCAAGGCGTTTCATCATGTCCTTTGCAAGCTTCTTTTCCTCCCTGCTGTAGAAGGGACGGAGCCCGCAGCGGTTCATGCAGCCCGATAGCACTATCTCCTGCACGGAGGCGGGGAAGTCACGCTGCACCATGGTCTGCTGGGGCAGATAGCCTATCTCGTTCTTGCTTACCTCTCCGCAGAACGTTATATTTCCGCTGAGCTGAGGCTTCAGACCGAGAAGAGCCTTTATAAGCGTACTCTTTCCCGAGCCGTTCTCGCCGACTATGCAGAGATAGTCTCCGCTGCTGACGGTGAAATTAAGATCCTTTGTGACAACGCTGCCCTCATAGCCGAGGGAAACGTTCTCGCATCTGAGCAGTATACCCATTTCAGTAAAGCACCTTCTTCAATGTTTCAAGATTTTTGCGCATTATCGATATATAGGACGCGCCCTTCCCGATATCGTCCCTGCTGACGGACTGTATGGAATCGAGTGTTTCGATGCCTGCGGAGGTGTTGCCCGAGTTGGCTATCACCGACCGCGCTATGGAATCGTCCGAATTTTCGATTATGAATACTGTATCGAGCTCCAGCTCATTCAGCTTTTCCGACAGCCTTGCTATGGTGTCGAAGCTTGCCTCCGTTTCCGCGGAGCAGCCCGGGAATGCCGCATAGTAATCAAAGCCGTAGTCGTCCGCAAGATAGCGGAAAGGGAAGCGGTCGCCGAAGATAAGCGTCCTGCTGTCTGTTCCGTCGGACACGGTGCGGTATTCCTCGTCAAGAGCCCTGAGCTCTGCGCGGTATTTATCGAGGTTTGAACGGTATATCTCGGAGCTTGCGGGATCAAGTCCGCAGAGGGCATCGCATATGCTTACGCATATGGTGTCAGCATTCCTCAGGGAGAGCCATATGTGTTCGTCGTACCCGGAGCCGCTGTCATTGTGGGAGCCGCCCTCATGGTCCTCCATGACGTATTTCAGCTCCTCGGTCTTTACGCTCTGGCCCAGTACGTCAAAGAGCCTGAGCACCCTGCGGCCGCTGCCGGATGAGTTTTTCAGGGCGTCGTCCACCCAGCTCTCGGACTCGCCGCCCACGTATATGAACAGGTCGCAGTCCGCTATTTCCAGCATATCCTGTACGGAGGGCTGGTAATTATGTATATCCGTGCCGTTCTCAAGGAGATACCTTACCTCGGTGTCCGCAGCTCCCTCGGATATGGCTCTTGTCCAGTCATACTCGGAAAAGTCGGTACAGATTATATTCAGTTTGTCACTGCCGTCCGTGTTTGCGGGAGCGCTCCCGCAGGAGACAAGAGAAACAGCTGCAAGAAGAGCAGCTGAGGCAAAACATATTAGCTTTGATACCAATGACATAACAATATCCCCTGTTTTTGAATTTGATAATCATTTTCAAATCTTATTATACTTTATTTATAAGTCTGTGTCAAGCGTGGAAAGTTAATTTCACATAACTTTCATATTATATGTGCGCAGCTTCGCGGAAAAGCCACTCATTAATAAACAGTGAATTTTTATGCGGCATACTTGACAATATCCGCGTTTTAATGTATAATATACTCGAAATATTGATATAGGGGGGGCGATATTATGCCAAAAAACGATAAGGAAAAAGAGCTGGATAAAATGTACAAGGATCTCCTTGAGACCCGCGACAAGGCAAGGGAGGCTTCAAAGGACGAGGGAAACCGTCTGCTGAAATTCTTCGTTGGTCTGCTCATGCTGGGCGGAGGCCTGTTCATGATATTCCAGAACATAAGCGTTACCAGCTCATGGGGCTACGGCGGATACTTCTTCAGGATAGGCGGCTTCGGACTTCCCAACGGACTGATAATGCTGCCCATCATTGCAGGTATCGCAATGCTCTTCCTCATGGACAGAAAGATTTTCGGCTGGGTCGTTCTTTCAATAGGTATCGTTATCGTGCTGCTGAGCGTCATGCTCACCACGCACCTCAGATGGAACACCACCAATGCGTATGTTTTCATCGTAATGTTCGGCCTGACGGCTGCCGGCGGAGGACTCGTCCTCAGGGAGCTGTTCAGAAAAGATTAAAAAACAAAGACCGTATCTCAGGATACGGTCTTTTTTATGCTTATTTGCCGATGTATTCGACGATGGGGGCGATATATTTCGGGTCCGATATGTCGTAGGACTTCGATACCATTTCCGCCATCTGCTTTTCATCCTCGGTCTGGTTCTTCCTTTTTTTCAGAAAGGCTGCATACGCCTTCATTGCCAGCTTTGAGCCGAGGGACATCTTGTCATAGTCAAGTCCGCCCTGACAGTAGAAAGCTTTTGCGTACTCCTTCTGCTCCTCCGTAAGGAGCTTCCCGATCATCTCGTCTGCGTGGGGACTGTCGTTGGGACTTGCTCCCACACAGAATATGGCAAGCTTCTTGCCCTTCCATTTGTCTATCCTGTCGGTGAACCATGCGGACTTGTTGACCTTTCCCGATACCGCCCAGCCGCCGTAGATTATGGCGTCAAAGGGCTCGAAAAAGTCGTCGGTCTTCTTTAAAGCCTTTTCGAGGGGCATTGCATTGCCCTCAAGAGCCTTTGCCAGCCAGTGCGCGTATTTCTTGGTAAAGCCTGTCTGTGATGAATAAACTACGATAGTTTCCATAATGCTCTCCTTTTACTGCAATGACTGAATATCTGTCCCTCAGTCGAGTGCCGAAAGAGCCTGCCTGAGGTCGTCGAGTATATCGTCAACGTTCTCGAGTCCTACGGAGAATCTTACAAGGCCGCCGTTGATGCCTGCCGCTGCAAGCTGCTCGTCTGTGAGCTGACGGTGTGTTGCGCTTGCGGGGTGGAGCACGCAGGTGCGTATATCGGCAACGTGTACCTCATTGGAGGCGAGCTTGAGGGAATCCATGAACTTTACTGCCGCGCTTCTGCCGCCCTTGATGATGAAGGAGATGACTCCGCTGGTGCCGTCGGGGAGGTACTTCTTTGCAAGCTCGTGGTACTTGTTTCCTGCAAGTCCGGGATAGTTGACTGATTCGATATGCTTATCGGCTTCAAGATATTCAGCAACTTTCATTGCGTTTTCGCAGTACTGCTTCATGCGTATGTGAAGTGTCTCAAGACCTAAATTCAGGTAGAATGCGGACTGCGCCGAAGGATAGCAGCCGAAGTCTCTCATGAGCTGCATCCTTGCCTTGATGATGTAGGCTGCCTTGCCGTAGGTCTTGGTGTAAACGGTTCCGTGGTAGCTCTCGTCGGGCTCGGTGAACTCGGGGAATTTGCCGTTTGTCCAGTCGAAGTTGCCCGAATCGATGATAACGCCGCCGCCCTGTACCGCATGGCCGTCCATGTACTTTGTGGTGGAGTGAACGATGATGTCCGCGCCGTACTCAAAGGGCCGGCAGAGTATGGGGGTGGGGAAGGTGTTGTCGATGATGAGCGGAACACCGTTTTCATGTGCTATCTTTGCGAATTTCTCTATATCGAATACCGAAAGAGCGGGATTTGCGAGAGTTTCGCCGAATACTGCCTTTGTGTTGGGCTTGAAGGCTGCTCTGATCTCCTCCTCGGGAGCGTCTGCGTCAACGAAAATGCACTCGATGCCCAGCTTTTTCATGGTGTATGCAAAGAGGTTTATGGTACCGCCGTAAATGGTAGCGGCCGAAATGAAGCTGTCGCCTGCCTGAAGGATATTGAGCAGGGAGAGCAGTGAGGCTGCCTGTCCGCTGGAGGTACACATAGCGCCGATACCGCCTTCGAGAGCGGCTATCTTGTCCTCAACAGCCATTACTGTGGGGTTCTCGAAGCGCGAATAGATGAGGCTTTTGGTAGGGTCGTCGAATACAGCTGCAACGTCGTCGGTGGAATCGTAGACGTAGGTGGTGCTCTGAACTATGGGCACAACTCTCGGCTCGGTATTCTTTGGGGTGTAGCCTGCGTGCAGGCATTTGGTTTCGATCTTCATTGTAGGATACCTCCTGTGTGATATATATTACTGTGTTTTACCGCGGACGATCTGCTGCACCTTAGGTACGCAGAATTCGAGAACGGCACAGTATTTGTCGATAACGGATATTATGTATGTCTCTTTGTATTTCGGCATGGATACGGTAACGGGCCACATATGCTTCTCTATCATGTCTCTTTCAAGGTGGGTGAGCTCGGTCACCACTGAAGCGTTTACGCAGGCCTCGAGTGAGTGGTAGCGGCTGTGGGAGGGCTGACCCTTGCTCTTTGCGGAGTTGTACTCCCTGCGGTCGTAGTAGAACAGGTCGTGGAGCAGTCCCGCTCTTGCGGCGGAACGGGCGTTGAGCCTGAATTTCCTGCATACGAGATAGCTGTAGTAGGATACGTTCACGCAGTGCTGGAAGCGGGTGGTGGAGACATGATGGGTTATGTCCTTGAGCCCGTTGAGCTGTGAGCAGCCGATTATATCGCTCACACAGTCGTAATAGCTGTTGACTGTGAGATCCTTTGCCGAGCATATAGCCTTTAGCATTCTATTTCCCCCTCGGTATCGTGTACCTTTTCGGGCAGTTATTCTGCCTATATGGATATTATACAGTATGTTGAGAAAAAAATCAATATATGTGCGGAAATTTCTCTGTGGTTTTTATGTACTTACTGTTATATCAGTAAACTTTAGCTAACATATCCGTGGCGCATACACAGCCAAAAAAGAGTTATCATGGTCAGTCTGCACAAATGTTGGAGAATTATTTGTGCGCTCGGCACTGAAACAGAAAAATTTATAAATTCAAAGCAATAAAGTATTGCAAAATACAGGCCGCAGTGATATAATTTATTGTGAACTGCGTGTACGCAGAATTTTGAAAGGAGGTTTTTTAACAATGGCGTTAAAAAATCAGTATCTTATCGATCTTTTAGAAACAGTTAAGAAGAGAAATCCGGGCGAGCCTGAGTTCATTCAGGCAGTTACAGAGGTTCTTGAGACACTTCAGCCCGTTGCAGAGAAGAGACAGGATCTTATCGACGCAGGCGTATTCGAGAGAATAGTTGAGCCCGAGAGACAGATCATCTTCCGTGTACCGTGGGTAGACGACAACGGCAAGGTACAGGTAAACAGAGGCTTCAGGATCCAGTTCAATTCCGCTATCGGACCCTACAAGGGCGGTATCAGACTCCACCCCTCGGTATACCTCGGTATCATCAAGTTCCTCGGCTTTGAGCAGATATTCAAGAACAGCCTTACAACTCTGCCTATGGGCGGCGGCAAGGGCGGTTCCGACTTCGACCCCAAGGGCAAGAGCGACGGAGAGGTTATGCGTTTCTGCCAGAGCTTCATGACAGAGCTCTGCAAGCACATCGGCGCTGACTGCGACGTTCCCGCAGGCGACATCGGAACAGGCGCAAGAGAGATCGGCTTCATGTTCGGTCAGTACAAGAGGATCCGCAACGAATTCGTTGGCGTTCTCACAGGCAAGGGCCTTACATACGGCGGTTCTCTTACAAGAACAGAGGCTACAGGCTACGGTCTCTGCTACTTCACAAACGAGATGCTCCAGGCTAACGGCAAGAGCTTCAAGGATCAGACAGTAGTTATCTCAGGTTCGGGCAACGTTGCTATCTACGCTACAGAGAAGGCTACTCAGTACGGCGCAAAGGTAGTTACTGTTTCCGACTCAAACGGTTATATCTACGATCCCGACGGAATCGAGCTTGCTCTCGTTAAGCAGATCAAGGAGGTTGAGCGCGGACGTATCAAGGAATATATCGGCAGAACCTCACACAAGAACGCTGAGTATCACGAGGGCAGCGTATGGACACTCAAGTGCAATGCAGGCAGCATCAAGCTTGACATCGCTCTTCCCTGCGCTACACAGAACGAGATCAACGGTGACGGTGCTAAGGCAATCGTTGCTAACGGCGGTTACGCTGTAGCTGAGGGCGCTAATATGCCTTCAACTCCAGAGGCTATCGAGACATACCTTTCAAACGGCGTTCTCTACGGACCTGCTAAGGCTGCAAACGCTGGCGGTGTTGCTACATCCGGTCTTGAGATGAGCCAGAACAGCGAGAGACTCAGCTGGACATTTGAAGAGGTTGACGAGAAGCTCCACGGCATCATGAAGTCTATCTTCAAGGCTTGCGACGATGCTGCTAAGGAGTACGGCATGGCTGGCAACTACATGGCAGGCGCCAACATTGCAGGCTTCCTCAAGGTTGCTGAGGCAATGAAGGCTCAGGGCTGCGTTTGATAATAAACTACTGACGGTGACTCATCAGTAGAGCAGTAAAGCAAATATGTCTCCCGTTGTGCTAACCGACGGGAGACTTTTTTATTTTAAAAAAATGCACAAATCAGGTAAAATGAATTTGTTGAAAATATAGAATTTTGCTATTTTAACAATTGTTGCTGTGTATTTACTTGAAATATGTGCAAAATGTGATATAATACTAATGTAGTTATTTTATCAATATCAGTATCAAATCACATTTTACGGGGGTATAAGCCGATGAAAAAGACTATAATCACTATTGAACGCCAGTACGGGAGCGGAGGAAGCGCCATCGGCAAGCTTGCCGCAGAAAAGCTCGGCATAAATTTCTATAACCGTCAGATACTTGAAATGACAGCGGAGAGATGCGGAATAGCTCCCGAATATCTCGAGACCGCCGAGGAGAACGTGCCCACCAGCTTCCTGTATTCGCTGCTGCTCTCGGCCAATCCCGCAAGGACTATGGAGGAGAACCTTCCCCTCTCCGATAAGGTCTTCCTTATGGAGAGCCGTATCATAAACGAGATCGCAGACCGTGAAAAGAGCTTCGTGCTGGTAGGAAGGTGCGGAAGCTATATCCTCGAGGAAAGAGGCTGCTTCAGCGTATTTATCTACGCAGACCCCGAGTACAGGATCAAGCGTGCTGTGGAGCAGTACGAGGTCAGCGAGAACAAGGCGGAATCCATTATGAAGAAGGCCGACAAGCGCCGTGAGACCTTCTACAGCGTTAATACCGGCAGAGGCTGGCAGGACAAGGATCAGTATTCCCTCTGTCTCAACAGCGCGGAGCTGGGCGACGATCTCTGTGCGGAGCTGATCGTACAGGCGTATAATGAATATAACAGGCATTTTGAAGAATAATGACAAGGTCCCGTGAAAACTCACGGGACCTTCCGTATATATGGGCTCCTTTGCGGAAGAATAACTGCAAAGGAGCTGTTTTCATGTGCGTTGTTCTTATACGTTCGGTCATGCTTTATGTACTGGTTATCTTTGCGGTAAGACTTATGGGAAAGCGGCAGCTCGGGGAGCTTCAGCCCTCGGAGCTGGTCATAACAATTCTCGTGTCAAATATTGCCACCCTCCCCATTGAGGACGTGAATATACCTGTTATTGTGGGAGTTACGCCCATACTTGCCCTGGTCTGCTTCGAGGTCATAGTGTCGTGGATAAGTCTGCGGTTTCCCGGCCTCAGAAGGCTTGTATCGGGGAGCCCGAAGATAATAATAAGGGAGGGATGTATCGAAAGAGAGGTCATGCGGGAGCTCCGTTTTTCGGCGGACGATCTGCTCATGGCGCTGAGAAGCAAGGATATATTCGACCTTGACGAGGTGCAGTTCGCCATAGTTGAGACCACGGGAAGCGTCTCCGTTATGAAGAAGCAGAGCATGGAAACGCCTGCGCGGAGGGATATGGGGATAAAAGGGGAGTGCTCCGACCCGCCTGTGCTCATTATAGCTGACGGGCAGTTCATAACGCAGGCAATGGAAGCGCTCAAACTCAGCAGGAGCAGCGTTGAGGCGGCGCTCGGGGCTCACGGACTGACCGCAGACGAGGTGTTTATAATGACGGCGGACAGCTCGGGGAGCTGCTTTATTGCGGATAAGCAGGGGACTCCGCCGATAAAGCTTACCATAGGAGGGGAAAATGACAAGAGTTAAGATAAGCGCGGTAATACTGCTGCTTCTTGTGGGGACAAGCGCTTTTTCGGGGGTATGGGTGAACCGCCGGTGCAGCAGGCTGCTGAGAGAGATAAAGCTTATATCTCAGTCCGCCGACGCGGAGGAAAAGGCTGTCCTTGCGGAAGAGATGAACGAGGACTGGGAGAGCTTCCGTGAATGGGCTTCTGTACTGCTGAAATACGACAAGCTTGTGGAGATTGACCGACTGTGCTCGCGGATAGTTCACCTAACCGGAGAGGAGGGCACGGAAATGGAGGCGGAGCTTGCAGAGCTCCGCGATATGCTTGAAATGCTGAAAAGCGGCGAAACGCCGCTCTGGAATAGTGTTTTTTGAATGAGTTATCAGTTTTTAGTGCTTAGTGCATAGAAAAGGGACGCCGCTGGCGTCCCTGAAATATTTTTATACTTGTCAAACTCCGTCGATGCAAATTCCGTCAGTGTCTTCTAAGCTTACCGTCTCATCGAGGCTTTTCTTTTCTTCCTTTGAGCCGTTTTCTTCAAGACCTCTGCTCCAGCCCGTGCATGATACGGTCTGCTTTGCGGTATCAACGCTGAATGATACGTCGAAATCCTCGCAGTTCCAGCAGTTTGCCTGATAGATATAAAACTGGAACTCCGCATCATCACATCTTACGGTATAAAGATATTTGCCGTATTCGCCTGCGCGGTTCTTTATTTTGCTGCCGTTTACATGGACTTTTTCGGATTTTCCGCTTTTTGAACAGCTTATCTCACAGTCAGAAAGAGATATATACTTTCCGTCAACAGAAATTAAAACATTACCTTTTATCCTGCTGAACGGATAAATGTAACCGAAAAACATTGACGGTGCAATAAACCTTATGGCAGTTGCGGTGATTACCGCTATAACTGCCATAACTGAAATGACCTTTGCAAATTTCTTCATGTTCATATGTGAGCCTATCAATTACGCATTATGCATTACTTTTCAAGTGTTCCGTGAGAAAGGGACTTCAGATAAGCATTGATGAAGCCGTCGATGTCGCCGTCCATAACCGCCTGTATATTGCCGTTTTCAAAGCCTGTGCGGTGATCCTTTGCAAGGGTGTAGGGCATGAATACATATGAGCGTATCTGCGAGCCCCATGCGATCTGGTTCTGAACGCCCTTGATGTCCTCGATCTTTTCAAGGTGTTCGCGCTCCTTGATCTCGATGAGCTTTGAACGGAGCATCTTCATGGCGTAGTCCTTGTTCTGGTACTGGCTTCGCTGAGTCTGACAGGAAACAACGATACCTGTGGGCTTATGGATAAGACGTACAGCGGAGCTGGTCTTGTTTACCTTCTGACCGCCTGCGCCGCTGGAGCGGTAAACCTCCATTTCGATGTCCTCGGGACGGATATCAACTTCGATAGAATCGTCGATTTCGGGCATAACTTCGAGAGCCGCAAATGATGTGTGACGTCTGCCCGAAGCGTCAAATGGTGATATACGTACAAGTCTGTGAACGCCCGATTCCGACTTCATATAACCGTAGGCGTTGTCGCCCTCGATGAGTATGGAGGCTGACTTCATGCCTGCGTCGTCGCCGTCCAGATAGTCAAGGAGCTCCACCTTGAAGTCGTGGCGTTCAGCCCAGCGGTTGTACATACGGTAGAGCATCTCTGCCCAGTCCTGAGCCTCGGTGCCGCCTGCGCCCGCGTGGAAGGTGAGGATAGCGTTGGCGTTGTCGTATTCGCCCGTAAGGAGAGTGGCAAGCTTTTCGTCCTCCAGCTTTGTCTTGAAGGCGTCGGACTCCTTCTTTATCTCCTCAACGTCGCTTTCGTCGTCGGCCTCTATTGAGAGCTCGATGAGAGTGATTATATCCTCAAGATTTTCGTTGAGCTTGTTGAACTTATCTATCTTCCTTTCGAGAGACTTCTGCTCCTTGAGCACCTTCTGGGAATTTTCGAGGTCGTCCCAGAAACCGTCCTTGGCAGTCTCCTCGCCAAGCTCCGCAACTCTTTTCTTTGCGGCTTCTATATTCAGAACGTCTGCGAGCTCCGACATTTCCTTGCGGTAGCCCGTCATTTCTACTCTGAGTTCGTCAAGTATTATCATAGTTTCAAATCCTTTCAAACATAGATATATACATTATATCACACTTTTTTTATTACTGCAAGGGCAAAAACGGCTTTTTTAAGCTTTTTGCAAAAATATGACCGCTTATACTTGCATTATTTGGCAATGTATGATATAATAAACACATTATATATAAAGAAAGGGATAATATGGACAGTTCAGATATATGGAAGATAGTCCTTGTCATCGCTATGATGATATTCTCGGCTATCTTTTCGGGTACCGAAACAGCTTATTCCAGTGTGAACAAGCTTCGTCTGAAAAATTATGAGGCGCAGGGCAGCAAAAAGGCTAAAAAAGCCCTTAAACTTGCCAACCGCTTCGACGAGGTGCTCACGGCGGTGCTTATAGGCAATAATATCGTAAATATCGCCACCTCCTCGGTGAGCACCATAATCTTTATAAAGCTTGCAGGCAGCAAGGGCCCTGTCATATCCACTATCGTGATTACCGCGCTGGTCCTTGTGTTCTGCGAGGTTCTGCCGAAGTCCTACGCCAAGAAGAACGCGGAAAAGATAGCTCTTGCATTCGCTTCGCCCCTGACTTTCCTTGTGGGATTGTTCAAGCCCATCGTGTGGCTGCTCAACAAGGTATCGTCCCTTGTGTCAAAGGGGGACGAGACTCCCAGCGTTACCGAGGACGAGCTGAAGTACATGATCGACGAGATCGAGGAGCAGGGCGTCATCGAGGAGCAGGAGAGTGAGCTGGTGAAGAGCGCTCTTGAGTTTGACGAGATAAACGTTAACGAGATACTTATTCCCCGCGTAAAGGTAGTGGGAGTGGAGGTCGGCTCCACTATAGACGAGATCAAGGAGCTTTTCAGCAGGGAGATGTATTCCCGTCTGCCGGTATATGAAAAGAGCCTTGACAATATCATCGGTATCATCACCAACAAGGCCTTCTTCAAGATGCTGGTGGAGGGCGGCAGGGATATAACCGCTATCATTCAGGAGGTCCCCCATATTGCCGACAGCAAGCTCATAAGCGAGGCTATGCGGGATATGCAGCGCTCAAAGGTGCATCTTGCAGTCGTTATCGATCAGTACGGCGGTACCAAGGGTATCGTTACCCTCGAGGACATCATCGAGGAGCTGGTGGGCGAGATATATGACGAGGACGACGAGATCGAGACCAATATAATGATGCTCGCTCCCGACAAGTACGAGGTCGCGGGCGATATGAGCATAAGCGATATGCTGGAAATGCTCGACCTTGACGAGGATATGATAACCACCGATTATACCTCCGTGGGTGGCTGGGTAACGGACGTCATGGAGCATATCCCCGAGGCAGGAGAGACTGCCGAAAGCGGTATCTTCCGTATAACAGTCGCCGAGGTCAACGAGCAGACCGTGGAAAAGGTCATCATAGAAGTGCTTCCTGTCGATGACGATGATAACGATGAAGATGATGATGAATAGTATCGAAGGGCGGCTCCGCTGCACTATGCACTAATAACTAAAAACTCCCGGAGAGTTAGGTCGGTACTCATAAAGAAGTTTTCCAAGAACTAATATGAAGGACCTATACAGTGGGCTATGACAAAGAAAGACAGATACTTTCATGAGAGGTATCGAGTCTATCCTAAAATTTGTGTAAACCTCCGAAGTAGTGTATAATAGAAGAGACACTACTTCGGAGGTTTTAATTATGAGCAGAAGACGAAGAAATGAAACAGAAGAGCAGCGTGCAAGAAGAGAGCTGATAAGCGATTTTCTGTCGGCAGCGAATATCCAGAGCATGGATGATATTCAGGAACTGTTTAAGGAAGCACTTGCCGGATTTATGGAAGGCAGCCTTGAATCAGAACTTGATTCTGAGCTTGGGTATGAGCCGTATGACGTAAAGAACAAGGAAACTGACAATAGTCGAAACGGTCACAGCAAGAAAACTCTGCGTACCAGTATAGGTAAGGTAGATATTGAAGTTCCCCGTGACAGAAACGGCGAGTTTGAGCCTAAGATACTGCCTAAGAATCAGACAAGCATATCCCAGGATATGGAGAACAAGATCATCTCCATGTATGCAAAAGGTATGTCAACATCTGATATTGAGGATCATATCCGTGATATTTACGGTCTGGAGATATCGGATACTACTGTCAGCCGTATCACCGACAAGATTCTCCCTGTAGCGAAAGAATGGCAGCAGAGACCGCTTGAAAGCGTCTATGCAGTTGTATTTCTTGATGCTATACATTACCATGTCCGCAGCGAGGGACAGATCATCAAGAAGGCTGTATACATAGCCATAGGAGTTAACTTGGACGGCAGGAAGGACGTTCTCGGTATGTGGGTAGGCGAAAATGAAAGCGCTAAGTTCTGGGCGGGCGTACTTAATAGCCTGCGTAACAGAGGCGTTGAAGATATTCTTATCGCCTGCACCGATAATCTGACAGGCTTCTCTCAGGCGATAGAGGCTGTATTCCCGAAAACTGATATCCAGAATTGCATAATTCATCAGCTCAGAAATTCGAGCAAATATGTATCTTACAAAGACATCAAGGCTCTTATGGCTGATTTGAAAAAGATCTATACTGCCGCTACCGAGGAATCTGCTCTGGATGCTCTTGACTCCTTTGCTGCTGCCTGGGACAGCAAATATCCCAAGATCTCAAAGTCGTGGTACGAAAACTGGCCTAATCTCAGCACTTACTTCAAGTTCCCACAGGAGCTCAGAAAGCTGATCTATACGACCAATACCATAGAAGGCTTCAATCGGCAGCTGAAGAAAGTGACTAAGGCAAAGTCCGTATTCCCGACTGATGACAGCCTTTTCAAAATGCTTTATCTGGCTATGAAGGACATCACGAAAAAATGGACAGGTCGCCGTCAGGACTGGAGCCAGATCTATGCTCAGCTCGTAATCTACTACGGCGACAGGATACCAGAATAACATTTTCATCTTGACAATCAAATAATCATGTGCTAATATGCAGATAAGACCGACTGCTTTCACAATCGGTCTCATCATACACTTTTCCATTGCACTATTTTGCGTTTACACAGAATTTGGGATTGACTCGAGGTATCTGTCTTTTTATGTTGTCACCTATAAATTCAGACTTATATCTTTTGCTTTATTGATTAGGATATGGCTATTTAATTGTTTCGTAGGTACTCCCATGCATTTTTATCATTCAACATATAACATAAAATTTTATTTAGTGCTTCATCAAGCTCAAGAGATATATTGCCATATGTCCAGTTATCTTTACTATATTCAAATTCATCATACCAGAAATTCTTCATGAACTCATTTCTATATTCTTTTAAAAGTTTTGAAACTGCTTCAAAATCTCCATGAGCAATCTTATTTCTAAATTTTCTCATATATTCTGCATAAAGCGTTTTTTGGGAAGAATCTATCCTATCAGACAAGAATCGAGGAAGTTTTCGCTCCATTTCACCTTGAGTCCTTCCAGAATTAGAAGGATTGATAAGAAGCATTTCAATAAGTGACATGGTTTTAAAAACATGATATGCATTACCGCTCTGTTGATCTTCAGACAACGCATTTATAATATAATCAAAAAGCCAGAAGTCTTTATCGCTTGATAAGAAATTGTCAATTTTTAATCCTATTTGTTTCAAACAAGATAATCCTAAGGTAAAATCCTCTTTGAAATTAAAGTTTTTGTCAGCTGCCCTCGCTGATAGATAATTTATAATCATTGGAGTTGTAAACAGTTCATCAGAATCATATGTAACCATCGGTATATTTGACCAGCAACTTGAAACCGAACCCAATCTCATACATAAAGTCATAAATTTTCTTGCATACTGCATTTCGCAGGTCGGACTATCGAGAACAGGATTGATTTTTTTCAACAATGAATGTTCAAAATCTAATACCTGTATTTCAACCAAGTGTTCTGCTATAATAATCTTACTATCTTTATTATCTTCGTTCCATTTCAATGTTTCGACAATTCTTTCATAATCATAACGATTTTTGATCTTTTCCGAATAATCATCATGGTCTAACAATTTATAATTCTTACTATGATGCATCTGCACCATATACTCTTCATCAAAATCGTTAGGAAAACCTTCAACCCAATCATTTTGAGGATTGCAGATGCCAATGCCAAGTTTTTTTGAAATGATAATTGGTTCAGTTTTTCCATATATACTTATCAAAATCATAAAGCGTAACCCCCTTAACAAGCTAAAGAACAGCTCTATATAATGTCAATTATACCATATATAAGGTCTGGTTTCAAGTCATTCAAATGAGTATTCTTATTGTATTTATTATAATAAATAATAAAGCTGTGGCTACAAAAAAGACAGATACTTCACGAGAGGTATCTGTCTTTTTGCATTATATATCAAACCTTACCCGAAAATACTATCCAACTTCGCTTCCAAAGTCCCATCCTTAGCCAACGGCAAAGCATCGCACTGACGGAGATGATGATTCTCGATCAACTCACCGCCGTCAAAGCCGAGAATGAAGTGTAGAGCGATCTGATAGATGATCTCAGTCGGTGCAAGCCCATACACCTGATGCTCAAAGATATGCTGTAAACGTTGTGCTTCATCAGGAAATGCCTGTTTCATTCCTTCGCTGTTGAACAGTCGCTTCACGATCTCAGCGATGTACAGACCGGACTTCATATACAGGTCAGCAAAGGTCTTACCCGGATCATCAAAACAGCCGGGGTTCTCCTGCTCTAATAGGTCAACCATCTGCTTCACGATACGCTTCGGTGTGAAGATCTGATTGGTCTTCTGCGGCGGGATATAGTCGAAAATATCCTCAGTATGAGTTTCATCAAAGTAATTGCCCAGCCGTGTACGCAGGGACAGGAACTCCTTGATGGAATCATCGAATACGACAGGATCAAAGAGCTTTCCGGGGTAGCGCTTCTCCTCGCCTGTCTCTGCGTCCGTATAAGAACCGCCGTCACGCAGGAATCGGAACTGGTCGAGCGTGATGCTGGTCACTTCATAGAACACATCATCGGGGATGATCATATCAAATGTAGACAGCGTGGTCTCATCGTTGCCGTAAGCCATGAGGAATGACGGGATCGTTCTTGCAAAGCCGCGGAGATGGTCACGAACTGCCTCCTCGATGGTCTCCTTTGTTCGCTCACGCTTTTTGGTCTCGACAGTCTTTACGACTTCCTCGCACAATGTCGGGACTGTCTCTTGCAGAACGGTGCTGACACGCTCCTTGAACGCCGTATCCGCTTCCTGTGAGAGCGTATCATAATGCTCGTTGACCTCGGCAGCGGTCTGTCCTGTTTCGTGGAGGTGGGCAAGCGCATCCTGACGCTGTGCTTCCAGCGTTTTCTTCTGAATGGAATAATCACCGTATTCCTGCGTCACGAGCCGGTCTGCTTTCTGTTCAAGCTGTTTCTGGAGCTTCTGAGCATCACGCTTTTTGAGGTCGGCACCATAGGTATCGTTCGTGACCTGCATCACAGGCGCAACAAGCTCTTTGCGGAACACATCCTGCAAATGCGATACCTGCTGATCTTCCGTTGAAGCAGGGGCAGCCAGTATCTCCTCCGTCTTGCGCTCCAGTGTTTCGGAAATATCGCTGTATATCTTGTCACCAAATACGTCCTGCGCTGTACCGATGACAAACTCGTCCGAAAGCTCCACTTCGCCGTCCTCATTGACAGATAGGTCTTCTCTCGTTTCAGGCGATACATCGACCAGATCGCCCTCCGGTGCATTCGGCAATGACTGGATGATGTCAATGACCTCCGGCGGCGCATTAAAGATATTGGCGATATTCTGGAACAGGAAATTCGACATAAAGCCACGGCGTACAACTTCCAGAGAGCGTATTTTTCTCGGAATAGACAGTACCTTTTCGGCATCCAGCTCGATCATCTCGCCGTTTTCATCTTCACCGATAACGGGGAAGAAATTGAGCAGTTCACGGACATTTTGCTTACGCTGGTCGCTGTCGCCCTTACCGCCGGAAGTTCCGCTGGACAGGTCGTTCGCAAATTCCTCAAAGATGATCAGCGTTCTCGCCGGGTCAAAGTCAAATACATAGGCATTCTTCTTCACATGAAGCACGCCGTTTGCCTGATACCGCCACGGGTTCTGACTGCGGAAAGCCGCCTGCATATACAGTGCCGGAGACTTGATATTGGAGAGCATCAGCACAGCCGTCCACTCCGGAACGGTGATACCTGTGGTAAGCTGTCCGACAGACAGCGTGATCGTCTTATCATTGTGGTCGATGGCATCACGCACCTTGTCGTATGCCTTTTTAGTCTCCTCTTCCTCGGAGAGTTTGCCATCACCGGCAGCAAGTACAATCTCGTATTCTCCGAAGATTGGGTGCGCTTTGAGTTTCTTTGCCAGTGCCTTTGCGCTGTCTACACGGTTCAGAAGCCAGAAGGTATGTTTCAGCTCTGCACGGAGTTCCGGCGTGGAGAACGGAAATTTTTCCTGTGCGGTCAGTGCTTCTAGAAAGCGGTCAACCGACTCTTCATACACAAACTCCCCATTCGCCTTGACAGAGAAAAACAGGTTCAGGTCAAAGGCATACTCCTCCGTTTCACCCTCTATCTCAACGCCCTGCTGCAACTCCTCACGAATGATCTCGGACATCTGATAGGTGAACAGATTGAGCTGCGGAAGGTTCTCATAAGGGTTATTGCGCTCCGCATCATTCCAGCCTGCCTTCGCTTTCTGTTCGTCAGCGTATGTCCAGTTGTAGATCGCATCGGACGGAAATTTGTCATTTGCCAGCGCCTTGAACGGTGTACCCGACAGGTGCAGCGTATGATTGCGCTTGATCTGATGAAATGCAACATCGGTCTTGGAAGTATCCACACCCTCGTGAGCCTCGTCAATGACAAGCAGTTCCCACTGCATATTGACAAGCTCTTTCAGCTTGTCATGCTGACCGCCGAAATACAGAGAGCCTTTCAGGTCTTGAAGGCTGACAAATTCGATGCAGTCCGCCAATTCCTTAGTCAGGCTTTCTGTGTACTCATCACGGGACATAACGAACGGCTTGCCCTTCAGGGCTGATACCTCGCTCACAAAGCGGAACCCCGACTCCGTGCCGATGAACTTGACAAAATCCTCATACCACGAATTTGCGATCGCAGGGCGGTTCGTCACAATCAGGATATTGCAGGCATAGTCGCCTTTGGTCGCCTGCAAGCGCTTGCAGAGGTCGTATGTCGCCAGTGTCTTGCCAAAACGGGGCTTTGCATTCCAGAGAAATTCGCCCTTTTCGTGGCTCATAAAGTAGTCAAAGGTCTGCGAGACCGCCTGCTCCTGCTCGGCACGGAGTTCATAGGCTATCGTTCCGACCGTATCCATAACGCCCTTGGTACGGCGGAATTTCGAGTACAGCGTGAACGATTCATCGCCGCTGATACGGAACCACTCCGGCTGTTTCTTGTCGCCGTTCATCGGCTTCATGCGCTCAACGCCCTGCTTTTTGAGATAGGCGTGGAAATCGCTGTCACGGAAATATGTCCTGCCGTCGGCAAAAACAGCAACATCGCTCCATTCGGTGTGGTGCGGGATATGTGCCGTCTGGAGCTGCTGACGGATACGTTCTTCCACATCGTCCTGCTCGGTGTAGCCGATCTTCACCCAGCCGTCATGGTCGGAGATCGTGGGAGTGGTATAGCAATAACAGCGCGGCATAGCCGTTTTGGTGGTATGAATGCTGATGTTTGCCATTTATTCCATCTCCTTTACATGGGTTTCGATGAATCTGATCTCATCGGGTGTTAAGCTGTATTTTATGTAGAGCTGTTGGTCTATTTCGGGGATTGATTTGCTCCAGTCGATGTCGCTATTGGCGGTGAAGTCTTGGAGAGGTATCATTGACCATACTGATGGCGGACAATGCTGTGTAACCTTTTTCACACCAAGCAAAGCTCTAAAAAACTTTGTTTTAATATAGTTAATCATGTTTTTAGGTTCAGTTTCACTATTAAAGAATCCTGCGCTTAAAAATGTATCAGCAGCCCCATCATTAGGATATCCAATTGTCGGTTCTGTCAAGGTTTCCCCAAAATGTCCGCTATTGTTAGCTTCTGGAAGGAACAGATTATAACAGTCAATGTAATTATTTTCCTCAAGATACTTTCTTAATATATAGCGATATGTTCTTTGATTTTTGACACGACCTAAAAAGCGGACATACTGTCTATCAGAAGGTGGGGATTCTAAAAAGATATCCGGTAGTTTCTCAATAATACTGGAAACAATTTTATTACCCGTTCCCGCACCCATGATTTTTGTTGCATCAGGATTTTCAGAAAAGAATACGGGTGAAAACCTATAAAGTCCTTGGGAAGCTATTATTGTATTGAGCCTGTTGTTTTCATCGCATATACTTGAAATCTTCTTCACAATAGAATTCAGCTCTGAAAATGA
>JAFWSI010000009.1 GCA_017519415.1 Ruminococcus sp.
AAACGGAAAAGGCTTCTTTACCTCTAACTAATCGCTGATATTTCTTTAATGCCTCATCGGCAGCTTTGTCTTTTTCCTTATAGTCAAGCTCCTTAATTTCAAATTCTTTCTTCATGGACTCTATTGTTTCACCCTCACTAACATATTGATAATCGCCTTTCAGATAACGGTCGCACAACTCCTCTCCGATCTGCATAGCCTGTTCGGGCGTGACTTCACCGGGGGCAAAGCTCTGAATCATGTGGTAGGCAAGGATTTCGGTTCGTCCTGTGCCTTGCTGTCGGACGGCTCGGAAGTCCTCGCTTGCTCCTGCGCTGTCGGCTCGGCAAGCATAAGAGCTGACATATAAACCGTTGATGGTCTTATCTCCGTTTGTGATGTAAGCGATCGCTGCGCTGACTGTTGCCCTGATCGTATGGATAGAAGTGTATGCCAAATTTCATTAACCCCTCTCTTTATCTCGGTAATATCCTCGGCATAGATGTGACCTGTGCTGTAAAGTCGGACAAGTATCTGATTGATGTTCGCTCCAATGCGTTTCATCAGACGATTGCATTCGGCAATTTCGGAACGGTCGGGAGTGAGATCAACCCTCACACGAACACAATCTCGGATATACTCCGTCTTGTTCTTGTACCCGTATTGCTCACACTTTGCTAAGATGTCCTGCATTTCCGATTCCGTGAACCTCACGTTAAGGGTGTAAGACTTCTTCTCCCTCTTGCGTTTCAGGTACTTGCGTTCATCGTCCGTAAGCTGGCTCTCGTCCTTGTTGGCAAGGCACTTGTCAAGGTCGGCTCTGACCACTTGGTCAAGTGCGTGGTTGATAGCACCCTCATAGGTCATACCCTCGAACTCCATAGCCTTGTGTTTAGGCGGTCTGCCACGCTTCTTTTTCTCGGTTTCCATATTGGTGTCTCCTTTGTTTTAATTTCGGCGTAAGCCGATTATTTTCTGACCGCTGTGCGGTCATTTCGGGGCTTGGGGTGTCCCCAACAAGCATTTGGTATTTTCGCTCGCTGTGCGGCGCAAAATACAATGCTTGTTATTTTTGTTGCGCTTAGGCGCATTTTTTCTCGCCTGAGCTCTTCCCTCTGCTCAGGCTTTCGCTGTTCTATCAGCGAATTGGAGCTATGCGACTTTCTCTCCGCCGCTTTGGTCGGCGGTGTCATTCCTCGCTCACGCTCCGCCGTGATGCCCTCAATATCATCACTGTCATTATTCTAAACTGGCTCGGCGCAGTTTCAGCGCAGTCTGGGCGGCAGTCTTATGAAAATATCCCTCTACTATACAACCGAGGATTTTGAGGTTTGTCGCAAGAAAAATCGAAAAGTTTACAATTTGTTCATCATGGTTCTCTCTTGTGCATAAATTCAACAGCGGATTTTTATTCATATCGCAAAGAGGTCGGGGGCAATATGCGGAGTGCAGGACAGGCTCGACAAGTGATATGCTCGGTCTGCATTTTTGAAATTCCCCATAACAATCTGTCGAACGCAAAACTCTAATGAAACAGAAAGTTTGAGCGCAATACCAGTAGACATAGGGCGGTGTTGCGCGCTATAATTATATCATCGGGATATGCTCCCGAACCAACAAGGAGAGAACAAAACGGAAGGAGATGAAATTTATGCTCAGCTACGAAGAACAGACAAAGAAGCTCCTCGCTAAGCGTGATGCTTTGGAAAAGCGTATGCGTGAGGACGGTGCGGAGATCGACAAGATCAATGCAAAGCTGAATGAGATGCAGCTTGCAAGGGTGCGTGACACGTTCGGGCTTGACCAGAAG
>JAFWSI010000044.1 GCA_017519415.1 Ruminococcus sp.
ACTCACAGGTATGAAGCTGACCGAGGTACGTCGCCTTTGCGAGGATAAAATGCTTGCGTTGGGAGCAGATTCGTTCTGGTACTGGGACATTGGTGCATTTGTATTCTCAGGTGACGAGACCACAGTATCAGTCTCCGGCAGGGAGTATGTGACCTCCGACCGACTTATCGCTCCGGATGACATCATAACGATCGATCTCAGTCCGCAGAATGATAATATATGGGGCGACTACGCAAGAACGATAATTCTCGAGGACGGCAAAGTAGTTGATGATATAAGCAGTATTCGCAACGTTGAATGGCGGAGCGGTCTGCTTATGGAGGAGGAACTTCACGCTGAAATGCTCAGCTTTGCGACTCCGCAGACCACATTTGAGGAACTGTATTTCCATATTAATCAGCTAATAACTAATCGCGGATTTATCAACCTTGACTTTCTCGGCAATCTCGGTCACTCGATCGTAAAGGACAAAAACGACCGTATTTACATCGAAAATGGCAACACTGCACTGCTGTCATCGGTGGACTATTTCACTTTTGAGCCGCATATCAGCGTCAAGGGCTCAAAATATGGGTATAAGAAAGAGAATATTTATTACTTTGTGGACGGAAAGCTTAAAGAACTATAAGAAAGAAGGCACCTGTTATGAGAAACTCAAAAGCACGGAGAGCAGCTCTTGCTGTTTTTGCTGTATTATGTATGCTGCTGACAGCCTGCAGAAATGGGACAAGTTCGGCGGAAGGTACTCAGTCGGAAGTCAGGACAGCAACGGCTTCTGCGGCGGCGAACTATCAGCAGATAACACAGGAAAAGGCTAAGGAAATGATGCAGGCTGAGGACGGACACATTATTGTCGATGTACGGCGGCAGGACGAGTACGACAGCGGTCATATCCCCGGTGCGATTTTTATCCCCAACGAGTCTATCGGTACGGAGCAGCCAAAGGAATTGCCCGACCTCGACCAGGTCATTCTCATATACTGTCGAAGCGGTCGGCGCAGCAAGGAAGCTTCGCAGAAGCTGGCTGATATGGGATATACGCATATTTACGAGTTCGGCGGAATTATCGACTGGACCAGAGAGGTAGTCACAAGCGAATGACGTTAACAGGAATATGATAAAATGAAAGAATAACTTGTCTCTCATGTGAAGAATGCGGAAAGGCTACCGATGAAGTGTTGGTAAATTTTGAAACCAACTAATTTTAATGTATGTAAATCTATAGCAGACTAATTCCATGTAATACCTATACGGAAACAGTTTTTGCAACACAAAAAGCAAGCCGCAGGGTAATCCCTGCGGCTTTTTTGCATATTGCGTAATTTGAACAGCTTGTTTATTTCAGCAATTCCATTGCCCGCTTGTGAATCTGCTCCTCGATTAGCTTCAGACGTTTGCTGTCGAGATTATATCTTGAATGGCGCTTGAAGCGGAAGTCGAGCAGCCTGCGAAGTCCGTCTCTGTGCCTGTTGCTTAGCACCTGTTTCGCAGTGCCGATAAAGTCGTCATAAACGCACGGTACAAGCGTATCTGCATAATCGCTGAGTGCTTTATCGGAGACAAGGTCATCCCTGCCTGCAAGGTTGAAAAGCGAGTTGCCGTGATCGAACAGCGGTGCAGGAGCAGCTATCTTGTTTGTACGGTTATCCACCAGAAATCCGAAGTTTCCGAAATGTCTGTCTACGTTGCATATTATTGCGTCAAGCACAAGCATATCGTCAAGCGCATTTATGAACTCCTCGCCCAGCAACTTGTAATACTCACGGACAGCTTTCATACCGCCCTTGCTGACAAGTCTGCCTATCGGCATAAAGGAGTAGTCCTTGCTTGTGAACAGTTCGCAGGTAGAGCACAGTTCACCCTGCCATTTTGACAGCCCATAGGAGATAGCATTGATACTCAGAGCATCTGCTATCTGAGCGGCGTAAAATTCCGAGTATGGCTCATTGCCTGTATTTGAAGCTCCGCTTGTTCCGCCTTTGTAAAGTCTGATAACTCCGTTATCTCTGCGCCAGCACTTAGGCAGCATACCATTCGTTGTGAACTCAGGACATGACGCCAGAGATGTTCTCACAGAGCTGCCGTAGCCTGTGAAAGCGATAAGTCCCAGCACTCTGCTGAACCTGTTTTCGTACAGATTGTACTGCGAGAAGCCGCCCTCAAAGCCTTCCTCGACCACCCAGTAGCAGTCGTTCAGCGACAGTCCCTTTGATACGCTTAGTATACTCATAGGACGGTTGAGATTGAGTCCGCACTTGCTTAGAAAGCTGTGGACGTATGCTCGATTCTTCGGAATAGTCCTGTGCCTCAGCCAACGCGAAACGCTGTCGCCGTCAATATCCATGTC
>JAFWSI010000045.1 GCA_017519415.1 Ruminococcus sp.
GTCTTGCCCACGCCGGGCTCGCCGATAAGGCAGGGATTGTTCTTGGTACGCCTTGAAAGTATCTGTATAACGCGGTCTATTTCCTGGTCTCTGCCTATGATGTTGTCAAGCTTGCCGTCGGCAGCCTTCTGTGAAAGATTGGTGCAGTAGCTTCCGAGGAACTTTGGCTCCTTGGTTTTCTTGTCCTTGTTCCTGCCGAAAAGTCCGCCCTTTTTATCCTTGCTGTCGGAGGACTTATCGTCGCCGCGGGGACCTCCGAAAAGATCCCTCGGATCAAAGCCGCCCTTTCCGGGACTGTCCTTGCCGCTGTCATTTCCGTCATCGCCGCCGCCGAACATATTGGTTATGAAATCCGGCAGGACGCCCGAACCGCCCATTTCAAAGCTGTCGCCGTCCAGCATGCCCAGCATCTGGTCGGAGAGCTGATCCAGCTCCTCGTCGGTTATGCCCAGCTTATCCATGTATTCCTTGATCTGCGGGATATTCTGCGCTCTCGCACAGGAAAGGCAGAGCCCCTCGTTTTTCTTTTCATTGCCCTGAACAGAGGTGATGAACACTACCGCAGGTCTCTTCTTGCATTTACTGCACATTATCATCAGGCAGTTCCTCCTGTAAGTTGATTATACGCCGCTCCTCCGAGCACATACGGAGGAGGAAAATATCCGCTGAGCGGATCAGAGATTTCTGACAAATTCATATACGTACTTGAATACGTAGGTATTGTCTATCGCCTCGTGGTTGAAGAACAGCATCTTGTTGCTTCCAAGCACCACGTTCAGCCGCACTATAACGGCTATGGCAAACACTATCACAACGCCCTTGAATATACCTATCAGGCCGCTGAAAAATCCGCCTATAAAGCTTATCTCGGTGTGATCCTTGCTTCCTCTTGCATAGGTTACGAAGAAGGTCAGGACCAGAATGAATATCATCACGGCCAGTATTGACACCAGTCTTATCTGGCTCCTGTATGGCTCGGAAAGGTAGGTATCCACAAGGAAATCCGCAGGCGGACGCCTGTCGTCGGGATCGTCCATCTTTATCATGAACTCATAGAACGTTTCGGGATCCTCCTTGATCATTCTGGCTGCGGTCTCCGCAGAATACAGGCTCAGCTCCCTGGAGATGATATTGCTTGCGATGAGTGCATATCCCTCGTGGAGCTTTTCCTTGAAAGCGCTTTCGGTATCCACCTTTTCGGCGTTGATATTGTTGAGATACTTGTATATCTTTCCGTCGATGTCGCCCTCCTGATGGATTATATCACCGAGGGTCTTACGGTTGACATAGACATTGTATCCGAGGGTCTGGATATAGCCTGCAAGCTCCTCGGTATAGTCATAGTCCTCGAGTATCTGTCTTATTTTCTTTTTATTGCTGTTGCAGACGGTCTCGTTTATTGAGTTCATCATACTTGCACTTATGGATAACGACAGAAAAAGTGCCAGCATATAGCCCACAAAGGACAGTGCCGCCTTGAGAAGTCCTTTCTTGACAGTTATAAATACACATACGAGTATGGCTGCGACTACGGCCACATCGTAAAACCACCAGAACTGTACTCCCATATTTGATCGCGTCAGTCCGAAGACTGCGCATCCTCCCTTCGTTTTTCAGATCCGTAAGGATCAGCTTTCATAGTCGATACGATCTATTTTATTATAGCCCTTCAGGAAAATATGATTATCACTTCGTACAAAACCGGTATATGAATCGCTTACGTCCGCAGTCGAGCGGAGACCGCCGCTGAAATCGTAAGCCTTTATATTGCCCTGACACATTACATATGCCAGGTCTTCGTAGATTGTTACATCGATAGATGGTTCATCCAATTCGATTATGAGAGCTTCCTTGTTTCCGCCGCTGAACAGTGCCATAACGTACTTTCTGCGGTCGTCGTTATTGACGATGACCGCGGAATATCCGCCGCTGCTGGCTCCCGCAACAAGCTCGCCGTCATAGGAATAATACGAGCTTATCTGTCCCTTGCCGTCAACATATCCGCATGCGTCGGTACCAAGGACGAAAGCGCCCTTTTCGTAGCCGTACACATCAAGTCCAAGGGTATTGAGACCGGGAGATGTCCAGCGCTCCTTGCTCTCGCTGAAGCTGATTTCCTGAACATTTGTAACGAGCTGGCCGTTTTCAGCCGAGATGAATCCCAGCACGCAGCCTCTGCTTCCTTCAAGGAAGCTAAGGTCGCTGACCATTTCGATACATTTTCTTCCATAAATAACAGTCCCCCGTTTGTCATAAACCTCAAGCTCGCAGTTGTAATTATCGGAAGTGGTAACTGCGGCTGTATATCCCTCATCGCTGATCCTCGCAAAGAGTATCAGTCTATCGGCGAACGACTTGGTATAGAAGACCTGATCCTCGTCCTCTACGCTCAGCTCGTTACCGCCGTTCTCATAGAGCAGCGCACGTCCGCCCGCCGCTCTCAGCACAGTGTTTGTGTAAGTATGCTGACGCCGCCTCAGCAGGTCGCCGTCAGTGTCATAAAAGTAAGTGTTCGTATCACTGAGCACTATCATTTTCTGCCCTGTGAACGAAAGCTGATAGTCTGCTCCGCCGCTGATCTCTATCGGGAAGTTTCCCTCTGCCAGCTGTCCTGAGTTGACGATCGTCCGATACTGCTTTCCTATTCCTCTTAGCTTGTTGAACCACTTGTCGCGGGTAAAGTACAGTCCCGCGGCAGCTGCGGCTGTCAGCAGTATCAGCAGAAACCGCCGGAGCCGTTTCATTCGCTTCTTACGGTTTTTCTGATCGACGATATCATCAGCATCGTAGATCTTCGGCACGCTGACACCTCCTTGTCTTTATCCTTATCCTGATCTATATATCTCTCAGAAGCTCCTCCTCGCTGTAAAACACTCTGTTGAGGTACAGCCCGTGAGCCATTGCCGTCCTTCCCGCTCTGAGGCGGTCCCTTGCGGCAAGGATAGCGGGAATATCATCGGGCGCTATGCGCTTTTCACTGACGTCGATAAGTGTGCCCGCCATTATCCTAATCATATTATACAGAAATCCGTTGCCTTTTACAAGCATTATCACAGAATCTCCACTTTTTTCTATTCTGAAAGAATAAATAGTCCTGACGGCGGTTGAAACATTTGTGCAGTCGGCACAAAAGGATGAAAAGTCGTGAGTGCCGACGAAATAGTCTGCCGCCCTTCTTGCGGCCTCGATGTCGAATTTTCTCCTGTAATGCAGCATAAGATCGGCTGCAAAGGGGTTCTTCGACTCGCTGCAGTGCATCTTGTAGACATACTCCTTGCCCTTGCAGTCGAAACGCGCATGGAAATCCGGAGGAGCGTCCTCACAGCTGAGAATGGATATATCGTCGGGAAGCTCGCCGTTCACTCCGCGGCAGAAGCCGAGGCAGCTTATGGTGCTGGTCGTCTTCACGTTGAAGCAGAACATATTGGCGTGTACTCCCGTATCCGTCCTTGAACAGCCGATGACCGAAACAGGCTCGTTAAGCACCTTTGAGAGCTTTGTCTCCAGCACCTCCTGCACCGTCAGGGCATTGCTCTGACGCTGGAAGCCGTGGTACTTAGTTCCCCTGTACGCTGCCGTTACCTTCAGATTTCTCATCTTCAGACTCCTTACCGTCATAGAGTATTTTTTCCGACTCCTCAACTCTGCCGATATAATCCTCTACTCTCGGCTCGCTGAACTGGTCGTATATCTCGGCCTTATTTTCATAAGGATAAGGAACAGATCCGTCTGCGGCTGCTTCTTCAGCCGCCCCGCTGCCCGCGGCAGCCCTGCGCAGCTTTCTGCGCTTTCTCTCGCAGTATATCACAAGCAGCATGAGTGCAAGGAATACTGCCGACATGGTAACTCCCAGAACAAAGCCCTCGGGAGTGTATTTTATCTCTATACTATGCTCTCCGCTGCCGACCCTTACTCCCAGCATGGCCTGGAGCACGGTGAAGGTCTCGGCCTTTTCGCCGTCAATGTACACCTTCCAGCCGCTCTCATAGGGAATGGACAGGAACAGCACTCCGTCCTCCTTTGCGTTCACGGTGCCGCATATCCTGCGGTCGCTGAAGCTGCTTATCTGAAGCTGCTCGTCGGCAAGAGCCTCGTAGGCCTTTTCAAAGGTCTCGGTATTCAGGCCGTAGATCATCAGCTTGAAGTTGCCTGTCTGATGATCGGGATTGGAGGTAATGAGGACTCTTGATACGCTGCCCGCCTGACCGTTGCCCATGGTGAATACTATGGGGTAGCTGTCTATGAGCTTGCCCGAATCCACGGGCTCGTCGTCGCAGGTTATATCGAGGGTATCGCAGGTGCCTCCCATGCCGTTGGCATAGCCGTAAAGGTAGCTGCCGTCGGTGCAGTCGAAGGTATAAGCGGCGCTTCCCGTCGAATTGTCCGAATTGTTGGTAAATGTATAGTTGCCGTAGCCGTTCTTGGTGACGTCAAGTCCGAAATATTCCACCAGCGAGACGGGCTGCGGAACGAAGAGCTTGTCCTCAATGCCCGTAGCGCGGCGTATGAGGTCGTTCTGATACTCAAAGGGATTTGCTCCCCCGTTATCCTCTATTTCGAGGATATTCTCCTTCATCATGAAGCCGAGAGACAGAGGACGGGTGTTCCTGTAAAGATACACCGAGCCCGAGCTGAAGCTCTCGTCCATTACCCATTTCTCGGAATTGAGCTGGCCGTTCTTCTTGATGAGGTACTTTATTCCCAGCAGAGCGTTGACTACGGGTGTTGATGTCCTGTAGTAGTACCTGTTTCCCGCCTCCGAGGCATAGAGTCCCAGGCGCTTGAACATTGTCGTCACGGCAACGTTGGCAGATGATGAGAACTGTGATACGCCGTAGTAGCCGTACAGAGCGCTGTCGTTAAGGGTGTATGTGTACGCCATTTCGGCGCGGTAGAATTTGTCGCTGTCGTTCTTTCTCATGTGGTCAAGAATCTCGGCTACCTCCTCGTGCTGTGCGGGATAATCGCTGTAGCCCGTGGTATCGACTGTCCTTACGCCTGTCTGGGCGTTGCTGATGAACTCGGTGAACACCGCTGCGGAAAGGGCGAAGGTCATGAGAACGTTGCGTGCCCTCGCGGTCTTGAAGGGGAATATCTTCACCGCTATGAAGATGAACCAGAAGGCTGCCGAGATTATCACGGAGCCCTTGAGAGCCTTGGTGATCTTGAACTCGTCACCCTTGGAGACATAGTTGAGCACAACTACTGCCGCAGGCGCAAGGAGCATCAGCACCAGCTGATATATCTTTATTCCCCTGGACAGTATTATATCATAAGCCCTGAAAGCCGCCGCCGCCAGCACAAAGCTGAATATGAAAGCAAAGCGGTAGGGTATCTGATTGGTGAAATGGAAGCCGTGCCATACGAAGTTGAGGATATTCATATTGCAGCTCACGGCGATTATCGCCAGCATGAGCAGCGTCGAGAGCTTCTCCCTTATCTTTATGCCGAAGGAGAAGAGATATACTCCGAAGAGGAGCACCGCCAGCATTCCGCAGGCGAAATTGGGAAGTCCGTCCACCTTGGTAGGCGGATTGTAGGAGAGCATATTTGCGAATATGTCCGTCCACTTCTCGTAGAATATCACATTTTCCGGCATGGTGTTGTTGGCGCTGTAGGTGAGCTGGAGCCCGAAGTACGCGGGCAGCAGCATGAACGCGCCGAGGCCTACGCCGAGAACGGCGGATCTCATCATCAGGAAAAGCTTCCTGAACCAGTCCTTTATGCCTCTGCATTCCAGTATGCTCGCCGAAGCAAACATGAATACCGAGAATATGCAGGTGAAATATCCCACATAGTAATTGGCTACCAGCGAAAGCATGAGAGTTATCGTGAAGAGCTTCCACTTTCCCTCACGGCACAGCATGACTATACCCATCATTACCAGCGGGAAAAGCGCCACTGTGTCGAACCACATGACGTTCCAGTAATAGCCGAGAGTATAGCTGCTCAGGGCATACATCACCGAGAACATACACAGGGAGAAGTCCTTTCTGCCGTAGGTATAGCGCAGGAAGGTGCTGAAGAAAGCTCCCGCGAAGCCTATCTTCGCTGCAAGTATGAAGGTCAGGGCGTCCCTCTCATAGCCGTCCCTGAAGAATACGGACAGCCAGTTCAGGGGACTTGCCGCATAGTAGGATATGAGCGACAGGAAATTGGTTCCCATGCCGTTCTCCCATGAATACAGGAAGGAGCCTCCGTTCATCAGCTTTTCGCGGACTACCCTGAAAAAGGGATAGTACTGATGCCAGAGATCCACAACGAGTATCTGCCTGTCGCCGAAGGGGTGTATCCCGTAATAGCCGAAGGCATATACCATTATTGCAAAGGGGATCAGGAATGAGAGCAGGAAGTAAAGTACTCCCTTCTCATAAAGTATCCCATAGAATTTTCCTTTTCTGAACCGCTCGCTCCTTGTATGGGCGGCGGCTCGCTTTTCTTCTTTTTCCATTTATTCCCTCTCTTTTGTTTTTCTCAGAAAAGCCTGCCAAGCACGATAACGGCTGCGAGGAAAAGCACCGTTACCGCAAGAGCTGTATAATCTCTCGGAGCGGATCTGAGCTGTCTGAGTCTTGTTCTGCCCTCGCCGCCGTGATAGCAGCGACACTCCATAGCAGTCGCCAGCTCGTCTGCCCGTCTGAAGGCGGAGATGAACAGCGGCACCAGTATGGATATGAGGTTCTTTGCTCTCGTCGTGAAGCTGCCTGTATCTATTTCAGCTCCGCGGGCCTTCTGTGCGGACATTATCTTGTCCGTTTCCTCGATGAGAGTGGGGATGAATCTGAGTGCTATCGACATCATCATCGCCAGCTCGTGTACGGGGAATTTTATCTTTCTCAGCGGCGAGAGCAGCCGCTCGATAGCGTCGGTAAGGGTTATGGGCGAGGTGGTATAGGTCAGCAGGGAGCTTCCCATGATGAGGAGAACTATCCTTATGACCATGAATACGCTGGTATTCAGACCGCCGTCGGTTATCTTTATGAATTTCCACTGCCACAGCACGTCCCCCGAATTCATGAACATCAGGTTTATGGCGGCTGTTATGATAAGGAAGGGCAGCAGGGGCTTCACGCTCCTCAGGAACATTTTCAGAGGTATGCGCGAGAGCAGTATGGCTCCGAAGGTATATACGGCGCCCACGCCGAGGCATATATAGTTGTCGCCCGTGAACAGCATGACTATATAGAGTATGGTCATTACTATCTTGAAGCGGGGATCCAGCCTGTGGATTATGCTGTCTCCCGGGAAGTACTGTCCGATTGTGATGTCTCTCAGCATCAGCGTACCTCCCTTTCAGCAAGCTGCCGCAGCAGCAGGTCCCGGGCATAGCCCACCGTAAAGACCTCCTTGCCGAAGTCCAGCCCTCTGCGTCTGAGCTCTCCGAACACCTTTGTTATCTGGGGTACGTCAAGACCTATCTGCGAGATCTCGTCGGCTCTTGCGAAAACCTTTACCGTTTCGTCATAGCAGAAGAGCTTAGCCCTGCTCATTACCAGTATCTTGTCCGCAAAGGAGGCTATGTCCTCCATGCTGTGGGAAACGATGAGGATAGTATTCTTTGTGCGCTCGTGATAGTGCCTGATGTGATCGAGTATCTTGTCCCTGCCCGCAGGATCCAGTCCCGCGGTAGGCTCGTCAAGTATGAGCACTCTCGGCTCCATGGCCATTACGCCCGCGATAGCCACGCGGCGCTTCTGTCCGCCTGAGAGCTCGAAGGGAGAGCGCTCCAGCAGCTCCTCCGAAAGGCCTATGTCATGGGCGGTCTCATATACGCGGCGCTTTATCTCCGCCTCGTCCAGTCCCATATTCTTAGGGCCGAAGGCGATGTCCCTGTAGACGGTCTCCTCGAATATCTGATACTCGGGATACTGGAACACAAGTCCCACCCTGAAGCGGACGTCCCGTATCTTTTCCTTATTCTCCCATATATCCTTTCCGTCAAGGAGCACCTTGCCCGAGGTGGGCCTGAGCAGTCCGTTGAAGTGCTGGATGAGGGTGGATTTGCCGGAGCCTGTGTGCCCCATGACTCCTATCATCTCGCCCTCTTCTATTTTCAGGCTCACATGATCCACAGCAGTCTTTTCAAAGGGAGTTCCCACGCTGTAGGTGTATGTGAGCTCCTGTGTTTCAAGGATAGCCAATTCTATTCTCCTTTTCTTTATCTGTTAACAGCCGGCGGCAAAAACGATGCTGCCTGCACCTTCCCGTGTGAACCCTCAGCCGCCGAACAGCCTTTCTATTGCCGCAACGCATTCCTCCTCCGAGATTATCTCGTGAGATATGTCGCAGCCCGCCCTGCGGAGCTCCCATGCCAGCTCTGTAACCTGAGGTACGTCAAGTCCGATAGCCTTGAGCTTCTCCACCTGTGAGAAGACCTTCTCGGGAACGTTGTCAAGGACTATCCTGCCCTTGTCCATGACCACCACGCGGTCGCAGTCCGCAGCCTCGTCCATATAATGGGTTATGAGGACTATGGTTATGCCCTGCTCGCGGTTCATGCGGTGTATGGTGGCAAGTACCTCCTTGCGCCCCTGCGGGTCAAGCATGGCTGTTGGCTCGTCGAGTATTATGCACTTCGGCTGCATGGCGATTATGCCTGCGATAGCCACTCTCTGCTTCTGTCCGCCAGAGAGCTGGCTGGGCGAGTGGAGCCTGTAATCGTACATACCCACGGCTTTCAGGCTCTCGTCAACTCTCCTGCGCATCTCCTCATAGGGTACGCCGAGGTTTTCAAGGGCAAATGCCACGTCCTCCTCTACTATGGAGGAAACTATCTGATTGTCGGGGTTCTGGAACACCATTCCCGCACGCTGACGGAGCTCGAAAAGTCTGTCCTCGTCCTTTGTGTCTATGCCGTCCACCGTTACCGTACCCTCGGTAGGGAGCAGTATGGCGTTCAGATGCTTTGCAAGGGTGGATTTTCCGCAGCCGTTGTGCCCAAGCACCGCTACGAACTCCCCCTTCTTTATGTCAAGGTCTATGCCCCTGAGCACCTCCACGGGCTTCTTTTCCCCGTCGTCGGCGTCATAGGCAAAGTGCAGACCTTTTATTTCGATTATATTTTCCATATTTTCCTTTATTTCTTCAATGCTTTTATCTCGTCAGGGGACGAGACCACAGGTTTGCCGTCCTTGTCAAGCATTACCGTAAGACCGCCTGTATTTGTCCATGCGTGATACATATAATTTACCCCTGTTACAGTATCAACAAGTATTTCGGGCGATCTTAATGCGGTTCTCTGACTGTATATCCTTACAAATCTTTCTTCTTTTCCCATTTTTGTTCTCCTATATCATAAAAACATTGTTTCGGACGCCCAATATTCGTCCCTACAATTGATACATAATATCATTTCATCATTCTCGGGAGCCCGATGGCGGGCTCCCCTACAGTTGGTCATTTAAAATTACATCGTTACTCTCGGGCGAACACTGTTCGCCCCTACATATCATTAAGTGCTGTAAGAGATGTAAGATCATCGTTTTTTATAACAGTAAGCGAGTTTACGAGCGTCAACGTGGAAGCGGTCAAGCTGGCTCAGCTTGCCAGATGGCGGTGGAACCGCAGGGAAGAGTCATTCCCGTGGACTTTACGGGAAGTCCTATCTCGTCAAAGCTCACTCTGCCGCCGAATTTGTCAATGAAGACGCTTCCGAGGATATATCCCATTACCGATGGGGAAAGTCCCGTGGTGTAGCTGTTTATCAGGAAGAACAGCGGCTCGTCGGAAAGAACTCCCGAACAGAGCTTCACAAGATCGTACACGCAATTTTCAAGCTTCCAGACCTCGCCGCCCGGACCTCTTCCGTAGCTGGGAGGATCCATTATAACCGCGTCGTACTTCCGTCCGCGGCGTATCTCCCTGGCAATGAACTTTTCGCAGTCGTCCACTATCCAGCGTATGGGCTTTTCGGTAAGCCCCGATGCCGCCGCGTTGTCCCTCGCCCACTGCACCATGCCCTTCGAGGCGTCAACGTGGCACACGGAGGCTCCCGCCGCCGCACAGGCAAGGGTGGCTCCGCCGGTATAGGCGAAGAGGTTCAGCACGCTTATCTCACGGCCCGCGTTCCTTATCTTGTCCGCCATGAAGTCCCAGTTCACGGCCTGCTCGGGGAAAAGTCCCGTATGCTTGAAGCCCGTGGGACGGATATTGAAGGTAAGGTCGCCGTAGCTTATGTTCCATGACTCGGGCAGCCTCCTGCGGAACTCCCACTTGCCGCCGCCCTGACTGGAACGGTGATAGTGGCCGTCCGCGCTTTTCCACAGGGGATCGGTGCGCTCGGTCTTCCATATTATCTGGGGATCCGGCCTTACAAGGCTCACGCCGCCCCAGGTCTCCAGCTTTTCGCGTCCGAGGTATCTATTATACTGTAATCCTTCCAGTTGTTTGCCGTTCTCAAATCAAATGCTCCTTAGTTTTATTCCCAAAGGCAGTCCTTAACGGTTCATATCTCAAATGCGCATATATCCTTGATCCGCTGCGCTATGCCGACTGCCATATCGTTTATCCGTCCGAAGTCGCCGCCCTCGGCGGTTATGCGGACTATGGGCTCTGTACCGCTCTCGCGGACAAGTATCCTGCCCTCGCTGCCAAGCTCCTCCTCATACTTTTCTATGAGCTCCGTAATGGACTTCTCGTTCTTCCAGAGCTCCTTGTAGTGAGGGTGTATCCTGACATTGAGCTTTACCTGAGGATAGGCGGGCATATCTCCCGCCAGCTCGCTGAGCTTTCTGCCGCTCCGCTTCATTATCTCAAGGAGCCTCGCTCCCGCAAGCTGTCCGTCGCCTGTTCTGCCCTCGTCAAGGAAGATTATATGGCCGTTGGGCTCTCCGCCCAGCTTATAGCCGCCCTCCAGCATACGCTCCAGCACATAGCGCTTCCCGGCGCCCGAGCTGACCAGCCTTATGCCGTTTTCCGCAGCGTATTTACGCAGTCCGAGACCGCTGACGGCAGTGATAACAGCCGTATCCTTGTCAAGCTTTCCCTGCTCCTTCATGCTGCGGGCAAATATGGCAAGGAGCCTGTCTCCGTCTATCATGGCGCCGTTCTCGTCAACGGCTATGCACCTGTCGGCGTCGCCGTCAAAGGCGATTCCGCAGTCGCACCCGTTTTCGGCAACGAACGCCATCAGCTGATGTACGTGGGTGCTGCCGCAATCCTTGTTGATGTTGGTGCCGTCGGGCTTGTCGGCGATGACGAGCACCTCCGCTCCCAGGGCGGTGAACAGCTTCCCGGCAGTATATGCCGCACAGCCGTTGGCACAGTCCAGTGCGACTCTGAGTCCGCTGAGGCCGGCTGACGTAACTTCCTTTATATGCTCTATGTATTCGTCTGCGGCGCTTGCGCAGTGCAGTATCCTTCCCACGTTCTCATGGGAACAGGGCTTCATTTCTCCGGGAGCTGGTAGCACGAGCCGCTCGATCTCCTCCTCGTCCTCCTCCCTGAGCTTGCAGCCGTCGGAGGAGAATATCTTTATGCCGTTGAATTCTACGCTTGCATGGCTCCCCGAGATCATTATGCCTCCGTCGGCGCCGTGAGCGCCTGTCAGATAAGCCACGGCGGGGGTGGGAACTACTCCGAGAAGCTCCGCGTCGGCTCCCACAGAGCATATCCCCGCACATACCGCCGCTTCCAGCGCGTCCGAGGAAAGTCTCGTGTCCATGCCGATGAGTATTTTTGTTTTTCCGCCGTCCTTCTTCCCCAGAACCAGCGCAGCAGCTCTTCCTGTCTGCATTGCCAGCTCGCAGGTGAGATCGGTGACGGCGATGCCTCTCGGACCGTCGGTCCCGAACAATTTTGCCATTTAATAATAATCTCCTTAATATAGCTGAAAATCAAGCTTGAAGACAAAAACTTTAATTCTCAACTCTAAACTCTAAACTCTCAGCTTTTATTTTAACTTGTATACCGCTATGGGACGGCGCTTTCCCGCTATCTCCTCCACGTCCCTGCATATGTACATATTCGGGACGTTGTTGTAACGGTTGTACACCTTGATGCCGCTGTGCGTCCTCACGCAGAATACGGTATGTATCGACGAAAGAAATGGGCGCTTCGTCCAGAAGGTGATTATGAAGGCCTTTGCGCCCTCTGCGTCCCTTGAACGCTCAAAAGCTGCACCGTAGTGCTCGAGAGCGCGTCCGAGCCTGTACGCGTTGCAGCCGAAAAGACCCATAAGCACGCGGAAGCGCTCCATATAGAAGGAAATGTCCTTCAGCGCCTGCGGCTTACCGAGATATATTAATGCATTGTGAACCGCTATTACCTCGCAGCCGTTGAAGCTCATATGACAGATGCCGTAACGCAGGTGGGAAACTGCTCCCAGTCCCTGTCCGTTTATCATCCTGCCGAAGGCGGGCTGCTCAGCACATTCACTGTTATGTCTGAGATTGTATCTCCTTGAACCTTTTATCAGCATTTTCTTATCCTCGTCTCTCCCGAGGAGAGAACTGTCAGAAGGTCATCTGTCCGTCTTCGGGCTCTGCTGTACGCTCGGGGACCGCTATGCCCAGATGCTCGTAGGCAAGCCTTGTGGCAACTCTGCCCCTGGGCGTTCTTCCAAGAAAGCCCAGCTGCATAAGGAAGGGCTCGCATATGTCCTCGAGGGTGACGCTCTCCTCGTTTATTGCCGAAGCCAGCGTTTCAAGTCCCACGGGACCGCCGCCGTAGCCCTTTATTATCATTTCCAGCATACGCCTGTCAAGGCCGTCAAGACCCAGTCTGTCGATGTCAAGTCGGCTCAGGGCTATGGAGGCTATCTCCTTTGTTATCTGTCCGTCGCCCATAACGTCGGCAAAGTCGCGGACGCGCTTGAGGAGGCGGTTGGCTATTCGCGGCGTGCCTCTCGCCCTGCCCGCTATCTCTGCGGCTCCGTCCGCAGTACAGGGTATGCCCAGTATCATGGAGCTCCTTCTCACTATATCCGTGAGCTGCTCCTTCGTGTAAAGCTCGAGGCGCTGTATAACGCCGAAGCGGTCGCGGAGGGGCGCCGAGAGCTGTCCCGCTCTCGTGGTCGCGCCTATGAGCGTAAACGGTCTCAGGTCCATGCGTATGGAACGGGCAGCGGGACCCTTGCCGATTATGATGTCTATGACCCTGTCCTCCAGCGCAGGGTAGAGTATCTCCTCCACCGCACGAGACAGTCTGTGTATCTCGTCTATGAAAAGCACATCGTTGTCCGAAAGGCTGGTCAGCAGCGACACAAGGTCGCCGGGCTTCTCTATGGCGGGACCCGTGGTCACGCGGAGATTGACCCCCAGCTCGTGGGCAATGATGGAGGAAAGAGTGGTCTTTCCCAATCCCGGAGGGCCGTACAGCAGTACATGGTCGAGAGGTTCGCTTCTCCGCTTTGCAGCCTCGATATATATGGCGAGGTTTTCCTTCACCTTGTCCTGTCCGATATACTCATGTAGGGTCTGAGGGCGGAGACTGAGCTCCGCATCGCTGTCCTCGGCGGTATTCTCGGGACTTATTATCCTCGGAGCGAACTCCATTTCCTCTGTCTGTATCAAATGAACACCTCTGTATTATTTCTCGAAAAATCTCTTCTTGCGGACATAGAAGGGCTCTACGTTCTCCGCAGCCTTCTTGCCCATATCCTGCTCGTAGCTGATGAAGCACAGATGCTCGTTGGCCTTTACGATCTTTGAAAGATACTTTGAAAGGGGAACGAAGAGCTTCCTGGTGCTGCCCATCATGTCGAGGACGATAAGTATCTGGGGCTTTTCGCAGCCCTTTATCATCTCTACGATAAATGCCCGGTCAACGTTGGGCTGCTTTGACAGGAACTTGCTGGCCGCCTTTACGATATGGCCTATCTCATGCTCAACGGGGCGGTAGCTTATGATGTCCGCTTCGTTGTAGGAGATGGCCTTTATCTTGAGGTTCCTTGCTATGAGCAGTATGCTCTTGATCTCCTGTGAGGAGAACTCCTTGCCGTAGGAATTGGGGTTGAGAACTGCCGATACCGACTGTATGAGATCGAAAAGTCTCAGACAGTTGATCTTGTAGCAGTCAACATAGCGCTTCGCAAACTGCTGGAGCGCACGGTAGCTGGTGAAAAACGGGATGAAAATATCGCCGTCAGGGTTCTGAGTGGTTATCAGCTCAAGCTGAATACCGCCTTCCGCTCTGCTGCGCTCCTGCTTTACAGGGTTCTTGCAGATGACATAGACGTCGCTCTTGATGAGCGTCTGCAGGAACAAGGAACGCTTTGAGGGGTCTTTGATCGCTGCCTTCAGCAGCTCGTCGAGATTCATCATATTCAATAACCATCCTTGTCTGTATTTTTTAGCGCATATTTTTAGCCGCCATTAATCGCAGTGTCTCTTTTATGAGCTCCTGTGTGCTCATGGACGGATCAAGCTTTTTAAGTATGGGAGCCGTTTCGCCCTGTGTATAGCCCAGCACCATAAGCGCCTCCAGCGCCTCCGACACCGAGGAGGAGGTGTTTTCCGCGGGTATGCCGCCGAACTCCGCCGCGTCTCCGCTGATGCTGCCGCTTATGGATTCGGAGGTGATCTTGTCCTTGAGCTCAAGTACTATCCTCTGGGCTGTCTTCGCTCCTATGCCCTTGGTCCTGGTGAAGGCCTTGCTGTCCCCCGAAGCCACAAGAAGCGCAAACTTCTCAGGGGATACGTCCGACAGTATTGCCGTCGCCGCCTTCGGTCCCACTCCCGATACGGAGATAAGGAGTTTGAAGCAGCTCAGCTCCTGAAGTGTGGCAAAGCCGAAGAGCTCTACCACGTCCTCCCTTACGTACAGGTAGGTGTAGAGCGCAGCGTCGCTGCCCACCTCGCCCAGCTGAGCAACGGTATTGTAAGAGGTCCTGCACCCGTAGCCGACTCCGCCGCACTCTATGACCGCGAAGCCCAGCTCCTTTACCGTGAGCCTGCCTTTCAAGCTGTATATCATTGTTCTTCGTTCCTTTATCTGAAATCAAATCTTGTGCTGTGTCCGTGACAGATCGCTATGGCGAGAGCGTCAGCAGCGTCGTCGGGCTTCGGGATCTGAGCCAGTCCCAGTATCTGCTTCGTCATCTCCATGACCTGCCGCTTTTCCGCCTTTCCGTAGCCCACCACCGACTGCTTTACCTGAAGCGGAGTATACTCCGACACTGGTATGCTCCGTTTTGCCGCCGAGAGCACCGTTATGCCCCTTGCCTGCGCAACGTCTATGGCAGTCTTCTGGTTGGTGGTGAAGTACAGCCTCTCTATGGCCATACAGTCCGGGGAAAACTTGCTGAATATAAATTCCACATCTTCGTGTATCGCCCTTAATCTCTCGGGGAAGGGCATCCCCGCCTCGGTGAGCACCGCGCCGTATTCCACGGGAGTGAACCTCACTCCGTCGTAGTCCAGCACGCCGAATCCGACGATGGCGTAACCGGGGTCTATTCCTAAGATCCTGACTTTTTTCACTGTTTCTTACCCGCCGGTTTGTTAAAAAGTTCACACGGATATAGTTCCTCACTATATTCTGTATTATTATAACACATATCAAGGGTCCATTGCAATATATTTACATCTTTATTGTTGATTTCTACAAAAATAAATGCTATAATATGTGAGGTATATCAATGAGCCCTCAGCCATCAGCTGTCAGACTTAAGGAAATGACGGCCGGAGGCTGAAGGCTCACGGCTAAAAACGGAGGTATTTTTATGGATCTTAAACAGCTTCGCGACGGCATTGACGGCATAGACGGGGAGATCCTCTCGCTTTTCATGAAGCGTATGGAGCTTTGCAGGAAGGTTGCGGATTTCAAGAAGCAGCACGAAATGCCCGTCTTTCAGGGCGGCCGCGAGCAGCAGATCATTGACCGCATAAAGGTGCTCACAGGCGACAGGGACCTGGAAAACGGCACTGCCGCCCTTTTCACCACCATCATGGACATAAGCAAGATCCTCCAGAACCGCGCTATCCTCGCAGGCTCGGAGGACTACAGCTATACCGTTCCCGACTTCCGCGGAGCTGCAAGGGTGGGCTGTCAGGGTACCTCGGGAGCTAATTCCGAGGCCGCCGCAAGAACTGTCTTCGGCGACAGGCAGTTCGACTTCTATCCCTCATTTGAGGGCGTGTTCAGGGCTGTGCAGGACGGCGAGATCGACTACGGCGTGCTCCCCGTGCAGAATTCCACCGCGGGCTCGGTGGACAGCACCTACGACCTTATGGCAAAATACCCCTTCTACATCGTGAAAATGGTGACTCTTGAGATAAATCACTGCCTTGCCGTGAAAAAAGGCACGAAAATAGAGGATATATCCTGCGTCTACTCCCACAGGCAGGCTCTGTCCCAGTGCGAGGTGTTCCTCAGCAGGACAAGGCTGAAAAAGGCTGAATACAGCAACACCGCAACGGCCGCGGAAAAGGTGCTGAAAAGCAGCGAGCCCATTGCAGCCATATGCTCGGTGGACTGCGCGGAAAGGCTCGGGCTGGAGATACTGGCAAGAGACATAGCGGACTGCACCATAAACCGCACTCAGTTCATTATCATATCCAGGGATTTACAGGTGGCGGAAGAGTCGGATTCCGTATCCGTTATGCTGGCTATCCCCCATAAGGAGGGCAGTCTTTACAGACTGCTGACCAAATTCTACGTAAACGGCATGAACCTCCTCAGGATAGAGAGCCGCCCCATACGCGACGGCAGCTTCGATGTGATGTTCTTCCTGGATTTCAGCGGAAGGCTCTCCGACCCCGGCGTAAAGGCCGTTCTCCGCGACCTCGAGGAGAACCTCGATACTTTCAGGTGCATAGGCACGTTCAAGTCCGAATGAAAAGGAGATAAATATGTCCCGAGAATTCTGTTCCCTGCTTGAAAACAAAAGCTTCGTGTTCCTCGACGGCGGCATGGGTACCATGCTGCAGGCTCACGGCATAAAGACAGAGCATATCCCCGAGCTCCTCAACATTACCGACCCCGGGGCCATAATGCGCATACACCGCCTGTACGTTGAAAGCGGCGCTGACATCATATACTCAAATACCTTCGGCGCAAACCGCTTCAAGCTGGCAAACAGCGGCCATACCGTGGAGGAGATTGTCTCCGCAGGCGTTGAGAACGCAAGAAAAGCCGCTGCGGGAAAGGCTCTCGTTGCTCTCGACATGGGTCCCATAGGTCAGCTTCTCGAGCCTGCGGGCACTCTTAAATTCGAGGAGGCCTACGAGGTATACAGGGAGCTCGTCCTGGCAGGAAAAGACGCCGACGTCATAGTCATCGAGACCATGACCGACCTCTATGAGGTCAAGGCGGCTCTGCTGGCCGCAAGGGAGAACTCCGACAAACCGGTACTCGTAACTATGACCTTTGAGGAGAATATGCGAACCTTTACGGGCGTATCCCCCGAGTGCATGGTGGCTGTGCTGGAGGGTCTGGGCGCCGACGCTATCGGCGTGAACTGCTCTCTCGGCCCCGAGGAGCTCTTCCCCGTCCTCGACAGGATATGCGCTCTTACGACACTCCCGGTCATTGCAAAGCCCAATGCGGGCCTGCCCGACCCCGTGACCAACGAATACAGTGTAGGTCCTCAGGATTTCGCGGAAAGCGCCGTGAAGCTGGCAAAGGCGGGCGTTACCGTGTTCGGAGGCTGCTGCGGAACTACTCCTCAGCATATCTCCACAATGATAGAAGCTCTTTCGGGCATGGAAAGGCAGACAAGAAAGACGGTACGCGCAAGCATTGCCTGTTCAGCAGTGAACTGCGTCAATATAAATCAGCCCCGCGTTATCGGCGAGCGTATCAACCCAACAGGCAAAAAGCGCTTCAAGGAGGCTCTCCTCGCCCATGATGTGGACTATATCCTCGGTCAGGCGGTGGAGCAGATACACGCGGGAGCAGAGATCCTCGACGTAAACGTGGGACTCCCAGGTATCGACGAAAAGGAAATGATGGTGACCGCCGTAAAGGCCATACAGAGCGTATGCGATACGCCCTTGCAGCTTGACTCAACTATCCCCGAGGTGCTGGAAGCGGGTCTGAGAATTTACAACGGCAAGCCTATCGTCAACTCCGTGAACGGAGAGGACGACTCCCTCGACACCATACTCCCCATAGTAAAGAAATACGGCGCCTCCGTGGTGGGACTTGCCCTCGACAAGGGCGGTATACCCAAGACTGCCGACGGACGTTTCGCTATCGCCGAAAAGATACTCCGCAGAGCTATGGAGTACGGCATACCAAGGGAGGATGTCTTCATCGACTGCCTTACCCTGACGGCTTCCGCCGAGCAGGACGGAGTAATGGAGACCCTCAACGCTCTCCACAGAGTAAAGACCGAGCTGGGACTGAGAACTGTCCTCGGCGTATCCAATATCTCCTTCGGTCTCCCCAACCGAGAGCTCATAACCCGTACCTTCCTCACAATGGCCCTCCACAGCGGACTCGACCTGCCTATCATAAACCCCAATATCGACTCTATCATCGGTGCCGTAAGAGCCTACAGGCTCCTTGCGGGTATCGACCGCAACTCCGCGGATTTCATAAGCATTTACGCTCAGGACGACAGCGCTCCCAAGGCTCCCGCTCCTGCTCAGGACAAGGGAGCTCCCGATATAATGTACGCGGTGGAGAACGGTCTGAAAAATCAGGCTGTAAAGGCTGCGGAGGAGCTTATGTACACCGTTGACCCTATGGAAATAATCAACGGCTATCTCATACCCGCTCTGGACAACGCCGGAGCAAGATTTGAAAAGGGAAAGATATTCCTGCCCCAGCTCATACTCACCGCGGAAGCGGCTCAGGCCTGCTTCGAGGTCATAAAGACAAGGCTCTCCGCCGCAAACAGCGAGAGCGTATCCAAGGGCAAGGTGGTCCTTGCCACGGTGCACGGAGATATCCACGATATCGGCAAGAATATCGTCAAGGTGCTCCTTGACAGCTACGGCTTCACGGTCATAGACCTCGGCAAGGACGTACCGCCTGAGACTATAGTCAATGCCGCTATCGAAAACAAGGTGAGCCTTGTGGGACTTTCCGCACTGATGACAACCACCCTCGGCGCTATGGCTGAAACTATCAGACAGCTCAACGAGAAGTACCCCGAGTGCAAGACCGTTGTGGGCGGAGCTGTTCTCACAGCTTCATATGCGGAGCAGATACACGCGGATTTCTACGCCAAGGACGCTAAACAGACCGTGGATATAGCTTCAAAGGTCTACGGTGCTTGAGCCGTTAGCCTGTAGGGGCTGGCGTCCTCGACAGCCCGCCATTACCGCATCAATCAATATACCCTAAAATCCGCAATTTCTTCCGATTTATGAGGATAATAGCATGGAAAAGATAACACTAAAAGAACTTGATATGCACTCCCGGAGCGAAGTCCTCGCCTTTCTGAAAAAGCTGTGGGACAACAAGGGCGCTCCCTGCCCCATATGCGGCAATGCTCTTGAACTGCTCCATAAAAAGGCAAAAAAGAGCGACTGCGACTGGAAGTGTACAAATTGCGACAAAGTGTTCAGGACGCTTGACCTGCTGGACGAGTTAAACGAAAAAATGCCGTAAAACTACAAAAAGCAGCCCGAATGGGCTGCTTTTTTTGTACACACAAATGCGTACATAAAAAGGAACGCCGAAGCGGCGTTCCCTACAATTAGCTAACGGCTCTTTGCCCTGCCGTAAAGTCTGCCGATAAGGAATGCCGCTACGTCGGCAAATACCGAGGCTATACGCATTACCAGCACGAACAGCACTATCCTGTCCGCAAACCGGTCTCCGCATACAAAAAGCATTACTCCCTCGCGGATACCGATACCGCCGGGAGCTCCCGGAGTTACAAAGCCGATTATCCACGCAAAGAGAAAAGCTCCCGTGAGCGCAAGCTGCTCCCTAATCCCTGCCTGCGGCACCATGAGCGCCATGCAGGTGAAATACATTCCCGCGGATACGATGTTATGGGCAAAATAGTAGAATACCGCAAACAACAGCTTCGGCCGTTCCGCCTTGTCAAATGCCCTTGAGTAGCGGGATATATATCCCTTCACCCTGCTGCGGAATTTAAACCTTATGACTGCAAATGCCGCCAGCAGCAGAAGCACTCCCGCGGCGCCTGCAAGCAGCAGGTTCCTGCCGTACTTTTCCATGAGCTCGGGAAGTCTGCTCCCCAGAAGCAGCACGGATACGGTCCCCGTCCAGAATACGCAGAAGAACACGTCCAGCACCGTGGCGCAGGCCACGTCCACATGGCTTATCCCCATGTCCGCGGCAAGCCGGTTGCGTCCGACGTACTGGAATACGTTTCCGGGGAGATACTTGTATATATTCGAGCGGGTGAATACGGGCATGGCTGCCGAATAGGGTATCTTCCGTCCCGAAAGCAGACGGCTGAGCATCAGCCACGACCAGCAGGCTATGATTATCTGCGCGGTCTGTACGGTAAAGCTCACCGCAAAGGCTGCTATGACCCGCGGCGAACGCATATCCGACAGCTTTATATCCATGTCGGTCATCTTTTTTACCACAAATGCCAGCGCCAGTATCACCACAAGATGACCTGCCAGCTTCACCAGCTTCTTTGCGTTTATCCTATCCCTCATGGCTCTTCGCCTTTTCGTAAAGCCGCTCTATGGTGTCCACCATTCTGTCCCATGAACGCCTGTCTGCTTCGGCATGGACGTACTTCGTCATCTCGGCCGCCCTGCCCTCGCTGTAGAACCTCCTGACAGCCTCCGCAAGAGCATGGGGATCCTTAGGCGGTACTATATAGCCTGTCTTTCCCTCTGCCACTACCTCGGGTATGCCGCCCACATCCGTGACTATAACAGGCTTGTCAAAGCCGTACGCCATCTGCACGATACCGCTCTGGGTAGCCGATTCGTAGGGAAGCACCACTATGTCACAGGAAGCGAAATATTTCTCTATCTCGCTGTCGGGTATGTACCCGTCAACTATCTTTATATTGTCTCCCGCGCCGCCCTTTCTGATGAGCTCTGTGTAGCTCTCCTTGTCGTCGCGGAACTCGCCCACTACCCACAGCTCGATATTGCTGTCGTACTTCACCAGCTCGGGCATGGCATTGATTATATGGCGGAGCCCCTTGTACTCGCGGACAAAGCCGAAGAAAAGAAGCACCTTCTTCTCCGGGGCTATACCCGCTTCCTTCCTGCCTTCCTCCATGCTGAGGTGGCGGAGGTTGTACTGGTTGTGCACGGGAAGGTCCGCAGCTTCAAATATGGGGTCCTTCTTTATGAGCTTCAGATCCTCGGCGTCAGAGGCCGAGTGAGTGATATATGCGGAGCCCCGCTTCAGCGCAAGCTTCGCAAGAAAGCGCTGCATGGGGAAATGCTCGTGGGGAAATACATTGTGGCAGATGAATATGCGGGGTATCTTCCTCAGCATAAAGGAAAGACTTCCGTAGCAGGGCGCAAAATAGGGATGCCACCAGTGTATGACTATGAAATCGGGACGCATTTTCTTTATTTTACGCGCTGTAGTTATCCAGTTCAGCGGATTTGCGGTATTGATAAGGAACTGCGCGTCGTCAATCCTGAAGAGGCTGTTGCTGTAGTCCTTCTGCTCCTGATGAAAGAGTATCTTCGGATACTGCATCTTATAGGACACGGTCTTTACATTGAAGCGCTTTTTCAGACTGTTTATCATAGTTGCACAATTATAGGCGATGCCGCCCTTGTAGGGGTAGACGGGACCTATCATCACTACCCTTTTCCTTTTCTTCTTTTCGCTCATTTCTTTTCCGCCTTTTCTTCGGAACGGAGCTCCTCGTCGCTCTTTCCGCATTCCATTTTCCTCACTCTGTACTGCACATCCTCAAGGAGCTTCCTGTTGGCGGAGATAGTGTCTCCGAGAAGTCCTATGGTCATGGTCTGGAAGCCCATCATTACGAGTATTGCCGTAAGTATAAGGGACTGTACGTGTCCGTCGCCGTCCCCGGTGGCAAGGAATATGAGGAAGCGTATGCCGAGGACCGCTCCGAAAAGGAGCAGCACGGCGCCTATGGTCATAAAGAACTTCAGGGGCTTGTACATGACGAAGGAACGGGTGATGACAGTGGAGGAGCGCTTCATGTAGCGCCACATACTTGAAAACAGACGTGAGGGTCTGGTCTCGGGGTTAGTTCTTATAGGTACCGAGGTCATGGCTGTTTTGTTGTTGCCCGCCTGTATTATCGTTTCAAGAGTGTAGGTGTATTCGTTCACGACGTTGAGCCTCAGGGCTGCGTCACGGGAATAGGCTCTGAAGCCGCTGGGAGCGTCGGGTATGTCCGTATCGGAGGCCACGCGCACCACCCAGCTGCCTATGTGCTGAAACTTCTTCTTTTTCCATGAGAAGTGCTCCGTTTTGTCTATTGGTCTCTCGCCTATGACTATATCCGCCTTTTCGTCCAGTATGGGACGGACTATCTTCTCTATGTCCGCGCCGCAGTACTGATTGTCGGCGTCGGTATTCACGATTATATCGGCGCCTAAGTGCAGGCAGGCGTCTATGCCCGCCATAAAGCCCTTGGCAAGTCCCTTGTTGCGCTTGAAGGAAACTATGTGGTGGAAGCCCAGCTCCCTTGCACGCTGTACGGTATTGTCCTGACTTCCGTCGTTTATTATGAGATACTCTATGGAGTCGATGCCGTCTATATGCCTCGGCAGGTCGTTATAGGCCAGCTCCAGCGTCTTTTCCTCGTTATAGCACGGTATCTGTATTATAAGCTTCATTTAGTCTTCCTCCGTATTTACTTTTATGGAATTGAGCTGCGCACTGACCGAATCGGGCGAGTAGAGATATACTACTATCTCAAGATCGGACACGGCCTCATCAATATCCGCTTTCAGCTCTATCTCAGCCTTTCCGCTGCCGTCTATACTGTCTGCGGTTATCTCGGCGCGGTCGAAAACACTGCCCTCCGAATCGCTCTTTACCTCAACATAGCCCACGGGCTCTGCCGAGGAGCCGTCTATATCCATATCCAGCGAAAAGGTGTATTCTCCCTCCTCAATATCAAGATAGGGACCGTAGCACAGATAATTGTTGGCCGGGTCGCTCTGTATGACGTCCTCGCCTGCTATATAACAGTCTGAGTTGAACAGATTCATATACGAAAGAGGTATATTCACCTCGCTGCTGTCGTCCTTGGGTACGTTCCTGTAGACGATATGCCTGTCGGAGGAGTCCGCGACCTCATAACCGCGCATATTCACGATCTCCTTTTTGTCCGCTATGATGTAGGCGTTGTCGCCGAGCTCATCGGGCTCATACGCAAAGCTCACCTTTTTGTCGGGCAGCATATACTGCACGAAGGATATGAAGGCTCCCGTTTCCGGCGAAACGTAGAATTCGGCGTCCTCCGTCTTCCATATGCGGCGGAGCATCTCGCGGTCTCCCTTGTACGCACGCTGATTATTGAAAATATCCACTCTTGCGGAAGGAGTGAAATACGTAAAGATCAGAGCCGTTACGACAGACACAAGAAGAAAGCCCGCCTTCTTCCGCTTCAGGCACAGCATAAGTATCAGGGCGATGCAGAATACGGATACCGCCACCATTGCATATGCATAGAAATTCAGGTCGAACTCGTCATAATACCAGCTAATTCCCGGACAGCATACCCTGCTGAACACATGGAGGGTAACTCCGTTCAGAAGTATCATGGCGCGGCAGGCTCCCGTAAACATTATCAGAGGCATGGCAAGTATGAAAATAAGATCCTTTCTGTCTGCCTCGGACATAAAGCAGATACCCGTCATTATCAGAAGTCCTACCGTTATATCGTAGTAGCGGTTATAGATTATATGGTCTATGCGTTGGAAGTCGGTCATGAACATACTGCTTATTATCCATGTGGAGATAAAGGCGCATAATATGAACATGAACACAAAGCTCTTCTCATCGGCAAGTCTGCTGAACTGGCGCTTTTTCTTCTTTCTGAATGCCGTGAGACATTCCGCAAAATTAGCGATGATCATTCTGAACATTCCCCATACCGCAAACAGAGCGATGCAGAAGGTCGCCGCAAAGGCCGAAAACGCCTGCGAGGCCATCAGGGACATCAGCTTCTTAAGTCCCGCCGCAGTGGACAGCGACGTCTTTACCTTGGAGATCACGCCTCCCGAATCGTTGCCGCCGCCTGCCTTTCCCGACACCCACAGGTAGCTTTCAAACTGATGGTGCAGGATATGATCGGCGAACATTCCCAACGCGAATACTCCGAGGAATACCGCTGCATGACGAAGATCTATCTTCTTGAAGACGACCCCGAGGATCACCACCAGCACCGCTGACGCGCCTATGCCTATGGTGCGGTTGTGTATCATGAAAAGATATGCGCAGACCGCTCCGAAGCAGGCAAGATTCAGATAGGTGGGACGCTTCATAACGCGTACAAGCACGAATACCGCCAGCGTGGTCACCAGCAGAAGGGCTGTCTCGGAAAAAGCGATGCCCGTATTATGCTGATATGAGGTGTAGAGCGCCGCAGCTGCCGCCGCAAAGCCCGCCTCCGCCTTTTTCAGCTTCGGGAACAGGAAACGCAGTATATATACGAACATAAGATATGTCAGCGTTACGAATACCGCATTCAGCACCAGCGCCGAGCGGTAGAGCGTAACGGGATCGTGTATCAGCTTTATCAGCGGCACCAGCATGAAGCTGTAGCCGTAGGAGTACCACGCAAGGGTGGAGGACATTCCTCTCCAGTCGTAGCCCGCCATAGTATAGGCATGGGTCCAGTAGCCTGCCTCGTCGTTGAAAACAAAGGGATTGTAGCATTTTCCGACCATGCGGAGATTCATTATGAGTATGACAGCGGCAAAGGCGGCTATCAGCAGATCCTGTGCCCCGGGTCTGTAAAAACGATGTTTGGTTTTTCCGCTCATATCCCGTCTATTACCTCCTTGAAATTGCGGATTATCACTTCCCAGCGGTAATTCTCGTCAACGTAGGCCTTTGCGTTCCCGCGCATGAGAGAATACTCCCTTTCATGGGACAGCATATAGTCAAGCACGCCCTCGAATTCAAAATAGGAGGTGTAGTAAAGTCCGCCGTTGCTCTTTATACAATGTCCCTTCAGTACCTCGCAGCCGCCGTTGACTATAACGGGCACCGAAAGGGTCATGGCTTCAAGAACGGATATGGAAAGGCTCTCGAAGGCCGATGGCAGCACAAGGCATTTTGCCCCCGATATGCCGCTGAATTTGTCCTCCTCGCTGACAAAGCCGAGGCTGATTATGTCCTTGTCCTTCGGTATCTCGCAGACAGGCTTGCCCATGAGGACAAGCTTGAGACCGCTGCCGGGACGGCGCTTTTTGTACTCCAGAAAATACCTGAAAAGCTCGGGACAGCATTTGCCCTCGTCGATACGCCCTACGTATATGATGTATTCGCCCTCTATGCCGTATTTGCTGCGGAAAGCCGCTTCGTCGGGCTCGCAGGGCACCTCCACTCCCGTTCCCATGACGCGGCAGGGAATGTCCTTGCAGTCAAAGAGTCCCTGCACCAGTGCCTTTTCCTCGTCGGTGAGGAACACGAAGGCTCTCGGGAGAGTGAAAAAGCTCTCATAGGTCCTGAAATGTATATAGGGCTCGTCATGAGCCGTGGGTATGAGCACTGACTTTTCCGCCACCTCGGGAAGTCCCTTCACGGTGAGGTAGTAGAGATAGGTGACGAATATGAAAACGTCGTATCTGTCCTTGTTTTCACGGATATACTTTATAGCGGCGGGAGAATAGGGACCCTGCTTCTCGAACCACTTTTCCTCGGTCTCCGTATCGTAGTTTTCGGCGCCCGAGCTCAGGTATCTGCCGCTGAATTCGTTGAAGTCCTTTGCACGGGGCTTCTCCACGGGGAAGCGGAGAACGTGTACTTCGTTTATATCCTCCTCGTCGGCTTCGTAGTAATTCTCCCATGTGGTGTATTCAAGTGCCTTGGTGGTGATGACGTCAACCTCAAACTCACCCGTCAGCCTTTCCGCTATAAGCCGGGTGTAGTACTCGGAGCCGCCGTTCACCTCAAGTCCGTATCTCTGATTGACAAGCGCTATCCTTTTCATTCTTCTCCGATGACCTCTCTGAAAAACTTCCTGTACTTTTCAACTATTACGTCCCACGAAAAATTCCTGCGGACATAGTCTCCGCCGTTCATGCCCATTTGCTTTGCCTTGTCCCTGTTGGCAAGAAACCAGTCGGTGCAGCCCTCAAACTCGAAGTAGTCTCCGAAATAAAGACCGCCGTTGGACTCGGATACGAAATTGCGCGTTACGGGACAGCCGCTGTGTACCAGCACGGGACGTCCGCAGAGCCAGCTCTCCATGATGACCAGCGAAAAGCTCTCGTTGCGTGACGGCTGACAGAGATATTCCGCCGCTGCCTGTCCGTTGTACTTGTCCTGACTGTCCACGAAGCCAAGGTCGATGATCCTTTTCTGCTTCACTGAATCCGCGGGAAGCTCTATACTGCCGCCGCCCATGAGGACAAGCTTTAAGTCAGTGTCGCGGCGCTTTATATACTCCGAAAAGTACTTCACAAGGGTGTGGACGTTCTTGCCCTCGTCCTTGCGGCCCGCGTATATGATAAAGGGGCTGTCTATGCCGAATTTTCTGCGGAAAGCCTCTCCGTCGGGAACTATCCCCGTATCCATGCCAATGCCCATGACTATGGTCTTTGTGCCGCTCTGCGAGAAGCCGAAAAGCCTCTCCGCAAGCTCCGCCTCGGGACGGGCGTTGAATATCATGCCTGCGGTCTGCGGGAAGAGCTCCTTATAGCGGCTCATATAGGCGTAGGCTTCGTCGTGGAAGCAGGGTATGAAAACCGACTTCTTCGGGAAGAGCTTTGCTCCGTTATATGACGTGCCGAGTAAATACGGCATGAACACAAAGAGGGAGTACTCCGATTCGTGCTCCTTCATATAGCTGTAGAGCCGCGGACAGTTCACCATTTCCCTCAGGAAGGTGTCCTCCTCGCTCTGAGTCACGCGCATACCCTTCATAAGCTTTGCGTTTACCGCGTCAAATGCCGCTGTATCTCGCTTTTCCACTCTGAAACGCCTTACCGTGACGCCCTTTGAGGTCTGCTCGGTGCCCTCCCTGTGGAAATTGCTGTTCCAGTCGGAGGCTGCGTCCTTTATACAGGTGGAGAGTATCTCCACCTCCGTTCCCGCTTCATGGAGATGATCCGTCACCTCGCGGAGCTCCATTTCCGCTCCGCCGGGGATATTCTCTCCGTACCACGGGATAACAAATCCAATTTTTTTCATCTCATTGTCCTTATCAGGCAGCTTATTTGCCTTCAATAAAGGCTTTCAGCTTTGTCTCGAATATATTGCTGAGTCTCTCGTATGAAAAATATTCCAGTCTCTTCCGCTGTCCCTCGATAACGCTCTCGCGGAGCTTGTCGTCGGTGAGGAGCCTGTCAAGCACCGCCGCCGTGAATACGGGATCGTTATCGTCAAGAAGTATGCCGCTGCCGCCGAGAGTCTCGCCGATAGCACTGGTATTATAGGCTATTATCGGTACGCCGAAATACATGGATTCGACAAGAGGTACACACAGGCCCTCGTGCTCGCTCATGCAGAGAAAAGCGTCGGCAGTATGATAATACGCCAGTATCTCGCTGAATTTGATATGTCCCGTGAAGATAACGTCGTCACCGAGACCGAGAGCTCCCGCATACTTTGCAAGGCGCTCGCTGTAGTTCTCCATGCCGCTGGCAGAGCCCACAAGTATAAGTCTTGAATCAGGATTCAGCTTCCTGTAGCAGCAGTATGCGCGTATAATGTTTTCCTGCTTCTTGTTGGGAGCTATTCTTCCCACGAATATGATGTTCTTCTTTCCGTCGCTGTACTTCTTTACCGTGGCTGCGTCGGGCTCCTGCTCATAGTCCTCGAACCTTGTCAGGGAGGGGCTTATATCTATTGGGCAGGTATAGCCCATTCTTATGAGTTCCGACTTGTTGTACTCCGATACCGCAAGGACATAGTCCACCTTGTCGCGGAGATACTCAACGCCCTTGTAGCCGTATTCCGTCAGCTGAGCCGCAGAGGGGCTGTAGGGGCGGAAAAACTCGGGGGGAGTGATATTGTGGTATATCATCACCCTGCGGCACTTGTAATTGTCTATTTTGAATGACAGGTCGGTGCCTGTGGATTTGTGGTATATGAGGACGTCCTCCTTTTTCAGGTCGCGGAGCCTGTCTGCCTTGACCGCCGTGCCCTCGGGCAGTCTCTTGTCGATGTTCTCGGCGTATATCTCAGTGGAATAGCCCATTTTGCCGATTATCTCTTTAAGTGCTATCGCGTCATTTCCTACGCCGTCGCCGAAGGAAAGAGTGGGAAGGAGCTGTACTACACGCATTATCCCCGCTCCTTTGCAAGAGCCCTGCGGAGCTCCGCATTCTCGCGTTCCAGCTTGTCAAGGCGTATAATGAGCTCCTTGTGGGCAAGCTCCATAGCCTCTACTTTGCTGCTCATATCAGCAGACTTGCTCCCGGCAAGCGATTTGATAACAGTGACTGCATTTGCGTTGAAGTCGTTCTGCTCGAATACCGCGGGCTCCACATAGAACTTCATCAGCTTGCGCAGCACCTTCTTCACGAATACCTTTACGGGATTGCCCTTCAGCTCCTTGTAGGGCTGTATATAGTAATGGGTGCTGATATAGTCGAGAGCCTCGGAGACCGAGCCCCCTATGGCGGACTTCCTGTAGGGGACGTCCTCAAAGCTGAGCATATCCGCAGTAAGTCCCTGCTCCTTTATGCCCTGCCTTATCTCTTCCATTATCTTTTCTATATTTATTGTCTCGTTTTCCATGACTTATCCTTTCTTCACGGCTACCGCCGCATAGTCCTGACTTCCGAACATCATGTCGGATACGCGCTTCATGGCGGCGTTGAATTCCTCCGTGTTCTCTCCGTCCGCGCATTTCAGGGGAGGTATCTCAAAGGGAGGTCTGCTGCTCTCTGTGTAGACTATCTCCACGTCCCTGAAGCCCGCCTTTTCAAGGTAGTATTTCAGCGTGAGCGGGTGTACGGGCTTTATATGGGAGGGGTCTATATAGAATGCATTGGTATATATGGACAGGGAGGTGGGATTCGGAGTCTCGATGACTATACAGCCGCCCTCCTCAAGTCTTTCATAGGCAGTATTGCACAGTGAGGTTATCTGCTTCGGCGAAAGGTGCTCAACCACCTGTCCCACGAATATGCCGTCAACCCCCTCTGTCTTTCCGAGAAAGCCGCAGCCGTCACCGCAGGTGGCTTTAAGTCCCTTCATATTGCAGTAATCCGTGTAGGGCTCGTAAATATCCACGCCCTCGGCGGGTATGCCGTTATCCTGCATGAGGGAGAGAAATTCTCCCCGTCCGCAGCCGATGTCCACTACCTTTTTCCTGTCTTTGAAATATTTAAGGTAAAATTCCTGCGACTTCTTTATGCTCTCGATAGAGCCGCGGAAATGGTTCTCGAAGTCAAAGTAATCTATATCGTCGTAATCCGAGCCTCCCGACACAGCCGGAGCCGCTGCCGGCACGGCTGCAGGCTGTGCCGCCGCAGAAGGCTGCACGGCCGTATTCAGCCTCTTTTCCACGCCCGCAAGCTTGGACCTGAGAAATTCCTCCTCGGTGGACAGCTTTTCGATGAGCGCATTGTTGTTCCTGAGGTTCTCGCAGGCAGCCTCAAAGTCGTTCCTGAGATCGGTGCCGCTGTCGTTAACGTCGGCGCTTACCGCCTCAAGCCCCGCGATAAAGAAGCGGAAAAGCTTCCTTTTTACAGCACCCTTTATTCCCTTCTGCTTTTTAACATTATCCAAAAACTGCGATATATTACTCATTTTTTCTACCTCTGTATGTCCCATGTGTGGTCGATGCGGGCAATACCCGCGTCGCCCAGCGACGACAGCATCTGTATCCTGTATGCCTGACGGTAGTAGTCCACGGGTATTCCCTCGCCCTTCTCTATGGCAAGGTCTATGGTGTACTCTCCGCCTATCAGCTTTACATCCTTCAGGGTTATGACTGCCTTTCCGCTCTTTCCGAGGGAAAGTCCTCCTATCTTGTCTATACGCGTATTCGTGCCGTAGCACTGTACTCCGTTCATGTCGAACACTCCGAAGCCTATCACAGCATCTTCAAGGGGCTCCTTGACGGTATACTCAACACAGAGCCTTATATCCTCGCCTGTGCGGAAAGCGTTCTGCTCGCTGCCGTCAGCCGCATAGCTACGCACAGACGTGATGCGCGCCTCGCCGCTGCCCCAGCGCTTTCCGCCGCTTTCTGCCGACAGCTCCGCGCCGCCTGTCTCGTCCCTGTTCTTTTCCTGCACCCTCCTGCTCATAAAGTCGAGATACTCAAGGTCTACCTCCTTGGGCGGTCCCTCAGCCCTGATGAGTCCCTCGTGTATCCAAACGGAGCGGTCGCATATCTGCTCTATCTGTCCGAGAGCATGGGATACTATGACTATGGTGGCGCCCTGCGCCTTTATCTCCCTCAGCTTGTTGAAGCACTTGGTCTGGAAATTGGCGTCGCCCACAGCCAGTATCTCGTCTATGAGCAGCACGTCCGCGTCCACGTTTATGGCTACGGAAAATGCCAGTCTCATGTACATTCCCGAGGAATAGGTCCTCACGGGATTGTCTATGAAGTCCTCAAGCTCGGAGAATTCCACTATGCTGTCAAGACGGGCGTCTATCTCCTTTTTGGTGAGTCCGAATATGGAGGCGTTGGTGTAGATGTTCTCCCTGCCGCTCATATCGGGGTGGAAGCCCGCTCCCAGCTCGATAAGGCTGGAAACTCTTCCCTTTATATTTATGCTTCCCGAATCGGGATACATTATCCTTGTGAGAAGCTTCAGCGTGGTGCTCTTGCCGCAGCCGTTGTGGCCGATAAGTCCTATGGCCTCGCCCTTCTTTACGTCAAAGCTTATGCCGCGGAGCACCCTGCGCTCCTCATAGCGGCTGCGCTTGCGGAAAAGAAGGCGCTCCTTCAGCTGGGCGCCCTTGTCGAGGTACACCCTGAAGCTCTTGGTCACGTCCCTGACCTCTATTACATTTTCGTTCTCAGCCATTACAGTTCCTCCGCGAAGTGCCTTTGCAGCTTGTTGAATACGAATGCGCCGAATATAAGGAAAAATACTCCCAGACCTGCCGCCCAGAGAAGCGCTGTCAGGTCGGGTACCTGCTTTTCATAGAGCACCGTCCTGTAGCAGTCGATAATATGCGTCATGGGGTTGAGATTGAACAGCGGCAGATACCTGTCAGGGACTATCTTCTTGGAGTAAACTACGGGAGTAAGATACATCCACGCCATTGCAATAATGCCGAGGATATGCTCCAAGTCCCTGAAATAGACCGTTACCGCCGAAGCTATCATCGCCATACCCAGTGCGAATATATACTCCACTATCATTATCACGGGCAAAGTCAGCAGCGCAAGGAAGTTCACGCCTGCTCCCGTTACTATTATCACCGCAAATATGACTATAAAGCACAGCAGCATATTCACAAAGCAGCTTGTCACATAGGAAATAGGTATTACCATTCGTGGGAAGTATATCTTCTTTACAAGGTCCTTTTGTGATATTATGGACGCTGCTCCCACTGTTATGGACGAGGAGAAGAATATCCACGGTATCAGTGCAACGAAGAGGTAAAGGTAATACCTCGGTATATCGTTGCGAAGTATCTTAGAGAAAACTATCGTGTAGACTATCAGCTGGAAAAGCGGATTGATGAAGGTCCACAGAAAGCCCAGCACCGAGCCTTTGTAGCGTCCCCGCAGGTCCTTTTTCACAAGGCTGAATATCATCTGTCTGTATGCGTACAGCTCTTTTATCGTACTCATTTGATGCTCCTTGAAAGGCGCAGAAACGGCGTTTACCGTCAACAGCGCATAAAATTCCATAGTATCTTTTAATTATATCACAACGCCTTTTTGCTGTCAAGTCCGAAGGATTCGGTGATCAGTTGTTAGTGCATAGTGATTAGTTTGTATAGGACGCCGCCCTCGTCGTCCCACAATTGCTGAATTTATCCGAAATGACCGCAAACCCTTGTAGGGGCGGATAAAGGCTAAGGACTAAGGGCTAAAAAAGGACAGCCGAAGCTGTCCTTTTTATTATTTATGGTACTTTCCGCCCTCTGCTATCTGGAATGCGCGGTATATCTGCTCTAAGAGCATTACCCTTGCAAGCTGGTGGGGAAAGGTCATCTTTGACATGGAGAGCTTCAACGCCCCCATTGCCTTTATCTCGGGATCAAGTCCGAAGGAGCTGCCGATTATAAAGGTGACGGTGCTCTGCCCGCTTACTCCCGCTTCCGTTATCTTCTCCGACAGCTCGGGGCTGGTGAGCTGCTTTCCCTCGATACACATTGGCACTATCATGCCCTTTGCATATCGCTTTATCTGCTCCGCTTCCTTTTTCAGCGCCGAGGCTATCTCCTTTTCCGAGGGATTATCACTGAGTCGGCATTCATCAAGCTCATGGAGCTCGAAATTGCAGTACCTTCCCAGCCTTTTGATATATTCTGCGCAGGCGCTGCGAAGATATTCCTCCTTCAGCCTGCCTATAACTATAAGATTTATATTCATCAGAAAATAACAGCTCCTCCCCGGGTCTCCACGGGAGCTACGCCCAGAAGGTAGTCCCTGCCCCTTGCAAAGCGGTCAAGTCCGCGCTGCACCGTACTGTCCGCAATGTCGGGACGGTTGTTGTCCTGACTTAGATGTCCCAGCAGGAAATGGGTAGTTCCCCGCTCTATGAGACGTCCCACCTGCGCCGTGCAGTCGTCGTTGGAAAGGTGTCCGTTCGGCGAGAGTATGCGCTCCTTGAGATACAGCGGATAGGGGCCTCTGCGCAGCATATACTCGTCATAGTTGGCTTCTATGAGCACCATGCGGCAGCCCGTCAGCGCCTCGTCCACCTCGGGAGTAACGTGACCTAAGTCAGTGCAAATGGCGCAGTACTTGTCGTCAGAGGTATGTATCCTGTAGCCGCAGCTCTGTATGGCGTCGTGAGGTGTGTTGAAGCAGCTCACCTCGCTGCCGCCGCAGCCTATGGTCTTGCCCGTTATGTCGATGACATGGGAGCTCGCCGCTATCCTGTTCTCGTCGCAGAGCCTTTGGAGGGTGCGCTTCTGACCGTATACCGGCATTCCCGTCCTTTTCGTGAGCATAGCAAGTCCTGCAACGTGGTCCGAGTGCTCATGGGTGATGAAAACTCCCTGTACAGCGCTCAGGGGAATGTGGTTGACTTCGAGGGCTTCGCTGAGCCGCTTGAAGCTCACTCCGCAGTCTATAAGTATTCCGCCCTTTTCAGTGCCGATGAAGGTGGAATTGCCCTTGCTGGAGCTGAAAAGGGGATAGAGTCGTGCCATTGGATATTCTCCGTTCTTCTTGATTATTATCTCTAATTAAAGAAGTTCTAAATCATAATTCACGCCAAAGTTGAGAGTTGAGAATTGAGAGTTGAAAGTTTATGAGCGAAGCGAATACATTAACTCTCAACTCTTCACTTTCAACTCTAAACTTAATTAAGCTTATTTATCTCCGTTCCCTGTCTCGTTTCCTTGACCTCATAACCCAGAGCTGCTATCTTGTCGCGGAGCTCGTCTGCCAGTGCGAAATTCTTGTCCTTACGGGCTGCCTTGCGCTGTTCAACAAGCTCAAGAACCTCACTTGGTATATCAGCAGAAACCGAACCTGCGTTTTCGGCAAGCTCCTTTGCATTGGCAATAAGATCAAATCCCATTACCTTGTCGAATTCATTTATGAGTGCCAGCTTTGTGGCGGCATTTGCCTTTGATTTCAGTACATCATATATAACTGTTATGCCCATAGCAGTGTTTATATCGTTGCCGAGAGCCTCGTTGAAGGCTCCCATAAGGCGGTCGTATTCCGCTTTGTCGATGTCGCCTGCGCTCTCCTTGGTGAGGGGAGCTATCTTCTCTATGAGCTTATTGTAGGCAACAACAGCGTTGTCCAGATTCTCCCATGAGAATACCAGCGACTTCCTGTAGTGGGACTGTAAGCAGAAGAAGCGGTATACCACGGGCTTGTAGCCCTTTTCCTCAAGGAGGGATACCGTCAGGAACTCGCCCTTGCTCTTGCTCATCTTGCCGCTGTTGGTGTTCAGGTGGAGCACATGGAACCAGTAATTGCACCACTTATGACCGAGATAAGCCTCAGACTGGGCTATCTCGTTGGTGTGGTGAGGGAATGCGTTGTCTATTCCGCCGCAGTGTATATCAAGGTACTCGCCGTTGTTCTTCATGCTTATGCATGAGCACTCGATGTGCCAGCCGGGATAGCCGATACCCCAGGGGCTGTCCCATTTCAGCTCCTGATCGTCAAACTTGGACTTTGTGAACCACAGCACGAAATCCGCCTTGTTGCGCTTGTTCTCGTCAGCCTCCACGCCCTCGCGGACGCCTACTGCAAGGTCTTCCTCGTTGAAATCGTTGAAAACGTAGTACTTCTCCAGCTTTGAGGTGTCGAAGTATATGTTGCCGCCTGCCTCGTAGGCGTAGCCCTTGTCCATGAGCACACCGATAACGCGTATGAACTCGTCGATATAGGTAGTGGCGGGAACAACGGTCTCGGGCTTCTTTATATTGAGCTTTTCGCAGTCCTCAAAGAAGGCGTCGGTGTAGAACTTCGCTATCTCCATGACCGTCTTGTGCTCGCGCTTCGCACCCTTGAGCATCTTGTCGTCACCCGTGTCGCCGTCGCTGGTAAGGTGTCCCACATCGGTGATATTCATTACACGGTTCACGTCGTAGCCGATGAAGCGCAGATACTTCTCAAGCACGTCCTCCATGATGTAGCTCCTGAGGTTGCCTATGTGGGCGTAGTGGTACACCGTAGGTCCGCAGGTGTACATATTGACCCTGCCCTCAGCGTGGGGCACGAATTCCTCTTTCTTATGTGATAATGAATTGTATAACTGCATGATTTTTCCTCCAAAAGCATTTATTAAGTTGAGAGTTAAGAATTGAGAGTTGAAAGTTATTTTCCCTTTCTCAATTCCTTCATATTCTCTTTTTTGATTTTTATTATTGATGAAATAATCAATTTCAACTCATAAGCGTCTTTTTCCATTGATTCAAACTGAGAATCGTTTAAATAATCAGTCTCACGCAAAAGACGAAGCCAATATATCGTTTCTCAACCGGCTAAAATTCCCATATCTCGGGAGGAGGATTCTTGATCCTCAGCTTCGAGAAATACCCCAGCATTACAAGAAATTCCGGTATTATGCGCAGTCCGTCACGGTAATACTCTCCCATCCGCTCGCTGTCCCGGGCTATGCCCTTGTAGCTTCTCGGACATGAGAAGGTCCATTCTGCGGTGATACTGTCAAAGCTCAGCCTGAAAAAGCCCGAAGGACTCTCCTCGCCGAATGCCTCCAGAAGAGCCACATGATCGCCGGCAGTATCTGCCGCAGCCACGTATGCCGTGCTGCCGTCAAGGCTTACCGCTCCGAGAAAACGGCTGTCGGACTTCATGGCCTCGTCAAAGGCTGCCTCTGAGGGATATTTGATTATATTCATATCTGACCTCCTTTTATATGGTCCGGTATTCTGCGATCTGCAAAAACAAAAGCCTCCGAGGCTATACCTCGGAGGCGCAGATGCTCGTTTCCACTCCGTCTTGATCTCGTCTTATCCTTAACGCGGACGAAACGCCGACAGATACACACGCCTGAACGCTTCCCTGCCGGAGCTGACAGCCGCACTTCACTTTCCCCGACTGTGTGCTCACACCTGCCGCACACTCTCTGTAAGTCCGCAGAAAAGCTACTCTGACTGCTACGCCTTTGAGTTATTAGTGATTAGTTAGTTCTTAGTTCTTAAACTATTATATACTAAAAGAATAGTATTTGTCAAGATGAATCAGAGGCAAATATGAACAAATTGTAAACATTTGCGTCTGCCCTTGACTTTGCTCCCGCAAAAGTTATATACTATGTTTAGCACTCTATGAGATAGAGTGCTAATTTTACTACCTACGGAGATGTTTTAAATGAGAACCAAACAGTTCAAGGCAGAATCCAAAAAGCTGCTCGATATGATGATCCACTCGATCTACACTCATAAGGAGATATTCCTCCGCGAGCTTATCTCCAATGCAAGCGACGCTATAGATAAGCTTTACTTCAAATCACTTACCGACGACAAGGTCGGCCTGAATAAAGACGATTTCGCTATATGGATCGCTGCCGACAAGGACAGCCGCACACTGAAAATCACCGATAACGGTATCGGCATGACCGAGGAGGAGCTTGAAAACAACCTCGGCACCATCGCCAGCAGCGGCTCCCTCAAATTCAAGACCGAAAACAAGCTGGAGGAGGACAATCAGATAATCGGTCAGTTCGGCGTGGGCTTCTATTCGGCTTTCATGGTGGCTAAAAAGGTCACCGTCATCTCAAAGGCCTACGGCAGCGACAAGGCTTACCGCTGGGAGTCCGAGGGCGTTAACGGCTATACTGTAACCGAGGACGAAAAGAAAAACCCGGGCACCGAGATAATTCTCGAAATGCTGGAGGATACTGACGACGAGAACTACTCCGAGTTTCTCGACCAGTACAGGATAAAGTCCCTTGTCAGCAAGTATTCCGACTATATCCGTTTCCCCATAAAAATGGAGGTGTCCCACAGCCGTCCCAAGGAGCAGACCGAGGAGGAAAAGGAAAAGAATTTCCCTGTTGAGTACGAGGACTACATAGAGGTGGAAACCCTCAACAGCATGGTGCCCCTGTGGAAAAAGAACAGGAACGAGCTCAAGGAGGAGGACTACAAGCACTTCTATACCGAGAAGTTCTTCGATTACAACGAGCCCCTGAAATACTCCCACATCAGCAACGAAATGCCTGCATACAATGCGCTTCTCTATATCCCGTCAAAGGCTCCCTTCGACTACTACTCAAAGGAGTACGAAAAGGGCTTGCAGCTCTACTCAAACGGCGTTCTCATCATGGACAAGTGCGCAGATCTGCTCCCCGATTATTTCAGCTTTGTGAAGGGTCTTGTGGACAGCGAGGACTTATCGCTGAATATCTCCCGTGAGATGCTCCAGCACGACAGACAGCTCAAGGCTATCGCAAAGAGCATTGAAAAGACTGTAAGCAGCGAGCTCAAAAAAATGCTCAAGAACGAGCGTGAGAAGTACGAGGAGTTCTGGAAGGCCTTCGGCTTGCAGCTGAAATACGGCATTTACAGCGACTTCGGTATGCACAAGGAAAAGCTTCAGGACCTGCTTATGTTCACATCCTCCAACGAGCACAAGCTGGTGACTCTCGACGAATACGTAACAGGTATGCGGGAGGATCAGAAGTACATCTACTACGCTACAGGCGAGAGCGCTGCCCGTATCGAGCAGCTCCCGCAGACTGAGCTGGTAAAGGAGAACGGCTTCGAGATACTTTACCTCACGGATAATATCGACGAATTTGCTATAAAGTCCCTTATGAAATACAAGGACAAGGAGTTCAAGTCCGTATCCGCAGACGACCTGGGTCTCGATACTCCCGAGAAGAAGGAGGAGCTCAAGGCTAAGGAGGAGGAAAGCGCAGGACTTCTTGACGAGCTTAAAAACGCTCTTGACGGCAAGGTTACAAAGGTGACCCTGTCACAGAGACTGAAATCCCACCCCGTATGCCTTACCAGTGAGGGTGAGATCTCCCTTGAAATGGAAAAGGTGCTCAACTCAATGCCCACCGATCAGAAGATACACGCACAGCGCGTTCTGGAGATAAATCCCGACCACGAGATATTCGGAAAGCTGAAGGCTCTCAATGAGGGCGGCGACAAGGACAGACTGGGCAAGTACGCAAAGCTCCTCTACGATCAGGCTCTCCTTATAGAGGGTATGAGCATCGAGGATCCTGTGGAATTTTCAAATCTGATATGTGAACTGATGTAAGCAGCGTGACGCTGCGCCCTTTCCGCGCGATATTGCAAGAAGGCGGTACACAAAAGTGTACCGCCTTTTTTATGTCTTCTTTTTACTGAGCGTCCTGTCTACGACCTTTTTAAGCCGCTCACAGGTGTCCTGCGGAAAGTCCGTTATAAACCTCACGGACTGCTCGTAGGCCTCGTCCTTCGGAAGCTTAAGGAACTTGCGGAAGAAAATATTTATCTCACCAAAGGTGGAAAATATCTCGTCCACTGCCTTTTCGCCCTCGGGAGTGAGCTCCACGCTGTTGCAGAAGTCCTCGTATACCAGCCCCGAATTGGCAAGACACCGCAGCATCTTGCTGACGCTGGGTCTCGATACTCCCAGATGACGGGAGATATTAACGCAGCGTACCTGATCGTTCTTTTCGGTAAGCTCCTTTATAGCCACAAGATATTTTATCTGACCTGCACAGTGTTTCATTTTTTCTCCTTTCACGGATATTGCATTATTTGTCGGAGTCTATAAGGTGCCAGTATCCCTTGAGGTATACTGCTCCCGAAATAACGGTCAGCACCGTCGAGATCCATATGAGCACAGGCACGAAAACATTGTCCACAGCGTTCCTGAAGCCCTCGGGGAAGCTTATGCCGAAATCAGAGCAGAGACTCAACCAGAACAGTATCGCAACTATAGCGCCCATTGTAAAAGCGGTCTTGAGCTTGCCCCATATGCCTGCGGCAACTACTATGCCGCTGTTTGCTGCAAGAAGCCTCAGTCCCGATACCATGAACTCCCTTGCTGTTATGATTATCAGCGGTACGGCACTCATTTTTACCACGGGAAATTCCACGAACACGGCAAGGGCTGCGATAACAAGCACCTTGTCTGCCAGCGGATCGAGGAATTTGCCGAAATTCGTGACAAGATTCCGCGACCTTGCGATCTTTCCGTCAAGAGCGTCCGTAATGGAGGCTGCGGCAAATATCACAAGCGCTATGGCATAGTGGAAGGGAATGTTCATATACATAAAAAACAGAAAAAACGGAATAAGTAATACCCTGAGCAAGGTCAGCTTATTTGGCAGGTTCATTCACTTATCACCTCTCCTATAAGATCATAATCAAGTGTGTCGGTGATCCTTATCATAACATGATCGCCGATTTCAAGGGGCTTCTCCGACGTAAAGAACACCTTTCCGTCAATGTCGGGGGCGTCCATGGGAGTCCTGCCGAACCAGCATTCTCCGAATCTGTCAAAGCCCTCAACTACCGCTTCCAGCTCCGCGCCCATGAGCTTTTCGTTGTTCTCACTGCTTATGAGCAGCTGCTGCTCCATGATTATATCCGCACGGTGAGCGGCAGTCTCCTCATCTATCTGGTCGGGGAAGTCGTAAGCCTTTGTGCCCTCCTCGCGGGAATATGCAAAGCAGCCCAGCCTGTCAAAGCGGACTTTCTTCACGAACTCAGCCAGCTCCTCGAACTGCTCATCTGTCTCTCCCGGGAAGCCCGTTATGAGAGTGGTGCGAAGTATGATACCGGGTACTCTCTCTCGTATATGCGCAAAGAGTGCCTCAAGCTTCTCCCTGTCGCCCCAGCGGTTCATGCGGCTGAGTATATCGCCGTTGCAGTGCTGTATGGGTATCTCCAGATACTTCACTATCTTGTCCTCACGGGCGATAACGTCAAGAAGCTCGTCCGTTATGCGTTCGGGATAGCAGTAAAGGGTGCGTATCCAGCGGAGACCGTCTATCTTGCACAGCTCCCTGAGAAGCTCCGCCAGCTTCGGCTCTCCGTAAATATCCTTGCCGTAGAGTGCTGTGTCCTGAGCTATGACTACAAGCTCGGTAACACCGTTCTCCGCAAGATAACGTGCTTCAGCCAGCAAGTCCTCCATGGGAACGCTGCGGAATTTGCCTCTTATCATGGGTATGGCGCAGTAGGTGCAGCAATTCGAGCAGCCCTCCGCTGCCTTCAGATATGTGAAGAAGGGCAGGGTGGAAAGCAGTCTCTGACCGCACATCTCCGCCTCGAGCTTTGGTGCGAAATGCACTACCCTTTCATCGGCAAGGACATGATCGAGAATGTCCACGATGTCCTTGGTATCGCCTATGCCGATAACAGCGTCCGCCTCGGGGAACTGCTCCGCAGCCTCCTCCTTGTATCTCTCAACAAGACAGCCTGTGATGATGATTTTCTTTAATGTGCCCTCCTCCTTGAGCTTTCCCAGCTCAAGGATAGTGTCGATGGCCTCCTCCTTGGCAGCCTTTATGAAGCCGCAGGTATTGACTATCGCAACGTCGGCAAGTCCGGGCTCGGTAACGAGCTTGTAGCCGTGGCTCCTGAGCTTGTATAGCATACGCTCGGAGTCCACAAGGTTTTTTGAGCAGCCAAGTGATACCATGCCCACCTTGATCGCCATGTCAGTTTTCCTCCTCAAGGTCATCCCTGCTCTCGAAATACTCCTTTACTGCGCGGTTTATCTCCGGATAATCATAGCCGTACCGCACAAGAGCGCTTTTGACCTTCTCTATTTGTTTTCTGTCCTCAATATCTGTTAAGTACCGGGAATGCTTTGTGCGCAGGAGCTCCATGAGGTTTTCACCGAACGCCTCGCTGTAGGGCGCAAGTGCGTCCTCGGCGATAAATCCGCTTATGCCCTTCTGTATCAGCTCGCGCTTGCAGCGGCGGCAGCCGAAGCGCTTTACCTCCACCAGCTTCCGCGCCATACGCTCGGCATAGCGCACATCGTCGATGAAGCCGTGCTCCGTCAGTCTTTTCATGACCGCCTCGCAGAGCGGCTCGCTTCTGTAGTTTTCCACGAGCTTTCCGTACATTTCCGAATATGTGTAGTCTCTGTAATCCAGCAGGTAGAGCGCCCGCTGATAGGCTCTGCGGAAGTTGGAGGCGTAGACGATCTTTTTCAGCGTCCCGCGGTCTGTCTCCATGCCCGCGCATATGCCGAAATCGGCAATTATATCCGCGTGGAGATAGAGCCTCCGCCCGTCGTCCAGCTCCGCCTCATAGGTCGAGCCCTTATATCTGTTTACCGAGATTATCTTCATTATTCCTCGGCGGGAGTAAATTCCTCAAAGTTATCGTCAAAGCTTGCAAGCACGTCCTCGTCGGCTGCGCTCTCTCCGCCCTCCGCAGCAGGCTTCACAGCCGCTGTCTCCGCAGACTTGGCCTTCTTAGGTGCAGCAGCCTTGAGCTCGTCCTTCCTTGCAAGTATCTGCTCCTCGATCTCCTTCATGAGCTTTTCATCGCTCTGGAGCAGCTCCTTCACGTTGTCGCGTCCCTGTCCCAGCTTCTGATCCTTGTAGCTGAACCACGAGCCGCCCTTCTTGATGATGTCAAGGTCTACCGCAAGGTCCAGCACCTCGCCGGTGCGTGAGATGCCGCTGCCGTACATCAGGTCGAACTCGCACTCCTTGAAGGGGGGAGCTACCTTGTTCTTTACTATCTTGCAGCGAGTGCAGGCGCCGATAACGTCCGTGCCCGACTTTATGACCTCGCCCTTTCTTACTTCTATACGCACCGACGAATAGAACTTCAGTGCGCGTCCGCCGGGAGTGGTCTCGGGATTTCCGTACATAACGCCTATCTTCTCACGGATCTGATTTATGAATATAGCCACACAGTTGGACTTGGAGATAGCTGCCGTCAGCTTTCTCATAGCCTGTGACATGAGTCTTGCAAGCTGTCCCACATGAAGATCGCCCATTTCGCCGTCGATCTCCGCACGGGTGGTCATTGCCGCGATGGAGTCCAGTACGATGACGTCGATAGCTCCCGAGCGTATGAGAGCCTCTGCTATTTCAAGAGCCTGCTCGCCGCTGTCGGGCTGTGATACCAGCAGGTCGTTGATGTTTACGCCTAAAGCCTGTGCATAAACAGGATCGAGAGCGTGCTCAACGTCGATGAATGCGGCCTCACCGCCTGCCTTCTGAGCCTGTGCCACGATAGAGAGAGCAACTGTGGTCTTGCCCGAGCTCTCGGGACCGTATATCTCAACGATTCGTCCTCTCGGCACGCCTCCTATACCCAGCGCCATATCGAGAGTCATGGAGCCTGTGGGGATAGCGTCAACGTTCAGCGTCTTTGTCTGTCCGAGACGCATTACGGCGCCTGCGCCGTACTTCTTCTCTATCTGCTTGAGTGCTCCGTCAAGGGCGGATCTCTTGTCCTCCTTGGTGGTAACTCTTACAACTGTCGGCTTTTTAGCAAGTTCCTTCTTTGCCATTGGTATTTCCTCCGTATCACATTATAGTATATTAAGCTTTAAATTTTCTGAAAATCTGTTTTTTGCGCAGAAGCGCTAAATTTATTTTAAATGACCGAATGTAGGGGCGGATATTATCCGCCCGTTTAGGGACGCCATCTCTTGCGGAGCGCTTGATAACTGCGGGGCTTTGCCCCACACCCCACAAGGGCTGTCAGCCCTTGACCTGACCAAAGGGAGCATGCTCCCTTTGGAATCCCATTTGTTGGGTCAAAAAGTTATTGCAGCATAATTTTGATTTACAGCGGCCGCTGTTCTGATTATGCCGCCGCCGTCCCGTCTGAGCTCCACATCAGTGAAGCCGTTTTCTTCCAGTATCGCCTTTACGGCGTCATGCTGACCCATGCCGAATTCATAGGCTATGAAGCCGCCCGACTTTATCGAGCTTTTCCACAGCTCAGTCATGGCTCTGTAGAAGTCCAGACCGTCCTCGCCGCCAAAAAGCGCCGTGGCAGGCTCGTGCTGAACCTCGGTCTGTAACTCGCTCATGTCCTGTGCCGTAAGATAAGGGGGATTGCTCACAAGTATATCCAGTCCCGTGAGGCTTCGTGCGGTGTCCCGCCCGAGCACATCTCCCTCTATTATATGTATATCGCCGCAGCCGTTGAGCTGCGTGTTCTGTCTGAGGTAGCCGAGAGCCTTTTCCGAAAGCTCAACGGCGTATACGTCCGCCTGAGGCAGCTCCTTTTTCAGGGCTACGGCTATACAGCCGCTGCCGCTGCAAAGGTCGGCTATCTTCGGAGCCGTCAGTCCTTCCCTGCGGCAGATGTCAAGCACCTGCTCCACAAGAGTCTCCGTATCGGGACGGGGTATCAGTACTCCCTCTCCCACCTTGAAATTGCAGCCCCAGAACTCCCACTGTCCCAGAAGATACTGGAGAGGGAAGCCCTTAGAGCGCTTCCGGGCAAGAGCGAGTATCTCCGCCGCCTTTTCATCGGGGACGGGCTCCTTCGGAGAGAACATGGGATTTTTTTCACCCAGCAGATCCTGTAGGATACAGTTGGCATCAAAGTCAGCCGTCTCCTCGTCGCGGACTGCGGCAAGTCTGCGCACCTCCGCAAAGAGCTCCGCGCGGCTTACCACCTGTCGTCCTCCTTGTCCTTAGGTATGCAGGGAGTCATGGCGGCTATCGCCACCTCTATCATGCTGTCGTCGGGCTCGCGGGTGGTTATGCGCTGCATGGCAAGTCCCGGCGCGGAAAGTATGCGTGTGAAAACATTGTCGTTATTGCCTGCCAGCCTTATGCACTCGTAGGATATGCCCACTACCAGCGGCAGGAGCGTCAGCGAAGCCGCTATGCGCTGCCATGTGACAGTGAAGGGCACGAAGCACATTACGAATATGCTCACTATAAGCACTATGAATATGAAGCTTGTGCCGCAGCGCTTGTGGAAGCGCGACTGCTTCCGTATATTCTCCACGGTCAGGGGGAGCTCCGCCTCATGGCAGGCTATGGTCTTGTGCTCTGCGCCGTGGTACATGAACTGTCTGCGTATGTCCTTCATAAGGCTTATGACATACATATACAGCACGAATATGACTATCTTTATTATGCCCTCAAGAAGCGAGCGGAGTATGCGGTGCTCCTTGACGGCGGGGATAAGCCCCACTATCCATTTCGGCAGCATCACAAAGAGTCCCACTGCCATGACTACTCCGAGAAGTACGCCTATATACATGAAGATGTCGAAGGCTCCGCCCTCCTTTTTCTTTCCGGCGGCGGCGTCCTCTCCCTCAGCGGCGCTTTCTGCGGCGGGAGCTGACTTTTTCTTCTTTTCGTCCTCCTCGTCCTCGGGCATCTGCTTTTCGGCGGACTTCATCATATACTTGTAGCCCTTTGCAAGAGAGATGACGAAGCTCGTGCAGCCCCGCACCAGCGGCACCTTCCTGTACCACGGAGCGTTCCTGCCGTTGTTCTCGTCCCATGTCTCAAGGTCTACGGTCCCGTCGGGGAGTCTGCAGGCCATGGCGCCCTTGTCGGGTCCCAGCATCATTATGCCCTCGATGAGAGCCTGTCCGCCTATCTTTGATTTGAATTTTTCCTGTGTCGTATTGCTTTTTCCCATGCTTTCACCTTATATCTTTATTATGCCGCGGAGATCACTGCTTTACGGCGGGAAGGGTTATGGTGACCGTAGTGCCCAGTCCCTCACCCTCGCTGTCTATATCCAGCGAGCCGCCGTGCATGGTGATTATCTCGTCCGCAACGGCAAGGCCTATGCCCGAGCCGCGGCGCGTATGATTTGCCTTGTAGAATTTGGTCTTTACCTTCGCAAGGTCGGACTTCTTTATGCCGCAGCCGGTATCGGCTACGGAAACTATAACGCTGCCGCCCTTTTCATAGGCCTTTATGGTAACGGTATCTCCCGCCGAGGAATACTTCAGCGCGTTGTCGATAACGTTTATGAATACCTGCCTGATCCTGTTCTTGTCGCCGAAAACAAAGGGCAGCATCTCGGGCTCGTCGTATATTATCTCCTGATCCTCGCGCCTTGCCTTGTCGCTGTATATGAGCACCGCGTCGCCCAGCTCCGCAAGTATGTCCATATTTGCATTCTGAAGGGTGAAGTGGCCGTTCTGCATACGGGAGAAGTCAAGGAGCTCCTCTACCATCTGGGAAAGTCTCTCGGTCTCGTTTACTATGACGCCTACGCCCTTTTTCATGGTATCGGGACTTCCGCCCCCGTCTATCATAAGAGTCTCCGCCCAGCCCTTTATGGCGGTGAGAGGAGTTCTCAGCTCATGGGAAACGGAGGATATGAACTCGTTCTTCATGGCCTCGGCGGTGGAGAGCTCGTCCGCCATATTGTTTATGGCAGTACAGAGGTCACCTATCTCGTCGTCGCTGTCGTTGTCGATACGGGTGGAGAAGTCTCCCAGGGCGTACTTTCTCGCAATGCCGCTTATCTGCCTTATGGGCCTTACGATAGAGCCTGCGAAGTAAAGTCCCGTTATGACGATGATGAGGATTATTATGAGACACATCACGGTTACCGCTACGGCATAGCCCTTGATAGTGTTGTCTATCTCCGTAAGGGAGGTGACCATTCTTACGGCGCTGTATTCGTTGCTCATGGAGCTTATGGGCATGGATACGGCAAGTATCTTCTCGCCGCTGCCCAGCCTGTACACATGGTCGCCCTCATTCTTCTCCATTGCCTCCTCATAGTCGGGCATCCTGTCATCCGCGTCGGGAGAAAATCCCGAGGAGGTGAGGACTACTCTTCCGTTGGAGTTTATGGCCATGAGCTCTATCTTGTCCTTCTCGTTGAAGGTCTCCAGCATATTTCTCATCTCTGCGGAGAAGCTTGCGGAGCTGTCCTGGGAATGTATGCTCAGGACGCTCGTTACCGCGTTGATCTTGGATACGAGGTACTGCTTTGCAGAGCTGTAGAAATAGTTCTGTATGGCGTAGACTATGACCATGTCTATAACAAGGAGGGCAAGCACGACGACTCCCAGGTTATTGAATATCCAGCGCTTTGTGATACTCTTTTTAGCCATTACTGCATATCATTCCACTTGTATCCGTAGCCCCAGATAGTGATGATATACTTGGGGTTGGAGGGCTCCTCCTCTATCTTCATGCGGATACGTCTTATATTTACATCGACGATCTTGTCGTCGCCGTAATAGCTTTCGCCCCATATATGGTTGAGTATGCTGGCGCGGTCGAGAGCGGTATTCTTGTTGTTCATGAAGAACTCGAGTATCTGGTACTCGACCTGCGTGAGCTCTATGGGCTCGCCGTCCTTTGTGACGGTGCGGCTCTTGAGATTGAGCACGAAGGGCCCGCTTTCAATTACGGACTGCTTCTCATTCTTGATGAAGCTCATGCATACGCGGCGGTAGATAGCGTCCACGCGGGCGGTGAGCTCCGAGGGTGAGAAAGGCTTTGTGATGTAGTCGTCGGCGCCTATCATAAGTCCGCTGACCTTGTCCATCTCCTGAGTCCTTGCGGTGAGCATTATTATGCCTATGGTGGAGCTCTTCTCACGTATCTTCTTGCAGACCGTGAAGCCGTCTATTCCCGGCATCATTATATCCAGAAGAACTATGTCGAAATTTCCGTGCTCCGCCTCAAAGGTCTTGAGCGCGGCCTCTCCGCAGTTCACGTCCACAACGTCGTAGCCTGCACGCTTGAGGTTTATCACGACGAATTCCCTGATGGTATCCTCGTCCTCGCAGATAAGTATTCGTTTCATATCGTATCAACTCCTTATATGAGCTTTGTATATTAACGCCTGAGCGTCAGTCTCTGTATCTGAAGCCTATGGCGGCGTCCGCAGAGGTTATGGACAGTCCGTCGTCGGCAACGTCGGGATTTGAGGGTATCATGGCAAGATATGCCGATCCGCCCTTGGTGTGCATGAGCATATATCCGCCCGACAGTCTGTCATCGCGGGAGGGCTGATCGTCCGCACAGAAGATGTGGAGCAGCTCTCTGCCCATTTCGCCGTTATTATAGGCACAGAAAACTATCTCATCGTTGACGGTGTCCCTTTTAACGGTGACCCTTCCTTTCCATTTTTCGGGAAAGATGAAGATGTATCCGTCATTTATGCTGTAATAGGAGGTATATCGCCTTTCAAGGCGGTAATCCCCGTTTATCTGCATCCAGTGGGTGAGGAGCAGCTGTGCGCCCTCGTCGGACTCCTCATAGCCCGGCGCAAGCTCCTGAATGGGTATCTCAAGGCTTCCGTCGCCGTCAACGTCAAAGCAGTTGCAGCCTGCGGCTCTTTCGGTCTTTGCGGCCTCCTCGGGAGTGCCGAAGACCTTTTTCAGCTTGTTCTCGCCGTCCTCGCTGACATAGTACAACACATCGGACTGGATAGTGCCCGTTCCCGATACGGCGTCTATATATATGCCCAGCTTTCCCGTGGGCAGCCTGCCGTAGCTTATGTCGAAATCGCTGAAATTATCGCTGAGCTCCAGCGGTGACCTGTGGTAGGTGCCTTCCCCGTCGAGCTTGTACGCCTCAGCCATTGCAGGCTCTCCGTTGGAGGCCTTGGTAAGGCGCAGGAGCTCCAGCTCGCCGTCCATATCCAGATCCCTTACGTCCATGAACGAATAGGAGTCTGAGTCGGAAAATTTATCGGGCTCCTTAAGCATGCCGTCGGAATAGACATATATGTTGACGTTCTTTTCGGAGCGGTTGATAAGGCTGGTGCCTATGATAAGGTTCACGCGGTCATTTGAGCCCAGCTTCGAGATCATTACCTCTTCTATCTCGCTGCCTGCCGCCGCCTCGTCGCAAACCGACCACCATTTTCCGTCAGCCTTCTTGTCCAGCACGTTTATTCGCAGGGGATTTTCATCCGCCGCATGGTTGTTCCTCTCATAGAACACCAACGCCTCGTTGCCGCCGTCGCCGTCAATGTCCTCGATTATAAAGGCGGAGAGGTATTTGCCCGCTTTCGGATACTTCAGGCTTATCGCCGTTCCGTGGGCATCGGTCAGCGCAGTATATATGTCCTCCTGCTCCTGGCTGAGCTTGGGCGGAGACATGAGAGTGTCTATGCTGGCACCGAAGGTGCAGCCCGTAAGAGCAGCCCCCGCTGAGAGGGCTGTGATGAATGCTGATATTTTTTTCATATCCGTAAGATCATTCCCGCTCAGAGAGCTTCACATATTCCTTTTCCTTTGCGATAGCCTTGTAAGCGGGGCGGATTATCCTGCCGCCGGTAAGTATCTCCTCCATGCGGTGAGCTGCCCAGCCCGCCATACGCGCTACTGCGAACAGAGGCGTGAAGAGCTCGTCGGGAATGCCGAGCATCCTGTATACAAGTCCCGAGTACATATCCACATTGGCGCACATGGTCTTGTTGCTGTCCTTCACTTCAAGGAATATCTCGGGAGTAAGTCTTTCTATGGTCTCGAGGAGACGGAACTCCGCCTCTATGTCCTTGCCCTTCGCAAGCTCGAAGGCCTTCTTCTTGAGGATAACGGCACGGGGATCAGAAATGGTGTATACCGCGTGTCCCATACCATAGATGAGGCCTGAATGGTCGTTGGTCTCCTTGCGTATCGTTCTGCGCATATAGTCTGCGACCTCGCCCTCGTTCTCCCAGTTCTTTATATGCTCCTTGAAATCGTCGAGCATATGTATAACCTGAAGATTGGCACCGCCGTGGCGGGGTCCCTTGAGGGAGCATATAGCTGAGGAATATGCGGAATAGGGGTCTGTGCCCGATGATGTCAGCACACGGCAGGTAAAGGTGGAATTGTTTCCGCCGCCGTGCTCCGCCTGGAGCATGAGCAGGGTATCCAGCATCTGCGCCTCTTCCTTCGAGTAATTCCTGTCGGGACGGAGCAGTGACAGTATGCACTGAGCTGTGTTCTCCTCATAGTTTATGGGGTGCATTATCATGCTCTGGTTGTCGAAGACCCTGCGCTTCACCTGATAGGCGTTCGCCATGATGACAGGCATTTTCGCAATAAGGCTCACTGCGGTGCGCATCTCGTTCTCGAGTCCCTTGTTCTCGCACTCGTCATCGTAGGAATAAAGCGCCAGCACCGAACGGGCCAGCTTGTTCATTATATTCTTCGACGGAGCCTTCAGTATCATATCCTCAACAAAGCCGTTGGGGAGGTCTCTTTTTACCGATATATACGAGCTGAAAGTCTTGAGCTCCTTCTCGTTGGGGAGGTGTCCGAAAAGAAGGAGAAAAGCTGTTTCCTCGTAGCCGTAGCGGTCGTCCTTTTCAACGTTCCCCACAAGGTCGTTCACGTTGTAGCCGCGGTATATGAGCTGACCGGATATGGGCTCTCTTTCGCCCTCGTTCATAACATAGCCGTGAACGTTGCATATATTTGTGATGCCGGCCATTACGCCGGTACCGTCACTGTTGCGCAGTCCTCTCTTTATATGATACTTTTCGTAAAGATTAGGATCTATCACGGAATTATCCGCAAGTCTCCCGCATAAATCTGTAATATTGGCGCCCGAAATGAATGACGGCATCCTTACCACTCTCCTAAAACATATTCATAATCAATTATACACCATATTTGTTTTTATGTCAAATATTATTTAATAAGTACCCGTCCGCGGGTGCGGCTGCCGCCGGTATCACCGCGGACGCACATAACAAAAAGGAGGAAAAAGCATGAAAAAACAGCTTGCCGCAGTACTTCTGCTGGGGGTATCGGTGGTGGCTCTGCCCGCCCTGCCCGTTTACATCTCGGAAAGGACAAAAAAGTCCGCCTCTCCGCCGGAGTCCTTGTGTGAGACTACGGAGCAGAGCTGCGGAGAAAACAGGGGATACTCCGCGGACGAGCCCTACAGGGTGCTCGACATTGAAAGCGGGAATATCCTCGAGGTGCCTGTCCGCGATTACGTCATTGGAGCGGTGTGCGCCGAGATGCCCGCATCCTTCTGCGAGGAAGCTCTCAAGGCTCAGGCGGTCGCCGCCCATACCTACGCGGAGCGGCAGAGGCTCCGTGAAAGGAACGCCCCTTCGGCGGAGCTGAGGGGAGCGGACTTCTCCAACGATACCTCAAGGTATCAGGGCTATTTCACCGATGAACAGATAAAACAGTACCTTGGCGGCAGAGCGGAGGAAAGCCTTGCAAAGATAACCGCCGCTGTGGACAAGGTGCTGCCCTACATAATCACCTATGAGGACGCGCCCATAATCGCCGCCTTCCACTCCATGTCCCCGGGCTTTACCGAGAGCGCCGAGAACGCATGGGGCTCCCCTGTGGACTACCTGGTGGAGGTTGACAGCCGCACGGATATGACCGCCCCGAGATTCCGCGAGGAAAAAAGGTTTTCCCGCGAGGAGCTCCGGGCTGCCCTTGAAGCCGCCTTCGGCGGCATCGAGCTGGGCGAAAATACGGAGGACTGGCTGAAGGTGCTGACGGTCTCCGACTCGGATACCGTACTCACCGCCGCCGCAGGGAACCTCACCGTCACGGGAAATGAGATAAGGGAGGCTCTGTCCCTGCGCTCCGCCGCCTTTGAGGTGAGATATGCAGGCGGGGAGGTCATCGTGACCACCAAGGGCTACGGTCACGGCGTGGGCATGAGCCAATACGGCGCCAACGCCATGGCGGAGGAGGGTAAGAGCTGGCGGGACATAATCAGCCATTATTACCCCGGCTGCTCCGTGGCCACCGCCTGACCCAGCCGCTCATATCCTGTATTTTTTGTGTAATACGCCGCAGAAGTTTTTCATTTATTGCCAAATCCGTCAAATAATATTGACAGAGGTCTGACGATTTGATATAATTAATTTGTGCTGCTTTATGCGGCTAAGGCAAAGGAAACACAAAAGAAACAAGATAAAAGGAGACTTCGTCCGCTTCACCGGCGGATCAGGATTATGAACAAAAACAAGGACCTGTATAAAAGATTTATCACTTTCGTCTCGGGAATACTCCTCCTTGCCATGCTGGCAGGCGTTTTCGCCTTCGTATGGTACAGAAATTACAGCAAGGAGATCGTTCTTCCCTACTACAGACGAGGAAACTGGGTGCTCATCTGCATCTATGCCATACTCATATGGCTTTTCTTCAGGATATACGGCGGCTTCAAGCTGGGCTACCTGAAAAAGACCGATATGCTGTACTCTCAGATGATCTCGATGCTCTGCGTCAACACGGTCACCTACTTCGTCATCAGCCTTATCGGCAGACACTTCATGCCCGTTTCACCCATCATTGTCATGTCATGCGCCGATCTCGGCATAATCGCTCTGTGGACACTGCTGGCGGGAAAGCTTTACTTTATGATCTACCCGCCGCGGAAGCTGGTCATCGTCTACGGCAGCCATCAGGCAGCCTCGCTGGTGCTTAAAATGAGCCAGCGCGTGGACAAGTACATGATATGCGAGTCCATAGACATAAGCGAGCCCGCCGAGAAGATACGCAGCATCATAATGAAATACGAGGGCGCCATAATATGCGATCTGCCCGCAGAGCAGCGCAACGATTACCTCAAATTCTGCTTTGAGCACTCCAAACGCGCCTATATAGCGCCTAAAATCTCGGATATAATAATCAGGGGCGCAGACGACATCCGTCTGTTCGATACCCCCCTCATGCTTTGCAGGAACTACGGCCTCGACTTCGAGCAGCAGCTCATAAAGCGTATATTCGACGTGGTATTTTCCGTGGCGGCTCTCATACCCGCCGCACCCTTCATGCTCATTTCCGCCCTCGCGGTAAAGCTCTACGACGGCGGCCCCGTGATGTACAAGCAGAAAAGACTTACCCTCAACGGCAGGGAATTCTACGTATACAAGTTCCGCAGCATGATAGTTGACGCGGAAAAGGACGGCAAGGCACGTCTTGCCTCCGAGGAGGACGACAGGATTACTCCCGTGGGAAAAGTGCTCAGGAAATTCCGCGTGGACGAGTTCCCCCAGCTCTTCAACATACTCAAGGGAGATATGTCGGTGGTGGGTCCCCGTCCCGAGAGACCCGAGCTTGCGGAGGAGTATAAAAAGGAAATGCCGGAATTCGGCTTCCGTCTCAAGGTCAAGGCAGGTCTTACGGGCTACGCTCAGGTAACGGGCGCCTACGATACCACCCCATATGACAAGCTGAAGATGGATCTGATGTACATAGAGAATTACTCGACGCGTCTTGATATTCAGATAATACTCATGACTTTGAAGACAATGTTCTTCCCGCCTAAAAACAACGCGGAGATAGACGAAAACGTACTTATGCCGAAAAGCATTGAAAAGAAGGAGAACACCAAATGAACATAACCGCAGTCATCATGGCAGGCGGAAGAGGCGAGCGCTTCTGGCCCAAGAGCCGCAACGCAAGTCCCAAGCAGTTCCTCTCTCTCACCAAGGACGGAGAGACCATGATACAGAAAACAGTAAAAAGACTCATGCCAATCGTCAAGGCGGAGGACGTATATATCGTCACCAACGCCGCCTACACGGAGCTTGTGCGGGAGCAGCTCCCCGATATTCCCGAAGAGAATATCCTCGCGGAGCCCTGCGCAAGGAACACGGCTCCCTGCATTGCCTTTGCGGCAGCGGTCATCGGCAGGAAATACGAGGACGCAGTAATGCTCGTGCTTCCCTCCGACCACCTCATAGGCTATGAGGACATATACATCAACACACTGAAAAAGGCTGTAAGAGCTGCCGAAAACGGCAAAAACCTCGTCACAATAGGCATAACCCCGGAATACCCCGAGACAGGCTACGGCTACATCAATTTCGGCGCGGAAAAGGGCGACGTGTATGAGGTGGAGCGCTTCGTGGAAAAGCCCGACCTCCCCACTGCAAAGAAGTACCTTGCTTCGGGAAAGTACCTCTGGAACAGCGGTATGTTCGTGTGGAAGGTGTCGTCGATAATGGCTAATCTCAGGGAGCTCATGCCCGATATATACGAGGGCGCCCTCCGTATCGGAGAGGCCTTCGGCACTCCCGGGTTCACGGAGGTGCTGGCAAAGGAATTCTCGGCATTCAGGAGCGAGTCCGTGGACTTCGGCATAATGGAAAAGGCTGATAATATCTACACTATCCCCGGAAGCTTCGGCTGGGACGACGTGGGCAGCTGGCTGGCTGTGGAGCGTATAAACGAGACCGACGACGACCATAATTTCATCAACGGCGACGTTGTGACCGTGGATACAAAGCGCACCACCGTATGCGGCGGAAAGCGCCTTGTGGCTGCCATAGGCACACGGGATCTCATCATAGTGGATACTGACGACGTGCTCCTTGTTTGCTCAAAAAACAACACACAGGACGTAAAAAAGGTAATCGCTCAGCTCAAAGAGCAGAACAGAACGGAATTAATATAATGCATTACGAATTTTGAATTATGAATTAATGCAATTCAATTCTCAATTCAACTAAAAAGGAGTATAAATATGAAAAACGCACTTATTACGGGAATTACAGGTCAGGACGGCTCTTACCTCGCAGAGCTCCTCCTGGAAAAAGGCTACAACGTTTACGGTATATGGAGAAGAAAGGCTACGGTCGATTACGGCAATATAGCTCACCTCAAGGACAAGGTTCACCTTATATACGCAGATATGACCGACCCCGTATCCCTTATCTCGGCAATGAGGATCTCACAGGCCGACGAGGTATACAACCTCGCCGCACAGTCCTTCGTGGCCACAAGCTGGGATACTCCCCTCGGAACCGCAGATATAGACGCTCTCGGTGTTACCAATATGCTGGAGGCTATCCGCATCGTAAAGCCCGGGGCACGCTTCTATCAGGCCTCAACTTCGGAGATGTTCGGCCTCGTTCAGGAGATACCTCAGAAGGAGACCACTCCCTTTTATCCGAGAAGTCCCTACGGCGTGGCAAAGCTCTACGGTCACTGGATAACCAAGAACTACCGCGAGAGCTACGGCCTTTTCGCCTGCTCGGGCATACTCTTCAACCATGAGTCCGAGAGAAGAGGCATCGAATTCGTGACAAGAAAGATCACGGACGCCGCAGTACGCATAAAGCTGGGCGTTCAGGAATATATGGAGCTCGGAAATATGGACTCCAAGCGCGACTGGGGCCATTCAAAGGACTACGTCCGCGCTATGTGGCTCATGCTTCAGCAGGACAAGCCCGACGACTACGTTATCGCCACAAACGAGACAAGAACTGTCCGCGAATTCGTGGAGACAGCCTTCAGACACCTTGACATCGAGATCGAGTGGAAAGGCACCGGCGTTGACGAGGTCGGCATAAACAAGGCAAACGGCAGGACCATAGTAAAGGTAAACAAGAAGTTCTTCCGCCCCGCAGAGGTGGATATACTCCTGGGCGATCCCTCAAAGGCTGAAAAGGTTCTGGGCTGGAAGCGCGAGATAGACTTCTCGCAGCTGGTCGAGCGCATGGTAAAGAACGACCTGGAGCTGGTTCAGAACGAGATTAAGGTAAAGGAGATCCTCGGCTGAGCGATCGGTCCGCTGTCCCGAAAGGAGAATGGTCATGGAAAAAACGATACTCAGATCCGTATTCGGCGGCTATAACAAAAAGGACGTCCTCGCAAAGACGGACGCCTATAATTCTCTTATCCTGATCATCGAAAGCGGTAGGACCTCGGACGCGGTCATCAACGCAGAGCTGGAAAAGATAAGGCAGATGCCCGTGAGAAAGGCAAGATTCCTTTTCCTGCCGGCTACAGGATTTTCCGTGCCGCAGACCGAAAAGTATTTCTCAGACCTTGAAAATGAAATAAAACAGAAAATAATGCTCTGAGAGGTCAATATGAAGATAACCTTCGACGCTGTGCCCATATGCAGCGATAAGATGTCGGGCATAGGCTGGTGCGAGCTGGGTCAGACTCAGGCTCTTGCCGCCCTCTTCCCCGAAAACCGATACGAATACAGCTTTTTCACCAGCGGCGACAACGAACGCGTAAAGCGGGTGAAAGCTCTTGCGGGAAAACGCATAGGTCTCAATACTTCGCGCTTTTCCGGCTTTGCATACCGCGCCGTCAGTAATTTCCTGCCGGTCCCGTATTCCCTCTTTTTCGGCAGGAAGTCCGATATAACCCACTTTTTCAATTATATCGTGCCTCCCTTCGTTCACGGAAAAAAGGTCGTGACCGTACACGACATGGTATACAAGGCATTCCCCGAAACGGTCCGCGGAAGGACAAGGTATATGCTGGAATCGGGTCTGAAGCGCTCCATGAAGCGTGCCGATATCATCGTTACCGATTCGGAATTCTCAAAGGCCGAGATAATCAGATATTTTCCTCAGCACGAGCACAAGATAAGAGTGGTGCCCTGCGGTGTGGACCTTGAAAGGTTCCGTCCCTGTGAAACTCCCGAGCGTATCCCCGAGGTAAAGAAGTCCCTTGATATAGACGGGGACTATTTTCTCTATCTCGGCAATATCGAACCCCGCAAGAACCTCGAGCGCCTTATCTCCGCCTATGCGGTATTTGCAAAAAAAGCCGGCGCGGAGGCTCCGAAGCTCGTCCTTGCAGGCGGCAAGGGCTGGCTGGACAGCGGTATCTACAGCCGCGTCGGGAAGCTGGGGCTCTCGGGAAGGGTGATATTCACGGAATACGTCCCCTCCGAGGATATGAATCCCCTTATGTGCGGAGCTGTCGCATTCGTTTTCCCGTCCATTTACGAGGGCTTCGGTATGCCGCCCCTTGAGGCAATGGCCTGCGGAGTGCCTGTTCTTGCGTCGGGAGAGGCGTCTCTCCCCGAGGTAACGGGAGACTGCGCATTGATATGCGACGCCTATGACGTAAAAAGCATCGCCCGCGGACTTTACAGGCTCTACAGCGACGAAGAGCTCCGCCGCGACCTGAGCCGCAGAGGTATCGAAAGAGCAAAGGGCTTTACCTGGGAGCGCTCCGCAAAAATGCTCATGGACGTATACAGGGAGCTTGAAAAATGAGTAAAAAGCTGAAAATACTTGAAGTCAACAAGGCTTACTATCCTCATATCGGCGGTATCGAGACCATCATAAGGCAGTACTCGGAGGCTCTCGGCAGACTTGAGGGCACTGAGGTAAAGGTGCTGGTGTGCCGCGACAGCAGAGGAAGGACCGTCCGTGAAAAAATGTGCGGAGTTGATATTACACGCGCGGGAAGTCTCGGGACCTACTTCTCTTGTCCGCTGTCATTTTCATTTATCCGCTATTTCAGAAAAATGGCAAAAAAAGCCGACGTTGTGCATATACACGTCCCCTTTCCCCTTGCGGACGCAGCCCTGCTGCTCTCGGGCTTCAAAGGCAAGGTGGTGGTCTCGTGGCACAGCGACATTGTGAAGCAGAAAAAGCTCATGCTTTTTTACAAGCCCTTCATGCGTTATCTGCTGAAAAGGGCTGATACGATACTTACGGCTACGGAGGGCCATGTGAAGCACTCGCTGTATCTCCCGGGATTCAGGGAGAAATGCAGGGTGCTGCCCTACGGCATCGAGCCCGGGGAGTACCTTTCGGTGCCACGACGCCCCGTGCTCGCGGAAAAAGCCTCGGACAGGAGCTGCACAAAGGTGTTCTTTACGGGCAGACTCGTCTATTACAAGGGCGTTGACGTGCTCCTGAAAGCCTTTACCATGGTGAAGGGCTGCGAGCTGTTCATCGCAGGCACGGGAGAGCTGGGCGACAGCCTTAAAAAGTTCGCGGCAGCGAACGGACTCGGAGAAAAGGTGCATTTTCTCGGCTTTCTCCCTGAGAAGGAGCTGAAGCAGGCCTATGCCGACTGCGACATATTCGTGCTCCCGTCGGTGGCTCCCAGCGAGGCCTTCGGCATAGTGCAGCTGGAAGCAATGGTCTACGGGAAGCCCGTTATAAACACAGCCCTGCCTTCGGGCGTGCCCTATGTCAGCCTTGACGGGAAAACAGGCCTTACTGTGCCGCCGTCGTCGCCTGAGGCGCTGGCAAAGGCGATAAACCGTCTTGCAGAGGACAGGGAGCTCCGCGTGAGCCTCGGAAAAGCCGCTGCGGAACGGGTAAGGCAGGACTTCAGCGAAAAACAGATAATCGAAAGGCTCCGCGAGCTGCTAAAATAATATACCTGTAAACGGAGGACATATCTTGAAAGCATTGATAATCGGAGCGGCAGGCTTCGTGGGAGGTTACCTCATAAAAGAGCTTTCCCGCAGCGGCTGGGAGGTCCACGCCACCTGCCTGCCCAATGAGGAGATACATGAAGAATGCTGCGTGCATACGCTGGATATACTGAAAAAAGAGGATATTCTCCCCCTTGTTGACGAGGTATCCCCCGACGTGGTATACCACCTTGCCGCACAGAGCTCTGTGGCTCTTTCGTGGAAACGCCCGCAGCTTACTGCGGAGATAAATATAATCGGCTCTATAAATCTGCTGGAGGCTCTCCGCGAAGCCGCCAAAAAGGATATAAGGACCGTACTCATAGGCTCCGGCGAGGAATACGGCTATATACGCGAGGGAGCGTGTCCGCTCACGGAATCGGAGTCGCTCAGTCCCGGCAACGTATACGCCGCCACCAAGGCCTGTCAAGGAATGCTGGGCAGTATCTACGCCCGCGCTTACAAAATGGATATTATCATGGTCCGCGCCTTCAATCATTCGGGTCCCGGACAGGCGAGCATATTCGTCATATCCGACTTCTGCCGCCAGATAGCCGAGATCGAGAACGGCATGAGAGAGCCTGTGATAAATGTGGGCAACCTCTCGGCAAAAAGGGATTTCACCGACGTCCGCGACGTGGTGAGGGCTTACAGGCTCCTGGGCGAAAAGGGCAGGACGGGCTGCATCTACAACGTGGGCAGAGGAAAGGCCGCGGAGATACGGTCGATACTTGATACGGCGCTGTCCTTTGCGAAGCTGCCCATAGAGGTGAAGCAGGATCCCGGCCGCATGAGGGCTTCCGACATACCCCTCATAGAACCCGATGTATCGCGTATATCCGCCGATACGGGCTGGCGGGCCGGTATAAGCATGGAGCAGACCGTTGAGGATACGCTGAACTACTGGCGCGGAAAGCTCATGTCCTATGGCGCTTCCCTCGGGAAATAACAGTAAATAAAGAGAACAAAAGGATTAAGGAGTGAACAACATGTCCGATATGAAGCTTACAAAAGAAAAAATGCTGACCTTTACCGGCCATGAGAAGATAGGCACCCTCAAGGCGGGCGAAAAGCTGACGGAATTCGGCGAAAAACAGAATAACGCCAACGAAGCCCTTGCCGCAAATGTCAACGACCTCATCAAAAGAGTCTGCGCCCTCGAGGACGCTCAGCTCCGCAACGAGGAGGTAATGCGGCGCATAACCAACGAGCTTGCTTCCTTCAAAAAGGAGCTTGACCGCGTAAGGCTCACGGAAAAACTGAATTCCGGCGCCATAGAGCGCCTTGACAGGGCGCTGAAGCTGTCCGAGGGAGACGGAAAATGACCTGTTGTTTTTTTGTGAATTTTTTCTCAAAGTCTTGACATCAGTCTGTTTTTGTTATATTATATATAAGGTGGACAGGATATGCCCCGCTGCTTGAAAAAGTCCGTCGGACATATATCTGTACCTTATCAAGACTCAATCAACGGAGATTTGTGTAATTGCAGTCTCCGTTTTATTATTATCACGGCTCAGTGCCTTTCTGAAAGAGGGTGTTATCGTGGCAGAAGAGCTAATGAAAGAACTTGAAAACCATACCGCCTTTACAATACCTGTATTCGGCGGTATCCCCATCGCCGACTCGTGCGTGGTGACCTGGATAATCATGGCGGCGCTTGTGCTGCTGTCAATAATACTTACAAGGAAGCTGAAAAGGGTCCCTACGGGCTCGCAGTGCCTGCTGGAGGGCGTTATCGGCTGGCTGGACGACTTCTTCACGGGAGTCCTCGGAGAAAAGGGAAGGAAATACGTTCCTATTCTCGAGACCTTCATCATTTACATAGGCGTGGCGAATATGATCGGTATATTCGGCTTCGTCCCGCCCACAAAGGACATCAACGTGACTGCCGCCCTTGCGGGAATGGCTATCATACTCGTGCAGGCGTCCTTCATAATCGAAAAGGGACCGCTGAAATGGCTGAAAAGCTTCCTCAACCCCCTCAATCTGCTGGATCTTGTGACAAGGCCGCTGTCGCTGTGTATGCGACTTTTCGGAAACGTCATAGGCGCGTTCATCATCATCGAGCTCGTAAAGATACCCTTCAAGGTATCCCTGGGCGTTCCCGCGATAGGTATACCTGTGGTTCTCAGCATCATCTTCGATATTCTTGACGGACTCCTTCAGGCTTATGTATTCACCTTCCTCACCTCGCTGTATATGTCGGAGGCTATAGAGGAGGAAGAGGAAAAAGACGGGAAAAAAGTAAAAAAAGCTAAAAAAGTACATCTTCACGGAGGTAAATAAATATGGGAATAATCGCATTGGGCGCCGCTGTTGCCGTTCTTACCGGCGCAGGCGCAGGTATCGGCATAGGACTTGCCACAGCCAAGGCTACAGAATCCATCGCCAAGCAGCCCGAGGCAAAGGGCGACATCAGGACCTCGCTCATCATCGGATGCGCTCTCGCTGAGGCTACCGCTGTTTACGGCTTCGTAACGGCTCTTCTCATAATCATTATGCTCGGCAGCAAATAATAATCACTTACACGGAGGAATATTAAAATGGGAATAATCGCATTGGGCGCCGCTGTTGCCGTTCTTACCGGCGCAGGCGCAGGTATCGGTATAGGACTCGCCACAGCCAAGGCTGCTGAATCCATAGCCCGTCAGCCCGAGGCAAAGGGCGACATCAGGACCTCGCTCATCATCGGATGCGCTCTCGCTGAGGCTACCGCTGTTTACGGCTTCGTAACGGCGCTCCTTATAATCATAATGCTCGGCAGCAAATAAGCCAAGGCAAATCTCACATAAGGAGGACATAAAATGCTTGATTTTCAATTCTGGAGCATTTTCGAGGCAGTCGTAAACCTTGTCATACTGTTTATACTGCTCAGGATATTCCTTTTCAAGCCCATAAACAAGATCAAGGCCGACCGCACCCGCACCATACAGAACGATCTGGACTCCGCCGAAAAGGCAAAGGCCGAGGCAGAGGAGCTCCGTCAGCAGTATGAGGATTCCATAAGCGAGGCAAAGGAAAAGGCCAATAATATCATAATGAAAGCCCATGAGGACGCAGAGTCGGAAAGAGCTGCCATAATCAAGAAGTCTCAGGAAGAGGCTGAAAAAATAGTTTCCGAGGCAGACAAGACCATAGAGAACGAGAGAAAACGCGTTCTCCGTCAGGCTCAGTCACAGATTGCAGACCTCGCCATTGAGGCTGCTTCAAAGATAATCGGCGAGAATGTGGATGACGAAAAGAACCGCCGTCTGGTGGATAAGTTCCTTTCCGAGGAGGAGGCCAAGAAATGAAAGACTCAGACAGAGAGTTCCTGAAGGAGCTTGTCCGTCTTGACGTTTCTCAGACCGACTGCTCCGATATAAGAAAGATACTTACGACCTGCCCCGACGTGGCGGACACCCTGTCGAACCCCCTCGTTACCCACGACGAGAAGCGCGCTGTCATCAGCAAGCTCTTCCCCGAGTCCGTACAGAAGTTCATGATGAACCTCGTCCGCGGCGGAGCAGTGGGACGCATAGACGAGATACTCGACGAATATGAGGATATACTCCTCGACAAGCAGGGCAGCATAAAGGCTGTGGTACGCTATGTAACTCCCCTTACGGAGTCACAGCAGGCAGACCTCAGACAGTTTATCATGGATAAATTCGTCAAAGAGGACGTGGATATAGAATACAAGCACGACCCCGACATCATCGGCGGCTTTATCCTTACGGCAGGCGATATTGAATACGACAAGAGCTACCGCACAGGTCTCCGCCTCATGAAAGACAGCCTTCAGGCCAAGGCGACGGAGTACGTTGACAGCAGCCCCTCTTCCAAGGACAGGAAAAGCGATATAATCTCCGTCCTCAAGACAGAGGTGCGGGATTTCGACGTAAAGTCGGGAGCTACCGAAACAGGCTTCATCACCCGCCTCGGCGACGGCATCGCAAGGGTATACGGCATGAATTCCGTTATGTACGGCGAGCTGGTGGAATTCGAGACAGGTATCAGAGGAATAGTGCAGAACCTTGAGGAAAAATCCATAGGCGTGGTCCTCCTCGGCGACGACCACGGTCTTACGGAGGGCTCCTCTGTTATTAGGACAGGCAAGAGAGCGGGTATCGGCGTCAGCGACGAGCTCCTCGGACGAGTAGTGGACGCTCTCGGTTCGCCCATAGACGGTCTCGGCCAGATAAAGGCCGAGGATTACTTCCCCATAGAAAGGGAGGCTCCCGGCGTTATCGAAAGAAAGCCCGTAAGCGTGCCCCTTCAGACGGGTATCCTCGCCATAGATTCAATGTTCCCTATCGGCAGAGGTCAGCGTGAGCTCATAATCGGCGACAGACAGACGGGAAAGACCTCTATCGCCGTTGATACCATAATCAATCAGAAGGGTCAGGACGTTATCTGTATCTATGTTGCCATAGGTCAGAAGTCCTCAACCGTCGCACAGATAGTCAATACACTGAAAAAATACGGCGCTATGGATTATTCCGTAGTGGTATCCGCTTCGGCAAGCGATCCCGCGCCCTTCCAGTATATAGCTCCCTATTCGGGAACGGCCATGGCCGAATACTTCATGTCAAAGGGCAGGGACGTCCTCATAGTATACGACGATCTTTCAAAGCACGCCGTAGCCTACAGAGCCATGTCCCTCCTGCTTCACCGTCCTCCGGGACGCGAGGCTTACCCCGGCGACGTTTTCTACCTACATTCAAGACTTCTCGAGCGCTCCAGCCGTCTTGACGACGAGCACGGCGGCGGTTCGCTTACCGCCCTGCCCATAATCGAGACTCTTGCGGGAGATATATCGGCATACATACCCACCAACGTTATCTCTATAACGGACGGTCAGATATTCCTGGAGAGCGAGCTCTTCAACTCGGGTCTCCGTCCTGCGGTCAACTACGGTCTTTCCGTATCCCGTGTGGGCGGCGCCGCTCAGACAAAGGCCATGAAGAAGGCTTCGGGAAATCTCCGTATCGACCTTGCACAGTTCAAGGAAATGGAGATATTCACCCAGTTCTCGTCAGAGCTGGATCAGTCCACAACCGAGCTCCTCGAGCACGGCCGTATGCTGACCGAGCTGCTCAAGCAGCCCCTGTACAATCCGCTCCCCCACTATGAGCAGGTGATACTCCTCTATGCTGCCCAGCATGAAATGTTCAGGCATATCCCCATTAACGAGCTGAGACAGTACCGCACCGACCTTATGACTTACATAAGGAGCTACGGTCAGGACATCATCTCGGAGATAGAGGAAAACAAGGTGCTCACGGACGATCTGGCGGAGCGTATAGAGAGAATCATCACGGCTTTTGAAGAATAGGCGGTGAGATTCTATGCCCAATATGAGAGAGATCCGCGAAAGGATCGGAAGCATACAGCAGATACTCAAGATAACCAACGCTATGTATCTCATGTCGTCCTCCAAGCTCAAAAAGGCAAGGAGCTCGCTTGAAGCTACAGAGCCCTATTTCTACAAGCTCCAGTCCACCATTGAAAGCGTGCTGGAGCATACTCCCCACACCCGCCAGCTCTACTTCGACAGGCGCGAGGATATACCCGAGGACAAGCGCAAAAAGGGCTATATCGTCATAACCGCCGACAAGGGACTGTGCGGCAGCTACAACCACAACATACTCAAATATACCGAGCAGAAGCTTGACGAGGCGGCAGATCTCGACAACTGCTACCTATTCGTTATGGGTCAGGTGGGAAGAATGTACTTCCAGCGCCGCAGCCGCAACGACAAGAAGGCTTCCGTGGACAGCCAGTTCCTTTATACCACCCAGAACCCCACGCTCTACAGAGCCAAGGAGGTGGCAGAGCTGGTGCTGGAAAAATTCGAGAAGCGCGAGCTGGACGAGGTATACGTCATTTACACGGATATGGTCACCTCCAATCTCATGGAGACAAGGACCCTCCGTCTGCTCCCATTTGAACGCAGACACTTCGGAAAGACTGCCGACGGTACGCTGAAAAAGCTGCCCAAGGCCTCCTTCATGCCCTCCCCCGAGGAGGTAATGAACTTCCTTATCCCCCAGTATGCAAAGGGTATAATCTACGGCGCCATGGTAGAGGCCTTCTGCTGCGAGCAGCAGGCGCGTATGACCGCTATGGACGCAGCTACCACCAGCGCTAAGGATATGATAAAGGAGCTTTCGCTGCTCTACAACCGCGCAAGACAGGCGGCTATCACTCAGGAGATAACCGAGGTATGCGGCGGTGCACAGTCTCTCGTTGAATGATCGTAGGGAACGCCGCCCTCGGCGTTCCGTGTATTGCAAATAAACAAAATGAACCCATTGTAGGGGAGCCCGCCATCGGGCTCCCGATCGAAATTATACGTCTATCGCGGGAGGGCGAGGGCGCCCTCCCCTACATAATGTTACATAAATTATGTGGAACGCCGAGGCGGCGTTCCCTACAATTGGTTTATCCCAAATTCTCTTAAACAAAGGAGAAAAAAATGGAAAAAGGCAGAATCACGCAGGTCATCGGACCTGTTATAGACGTTGAATTCGGCACGGGAAAGCTCCCCATGATAAGGGACGCCCTCACCGTCGAGGTAGACGGCAGAAAGCGCGTCATGGAGGTCGCTCAGCATATGGGCAACCACATTGTCCGCTGCATAATGCTGGCGTCCAGCGAGGGACTCAGCAAGAATATGGAGGTCACCTCCACAGGCGCCTGCATAAAGGTGCCGGTGGGCGAGCAGACTCTCGGACGTATGTTCAACGTTCTCGGCGAGCCTATCGACAAGAAGGGCGATGTGGAGACCGAGGAAAAATGGGAGATACACAGAAAGGCTCCCACCTTCCAGGATCAGAGCCCCGTTGTTGAGGTCCTCGAAACAGGCATCAAGGTCATCGACCTTATCGCCCCTTACGCAAAGGGCGGTAAGATAGGACTCTTCGGAGGCGCAGGCGTCGGCAAGACCGTCCTCATACAGGAGCTTATCAGAAATATCGCCACCGAGCACGGCGGCTATTCCATATTCACAGGCGTCGGAGAGCGTTCCCGTGAGGGCAACGACCTCTGGAACGAAATGCAGGAATCGGGAGTCATCTCCAAGACCGCTCTCGTTTTCGGTCAGATGAACGAGCCCCCCGGATCGCGTATGCGCGTCGCCCAGACAGGTCTTACCATGGCCGAATACTTCCGCGACCGCGAGCATAAGGACGTTCTTCTCTTCGTAGACAATATCTTCCGTTACGTACAGGCAGGCTCCGAGGTATCGGCTCTTCTCGGCCGTATGCCCTCCGCCGTCGGCTATCAGCCCACTCTGGCCAATGAGGTCGGCGAGCTCCAGGAGCGTATCACCTCTACGAAAAACGGCTCCATAACCTCGGTGCAGGCCGTATACGTCCCTGCGGACGACCTTACGGACCCCGCTCCCGCGGTAACCTTCGCTCACCTTGACGCTACCACGGTGCTTTCCCGTAAGATAGTCGAGCAGGGTATCTATCCCGCAGTCGACCCGCTGGAGTCAAATTCCCGTATCCTCGAACCCGAGATCGTCGGCGAGGAGCACTATACCGTGGCAAGACGCACTCAGGAGCTGCTCCAGAAGTACAAGGAGCTTCAGGACATCATAGCCATCCTCGGCATGGAGGAGCTCGACGAATCCGACAAGCTGGCAGTGTACCGCGCAAGAAAGATACAGAAATTCCTCTCCCAGCCCTTCAACGTTGCGGAGAACTTCACAGGACTCAAAGGCAAGTACGTGCCCCTCAAGGACACTATCGAGGGCTTCAGGGCTATAATCGACGGCGAAATGGACAAGTACCCCGAGGCGGCCTTCCTCATGGCGGGAACCATAGACGATGTACTTTTAAAGGCGCGTCAGATCAGCGACCAGTAAGGGAGGCGGCTCATTATGGCTAAGACCTTTCACCTTGAGATAATCGCCACGGACCGCGTGTTCTTCAGCGGTGAAGTGGAGCATCTCGTAATAACGGCTATAGACGGTCTCCTCGGCATCATGGCGGGACACGAGCCCCTTGTTACCTCTCTCCCCACAGGCGAGCTGAAGTACATGGTGGACGGCAGATGGAAATACGCCGCCATATCGGAGGGCTTCATACAGGTAATGCCCGATTCTTCCATAATACTCGCGGATACCTGCGAGCTTCCCGAGGAGATAGACATAAAACGCGCCCAGCAGGCAAAGGAACGCGCAGAGGAGCTCCTCAGACAGAAACAGAGCATAAAGGAGTACTATGAGACCCAGGCTGCGCTGAACCGCGCGATAAACCGACTGAAAATATCTCAGAAGCATTTCAAATGATCTCAAAAAGCACTCCACAGGAGTGCTTTTTTAGTGAGTAGTAAGTAGTGGGGGCGCACAATGTGCGCCCCTACTTAGTTCTTAGCTCTAAAAACTAATCACTAAAAACTTGCGGGACGTCGAGAACGGCGTCCCCTTCAACGGCTACAATTTGTTCATAATTCCAAATTTAAGCCGAACTAATTGTGCATATTTTTGAAAAGGGAATATTTTCAGCTCATATGCTTGACTTTTTTTGAAAAATATAGTACAATAATTGTAATTGTCAAAGAGACAGGAAATAAGAGCCGGCAGCTCCTCCCTCAACTGCGGAGGTGATCAAAAAAGGCTCAAATTAGGAGGCATGACCGTGAAAAAGACCGGCAAAAAAACTTTCTTCATTGTCGTTGCTTTGATCGCACTGTTCGGTGTTTCGTCGGTGCTTGGTATTGACAAGCTTTTCGGCGATAACAGAACCACCTACGTCAAGGGCGTTGACGACATCCGTCTTGGTATCGACATCAAGGGCGGCGTTGACGTAACCTTCGGACCCGCCGGAGACTATGACGCTGACGAAAATCAGCTCGCTTCCGCGACCGAGGTAATCAAGACAAGGCTTTCCTCCCTCGGTATCACTGATAACGAGGTGTACAGCGATGAAAAAAGCGACAGAATCATCGTACGTTTCCCATGGCAGGTCGGCGAGACAAACTTCGACCCCGAGGCCGCTGTCAAGGAGCTCGGCGAAATGGCTGAGCTTACCTTCCGCAAGGGCACCGATACCACCACAGACGAAGACGGAAACGAAGTTCCCTCAGGCGAGATCGTCCTCACAGGCGAAGATATAGCTTCCGCTTCGAGGCAGTACAGACCTGACGACACAGGTAAGGATTATGAATACGTTGTTGCTCTCGAGCTCAACGATTCGGGTACAGATAAGTTTGCAGAGGCTACGGCCGAGCTCTCAGGCTCGTCTACGCCTATCTCTATATGGATGGATAACACCCTTATCTCGGCTCCTACCGTAAACAGCACCATCACCGGCGGCAAGGCAGAGATCTCGGGAAGCTTTGACGCAGAGTCTTCCAAGAAGCTTGCGGATCAGATCAACTCGGGTGCTCTTCCCTTCAAGATGGAGACAAAGAGCTTCAGAACAATATCGCCTACAATGGGTGAAGGCTCGCTGGGCGCTATACTCCTCGCAGCTCTCATCGCATTCTGCTGCATAGCCGTATACATGGTAGTCCTTTATAGACTCCCCGGCGTTGTTGCGGTTATCGCACTCTGCGGACAGATCGCAGGCTCGCTGGCTGCTGTTACAGGCTGGTTCGGCTTCATGAAGGGCTCGACCCTCACCATTCCCGGTATCGCAGGTATCATCCTTGCGGTAGGTATGGGCGTTGACGCAAACATCATCACAGGCGAGCGTATCAAGGAGGAGCTCAGAACAGGCAAGTCCCTTGACGCCGCTATAAAGATAGCCTACAAGAGAGCTTTCTCCGCTATTCTCGACGGTAACATCACAAACGTTATCATTGCGGTCATCCTCATGGGAGCTTTCGGCGTGCCCGACAGCTTCTTCTCAAAGATACTCAACAAGACTATCTTCTTCGCATTCGGCGCTACTGCTGAGGGCGTTGTTTACTCCTTCGGATTTACCCTGCTCGCAGGCGTTATCTGTAACTTCATCTTCGGAGTATTCGCTTCAAGACTTATGGTAACATCACTCTCCAAGTTCAAGTGCTTCAAAAACAGAAAGCTTTACGGAGGTGATACGAAATGAGCAAGAATAATACCGAAAAAGAGATCGTAGATACTCCGAAGAAGGTCTATAACTTCTGTTCAAAGAAGAAGCTTATCCTCGGCGTAGTTGTCGCAGTCGTAGTTGTTTTCATCCTCGGCTCGATAATCAGAGGCATCCACCTTGCCATTGAGTTCAAGGGCGGTACCCTCATCACCTACACCTATCAGGGCGAGATCGATACCAACGAGGTCGCTGCCACAGTAAAGGATATTGTAGGCTCGACAGTTACCGCAAGAACAGGTGAGAGCCTTGATTCCGGCGGAAAGCAGGTAACTATCTCCTTTACCTCAGACGAGGGACTCACAGCCGACAGACAGACACAGCTCACAGCTGCTCTCAGAGAAAAGTTTGCGGCAAACGAGCTCGAAATATACGATTCAAACGATGTAAGCCCTTCATCGGGACGTGAGTTCCTTCTCAAATGCTTCATCGCAGTCGTATTCGCAGCTGTAATAATCATCATCTATATCGCTATCCGTTTCAAGAATATCGGAGGCTGGCTGGCAGGTCTGTGCTCCATCTTCGCACTCTGCCTCGATATACTCGTAGCCTTCACGACTACCATAGTATGCGGCTTCAGCATCGATTCAAACATCGTTGCAGTTATTCTTACAATACTCGGTTATTCGATCAACAATACTATCGTTATCTACGACAGAATCAGAGAAAACCGCAAGCTCATGCCCAAGGCTTCTCTTAATGAGCTTATCAACGTAAGCTGCACACAGTCGCTCACACGTTCGATCAGAACGTCTATCACAACTATCGGTACTATGCTTATAGTTACCATCGTTGTACTGGTGACCGGCTACGATTCGCTCCTCAGCTTCTCCGTACCGCTTATGATGGGTCTTATCTCAGGTACCTTCTCGTCACTCTTTGTTGCTCCCGTAACATGGTCGTGGCTGAAGAACAGAAAGGCTGCAAAGGAAAAGAGCAAAAAGTAATATTCAGGGACCGTCCGCAGGGGCGGTCTTTTTTTGTAATAAACGCCCATAATGCACAATATATTGACCAAAAACACATTATATGCCATACTTTACTCAATTAATTTCAGAAGTAAATGCGCCATTCATCGCGAAAACTATATAATACGAAAAGCAGGAGGCAATACCAATGAAAAAAAGATACTCTCAGGCGTCATAGCACTCTCGCTCCCTACAGCCTGTGCAGTTAACAGCAGCACTTCAGCAGCCACCACGGCTCCTGCCGAAACAGCACTTGCGGAGGAGGTCACAGAGCCCGACGGTACAGAGCTCCCGCCCTACAAGGCCTCCCCCGGGAGTCCGTATATCCCCATTCCCGACCTTTCGGGCTTCAAGCTTACAGCCCCCTTTGTCTATGGGGCGGGAAAGCCCGAGGTAAAGGGCGACTCATAGTCCTGCGGGGCTGCTTTTTCATGTTGGCCGGGGCTTCCCCTCGTCTTGACTTTATTTTGCAGATAGGCTATAATTAATGTGTACTCAATCACACGGAAAGGAGCGGTCATGTGGCAAAGCTGAGATTTACCGAAAGAAACGGTGAGGCGTATATACGATGCAGATTCACGGGTAACGAGACCCTCAACGAAGCCGAATACAGATACTTTATCGACAATCGCATAAAGGGCTGGCTGGTACCCGAATACGAGGGTCCGGGAAAGCTGGGATTCTCCGGCGAATACGGTGTGCCGCTCATCGATATACTGAAACAGGGCGTTGACAGGCAGCTCTATTTCCGCATAGTCAAGAACCTGCTGGACATTTTCTCGGTAGCAGAGCGGTGCAGCTTCAATATGCCAAATATCCTGCTGGATCCCGGTTTTATCGCCATAGACCCGCAGAATGCCGACCTGTACCTCTGCTATCTGCCCCTGTGGTACAACGAGAGCTGCAACGACGGCATAGTCAACTGTCTGCGCAGGATCTCAACCTTTGCACAGTATGACTCACAGGAGGATTTCAGGCACGTTGACGGCTTTATGAACTTCATCTGCCGTGAGAGCGGCTTCACCATACCCGAAGCTATGGAATACATCAGGAGAGAGGCTCCGGAGCTTTTCCCCGCCGATAAAAAGGCTCCGCAGTTCAGCAGACCTGCCGCGGCTCAGACCCGTGTACAGGAGCAGTCATCGATACCGGGCAGCACTCATCAGTTCAGCCGCCCAGAGACTGCAAGGCCTGCGGCTCCTCAGCCCGCAAAGCCCGAGCCCAAGGTGATCGCCTCCCTCGATGAGCAGCGCAGGAACGTGCTCCCCGAGCTGGTAAGGACAGAACGTCCCCGTCCCGCGGTGACCTGGCCGACTCTCACAAGGCTTTCCACGGGAGTGACCCGCAATATCGACAAGCCAGTCTTTAAAATAGGCAAGGAGCGCGACCGCGTTGATCTCTGCGTTACCGAAAACAGGACGGTGAGCAGACATCACGCCACTGTATTTACACGCAGCGGCTCCTGCTTCGTGACAGACAACAACTCTACCAACAAGACATACATAAACGGCACGCCTGTTCCGCCGGATACGGAGATAAAGCTAAAAAACGGCGATATACTCAGACTGTCCGACGAGGAATTTGAATTCAGAGAAGCTTGATGCCTCCGAGGGGGTAATTATGGAATATATCGCAGCTGCCGACACCGACATCGGCATTGCAAAAAAAATAAATCAGGACAGCGTCTGCGTCAAGACCGCAAGGACTGCCTCGGGAATGGCGGCTCTTGTGATGGTATGCGACGGCATGGGCGGACTCTCCCGCGGAGAGCTTGCCAGCGCCGAGGTGGTACGCTGCTTTGCGGACTGGTTCGACAGGGAGCTTCCCTTCGAGCTGGAGAGCTGGAACTGGGAAAAGGCCGCAAGAAACGTGATAAGCAGGCTCCGCCGCGTAAACGCCCGCATATCCGCATACGGACAGCGGAACAATATACAGCTGGGCACCACGGCCACGGGTATCATAGCCGTCGGCTCCGAATTCATGACATTTCACCTCGGTGACACCCGCATATACAAGGTCTCCGACCGCCTCAGCCAGCTCACCGAGGATCACACCTTCGTGAACCGCGAGGTTAGAATGGGGAATATGACTCCCGAGGAGGCCCTCACAGACCCCCGCAGGAACGCTCTCGTTCAGTGCATAGGCGTTCTGGGCGACGTATGGCCCGAGGTAAAGCTGGGAAAGCTTGAGAGCGGCTCCAACTACGTCATATGCTCCGACGGCTTCCGCCACGTCCTTACGGACAGGGAGCTGTACGAGGAGCTTTCGCCGAAGAAGCTGACGGACAAGGCCGCTATGCAGAAGAAGCTGCGGGAGCTTATAGAAACCGTAAAGGCACGGAACGAAAGGGACAATATCTCCGTCGCCCTGTTCCGTCCCGAGCTGAAAGCGGAGGACTGAGCCTATGACAAATGCAGAGATACTTGTTATAATCGCCGCTGCGGCGGTATTCATAATAATAAACATCATCATGTGGACCGTCATAGCCAAAAGGGCAAAAAAACGCAGGCAGCAGCCCGAAGGCTCCGACGGCATGACCCTCATACCCGCGGACAGCGTTCCCGCAGAGGCCTCAGCAGCCGGCTTCGAGCTCATCGAAAACATAGTGATGATACATACCGACGACAGGATATAGATATATCCGCAAACGGAGGAACAGCAATGGATACTTCAACGGAATACGCAAGGAACAGCAGGCTCCTGAAAAAATGCAGAAAGAACTATACTGTTCTGGTCATAATATACTTCTTTTCGCTCATATTCTTTCCTCTGCTGACATTCTTCATGATGCTTGGCTCGGCAGGAGCTCCCGATACATTCATGCTCATTGCCGACAGCATACTCGTTTTTCCTGCGGCCATGTACTGCGCATGGCAGGCCTCCTACAGGAGGCGGGACATCTTCGTGATAATCACCGCCGCCCTCATAGCCGTCAATCAGCTTATCCTCCATGTGCTGCAAAGGTACGCAAAGGGGGTATACCTGAAATACTTCACCTTCCATTCAGTAAAATACTGCGCAAAGATACATCTGGGAGTCCTGATAATAATCCTCCTTGCCTGCGCTCTGAATATGTACACCAACCTCACCTATCACAAGCTGGAAAAAGCCGACGGTTTTCCGAATTTCAGCATAATACACTTCGAGCAGGAAAAGAACAGCATACAGCTCGGAATAAAGGATCCCTACAGAGTCATAATGGAGAAGAAAATGAAGTCTGCCTCCGATACCATGGCAGACGTGACTGTGTCAGGAGGAGAGCTTGAAAAATATCATCGCGGACACACGCCGTCAGATATGGATGATGTGTAAATTTCACAGAAAATGTGCGGATTTTTCTGCAAAAGTAAGGCGGCTTTGAGCCGCCTTTTTTATTGACATGCAAAAAGCAAAATGCTATAATTATTATATATGCACCAACTCAAACCTATGTACCGTCAAGGTACAATAACAGATCATAAAGGAGTACGTTTTAAATGAGCGGTAATATAAACAGCTACGAAAGCCCCTTCTGCACACGCTATGCAAGTGAGGAAATGCAGTATATTTTCTCAGCGGACAAGAAGTTCACTACATGGAGAAAGCTCTGGGTAGCCCTTGCAAGAGCCGAAATGAAGCTCGGTCTTCCCGTTACGGAGGCTCAGGTGAAGCAGCTCGAGGAGCATATCAACGACGTGGACTACGAAATGGCGGCTGAGCGCGAAAAGATAACACGCCACGATGTTATGGCTCACGTTTTCACCTACGGTCAGGCCTGTCCCGACGCCGCAGGTATCATCCACCTCGGAGCTACCTCCTGCTATGTGGGCGACAATACCGACGTCATAATCATGCGCGACGCTCTTAAGGTAGTCCGCAGAAAGCTCCTGAACGTAATGAACAACCTTGCAAAGTTCGCAGAGGAGTATAAGAACCTCCCCTGCCTTGCATATACTCATCTTCAGCCCGCTCAGCTCACTACCGTGGGAAAGAGAGCTACGCTCTGGCTCAACGAGCTCCTCATGGACTTTCAGGACCTTGAATACCGTATGTCCACACTGAAGCTTCTCGGCTCAAAGGGCACAACAGGTACTCAGGCTTCGTTCATGGAGCTTTTCGAGGGCGACACAGACAAGATAAAGAAGCTGGAGCAGATGATAGCCGAGGAAATGGGCTTTGACGCCGTAGTTCCCGTATCGGGTCAGACCTACTCGCGTAAGGTGGACTCAAAGGTGCTGGAGCTCCTCAGCGATATCGCACAGTCCGCAAGCAAATTCTCCAACGATATGCGTATCCTCCAATCCTTCAAGGAAATGGAGGAGCCAAGAGAGAAGAAGCAGATAGGCTCTTCTGCAATGGCTTACAAGCGCAATCCTATGCGCTGTGAGAGAATCACTTCCCTCGCACGTTACGTAATGATAGACAGCCTTAACCCTGCATTCACCGCAGGCACACAGTGGTTCGAGAGAACTCTGGACGACTCCGCAAACAAGCGTATCAGCGTAGCAGAGGCCTTCCTCGGCGTTGACGCTATACTCAACATCATGATGAACGTTACAAACGGCATCGTGGTATATCCCGAAATGATACGCCGCCGCGTTATGGCGGAGCTCCCCTTCATGGCAAGCGAAAATATAATGATGGACGCTGTAAAGAAGGGCGGAAACCGTCAGGAGCTCCACGACCGTATCATGGACTACTCCATGGAGGCAGGCGCTAACGTAAAGGTAAAGGGTCTTGACAACAACCTCTGTGAGCTCATCGAAGCCGATCCCATGTTCATGGTAACAAAGGAGGAGCTTGACGCAGTCCTCAAGCCCGAGAACTACACAGGCAGAAGCTCACAGCAGGTTGACGAGTTCCTTGCTGAATGCATAAAGCCTATCCTCGAAGCAAATAAGGACATTCTCGGCGAAAGCTTTGAGATGAAGAATTGAGCAGCGTGACGCTGCTCAGTTGAGAGTTTTTGATACCCTCCGCTGTCAAGAGCAGTTTTTTCAACTCTCAACTTTTTGCGATATTCCGCACTCTACGAAGCGCAGACTCCGCTTGATACCGTAATTCTACGCCTCATGGGTGTACTTTTTCTCCGCGGCATGATACACTTTTCTCAGAAAGGAGGACACATGAATGGATCAGGTAAAGATCGGTAAATTCATCTCTCAGATGAGAAAGGAAAAAGGACTTACACAGAAACAGCTTGGCGAAGAACTCCTTATCAGTGATAAGACAGTTTCCAAGTGGGAGACAGGCAAGGGTATGCCGGAGGTGTCCCTTATGCTCCCCCTCTGTGAAAAGTTAGGTATCAATGTAAACGAGCTCCTCACGGGCGAGCGTATCCCCGATGAGGACTACAAGAAGAAAGCGGAGGAAAATATTATGAATATCATGCGTGAAAAAGAGGAAAGCATCAGAAAGATCATCATTTCGGCAATCGTATGCGCTGTTACACTGCTTGCAGGCATTACTCTCATAATAGTGGCAGGCACACTTGAAATGAAGACATGGCTGAGAATAGTTCTGTCGGCAATCGGCGCATTTGTCATTATCGGCGGTATTGCAGTTGCCGCTTTAGAAGATATGAACGCAGGCACTTACGAATGCAGTCACTGCGGAGCACGCTTCGTTCCGTCTGCAAAGAGCTATATTTTCGGCGCTCATACTCTCACAAAAAGAAAGCTCACCTGCCCCAAATGCGGCAAGCGTTCATACTGCAAGCGCAGATTAACTCACTTAGCGCAGAGCCTGCGCACCCCTTTCCATGCGAGCTGAGCAAGCTCGCCCACTATTACTAAATTGGTTAATTGTACATCGCTTACGGTGCTTTGTATAAATTACGCCCTGTAGGGGCGCCTGTTGGGCGCCCGCCGGATACAAATATTATTGTGGGGGCGGCGTTCCGCCGCCCCCACAATGAATCATCAGACAGGTAAATAATACAATGAAAAAAGAATATCTCGAAGCAGGAAAGATAGTCACCACCCACGGAGTACGCGGCGAGGTGAAGATAATGCCCTACACCGACAGCCCCGAGCTTCTTGCGGAGTTCGACAGGCTTTTCATAGGAAAAAACCACGAGGAAGTGTTCATCGAACGCTCCCGCGTGTTCAAGAATACAGTTATCGCCAAGATAGAGGGAATCGACACTCCCGAGGCGGCGGAAAAGCTCCGCAACAAGGTGCTCTATATGCACCGTGACGACCTCGAACTTGACGAGGACACCTACTTCATACAGGACCTCATCGGTCTTGAAGTCCGCGACGCCGACAACGACACCGTTTACGGCAAGATAGCCGACGTTATGCAGACGGGAGCCAACGACGTCTACGTCATAAAGGGCGAGGACAGGGAATATCTCGTCCCGGCAATTGCAGACGTTGTGGTATCCACTGACGTTGACGGCGGAGTTATGACTATCCGTCCCCTTGACGGGCTTTTCGACTGATGTGAAAAAGAGCAATTTTATTGCTTTAGGAGCTCTTATTGCAGCCTTTGCGGCAGCTGCCGCATGGTCGGCAATGACCTGCGCAGAATCGCTGAAAGACTTTTTGCGGCTCCCGGAATGGGGAATATCAGTGACGGGGATAGTTTTTCCTGCTCATGCTGTTTATCCCCAATATCATATGGAGCAAAAAGCAGCCCGCAGGCTATGAGGAGTCCGCAAAGCGTGAAAGCAAGGTGCTCCTCGCACTTGAACGTGCAGGCGAAGTCCTTGTATCTGTCCTGGTTCTTACAGACCGCCGGCTTGACCGCTTTTCATTTTTACCGCGGCTGGGCTATATCATACTTGCACTTGTGCTCATGATACTCTACGAGCTCTACTGGATAAAATATTTCCGAAGCAGCCGGACTCTCGGAGATATGTACTCGGATTACTGCGGCTTTCCGCTGGCAGGCGCTTCACTGCCTGTATTTGCCGTATTCCTTCTCGGAGTTTACGCCTGCAATGTCTTTCTTATTGCGGCGTCGGTCATACTCGGCATCGGACACATCGGCATACATCTTATGCACAAAAGGGAGCTCTGAGGCTCCGCAAAAAAGAGATAAAAATAAAAGGAACAAAAGAAAAAACGGCGCAGATACGCCAAAAGGAGGCAATCACCATGAAAAGATTCTTAGGCATACTATTTCTACTCATCATCGCAGCAGCAGGCGTTACGGTCTTCTTCTTCCCGGGCATACCTTATTATTATAAGTGTACCCACGATCTGAAATCCACGGAAAATATCCTTACAGACATACCCTCAGACCTGCCTCCCATAGAGGGCGGCACCTCGGAGTACTCCAGTCTCGGTCTGAAGCTCACGGCATGGAAGGATATGGAGGCCCAGCGCACCGACGACAAGAATCAGGCACTGTGGGAAAACAAGGACCGCACCCATGTGGTCTCCATATATACGGAGAATATCGGCGGCAATTTCGATTTTCTCGACAGAACGGGTAGGGCCCATGAGGATCTGGACCGCTACTGCAAGAAGATCAAAAAGAGCACTCCCGACGGAAACCTCGAGTTCGTCCGCCTCATAGCCTCGCTGACCATGGACGACTTTGATATACACGACTTCAGCAATGCGGCTACCTTCTACAAGATGATGAAGATCAAGAACGATATGTACATCAGCGACGACTATCCCGTAAGGATATATACCGTTGACGGCGTTGGCTACCGCGGCTTCCTTCTCATTGCCCAGGCACCCGACGAGAGCCTCTCCGTTATCAACATATACCCCGAAAAGGACAAGCACGTCCGTTACGTTGTCGGCACCAGCGTCAACAGCTGGGACGAGGTAAAATCTATTGCAGACAGTATAAAACTGACCGAATAAATGCAAAAAAGGGACCGCAGAAGCGGTCCCGAGCTGTAAAAAGGAGATAAAAATGCATATTGAGATAGCAACGCTGTTCCCCGAAATGTGCGAAGCCGTTTTAAGCGAAAGCATAGTCGGACGGGCCCGGAAGGCGGAAAAGCTCAGTCTTCACTGCCGTCAGATCAGAGAATACACCCTCGACAAGCATCGCCGCGTCGACGATACTCCCTACGGCGGCGGCATGGGAATGGTAATGCAGTGTGAGCCCATATACAACTGCTACAAGGCAGTATGCGAAGAACTGGGCACAAAGCCCCATACTATATATATGTCCCCCAAGGGCAGGATATTCGACCAGCAGAGAGCCGTCGAGCTTTCCAAGATGGATAATATCCTCATAATCTGCGGCCACTATGAGGGCGTGGATCAGCGCGTTATTGACAAGATCGTGGACGAGGAGCTGTCCATAGGCGATTATGTGCTCACCGGCGGAGAGCTTCCCGCCATGGTGGTCGCCGATACCGTTGCCCGTATGTGCGAAGGAGTCCTCTCCGATGAGGTGTGCTTCACCGACGAGAGCATATACAGCGGCCTCCTCGAGTACCCGCAGTACACCCGCCCCGAGGTCTGGGAGGGAGAAGCGGTGCCGCCTGTGCTGCTCTCGGGTCATCACAAGAATATCGAGGCCTGGAGACATGAACAGAGCCTTAAAATAACAGCTGAAAGAAGACCTGATCTTTTAGCTAAATATAAAGCTGAAAATGACTGACCGGATTTTGCGTCAGTCATTTTTTTGCTTCGATCATGATGAATTTCCTTTTTAACTGGGCGTATATAAAAAAATGCTTTCTCCGTTTAGAAGAAATAAACATAATATCGCGTTGAATAATATGCAAATTCAACAATTGTTGTCAACAATTTTTTGTAGTGATAATTAACAAGCAACTCGGAAAAATTTCGTTCACATTTAATCTAAATGTAGAATTTAAAGCAAACTTCGTTTTTAAACCGAAAAAACCGTTGACGTTTAACCGATTACCATGTATAATGATAATCAGCAAGTGAACATTTGCAAACAAAAACAAATACAGTCCTTTGAGAGGGGCTGTCGACCACAGAGAATAGGAGAGTTGTATATGTTTGTAAGAGAAGTAATGGTTAAGAATCAGGTTGGACTTCATGCAAGACCTGCAACCTTCTTTATTCAGAAGGCGAATGAGTTCAAGTCATCAATCTGGATCGAAAAGGAAGAGCGCAGAGTAAACGCTAAGAGCCTGCTCGGTATTCTTTCACTCGGTATCGTAGGCGGCACAAACGTAAAGGTGATCGCAGACGGAGCTGATGAAAAGGCAGCAGTTGACGCTCTTATCGAGCTCGTAGACAGCGGCTTCAGCGAAGAAAACAGATAAAAAATCACTGTAAAGAACTTGGGCGTTACAAGAGTAACGCCCCCTTTTGTTTTATGCCGCAGCATCCATAGCCTGCACCATATTCTCCGCAAATATGCCGTATCCGCAGGTGGGATCGCTCACGAACACATGGGTCACGGCTCCCGCAAGCCTGCCGTTCTGTATGATAGGACTGCCGCTCATGCCCTGTACTATCCCCCCCGAAGCCTCGAGCAGCCTTTCATCAGTTATCCTGACTACCATATTCTTAGAGCTGCTGCCGCTGGCAAGGTCTACCTTCACTATCTCCGCGCTGTATCTCTCGGGAGCGCTTCCCGTTGTTACGGTGCATATCTCCGCAGGACCCTCGGTTATCTCCTGACGGTAAGCCATGGTGAGCTCCTCGCAGTCCGCGGACAGCTCCGCAAGAGTTGCCTCGTTCAGCACGCCGTATATTCCGCTCCGGCAGTTATCGCCAAGAGTGCCGAGACTTCCGCTGAAGGCGAATTTTCCCCTCAGCTCCCCGGGTATGCCGCGGGCTCCCCTTTTTATTTCTGTTATCTCCACAGGCACAGCCTCTCCGCTGTGGACAGGAACTATCCCCCCTGTGTCGGAATCGCATATGGGATGGCCCAGTCCCGCAAAGGCGCCTGTTTTCTTGTCAAAAAAGGTCATGGTGCCTATTCCCGCGATACTGTCGCGCACCCACATACCGCCCTTCCAGCCGCCGCTCCGACGGGAGCGTACAGGCTTCAGCGAGGTCGTGAAGCGGCAGTCCTCACGCTCCACCGAAAGCTCGAGCGTTTTCCCCTCTGACGAGGATATGAGCTCCTGTAGCTGATCGTTGGAGGTGAGCTCCGTACCGTTGACGAGCTGTATCACGTCGCCCTTCTGTATCCCCGCTTCCATGGCCGGACAGCTGAGAGTGCCGTTTTCACCCTCTACATTGCCGAGCCCCGTGACCATAACGCCCTCCATGAGAAGCTTTATCCCGAAGGGACAGCCTCCCACGGCAAGTACGGGCGGATCCGCCTTGCGAACCTCTATATTCTTTACGGGTATGGCTCCGAAAAGGGAAAGAGTCACCTGCTCGGCCGCAGGCGGCGTTTCAGCCGCAGGCACAGCCCTTACGGGCGAACAGGCGCAGCTTAGCTCGGGAAATCCCGCAATTTTCACAGTCCCGCCGTTTCCCACGGTCACCGCCGACGGCAGCCGTGAGGAATAATATCCAGCGGCTGCGTATAATCCCACAAAAGCAGCAGATAATACTGCCGCAGACATTTTTATTATTTTTCTTTTCAACAACATTTTATTTTCCTTTCATGTTCCCTCGGGAACAGAATTATTATCCCCCGGCTGCCCGGATATATAAATGAGAATTATCCACAGCCTTGAACTGCATATGGAGTAAAAAATGAGTAAAAAAAACAGGAAAGATCTTCCGCAGCACCCCTCCCGTACAATGAGGGCGGCAAAGGCGGCAATGCTTCTGCTGAGCCTTTACTTTTCCTGCGCCATGACGGTGCTGTCGGGTGCGGGACTTATACATAACCGTGAGAGCTACGGCAGCGCCCTTGCCCGCACGGGACTTTTCATGATCATAGCCGCCGCACTTATGACAACGGGAGCCGTCCTCTGCCTTTTCAGACGGGATCTTACCGGTATACTGTCCATAGCGGCTTCGGTGTCGGGGCTCGTGCTTTGCATGGCCATGCTGAAAAAGCTCACCGGACACGCCGACGCAAAAGGCTGGACGGACAAATATACCTTGCAGCCCGTAAGCGATATGTACCGCTCAAGAGTGCTGCCCTGCATTATTCCCGTGATAATGGCGGTGGCTATCGCGGCTATCCAGCTTTGCAGCTATGAACAAAGGAAACGCCGCAGCACCGGCTGACCGCAGCGAATACTATCATACACCAAGGCAGCTGAAAAAGCTGTCTTTTTTTGCGGATAAGGCATAACTTTCCGACATTTATTGCAGTTTTTCGCTCTTTGTCTTGCTTTGTTCACATTTCTGTGGTACAATGGTATTAATATTACCGAAAGGAACACTCTACAATGAACGTCAAATCGGAATTGCTTGCCAATCTTGCCAACGCGGACGGCGAATTCGTCTCGGGCGCCGCTCTCGCGGAAAAGCTTGGCGTCAGCCGTAACGCTGTATGGAAAGCAGTAAAATCTCTCGAAGCGGAAGGTTTTTCCATAAGCTCAGTCACCTCAAAGGGCTACAGGCTGAGCGACGATAACAACAGACTTTCGGCGGATCTTATAACTCCGCTGCTGAAAACAAAAGAGATAGGCAGAACTATAAAGGTGTTCGACGAGGTGGATTCGACGAACAATATCGCCCGCGAGCTGGAAACGGAAAAATACCCCAACGGCACGGTGGTCATCGCTGACAGGCAGACCGCAGGCCGCGGAAGGATAGGCAGAAGTTTCGCATCTCCGTCGGGCAAGGGACTGTATATGAGTATCCTTGTACGTCCTCATTTCAATCTCGAATATGCCCCCATGATAACCGCCGCAGCGTCCTGCGCGGCTGCCGAAGCCGTGGAGAGCCTCTGCGGAAGTCCAGTTATGATAAAATGGGTGAACGACCTTTATATGAACGGGAAAAAGATATGCGGCATACTCACCGAGGCCTCTCTCGGACTGGAAATGAGAGTACTTGACTGCGCAACTATAGGTATAGGCATAAATGTCCGCAGGGTCGGCGACAGCTTCGACGAGGAGCTCCTAAAAAGAGCTACCTCCATCGAGGACGAGACAGGCATGGCGCTGAACAGGAACGTGCTCTGCGCCGAGGTTCTCAACCGCCTTGAGGAATATCTTGGAAGGATAGCCGACAGAAGCTTCCTTTCAGCATACAGGGAGCGCGAGATGCTCACGGGAAATATGATAACCGCCAACGTCGGCAGGGAAAAGATAGTGGGCGAGGCTCTCGGGATAGACGAGAATGCAAATCTTATACTCAGACTTCCTACGGGCGAGATGAAGCATCTCAGCTCCGGAGAAGCAAACCTTTGCAGGATAAGGCAGTAAAACCTGCACTTAAAAATGCAGGAAAACATAAAATAAATATTATAAAGGAGGTATGTCTGAATGAGATATACTATCATTGGCCAGACTGTTCCCGCAGTAGAATGCGAGCTCAACGCGGGCGAGTCCATGTTCACACAGTCGGGAGGAATGATCTGGCAGACACAGGGTATTAAAATGTCAACAAACGCAAGAGGCGGTCTCGGCCGCAGTCTCGGAAGAATGTTCACGGGCGAATCAATATTCATGGCCAATTATACGGCGGAAGTCCCGGGCGCAAAGATAGCATTCGGCGCAACTGTTCCCGGCTCTATTGTTCCCGTAAATATCTCACAGGGCGGCCTCATATGCCAGAAGGGAGCCTTCCTCTGCGCCGAGCATACGGTTGATCTCAAGGCTATATTCACAAAGAAGATCATGTCGGGTCTCTTCGGCGGCGAAGGCTTTATCCTTCAGCACCTCTTCGGTCAGGGCATGGCATTCCTCGAAGTCGACGGCGATATGGTGGAAAGGACTCTCGGTCCCGGCGAAATCCTGAAGGTCGATACAGGAAACGTTGTGGCCTTTGAGCCCAATGTAAAATACGAGGTAGAGACCGTAAAGGGTCTCGGAAACATCTTCTTCGGCGGAGAAGGACTCTTCCTCACACGTCTGACAGGTCCCGGAAAGGTAATACTCCAGACCCAGAACTTCAACGACTTTGCAGCAAAGATCCTCTCTCTGGGAATGAAGAAATGAAGCACTGGCTCATAGCCGTGGCTGTTGCCGTGATATACCTGCTTTTCAGCGTATTCACGGGACTGTGGGCGATCTCATGGGTAATATGGGTATTCTACGCGGTATACAGGATAGCGGACTATATAAAGTCCCAGCAGTAGGAACGGCATATCATTACTGTGTATTGAGGTGAAATATATGTTTATCTACGGTTTTCCCGTTTTAGGGCTTCAGTATATGTCAAGGGCGGAGGATCTCTTCCGCATGGCAGCCGAAAACAAGGCTGCTCCGGGCTGGATAGGCGATAAATGGCGCTGCGTATGCGGCGTGGAGAACAGCACGAATTTCTGTCCCGAGTGCGGGGCAAAGGCTCCCGCAAAGCCGTGGAAATGCTCCTGCGGCAGGGACTGTACCACGAATTTCTGCCCAGACTGCGGCGCAAAAGCCCCTGTCTGATAAAAAGCTGCGCCTGTGCGCAGCTTTTTTGTCCGCAGGGACTTGACAAACACCTTTTTTCATTGTATAATACAGTTAATAAGCATAAAATGCGATGAAGGGAATAAAAGCTTGTGTGAGTTTTCACAGAGAGCCGGCGGACGGTGAAAGCCGGCAGACAAATACAGGCCATAACTCCTCCCCGAGCAGCCGACCGAAAGAAGAGTATTCAAGTAGGCTCGGACGGGCGCTCCCGTTACAGAGATATGCGTTGATCCGACGCAGACGAGTGGGTGTATTCTTACATCAAGAAGAGTGGTACCACGGAGTATTTATTGCAGCTTCGTCTCTTCCATGCCTTGCATGGAGGAGACTTTTTTATTACCCTCCTGCGGGAAGGCAAGTACGGATCGGAATGGAGGTTTTTGTATGAATAACGTCAGCAAGTACACGAGACAATTCTTTGAAGCGCCCGATACGGGCATGAAATGGACAAAAAAATCCTATGTTGACAAGGCTCCCGTATGGTGCAGCGTCGATCTCCGCGACGGAAATCAGGCTCTCATAACGCCTATGAGCCTCGGCGAAAAACTGGAATTCTTCAGAATGCTGGTGGACATCGGATTCAGGGAGATAGAGATAGGCTTCCCCGCAGCGTCCGAGACCGAATATGACTTCTGCCGTACTCTCATCGAGCAGGAACTCATACCCGAAGATGTGACCATACAGGTGCTCACCCAGTCCAGAGAGCATATCATCGAAAAGACCTTTGAAGCGCTCAGGGGCTGCAAAAACGCCATAGTACACCTGTACAACTCCACCTCCGCAGCCCAGCGCGAGCAGGTTTTCCGCAGAAGCAGGGAGGAGATAAAGGAGATCGCGGTGAGCGGAGCGCAGCTTCTCAAGGAATACCGCGAAAAATACGAGGGAAATTACCGATTTGAGTACTCTCCCGAGAGCTTCACGGGCACAGAGCCGGAGTTCGCACTGGAGGTATGCAACGCCGTTCTCGACGTATGGCAGCCGACTGCCGACGACAAGGTGATAATCAATCTCCCCGTAACAGTGCAGCTCTCAATGCCGCATATATACGCAAATCAGGTTGAGTATATGTGCGAGAACCTGAAATACCGCGAAAATGTCATAGTATCCCTCCACCCCCACAACGACCGCGGCTGCGCAGTGGCCGATACGGAAATGGGACTCCTTGCGGGAGCCGAACGCGTCGAAGGCACTCTCTTCGGGAACGGCGAGCGCACGGGAAATGTGGATATTATAACCCTCGCCATGAATATGTACTCCCAGGGCGTGGATCCGAAGCTGGAGCTGAGCGATATACCGTCCCTCTCCGAGATCTATACCCGACTCACGGGAATGAATATCTACGAGCGTCAGCCCTATTCGGGCAAGCTGGTATTCGCAGCCTTCAGCGGCTCTCATCAGGACGCTATCGCCAAGGGCATGAAATGGCGCGAGGAGGGTCATACCGACTTCTGGACGGTGCCATATCTGCCGATCGACCCCGAGGACGTGGGCAGGGAATACTCCGCAGACGTTATCCGTATCAACAGCCAGTCCGGCAAGGGCGGCATAGGCTATATCCTCGAAACACGCTTCGGCTACGATCTGCCAAAGAAAATGCGCGAGAGCGTGGGCTATCTGGTCAAGGGCATATCCGACCGCAAGCACAAGGAGCTCCTTCCCGACGAGGTATGCAGGATATTCACCGAGAATTACGTGGACATCGTTTCTCCGCTCAGTGTGAAGTCCGCACACTTCAGACAGAACGGCAGCATCAGCGCTTCCGTTACGCTTGAATGGAAGGGCGAGGAGCTCATGGCGGAGGCTCACGGAAACGGCCGTCTTGACGCCGTAAGCAACGCCATAAAGGCGATAACAGGCCTCGGCTACAGCCTCAACACCTACTCCGAGCACGCCCTCGATGTGGGCTCGGCTTCAAAGGCGGTATCCTACGTAGAGGTGGTAAGTCCCGAGGGAACGAGCTACTGGGGCGCAGGCACCGACGACGATATTATCAGGTCGTCCATAAACGCTCTTGTCAGCGCTATAAACAATATGGTGAAATGACCTGTAACCTGCACAAATCCGCCTGTTGAAAACATTCACAATAACCAAAATAATTCAAAAAGCTCTGCTCCTTATTGATTTTAAGCACTCAAAGTAGTACAATTAAATATATATTATAGGTAAGGAGCGGAAAATAATGAGATCAGTGTATATTTCTTCCGGTATCGTCATTATTATAGGCGCAGTCAGCAGTGAATACGGCCGCCGTCTTTTTCCATTCTGCCCGAATGGCGCTCTTGCCTGTTACAGTTATATGTAATCCTGAGCAATGAAGCTGTACCCTCCGGCAGAAGCCGGAGGGTTTTGTTTTACAGACGCTCATATCGCTTTAACCAAGAAATAACCTCATCGGAAGGACAATGATATTATGAAAATCTCAGGTGCAAAGATAGTTGTCGAGACCCTGATAGAACAGGGCTGCGACACTGTGTTCGGCTATCCCGGCGGACAGGTAATACATCTTTTTGACGAGCTCTACAACGCCCGCGACAGGATAAAGCATATCCTCACCGCCCACGAGCAGGGCGCCGCCCACGCTGCGGACGGCTACGCAAGGGCTACGGGAAAGGTAGGCGTAGTCATCGCAACCTCCGGTCCCGGCGCAACGAACCTTGTTACAGGCATAGCTACGGCATACCTTGACTCCATACCCATGGTAGCTGTCACGGGAAACGTTTCCTGCGACCTCATCGGCCGCGACAGCTTCCAGGAGGTGGACATAGTAGGCATAACCATGCCTATTACCAAGCATAATTTCATAGTAAAGAATATAGACGAGCTGGCGGATACTCTCCGCACAGCCTTCAAGATAGCAAAATCAGGACGCCCGGGACCTGTTCTCGTTGATATTCCCAAGGACGTTCAGACAGCTCTCTGCGAGCATGAATCCAACGCACAGCCCGTTATCCCTTATCCGCTGAATTTTGCCTCGGAGGAAATGCTCCGCAGAGCCGCGGATATGATAAACAGCGCCGAAAGGCCCTATATCTACTTCGGAGGCGGAGTCATAAGCGGCAAGGCCTCGGCTCAGGTCATCGCCCTTGCCGAAAAGGCAGACGCTCCCATGGGCTGCTCGCTTATGGGGCTTTCCGCAGTACCCTCGGATCATCCCCGCTTCCTCGGTATGCAGGGTATGCACGGACACTTTGCGTCATCGGCGGCAGAGGCGGAGGCCGACCTGATAATCGCTCTCGGAGTACGCTTCAGCGACAGGGCTACCGGCAACAACAAGCGCTTTGCAAAGAATTGCAGCATAATCCATATAGACATAGACGGAGCGGAGCTCCACAAGAATATCCCCGCCACTCTTGCCATAAGAAGTGATATAAAGGACTCTGCCGAGCGTCTTGCGGCAATGATAGAAGAAAAAAAGCATCCCGAATGGGAAAAGCGTATCGCAGAACTGAGAACTGAGGAGCAGAAACGCACGGAATCGGCTCTGAAAAAGGCTGCCGCAAGAAAAAGCGAAGTCTGTCTCAGTCCCTATGATATAATCGATACGGTAAGCGCCCTTGCAGGCGACAGTATAGTAGTTACCGACGTAGGACAGCACCAGATGTGGACGGCTCAGCGCTATCCCCTCAGGAAGCCCCGCACCTTCCTGTCAAGCGGCGGCCTCGGCACCATGGGCTACGGCCTCGGAGCTGCCATAGGAGCTTCCGCAGCCACGGGAAAAAGAACGGTGCTGTTCACAGGCGACGGCAGCTTCGGCATGGATCTCAACGAGCTGGCTACGGCTGTATCCCAGTCCACGCCGGTATTGATCGTAATAATGAACAACGGCGTTCTCGGAATGGTACGCCAGTGGCAGACCCTTTTCTTTGACAGGCGCTATTCCCACACAACTCTTGAACGCAGCACTGACTTCGCAAAGCTTGCGGAGGCCTTCGGCGCAAGAGGCGGACACGCCGAAAGCATAGAAGAGCTTGAAAAACTGGCTGAGGAAGCCCTTTCGTATAACGGTCCCTTCGTTATAGACTGTCCGGTGGACCGCGACGAATTCGTACTTCCCATGCTGCCCCCCGACGGCTCGGTGGGTAATATAATTACCGAGGTTGAATGAGGTGAAACTATGGATCAGTATGTTATCGGAGTTATCGTATCAAATGTTTCGGGCGTGCTCTCAAGAGTTTCGGGAATGTTCACGCGACGCGGCTTCAATATAGACTGCCTGACGGTGGGCGAAACGGAATCCAGCGGATTTTCACGCATAACCGTTGCCTTTCACGGCGACGATGACATAAAGGAGCGCATACTCAGACAGCTCCAGAAGCTCCACGACGTAAGAGAGGTGGAGGTAATGGACAAGAACGAGACCGTTATCCGCGAGCTGCTCCTTATCAAGGTAAGGAACAAGGCGGACGTAAGACAGGATATAATGACGGCGGTGGAGATATTCCGCTCAAAGATAGTGGACTACTCTCCCGCAGCCCTCACCTGCGAGCTCACTGGCGAGACCTCGAAGATAGATGCATTCATCGAGCTCCTCAAGCCCTACGGCATAATGGAGATGTGCCGCACGGGCATAGTGGCTATAGAACGCGGTGAGAACTGCCTGAAAACGGTAAAATAAGCTATGGCGGATATGTATATCAGAAAGTTTCGTCCCAATAAAATGCATATAACAGCAGCATTATTCCTGCTATTATCCCTTATCCTGTTTGTAAATGGAATTTACAGAACGATCAGGATATCATCGAAGTATACAATGGCTTCATTGAGTACAGCACCTGAGAACGCAACCAGCGGCAGTGGTGTTCTTCTGGAATGTATGCCTGTCAGCGGGGAACTGAAGGGGGCATCTCTGGAGCGTAAAATATCATGCGCTTTCATAAGCAATTATGAGATAATGATAGTGGAAGCTGCAAATAAATACCGCTATGCAGCCGTAAAACAGAATTCTGAGGAATACAGATGTTTAACGGAAGGAAAAACCGTAACAGGCTATTTTTCCGATAAATACGGCAGACAATTCATGGACTATATCTCCAGAATGGATAAATATTATAATGAAGAAAGCGTTATCCCCGAAAATAAATGTTCAGAGCTTGGGATAATAGTTGTTGACACTGCAAAGGAAAAACGCAGCATACTTTATGGACTGCCCTTTTTAATTACCGGCATACTGCTTATGATAAAGGCAGGCAGCCCGTTCTTTAATTTCCCCGTGGAAAAGATGTAAATATTACCTGCAAAGGAATGATAAAAATGGCAATGACAATGACCCAGAAGATACTTGCGGCTCACTCGGGCAGGGAGTCCGTCAGCGCAGGGGAGCTTATCCTCGCAGACCTTGACCTCGTTCTCGGAAACGATATAACTTCTCCCGTAGCTATAAAGGAGTTCGCAAAGCTCGGCATGGACAGCGTGTTCGACAGGGATAAGATCACCATGGTCATGGATCACTTCGCCCCCAATAAGGACATAAAGGCGGCGGAGCAGTGCAGGCTGTGCCGCAGCTTCTGCGCGGAAAATGACATAAGCCATTTTTACGACGTGGGAGAAATGGGCATAGAACACGCTCTGCTCCCGGAAAAAGGCCTTGTCACGGCAGGAAATGTGGTCATCGGAGCAGACTCCCACACCTGCACCTACGGTGCTCTCGGAGCCTTTTCCACGGGAGTGGGCTCCACGGATATGGCCTGCGGAATGGCAACAGGCAAAGCGTGGTTCAAGGTGCCCTCAGCCATAAAGATAGTTCTTACGGGCAGCCTCCGCAGATACGTTTCGGGCAAGGACGTGATACTCCGCATTATCGGTGAGATAGGCGTGGACGGAGCCCTTTACCGCTCCATGGAATTCACAGGCCCGGGACTTGCCTCCCTCACTATGGCAGACCGCCTCTGCATAGCCAATATGGCTATAGAAGCGGGTGCAAAGAACGGTATATTCGAGGTGGACGGTACAACTCTTGACTACATCCGCACACACGGCGGCGCAGAGCCTGTTATATATAAGGCTGACGAGGACGCCGACTACGACGAGGTGCTCACCGTTGACCTTTCAGAGACAGAGCCCACAGTGGCTTTTCCTCATCTTCCCGAAAATGCCCGTATCTTTGCCGAAATAGGCGATGTAAAGATAGATCAGGTTGTCATCGGCTCCTGCACCAACGGCAGACTTGAGGATCTCATAGCCGCCGCCGAGATAATGAAGGGCAGAAAAGCCGCGAAAAATGTCCGCGTGATCGTTATCCCCGCTACTCAGAGGGTATATCTCGAAGCAATGGAAATGGGACTGCTCAAAACCTTCATCGAGTTCGGCGCGGTTGTATCGACACCTACCTGCGGTCCCTGCTTGGGCGGATATATGGGCATTCTTGCCGCAGGAGAAAGAGCTGTCGCAACTACCAACCGCAACTTCGTGGGACGCATGGGGCACCCCGAATCGGAGGTATACCTCGCAAGTCCCGCAACCGCTGCCGCAAGCGCGGTAACAGGCAGGATAACAAGTCCATGGGAGGTGGCTGAGCTGTGAAATACAACGGAAATGCTATAAAATACGGCGACAACGTGGATACCGACGTTATAATCCCCGCACGTTACCTCAACACCAGCGACCATAAGGAGCTTGCAGGCCACTGCATGGAGGACCTGGACAAAACCTTCGTGAGCCGTGTAAAGCAGGGAGATATGATAGTCGCAGGCCTGAATTTCGGCTGCGGTTCCTCCCGCGAGCACGCTCCCATAGCCATAAAGGCAAGCGGAGTATCTCTCGTCATCGCAAAGAGCTTCGCCCGTATATTCTACCGCAACGCTATCAATATCGGTCTTGCTATCGTGGAGTGCCCTGCGGCTGCGGAGGATATAAGCGAAGGAGACACCGTTGAAGCCGATCTCGATAACGGCATTATACGCGATATAACCACGGGTAAGGAGTATAAAACGGCTCCCTTCCCCGAATTCGTGCAGAAAATAATCGAAAACGGCGGCCTTATGCAGTCTGTCACCAATGGCGTTATTTAGCCTTAGGGAGCGGCTTTGCCTCTCCTCGGCTATAAACTTTGAAAGGATAATTATTATTATACCATGAAAAAAGCTCTCAAAAGCACAAAATATCTGTGGATAGGCGGAGTCCTCGGAGTATTGCAGCAATTTCTCGGCAATTTATGTACAGTTGACCCTATCTTCGATAAATATGATCTCTCCGAAATAATGGGAGGACTTACCTTTTGGGCAGCCTTCATACTCCTGCTTCTGCTCAGGAAAAAGCCAACCGCAAAGGAACATTTCCGCGATATTTTCCTGCTTTTCGTGGGACTTGACTTCTTCTACTACTTTTACCTGATATTCATTGATATCTATGAATATTTCTCCTATTTCCAGAGACTGCCCGAAGAAAAGAAAAAGGGATATAATATCTTTCAGAACACCCTTAGCGAGATACCCGACTTTTTCATGTGGACGGCTATCGGACTGGCGGCGGCGATACTGGGCTATATAGCCATCCGTTCAAGGGACAAGGGCAGAAAAAAGCTGTATATGCTGTTTCTTGCACCGTTTTTCGCTGTATTTGTACTGATGATAGCCGAGGACGCGGCTGCTTTATGCAATTACATTAAATGTGAAAGGATTCCCGTTGAAGAACATGAACCCGGCATATCATACAGCTTTGGACCTGTGGGACCTGTCGCCGATATACTGTCAACGGTGATAAGTGTATATATGTATGCCAGACGCAAGCCCTGGAACTACCCGCCGCAGCTGAAAAAATAAAGCAGCCGGCAGGGAAAGCTTTCCCTGCTGTACATTTTAACAGATAACGGAGATAACCATGACAGACCTGAACTGCTTACTTGCAGGACTGACGAGACTCCTCGGTCCGCTGATCCTGCTTATCCTATGGCACAGAAAGACGGGCGCACGAATACTTCCCGCTATTGCTGCGCTTCTCGCCTGCTTCCCCGTTTTTATAATCGCAGGCGCGATACGCTCGGGCTTCGATCACAGTCAGTGGGTCGCGTTCCATTTAAAACAGGGACTGCTCTACGGCGTTTTTGAAGAGGGCGCAAAGTTCCTTATGCTGCGCTATCTTCTCACCTCCTATGACAACCGCCGGGACGTGGTGACCTACGGCATTGGACACTGTGCCTTTGAGGAGATAGGTGCGGGAATGGCCTGCCTTAATCTTATCGGCACTGACAGGGCTGCCCCTGATATTCTATGGGTAAATATCTTTGCTGCATTGGAAGGCGCGGCTTCTGCCATTGCACTGACCGTACTCATATTCTACGGAATACAGACGGGAAAATCGAAGATAATGCTGCCTCTTGCCATGCTCCTGCACTTCATAAGCAATTTTGCGGGCGGAGCCCTCACCATGTCCGTTTCGGTCATAATAAGGACCCTGCTTACCGCAGGCGAATGCTTTGCCGCATACCGCTGCTATAAGGCGATGCAGAGTCCTTTTGAAGATGAAATTCAGACATATCACTCCAATTTTTAACACGGAAAGGAAGCTATATTTATGAGCGGTGTGATCGAACGTGAAAAAATGCACCCGAGCAATACTATGTATGCGGGGTGGTCGCCTGCTTTGCAGATGTACATAATGAATAAAATGGAAAGCTACAGCTTCTTCGGCTACAGCGATTACTATGAAATAACCGAGGAGACCTACGAGCATTTCTGCGACGAGGGCTTTGTCCCGGAGCCTGTCAGACTGCTCTTTTCGAGCGATCCTATGCACAGGCCGACAGGCGAGCACAAGGTATTCCATGATCGCTTTTTCGGAATAGAATAACACTCCCCGCTGTGCAGCTGATGACTGAAGCTCAGCAGAAAGGCAATACTATGGAACTGAATATCGCATTGCTGAAGGGCGACGGCATTGGTCCCGAGATAGTGGACAGCGCCGCTGCCGTTCTTGAAAAAACAGCCGGAATATACGGCCATAAGATCAGCTTTGCCCCCTATCCCATAGGGGGCTGTGCCATTGACGAAAGGGGTACGCCCCTGCCGCAGGAAACTGTGGAGGGCTGCCTTGCTTCCGACAGCGTGCTCCTCGGAGCGGTGGGCGGTCCGAAATGGGACGGCCTTGCAGGAGATGTACGCCCCGAAAAGGCACTTCTCGGCATACGCTCCGCCCTGGGACTTTACACAAATCTCCGTCCCGCAAAGCTCTATCCCGCTCTCCGAAGCGCTTCACCGCTGAAGGACGGGATAGTGGGTGAAGGCTTCGATCTACTTATCGTAAGGGAGCTCACAGGCGGAATATACTTCGGCGACAGAGGCTACCGTGAAGGTAAATACGGCACGGAAGCCTTCGATACCGAGGCCTACAGCGTCACCGAGATAGAACGCATCGGCAGAGTCGCCTTTGAAGCCGCCATGAAGCGCAGCAAACGCCTTTGCAGCATAGACAAGGCGAATGTTCTTGAGTCCTCCCGCCTCTGGAGAAAGACCATGCATGGGCTCTCGGAGCAGTATCCCGATGTGCAGTATTCGGATATGTTCGTGGACAACGCCGCCATGCAGCTGGTACGCGATCCCGGACAGTTCGACGTCATCGTCACGTCAAATATGTTCGGGGATATACTCTCGGACGAGGCCTCGCAGATAACGGGCTCTATCGGTATGCTTGCCTCGGCGTCCCTGGGCGCCTCAAAGCGCGGTCTTTACGAGCCCATACACGGATCCGCTCCCGACATTGCGGGACAGAACAAGGCAAACCCCATAGCCGCCATACTCTCGGGAGCAATGATGCTCCGCTACTCCTTCAATCTCATCAGGGAAGCGGAAGCTATCGAAGAAGCGGTGAACAAGGTACTTGATGCAGGCTTCCGGACCGCCGACCTCATGGGCACGGAAAAGGGCGTGCCCCTTACCTGCACGGAAATGACGGAAAAAATACTGGAAGCGATATAAAGATATATATATTGCTGTTAAAGTAACAAAAATTTAATTTTTTATCTCTTGACAAAAGGCTCCGATAATATTATTATATTCAAAGACGCACAAGGGTGCGCCCACATGATATAATATTTTATCGGAGGATTTAAAATGAAAAAAGGATTATTGACACTTTCGGCATTCGTCTTCGCACTGACACTGGCGGGATGCGGCTCAGACAAGGATAAGGCTGCGGACAAGGACAGCAGCTCATCGGCTGCGGAAGCCACCACGGCAGTTGAAACGACGACAGCCGAAGAAACGACCGGCACCGAAAAGGAAACTGACAGCAAGGACGAAAAAGACGGCGATAAGGACGAAAAGGACGGCAGCAGTGCAACCTCTGCGGCTGAGCTGACATTAAATGACATTGCAGGTCCATACCACAAGACAGGCTATATGGCCATGGGCAATTATCCCGAAGAGCTCGACCCGAAAAAGCTTGTGGAGATAATGAAGGAGGACCCGATGACCATATCCGGGGACGGCACTCTCCACTTCTGCGGCAAGGACTACAAGCTCAGCAGAGCAGGCGCAAAGGATGAGGAGACCGTATTCAGCATTGAAGGCAGCGGCTTCGATATGAAGGAATATGTGGGATCATCGGCCTGCGGCAGCAAGGATTACGAGGGTCCGTGTATGTTCGTTTGCAATACGCTGTACATGACGCTGAACGACGAGAAATTCCCCTACACCGAATATAAGGTTATCCTCAAGGCAAAGGGCAGCGATTCAAGCTTCGGCTATATCTCCGTGGATCAGGGTGAAGCCGACGACTGGGACAGCTGGACCTGGGACGACGAGGATACGACAGTGGAAGAATAAAATATAAAGGAAAAGATTATTATGATAAAGATCAATACTTCAAAGGCTCCCGCAGCTGTGGGACCATACTCCCAGGCAATAGTTTCACACGGAATGGTGTACACGAGCGGTCAGATCGCAATTGATCCCGCTACAAACACTGTTGTCGGCAATACCATAGAGGAGCAGACCGAGCAGATAATGAAAAATCTTGCCGCTGTCCTCGAGGAAGCAAGCTCAGGCTTCGGCATGGCGGTAAAGACCACCTGCTTTCTTGCGGATATGAATGATTTCGCAGCATTCAACGAGGTCTACGGCAGATACTTCACATCTCTCCCCGCAAGGAGCTGCGTTGCGGTAAAGACACTTCCCAAGGGCGTTCTTGCAGAGGTGGAGGTCATTGCCGAGGTCAGCGATTACTCTTATTAAAGCTTACGATCAGCTCTCCTGTTCATTCCGGACAGGGGAGTTTCTTTTTTGCTTGAAATTAAATCTCATATGTGGTATAATTAATAAAATGGGCAAATTATATATTTGCGTAGCAAAATTATAATTTGTGCCGTTAGCTGTTAGCCATCAGCAAATAACCTATTGTAAGGGAGCGCAATGTGCACACCCTCAGATGCGGCAAGCCGCTTGCCTGACAGCTAAGGGCTAAAGGCTTCAAAATTTAACAGCAAAGCCGTTGAATTCTGATTTACGAAAGGAAGATCAGCTATGACTGTCCGTGAATTGCAGGATAAAATAATAAAGCTCAAAAAGGAGACGAACACTGCGATCCTCGCCCACTGCTATCAGGCACGGGAAATATGCGAGATCGCTGATTTCGTGGGCGACAGCTACAAGCTCAGCGTTGACGCAAAGAATGTTGCAGAGGACAATATCCTCTTCTGCGGAGTACACTTCATGGCCGAGACCGCAAAAATGCTCTCGCCTCAGAAGCGTGTATTCCTTTCCAACAGGCATGCAGGCTGCCCTATGGCGGAGCAGATGGACAAGGACATGATAAGCGCCGTAAAGGAGTCCGAGCCCGACCGCACTGTGGTGGCTTATGTCAATACCACCGCCTCGCTCAAGACCGTCTGCGACGTCTGTGTTACCTCGTCAAGCGCACTCCGCATAGTCAGGGCTCTCGAAAACGACAAGATACTCTTCATTCCCGACTGCAACCTTGGCGACTATATAAAGAAGCAGTGCCCCAAAAAGGATATAAAGCTCCTTAACGGCGGCTGTCCAACTCATGCAAGGATAACCGTAAAGGAGGTGCTTGCCGCCAAGGAGGAGCACCCCGGCGCCCTTTTCCTCGTTCACCCCGAGTGTACTCCAAAGGTAGTTGAACTGGCGGATTACGTCGGCTCCACCACGGGTATCATGGACTTCGCAAAGAAGTCGGACAAGAAGGAATTCATCATAGGCACGGAGAACTCAATCGTTGAACACTTGCAGTACGACTGCCCCGACAAGAAATTCTACCCCGTAAGCCGCGATCTCGTCTGTCATAACATGAAGCTCACCACTCTCCCCGACATATACAACGCCCTTGTGGGTATTGGCGGCGGCGACGGCGAAGCCTTTGAGATCATCATGGACGACGAGCTCATTGCACAGGCAAGAAAATGCATAGATGAAATGATAAGGCTGGGCGGCTGATATGACGGAAACAGTCCATAAGCTTTACACCTCGGGCGATCTCTCTGACAGCGAGCTGAAAGCCCTTATAGAGACCGATGACATGAAAGCAGCGGAGCTCCTCCGAAGCTGCGCCGATGAGGTAAGGCAGAAAAGCTACGGGAAAAAGGTCTTTCTCCGCGGACTCATAGAGGTATCCAGCTATTGCAGGAACGACTGTCTTTACTGCGGTATACGCCGCAGCAACAGTGCTGCGGAGCGGTACAGACTGTCCCGTGAGGATATACTCGCCTGCTGTGAAAACGGCTATGAGCTGGGCTTCCGCACATTTGTGATGCAGGGAGGCGAGGACGCATTCTTCACCGACGACTTCCTCTGTCCGCTCATATCCGAAATTAAGGAAAAGTACCCGGACTGCGCGGTGACCCTCTCCCTCGGAGAGCGCTCCACCATGAGCTATGAACGGCTCAAAGAGGCAGGAGCGGACAGATATCTGCTCCGTCACGAAGCAGCTTCTCCCGGGCTGTATTCAAAGCTCCACCCGCAGGAGATGAGCCTTGAGAACCGTAAGGAATGCCTTTTCACCCTGAAGAAGCTTGGCTATCAGGTGGGCGCGGGCTTCATGGTGGGAGCTCCGTACCAGACTACTGACCATATCATCGCTGACCTGCGCTTCCTGCAGGAGCTACGGCCGCAGATGATAGGCATAGGTCCCTTCGTTCCCCACCACAATACTCCCTTTGCAGCCGAAAAGGGAGGTACTCTCGGGCTTACGCTGAGACTTCTGGGTATACTCAGGCTCATGTTCCCGAAGGTACTGCTGCCTGCCACAACGGCTCTCGGCACGATAGCTCCCAACGGCAGGGAGCTTGGCCTGCAAACGGGCTGCAACGTGGTAATGCCCAATCTTTCACCTGTAAAAGTAAGGAAAAAGTACGACCTGTACGACAATAAGATATGCACGGGCGAGGAGGCGGCGGAATGCCGCGGCTGTCTGCAAAGAAGAATCGAGTCCGCAGGCTACAAAATAGCGCAGGAGCGCGGCGATGCAATAATCTGAACAAATATCCGGTAAAAGTCACACAAATAAACTTATCAAGGAGAATACTATGCGAGTACGTTTCCATCTGCCTGATTTTTCAGTAAATTTCAAGCTCAACCTGCTGTTCACCGAAATGCTCTCCCACCGTCCCGAGCTTTTCCGCGAGGGAGTGGAGATAGCTTCCTTTTACGGCGTTTTCCCGCCCTCACTTTGGAACGGCGGCAGGACTCAGGGAGGCGTATGCGACAAGAACTTTGTCAGGAACGTCATCAAGACCTTCAATGACAGAGGAATACCCCTCCGCTTTACCTTCACGAATCCCGCTCTCGAGAAAAAGCACCTCAACGACCCCTTCTGCAATATGGTGCTGAATATGGCCAACAACGGTCTCAACGAGGCTATCGTGATGTCTCCCATGCTTGAGGACTATATCCGCCGCAATTTCCCCGACTATAAGCTCACCAGCTCCAGCTGCAAGCGCCTGAATACTCTCGAGGGACTTCTCGGCGAGCTGAAAAAGGATTACCACATAGTCGCAATGGACTACGACCTCAACAACAGGTTCGACCTCCTTGAACAGATACCCGAGGAGTACAGACCCCGTATAGAATTTCTCTCAAACGCCTGCTGCGAGCCCAACTGCCCGAGGCGCTCGGCGCATTACCATTCCATAGGCGTGCAGCAGATCGCCTACAACGAGCATATCAGAAAGTATCCCAATCTCCCCTTCAATGCGGAGAAATACGACCCCGACCACTTCCGCGACTGCCCCTGCTCCCAAAGAGGTCTCTTTGAGATAAGGGGGCTCCGCACTCACATATCTCCCGAGGATATATGGGAGAAATACGTTCCCATGGGCTTCGAGCAGTTCAAGATAGAGGGCAGGACGGCAAGCCCCATAAACGTGCTCGAGACCTATATGTACTACATGGCAAAGCCCGAATGCCGTGACGAAGCGCGTTTCACCCTGCTGAAATCTCTGGAGAATTCGGGCGCTATGGTATTCAAATAAGGAGTGATATTATGCGAGTAAGATTTCATCTTCCCGATTTTGCCGAGCACTTCAAGCTCAACCTCGTATTCGCCCATATGCTGAAGGCACGTCCCGACTATTTCCGCGAGGGCGTGGAGATAGCTTCCTTCTACGGCGTTTTTCCGCCCTCACTTTGGAACGGCGGCAGAACTATCGGGGGCCAGTGTGACGAAAGCTTCGTAAGAGGAGTACTCAGGACCTTCAACGACCTCGGCATACCTCTCCGCTTCACCTTTACAAATCCCGTTCTCGAGGAGGAGCACCTCTACGACCCATTCTGCAACATGGTAATGAGGCTTGCGGACAACGGTCTCAACGAGGTTATAGTCAACTCCCCGCTGCTGGAGGACTATATCCGCAAGACCTATCCGAACTACAAGCTGACAAGCTCCACCTGCAAGAGACTTGACTCCATAGATGGTCTCCTCGGGGAGCTCAGAAAGGATTATCATATCGTGGTAATGGACTACGACCTGAACAACCGCTTCGACCTCCTCGAACAGATACCCCCTGAGGACAGGCCCCGCGTGGAGCTGCTGTCCAACGCCTGCTGCGAGCCGGGCTGCAAGAACAGGAAGCTGGAATACGACCTCATCGGCAAGCAGATGATAATCTACAACGAGCACCTGAAAAATCACCCCGACAAGCCCTTCAATATCGCAGACTATACCGACGACAGCGTTTCCAACAGGATACACTGCCGCTGCCGCGAGCGCACCCTTTATGAGATAAAGGATCTCCGCACCCATATCTCTCCCGACGATATATGGGAGAAATACGTTCCCATGGGCTTCGAGCAGTTCAAGCTCGAGGGCAGGACGGCGGGCAACCTCTACCTCATAGACAACTATATGTATTACATGACAAAGCCCGAATGCCGCGACGAGGCAAGGATGATGTTCTTCTACAACCTCGATTCCAACGGCGTTATACAGTACGAATAAGGAGGCGGTACAATGAAGGCAAGATTTCATCTGCCGGGCATAACGAGAAATTTCTCGTTCAATCTCATATTTGCGCATATGCTGAAAAACTGCCCCTACTATTTCCGCGAGGGCGTTGAGATAGCGTCCTTCTTCGGCACCTTCCCACCCGCTGTATGGAACGGCGGAAGGAACGTCAAGGGCAGATGCGACGAGGGCTTCATAAAGCAGGTGCTGAAGGCCTTCAACGACATGGGCATACCTGTCCGCTTCACCTTCACAAATCCCTGTATCACAGAGGAGCTCCTCCACGACGAGTTCTGCAACAGGATACTCGAGCTGGCCTACAATGACCTCAACGAGGTCATAGTCAATTCCCAGCTCCTGGAGGACTATATCCGCGACAAGTACCCGAAGTACAAGCTCACCAGCTCCACCTGCAAGCGTCTCGACACCATAGACGGCCCTATCAGCGAGCTGAAGAAGGATTACCACATCGTCGTCCTCGACTACGACCTGAACAATCAGTACGACCTGCTGGAAAAGATACCTCCCGGGGACAGGAACAGGGTGGAGATACTCTGCAACACCCTCTGCGACCCAAAATGCAAGATGCGCAAGGAGCATTACAGGCTGATCGGAGAAAACTCCATAGCCTATAACGAATACGTCAAGAGCGGCAAGACCACTCCCTTCAATCTCAGCGATTATTACGAGATAAACGAGGAGAACGCCATACACTGCAAATGCCGCGAAAGGAATTCCTTTGAGATAAGGAAGCTCCCCACCCATGTTTCTCCCGACGATATATGGGGAAAGTATATGCCCATGGGATTCGAGCAGTTCAAGCTGGAGGGCAGGACGGCGGGAAGGATATTCCTCACCGAGAATTACCTCTACTATATGGCAAAGCCCGAATGCCGCGACGAAGCACGTCTTATGCTCCTCTTCAACCTTGAGAAGAACGGCATAATCCGCGTGGACAAGTGACGGAGGGCGATATATGAAAGCACGTTTTCATCTGCCCGGCATAGCGACACACTTCAAATTCAACCTTGTGTTCGCCACGGTGCTGGAGCAGTTTCCCCAGTATTTCCGCGACGTGGAGATAGCCTCCTTCTACGGCGCCTTTCCCCAGTCAATATGGAACGGCGGAAGGACCCAGGAGGGAGTATGCGACAAGAGATTCGTAAAGACGGTGCTCCACGCCTTCAACGAAAGGGGCATACCCGTGAGGTTCACCTTCACCAACCCCGCCCTTGAAAAAAAGCACCTGAACGACAAGTTCTGCAATATGGTGATGAGCCTTGCGGACAACGGTCTCAATGAGGCCATTGTCGTATCGCCGCTGCTGGAGGAATATATCCGCAAAAACTATCCCTCCTTCAAGCTGACGAGCTCCACCTGCAAACGTCTCAACGACGGTGACAGACTTGCGGCAGAACTGGAAAAGGATTACCATATAGTCGTAGTGGACTACGACCTGAACAACAAATTCGATATACTCGAAAAGCTTCCCAACAAGGACAAGTGCGAGTTCCTTGTGAACTCAAACTGCCGCCCGAACTGTCCCGACAGGGCGCAGCACTACTACAACGTCGGCGTCCAGCAGATAAACTACGCAAACCATATGCGGAAATATCCCGATCAGCCCTACGATCCCCTGATCTTCGGCGACGGAAAAAATCAGAACTGCCCCTTTTTCACGCGCAGTATCTTCGACATCCGCGAGCTGAGCACCAATATCAGACCCGGTGATATATGGGAAAAATACCTTCCCATGGGATTCAGCCAGTTCAAGATAGAGGGCAGGACCGCATGGCTGTTCAACCTCATCGAGACCTATGTATATTATATGGCAAAGCCCGAATTTGCCGACAAGGCACGCTACACGCTCATAGACTTCTGCACCGCAAACAACGTAATAACAGTTAATGAATAGGAGAATGCATTATGAAAGCTGCTGCTGTTTTCAGTGACAACATGGTGCTCCAGCGGAACAGGAATATCCGCGTTTTCGGCACCTGCAACGACAACGAAAAGATAATAACCGTCAGCATACCTGAGCTGGACTGCTCTGCCCGCGCTTCCGTAAAGGACGGAAGGTGGGAGGCTGTACTGCCGCCCCGCAGGGAATGCGATAACTGCACCCTCGAGATAAGCTGCGGAGCTATCAAGAAGATTTTCCGCAACGTAGCTATAGGCGAGGTCTGGCTGGCAGGCGGCCAGTCCAATATGGAGTACGAGCTCTGCATGGATAAGAACGGCTCCGCAGCGCTGGCCGGATGCGGAAACGAAAACGTAAGGTTCTATTACACCCCCAAGTGTGAAATGGCGGACGAAAAGCTTGCCGCTGCCGAAAGAGAGTCCTGCTGGAGTCTTCCCTCAGCGGAAAACTCCCGCTCATGGTCGGCTGTGGGCTATTATTTCGCAAAGGAGCTCAGCAGAAAGCTGGGCGTTACCGTGGGTATCATCGGCTGCAACTGGGGCGGTTCCTCCGCATCCGCATGGATCAGCCGCGAATACCTCAGACAGGACAGCCGCCTCCACAAGTACACTGACGAATACGACAAGGCCACAGAGGGAAAGACCGACGCGGAAATGATAGCCGAATACGACGAGTATTCCGAGTATCAGGGCGCATGGGACGTAAGAAAGAACGAGTGCTATGCAAAGCGTCCGGATATAGGGTGGCAGGAGATACTTGACATCTGCGGCGAAAGCCGCTACCCCGGTCCTATGGGAATAAAGAACCCCATGAGGCCCTGCGGTCTCTATGAGACCATGCTCAGCAGGATCTCTCCCTATACTCTTGCGGGAGTCCTCTGGTATCAGGGCGAATCCGACGATGTGAACTGCACCACCTACGATCTGGTGCTGAAAGCGCTCATAGAAAACTGGCGCAGGGACTGGAAGGACGACAGCCTGCCATTTATGATAGTGCAGCTGCCCATGTTCAGATACTCCGACGATGAAGATACCGCCAGCTGGGCGTATATACGCGAGGCTCAGGAAAGGGTGTTCCGCTCGGTGAGGAACACAGGTCTGGCAGTATGCCTTGACTGCGGAGAATTCAACAATATCCACCCCGTTGACAAGGCTCCCGTGGCTCACAGGCTTTACCTTCAGGCTCTGAGTCAGGTATACGGACTCTGCGGAGACAGTGAGGCTCTGCCTCCAATGTATGACAGCTTTGAGGTCCGCGACGGCAGGATATTCATATACCTCAGGAACTATGAGGGCGGTCTCTGCGGTCAGCCCGAGGGCTTTGAGATAGCAGGCGCGGACGGAGTATACTATCCCGCCGAATCAGAAATAAAGCTGCCCTGTATCGTACTCAGCAGCAGTAAGGTAAAGGCTCCCGTGTCGGCACGGTACAAGTGGATCAACTATGCGGAGGTCAGCCTTTTCGGCGCCAACGGCATACCCCTCCCGCCCTTCCGCACGGAGCGCTGAGCGCAGGGAATAATCATTCAGAAGGAGTAAGATCATGCTTTTAGCAGTAGATATAGGAAATACGAATATAGTTTTCGGCTGCGTCAACGACGCGGACGAGGTGGTGCTCTTTGAACGCATAAGCACCGACCACAATGCCACGGCTGCGGAATATGCCGTGCTCATCAAAACGATCCTCGAAATGAACAGCTTCAACGTGTCGGATATAAACGACGCTATCATGTCATCGGTAGTCCCCTCGGTCACAAATACCGTCAAGGAGGCTGTACGCAAGCTTTTCGGAGTAGATGTAATGGTGGCTGGGCCGGGAGTAAAGACAGGTCTCAACATACTCATAGACAATCCCGCACAGCTGGGCAGCGATCAGGCTGTTGACGCAGTTGCGGCTATCAATCAGTACCCCGTTCCCCTTATCATAATAGATATGGGCACAGCTACGACCCTCTCCGTAGTGGACAGTCAGAAGAACTACCGCGGCGGAGTCATCCTCACGGGCATGAAGGTATCGGCAGACGCTCTTACCGCACGCACGGCACAGCTCCCCAAGATCAATTTTGAGGTGCCGCCCCATGTTATCGGCACAAATACGATAGACTGCCTCAAGAGCGGTATCCTCTATTCAAACGCCAGCGCCCTCGACGGCCTTATCGACCGCATGGAGGAGGAGCTCGGCGAGAAGTGCACCGCTGTCGCTACGGGCGGTCTCTCCGAGCTGGTAGTACCTCTGTGCAGAAGGAAGATAATCCTCGATAACAACCTGCTCATAAAGGGACTTGCCATTATCTACAGGAAAAACAAGAAGTAAACAAGAATAAAAAGCTCCGGAGACTTTAAGGTCTCCGGAGCTTTTTTCAGTTTTTCTTCTTATCGTTCTTTTTCCTGTTCTTTTCGGACTCCTCACTGAAGCTGTCCACCGTATTCAGGAACAGCTCGGGATCAAGGCACATACCGAGGTGCCTTACCTCGAAATGGCAGTGCGAGCCGAAGGAATTACCTGTATTTCCGACCTCGCCTATGAGCTGTCCGCGGGTAACGTACTGACCCTCGTCAACAAGTACGGCACTCATATGTCCGTATACCGTCTGGTACTCGTCCTGATGGCCTATCTGAACGAAATATCCGTAGCCGCCTGTATTCCAGCCCGCAGATACTACCACGCCGTCAGCTGCGGCGTATATCTCCGTACCTGTGGAAGCGGCTATATCCATGCCCTTATGATTCCTTGCACCGCCGAAGCCGTCGCTGACCCAGCCGCCGTCAACAGGCCAGCCGAACTGTCCCGAGCCTGTAAGCACCGTACTGGGACTGTCGGGTCTTGCAGCATAAATTCCTATGCCTATCTGCTCCACAACGGGCTGCTTGGTTATCTTTGTGCTGATGGTCTTGCGGGAGTACTCCTTGCCGTCCACATATGTTACCTCGATATGGCTGGTCTTTTCTCCGCGCCTGCCCTTTACGATTATATCGCGCACTCCTGCGTTGAGAGAGCTGGTCTCAACCTCTATGGTCTCATAGTCAAGAAAGGTGATGGGATCCATTTCCCTGATATATTTTATGGGGAGATAGCTTTCGGTCTCTATAACGTTGACTATCATGCCCTTCCTGCATTTCCTGCTTATATCGGGATTAAGCTCCTCAAGCTTCTCAAAGTCCATATTGTACTTCTGGGCTATCATGGCAGCCGTATCGCCGCTCTGAGCGATATATACCGACCTCTTCTCCTTTTCGGAGGTAAGGAGCTTTATCGCCTCATCCTTTTCCATTACGCTTTCCGCAAGGTAGATACCCCGGGAATACTCTATCTGATTCTTATACGAAAGATCCTTTACGATGCCGTCAACCCTGTAGTTGAGTATCCTCTCGTTGAGGGCGTCCTGAATGGGCTCCTTGTCCCTGACGGCTCCGATGAATTTACCGTCTATATATATACCGTCCGCTTCCAGGAGCTCCTCATCGGAGGAAGCGAGCATTTCATTGGCAAGCTGACCTGCCGACACTATGGTATCGTTCTCATTTATTATCCTGAGGGAATACTTCGCCGAAAGGTTGATCACCTCGTTGCTATCGTCGTAGGATATTCGCTGCTGCACCTCACGCTCGGCGGCCTCAAAATCAGCCTCCGCCTTGATAACGCCTATCTCCTTGCCGTTGTACTCGACGCTGAGACCGTACTCCAGTCCCGAGCCGTAGCGCACTATGCCTATGAGAAAGGCTATGGATACCACGGGAAGTATATAATTGAAGACAGTATAGAACACGCCGTCCTCTCCGAATAGGTACGAGCACCAGAAGTAAGCAAGAGCCTTGTTGTATTCCTCCTTGCTTTCCCTGCGTGCCTTCTGCACTTTTTTCTGAAGCCTCTTGTTGACCTTAAAGCGGTTCCGCATAGGTGATGAGATCTCCCTGAGTAGCCATAACACCGCCCTGAACAGAGATACTGCAAGCTCCCAGAGCTCCGAGAGCACCAGCTTTACCGCCGTAATGAGTCCCAGCAGGACAGCTGCGCCTACCTTGACCGAAAACAGGCCTGCTCTTGTAAAAAAGGAGAGTGTCGGCTTTCTCCGCGGCACAGTATACTTCGGCGCCGCCGGCTCAATAGCCGCAGCTTCGCCGGGATATGCTTCCGTATCATCGGCTGTGACAGCTTCGTTCTCTACGTCGTCTGTCATTTCCGTACCGTATTCCGTATCCACGGGATCTCTCCTTTCCTTCAGGTATTTGCATTGTATTTATTATAGCATAAATTTGTGATAATAAAGCGAAAATATCCCATTGATCTGTCATTTAAGGGAGTATTTCGCTTTTATGCACAAAAATCATCACTGATTTTTATTGAAATGCCACGAATAATCAAGCATTTCTACTGTATAGTCACGGAGCTTTTCCAGCAGCGGAACTACGTCCTTCTTTGCAGCGGCAAGGTCGTGCTCGCGGTAGTTTCCGCACTCCACCTCGGTGCAGCCCGGTATCTCTCCCTCGTAGTCCCTGATGAACGTATATGCGTCACGCACCAGCTTTATGGCGTTTTCGTGAGAAAGTCCCCTTGTGAGCAGATAAAAGCCCGTGCGGCAGCCCATAGGTCCCACATAGACGATATTTTTGCCGAACTCGGAATTTCTTGCGTATGTAGCAAAAAGATGCTCTATGGTGTGCATGGAGGGCGTTGCAAGATACACGCCGCCGTTGGGCTTTACCATGCGGACGTCATATGTCACAATATCCTCATCGATACGCGATATGTACATACCCACGCTGAATTTTGTATGGTCTACCTGAAAGCTTGCTATCTTTTCCATGATCATTTCTCCTTGAATAGTTTCTGAATATCCCCGGGAAGCTCCGAGGTCACTGTTATGAGCTCTCCTGTGAGCGGCTCGCGGAAGCTGAGCCGGCCGCAGTGAAGAGCCTGTCTCGTTATATCTTCACGAAGCCCGCCGTACAGGTCGTCTCCTGCAAGGGGAGCTCCGATATGAGCAAAATGTACCCGTATCTGGTGAGTGCGTCCCGTTTCGAGGTGTATCTCCGCAAGGGAGTACTTCCCGTTCATCATCAGACGCCTGTAATGAGTTACCGCTCTCTGCCCGTCCTCACGGACGCAGCGGAGTATTATGGACTCCCTTTCACGGGCTATGGGAGCGTCTATGGTGCCGCTCTCGGGGATAGCCCCATGTACTGCGGCGTAGTACACCTTTTCGCATCCGCCCTGTAGAAGCTTTGCCGAAAAAGCGTCCTTGGCCACTATACAAAGCCCCGATGTATCGCGGTCCAGCCTGTTCACTGAGCGGAAGGTCAGTCCGGGGTAACGGTACGCAAAATAATTCCCGAGAGTGTCGCCCTGATGACGTACAGAAGGGTGTACCGGCATACCGCTGGGCTTGTCGAAGACCACAAGGCTGTCGTTTTCGTAGGCTACGGGCACATTCAGCTGCGGACCGGGATCAAGCAGGCTGTCGTCCTCAAGGGTGAGTACTATGACGTCGCCCTTCTCAACAGTGTCTATGCTGCGGATAAGCTCTCCCCGCCGTGTCATGCCGCCCACCTGCCGTTTAAGCCTTGTCAGCAGCCGTCTGGAGACTCCTTTTTTTCCGAGAAGAAATTTTTCCAGCGTCAGCGGCCTTTCCGAGTCCACTGTCAGCTCTATCCGTTTCAAGGTATTCGTCCTCCTTGATGAAAATATCTGTGGCAAGGGAATATGCGGTCTTCAGACCCGTAAGCGCAGAGGGCAGCCCCGCCACAGTCAGCAGCCGCGGCAGATACAGCGCAATGAGCCGTATCATTACCCGTTTTCTGCCGCTCATAAAGCCCACGGAATACAGCACCGTACGGAAGGCAGTCTTCCCGGGAAAGCGCACCAGCAGATAGGGAACAGCCGTAAAGCTCAGCTTCAGCGACAGCCAGATATACGCCGACGCCATGCAGAGGAATACGGCGTTGACGCCGAGAAATACCTCAAGAGGCCCCGTCTTGCCGCCCAGTACTCCGTATGCGGTCACTCCGAAGAATACCGCAGGAGCAAGGGCAAGAAGTCCCAGGACCTTCGTCCACAGAAGAGCGGATATGCTTCGTCTGAGAGTGCGTTTTTTCAGCAGGGACTGCGAAAATGTCCTCCGCAGCCTGTATGGGGGATCCGAGGTTACGGAGTACAGCCGCTCCGCCGCCGCATAGGTGAGAGGCGCAGCCGTTATCCACCGCAGCAGGGTGCATATCACCGCCACCGCAAGCTGTACGGGGCTACTGCCGCCGAAGAGCCTGATAGGCTCCGTCCCGCCGTAATACAGCAGGAGACTGTATGCCGCCGCCTCGGCGAAGCGGAAAAACAGTTCCGCACCCAGGGGAAGTATACATATCATCATGGTCCGCGCCCGTCTGCCCCTGAGCAGACCTGCCGAATAGCGGATAAGCTCCCTTGCCTTCATATCTGTGCCTCCGAAAAATGGTTTTACAGATATTATTGGCGGATTTTGAACTATTATTCATTCGATCGGCATTAGTGTGGATATGCAGGCGAACACTGTTCGCCCCTACAGGCTAAAGGCTAACGGCTGATGGCTCAATATTCGCCGTCATCTTCGCCGATCCTATCGTAGGGACAATAGCCCAGTATCTCAAAGGCCTGTGAATTCAGCCACATCTGCGCCGTTACGATTATATCGAAGCCCCCGCCCGCCTCTGCGGTTATCTGAGAGGGCGCATACTTCGGTATTCCGAAGCAGCTGAGCATATTTGATATGATACCTCCGTGGGTTATCACAGCGCAGTGGGTAAGGCCGTCGTTCATCATGTCGGTTATGATGTAATGCAAAGCCTTATAGGTGCGGGCTGTGAGTTCCTCGAGGCTCTCCCCCTTTGGAGGGCGGGCGTCCTTGTCGCCGCGGAGCCATGCGTTGTAGTCCTCTCGCCCTGCCAGCTCGTCTATGGTTTTGTTCTCGAATTCCCCGAAGTCCAGCTCCCGCAGATCGTCAACGGGAAAGAGCTCGGTATAGGGGAAGAGTATATCCGCAGTCTCTGTGCATCTGCGCAGCGGCGACGAATAGACTCTGTGTACCGTGGGATAGTCAAATTCGTCCATCTTGGCGGCAAGGTCGGCCGCTCCCTTATCCGAGAGGGGAAGGTCGGTGCTGCCGATATATATGCCCTTTTCATTGGCCTCCGTCATGCCGTGACGGAGCACGCTTATCCTGTACCCTTTCATAGCCTACTCCTTTCATATCATCTTACAGACTATACTTCTGCCGAGCATACAGAATGGATAAAATGTACAAATTTACTGCTCGTTTTTTTAACTATTAGTAAACTTCACGAAAACTGCCGCAAAATCACACTTAAAATTTCATATTTCTGCATATTTACAAATTATACAGTTTGTATTATAATAATAGTAACAGTTTTTCTATTCAGGAGGAATTTTTATGAATTCGGATTTTGCAAGAATCATTACTTTACAGCGCAAGGAAAGACACATAAGCCAGAAGCAGGCTGCTACGGATCTGGGCATATCCCAGGCCCTTCTCTCTCACTACGAAAAAGGCATCCGTGAATGCGGACTTAATTTTCTCGTAAAGATCGCGGATTACTACAATGTATCCTGCGACTATCTGCTCGGCAGAACTCCCGAGCCCGAGGGCAAGACCATCACTATCGAGGATATTCCCGACGACGACGGAAACAACACCCTCAAGATGCCTTCTCCCGAGATCATCAATTTCAACAGACGTATCATAAACAATTCCATAAGTCTGCTTTTCAGCCTCTCACAGAAGGCAAACAGCATAACCCTCATCAAGGAGGTATCCTCCTATCTCATGCTGTCGGTGTACAAGCTCTTCCGTATCGTATATAATGCAAATCCACATAACGACCAGAAGCTGTTCCGCATACCCAAGGTCATCGCCAACGACAGCGCAAACGCCATCGTTTCCATGAGCGAGGCCAATATCAAGGCTGCGTCCAGCGGTATTGCCCTTGACGGCAACGACTGCGTCGATAATTTCGATACCCTTTACGTTACCACCGCGACCCTGCAGAAGGACTTCGCACAGTATTCGTCATCCCTTCTCAATCTCATAAAGAGAAGCGAGGAGAGCATTGCCCGTACCCGTGCAAAGTACAGAAGCGATATAAAGTAAACGGACAAGTACTATTATACCACTTTTGCCCGCTCTTGAAAAGTCCTTTTTCAGATTTTTCCCGTCAGCCTCCACAAGGACATTTGTGCGGACGGCATCAGGATAAATTTTTGAAATAATGAATATCGCTCTTGACATAAGAGCTTTCTTGTGCTATAATTCACAATAGTAAACCGTTGAAGAAGAGTAAGTAGCTTATGCTATGACGTTTCAGAGAGTCTGCGGGCGGTGCGAGCAGATATGTACGGCATGGGCGAATGGACTTCCGAGGGCGAACCGAAGGTCGGTATGCTTTACCGCACTGTGTAGGCAAGACGCAGAGGAGCTGCGTTACCAAAGCCATTGTATGAAAGTACAGATCGAGTGGACGCTTAGCGTCAAGCAGGGTGGCACCGCAGAAGCTTTACGGCTCCTGTCCCGGCAGTAATAAAGCCGGGTCAGGAGCTTTTTATATTTCTCCCCCCCGGTGATACACAAACTCTGACTATTATTGAAAAGGAGAATCACTATGTCAAATGAGAAAATCCCTTACAAGATCTATCTTGAAGAAAACGAGCTGCCCAGACAGTGGTACAACGTTCGTGCCGACATGAAGAAAAAGCCTGCTCCACTCCTCAATCCCGCAACGGGAAAGCCCTGCACAGCAGAGGAGCTCGGCCACGTTTTCTGTGACGAGCTGGTAAAGCAGGAGCTCGACGAGACAAATCCCTATATCGACATACCGCAGGAGATCCAGGACTTCTACAAGATGTTCCGTCCTTCGCCCCTTGTAAGAGCTTACTTCCTCGAAAAGAAGCTGGGCACTCCCGCCAAGATATACTATAAATTCGAGGGCAACAACACCAGCGGAAGCCACAAGCTCAATTCCGCTATCGCACAGGCTTACTATGCAAAGAAGCAGGGCCTCAGGGGCGTTACCACAGAGACAGGCGCAGGCCAGTGGGGCACGGCGCTTTCCATGGCGTGCGCTTACTTCGGACTCGACTGCAACGTGTACATGGTAAAGGTAAGCTACGAGCAGAAGCCCTTCCGCCGCGAGGTAATGCGTACCTACGGCGCAAACGTTACTCCCTCACCTTCTGTGACTACAGAAATAGGCAAGAAGATACTCGAGGAATTCCCCGGAACCAACGGAAGCCTCGGCTGCGCTATCTCGGAGGCTGTTGAGGCAGCTACCACCAGGGAGGGCTACCGCTATGTGCTCGGAAGCGTTCTCGCTCAGGTACTCCTTCACCAGTCCATTATAGGTCTCGAAGCAAAGACGGCTATGGATAAGTTCAACATAAAGCCCGATGTTATCATCGGCTGCGCAGGCGGCGGCTCCAATCTCGGCGGACTTATCGCTCCCTTCATGGGCGAGAAGCTCCGCGGCGAAGCTGATTACCGCATTATCGCAGTTGAGCCCGCTTCATGCCCCAGCCTTACAAGAGGTAAATACGCATACGACTTCTGCGACACTGGAAAGGTCTGCCCTCTCCAGAAGATGTATACCCTCGGCAGCGGCTTCATGCCCTCGCCCAACCATGCAGGAGGTCTCCGCTATCACGGCATGAGCTCCATACTCTCCGAGCTCTACGATCAGGGTCTCATGGAGGCTACCTCCGTTGAGCAGACAGCCGTATTCGAGGCGGCTGAGATGTTCGCAAGAGTTGAGGGAATTCTTCCCGCTCCCGAGAGCAGCCACGCTATCCGCGCCGCTATCGACGAGGCTCTCAAGTGCAAGGAGACAGGCGAGGGAAAAACTATCCTCTTCGGTCTCACAGGTACTGGCTACTTTGATATGTACGCTTACGGCGCATACAACGACGGCACAATGAGCGATTATATCCCCACAGACGAGGAGATCTCAAAGTCACTTGCAAATCTTCCAAAGATCGACGGCTGATAATGAAAAAAGGACTGCAAAAGCAGTCCTTTTTCAGCTTGTAGGGGACGACGTCCTCGGCGTCCCGCAAGCACAATAAAACTAACGGGCTGTCGAGGGCGCAAGCCCCTACATAGGAAAAGCTCCGCGTTTGCGGAGCTTTTTTCGATTATTTGCTTAATTCCCATATCAGGTTATCTAAAGGGCTGTTATAATCATATTCATATTTAAACCATGAATTGCTTTCCGACCTTATAAATCCTCCTATATCATATAATGTCATAGCTTCATCGTTCTCATATTCAAGCTTGATGACCCATGTCATGCCGCCTAATTGACCGGGATCTTCAGAAAAATCCGAAGTAAGCTCCAGATCTGACAAGAAATCAATGAATTTCTGCGCCTTATCTCCGGTAAATGTAAAGTCATATCCGTTAGGAAGAGATGTTACATTTACGCTTTTTATTTTGCTGTCTTTTAATCCAAGCTTTTCTGCTGAATCACTGTCTAAGCCGAAGTGGTTCTTCGATATGATACTGAGCTTTTCATATTCAAAGGCATTCAGGAACTCTGTCAATTCATCTTCAGATACAGCGCCGATCACATCGAAATAGTGATTATCGTCTATAAAAGCATTGGCATAGCACTGTCCGTTTTCATGGAATAACAGGCTTACATCCTTATCCTGAATTCTGACTGTCTTATCAGAACCGCGTCCCATGCGCTTTTTAAGATATTCAGCAATCCCGTCTGTTTCGGCAAGCACATCTGCATCTGCATAGTAGAACATGATATGATAATTCTTTTCCTTGAATGTTACATAGTATCCCACGCCGATGTCTTCGTATCGAGCATACGGGAACAAGGCTACTTCACTATCATTTTTTGCCTTGATCGTTTCATTTTCAGTTAACTGATAGATAGATCCGTCATTTTTGATACGCAAAAACATTTTAAGGTAATCATTACGGTAAGCTTTAGGATACGCTTTCACGTCACTTTTGTTGATCGCATCTATAGCTGCATCAATATCCTTGAAGCCGATAGGCTGCGCTGTCACAGGTGTTGCAGGATCATCACCGATACCGAGGAGCTTCTTCTGTATGGACTGGGCGTCACCGACCGTAAGTCCGTCGCCGTCCATATCCGCGTTGAGCCTGCCAAGCCCCGTAAGATGTATCATAGCCGAACCTTTTTCACCGTACTTGTCGGGATTTGCAAAAGCCTGCATAATGAGCACAACGTCGCTCATATCCACCTGTCCGTCGCAGTTTGCATCGCCCGCTGCTATTTCGGCAGTTTCGGAGAGCACCCTGATCTTTTCTATGTTGCTGAAACGTGCAGGATAAGTTGAAAGTATTCTGCCGTCAAAAGTAATTTCAAGCATCATACCCGCAGCCGGTGTAACTCCGCTGTCAAGCTTATTTGCGGGTACTGTGAATCTGTCGCCGACATTCATCGCTATTGAATCATCAGCAGGCTTTACCAGCAAAGTATCGCCGTTTATTTCCATGACCGTGACTGTAACTGTTACGGTATCAACGTCGGTATCTGAAAGCACCGTGACCTTCTGTATGTTTGCGAACATGGCAGGATAGGTCTCAAGAATGCCGCCTCTGTAAATGATCTCAAGCTTCATGCCCACAGTCGGTGTAACACTGCTGTCAAGCTTATCCACAGGCAAAGTGAGAACATCTCCGCGGCCTCCGGTGTCCTTTACCAGCAGGCTCTTGCCGTTTATTATTTCCGTAACTGTAGCTATCATGGTATAATCGGAGGTCATGATAAGGAATCCGTTTATAGAATCCTTTAGCAGATCGACATAATCGCCGTCGCGTGAAAGTATAACGTTATCAGGCTTACTTCTGTCAGCCACACCGCATACCTCAAGAACATATCCGTCCCCGAACTCAAACCGCCAGACATTCTGACCCGAACCAACGTCTCTGCCCTTGTAATCCCCGAAGTCCGACCAGTCAAGCTCGCTGCCCTTTTTGGCAAGCTCCTTGACATCGTCAAGGGTCATTTCCTTTGTGCCTTTAAGAGCTGTCGGATCTTCCTTTTCGGTATCGTCGCTGACTGCAACTACCTTCTGCACATTGCCGAACATGGCAGGATAAGTTTCGAGAATACCGCCATTATATGTGATTTCAAGCTTCATACCAGCTTTGGGATTGAGATCGGCAGGAAGCTGCTTTGCCGATAAAGTAAATTTATCGGAAGACCTCAGCTCAGGCGAACCGTCCACGGGCTTTACAAGGATAGTGTCGCCGCTCACATCCATGATCCTGACTGTTGCAACTGCTGTTTGCAGGCCCGGATCATCTTCAACAGCCGCCGTACCTGTAGTTTTTGGCGTTGTAGTAGTAACTGCTGTCGTATAAACATCGTTATCAACGACCCTGACATCAAAGCTTATATTCTCGTCATCAATGAGACCTACCTTGTATGTACCTGCCTTATCGCCGTGGAAATCGGTGTAAAGAAGAACCTTTGGCACACCGGGAGTATTTGATTCATGAGCAAAGGCAACCTCGGAATAGGTACAGACAACGGGCTCTTCATCACCCTTTTTTACTTCTATCTGTATGCCTTTGAGACTGATACTCTCGCCCACCTTGTATTCCAGCTTGTCCGGGAGCCTGATTATTTTATACGATATTTCTTCTGGGGCCTCCAAGGTGGTATCATTCAGCTGCTTATGCTCGTCCTCGAATACGGCAGGTCTCAGCTGACCTGTGATAGTACCGCACTTGTAAGTGAAGCTCATAACATTCTTTTCTGCGTCAAAGGCATAGTCAGCGATAAGCTCATCGTCTGAAAGTGACTTCATAAGTTCTTTTGCCTTGCTTATCCTGTCAGCTGTAGCAAGAGCCTTGAAATCATCGCTGTTTATGAGCTCCAATGTCTGGCTCATCACCGCCTGCATATTATCAAAAATATCCTGACCGTGTGTGGCTACTGTGACAGATGTATCGGAATTTACTACAAAATAATTCTTTTTCATGTAAATACTGAGATTTTGCTCCGGGTTTTCCGTAAATTTGAAGCTTCTGTCCGAACGGTCATAGTCAATACGGTAATTAAATCCGTCATAGTCGGGACTACCCGAATCCACGATGGTGTACTTGAAATTATCGACAATGTCAATGTCATTAAGTACGAAAGGATTGCTTTCCGAGGGTGTTACATCGCAGAGGAAAACAGCGCCTCCCATTCCTGCACTCGCAGTCTGGTCGGGACCGCCGCATATCATAAAAGAAGTGCGCTCATCGGTGTATAAGCCGCCCTCGTCCTCATTGTAGACCGTAACAGTAAGTGTGCCTTTCTTTGCAGCCTCGCTTGTCTGTGACGCAGCAGTTGCCTTTGGCTTGCAGGAGCCCTGCGGCACAGCTGCTCCGAAGCACATTGCCGCAAGCATTGCTGCCAATAGCTTCTTTTTCATAAAATCAACTCCTTTTCAATAAAAAGAACCGTCTTGATCATATACTACTTATTAGTCGTAAAAAACAGCTGCTTACACTAAGTTCTTTCGCTTTTTTGTGAACGTACTCTTTGTCACCTTAATAATAGCATATCTCCGTCTTGAAATCAACTGCCATTTGCATCGGGCAGATATAAATGCGATATATATATCTTATATAGCCCTATCGGCTGTGGGAGCTCCCATCGTTGTTTTTCGGTTTATATTGACAAAAAAATGATTTTTTGGTAAAATATATGTATCAGTGATAAAGGGGGTACCACTATGAACTGCAAATACTGCAACTACGAAATAAAACCCGGCGACAGATACTGTGAAAACTGCGGCGCAAGCGTTGAAGAAAACAACGGCTATATGGACGGTATACCGTCTGCTCCCGCAGGTGTTCCCAACGGTAACAGTCAGCCCAATGGCTACGGTCAGCCCAACGGTTACGGCCAGCCTAACGGTTACGGTCAGCCCAACGGTTACGGCCAGCCTAACGGTTACGGTCAGCCCAACGGTTACGGCCAGCCTAACGGCTACGGCAGCTACAACAATCAGAACCCGAACCGTTACAACGGTCCTATTTACGGATTCGATCAGTATTCGGGGGGATTCAACGAAAGCGACGGAAGTCCGAAATATGTGGGCTTCGGTGAAGCAATAAAGCTTTATTTCCTTAACTATGCCAATTTCAAGGGCAGATCCACAAGAAGCGAATACTGGTTCGCTTATCTTTTCAGATTTCTCGTAAGTCTGACAGTTTCCTTCTTTATGATCGGTTATATGGCTGCAAAGGGCATTGCCGTAAACAATTTCTCGGATATAACTCCTATTAAGGTAGCCTCGCTCATCGAAACGCTGGCCTTTATGGTGCCCAGCCTTTCTGCGGGAGTAAGAAGGCTCCACGATGCAGGCAAGAGCGGCTGGCTGATACTTTTTGAGGTACTGTCGTATCTCTTGGTAATACCCATGAATATTCCCGGCATCGATGTGGAATTAATGGCAGGCATATTCTGTCTGTGCTCGCTGCCTATAATAGTAGGAGCTATAGTTCTTCTCGTGTTCTGGTGCTCTCCCAGCGTCGGCTTCAACAAATGGGGAGCTCCCGCAAAGCCCAAATACTAAAAGCTCAAGGCTTCCGTACCGCGGAAGCCTTTTTTATGCTATAAGAAATCCCTTACGCCTTTCCTGAGCTCTTCCTCGGCGCTGATCACGCGCTTGGCGAGGTCCTTTGACCGTTCGTCTGCCGCCTGATACATATTGAGGTATTTGCTCAGCGACTTGATGCCCATATCGCAGCCGTCGGTCATAAGATCGGCTATGGTGTTGTCAGAGCTGTCGGCTGTAAGCTTGATATTCGTTTTCAGCCATGACATACCCTTTGCCATAGCCGCAGGCTCCTTGCCCTCGTCCCTGTATTCCTCAAGGAGCCGCCTTAGCTCCTCTCCCAGCCTTTCATGCTGCCCGGAGCTGTCCTGAAGCAGCTTTTTCAGTTCCGGACTGCTTACATGGCCGATAACATCCCCGATAGAGGAAATTCCCATTTTGACTCCCGAATCGCATTCCCGCAGAAGCCTTATCGTATCCTGTTCTATCATAAAAATGACCTCCTTTTGCAGTTATTATGACCGCAAAGGGAGGTTTTATACTTACTCGTCGTCATTTCCGTCGCCGAAATAGAGATTTGTCATCTGCTGAAGACCGTACTTCTCCGCAAACTCCTCAAAGGCTTTCCTTGCCTTCACAAGGCTGTACCCCTTTTCAGCGAAAAAACCGTCCTCCATATTGCTGAGCCGGGAGTAGAATTCAAGTCCTATCATCAGGTTTTCCTTTGTGTTGCTGTCCGCCAGCCTGTTAACATCGTCCACTGCTTCCTTTATCTGTCCGCTCCTCATTTTCTCTATCAGAGTGAAGGCCTTCTGCCTTTCCGCCTCTTCCAGCATATAAAAGGACGATTCAACGTTCTTCGCCCCGAACAGGACCTTGGCGATGACAGCCGTTATCTCCTTTATCTGCCGCATGATATAATCCTGTTCAAACATATTATCCCTCCTTATCATGTTACATATATTATTGTGCCCTTTCCCCGCCTAAGGGCAGAGAAAGGGCATATTATGCTTTTTATTATGGAGCCGTCAGAAATCCAGCTTTGAGCGGAGCTTCTCAAAGAAGCTCTGACGCTTTGCGTAGTTTTTCTCCGTGAGAGAGGATTCAAACTGCTTCAGCAGATCCTTCTGCTTCTTTGACAGGTTCTTCGGCACCTCAACGTATATCTTTACGTACTGGTTACCTCTGTCGGTGCGGTGGAGACGTGTGACGCCCTTGCCCTTAAGACGGAAAATAGTGCCTGTCTGGGTCCCCTCACCGATAGTATATTTTACGTCGCCGTCGATAGTGGGAACGGTTATCTCCGCACCGAGAACGGCTTCGGTATAAGTAACGGGTATATCGCAGTGTATGTCATAGCCCTCTCTCCTGAATATAGGATGAGACTTCACATTGATTCCGATGAGCAGATCGCCGTTGGGACCGCCGTTGATACCGCAGTCGCCCTGACCGCTCAGACGAATGGTCTGTCCGTCATCGATACCCGCAGGTATATCCACGGAAACAGTCTTCTGCACCCTGAGTCTGCCTGCGCCGCGGCACTTGCTGCAGGGATTTTTTATCACCTTGCCCTTGCCGCCGCAGTGCGGACACGGCTTGGACGAGGATATGGCGCCGAAGGGTGTGCGCTGTGTGGCCTTTATGGAGCCTCTGCCCTGACAGTCCGGACATATATCCGGAGTGGTGCCGGCCTCTGCGCCCGAGCCCTTGCACAGATCACATACGCACATACGGTTTACCTTTATGTCCTGCTTCTTGCCGTTGCAGGCGTCCATGAAGCTTATGGAAACTCCCTCCTGTATATCGGAGCCTCTGCGCGGCGCATTGGCGCTCGAACGCTTTGAGCCGCCGCCGAAGCCGAAGCCGCCGAAGATACTTCCGAGAATATCGTCCATATCCGCAAAGCCGCCGAAGCCTCCCATGCCGTCGGCTCCGCCGTAGGCCGGATCCACGCCCGCATGGCCGAACTGATCGTAACGCGCACGCTTCTCGGGATCGGAAAGGACCTCATTGGCCTCGTTTATTTCCTGAAACTTCTCCACATACGACGGATCGTCGGGGTGAAGATCGGGGTGGTTCTCCCTCGCCTTCTTACGGAAGGCCTTTTTTATCTCTTCCTCGGAAGCCCCCTTCTGTATGCCGAGGACCTCATAGTAATCTCTTTTTTCAGCCATATCTATTCTCCTTAATTAGTAAGTAGTAAGTAGAAAGTAGTAAGCAGAGAATGAACTGCACCGTATTTCTTGAAAAACGGATTTTCTTCACACTACTCTCTACTCGCTACTTACTAAATAATACGCCTTTAGGGCGGAAGGTTTTTCCGCCCTGAAAGCCTTATCAGCCGTTTTCTATTGCATCTTCGTATTTGCCTCTGCCGCCGTCGTAATCGCCGAGATCATCATTGGCAAGGTTCATGAACCATTTGAAGCCTGCTACCACCAGTACCGCAAAGGCAATTATGATAAGCAGTCTCTTTATACTTTCCTTACGCATAGGATCAGACTTCTGTAAAGTCAGCGTCTACTACTCCGTCATCGTTTGAGCCCGATCCTGCGTCAGCTGCACCGCCCATATTAGCGAACTGCGAAGGATCGATACCCTCTGCGCCGCCGTTGGGAGCTGCCTGCTGGTATATCTTTGCGGAGAGATCGTAGAATGCCTTCTGGAGCTCATCCTTGAGCGATTTGATCTCGTCGTTGTTGTCAGCTGCGATAGCGGACTTGAGAGCTGTGCACTTTGCCTCGATATTTGCCTTCTCGTCAGCCGATACCTTGTCGCCGAAGTCTGTGAGAGCCTTCTCGCACTGGAATACAAGATTCTCAGCCTCGTTCTTGTTATCGACAGCCTCACGGCGCTTCTTGTCCTCGGCAGCGTACTGCTCTGCCTCCCTTACAGCCTTGTCGATGTCCTCCTTGGACATATTCGTGGAAGCTGTGATGGAGATATTCTGCTCCTTGCCTGTTCCGAGATCCTTTGCGGATACGTGAACGATACCGTTCTGGTCAATATCGAAGGTTACCTCGATCTGAGGGATACCTCTCGGTGCGGGAGCGATACCGTCAAGACGGAAGGTACCGAGCTGCTTGTTGTCGCGTGCGAATTCACGCTCGCCCTGAAGCACGTTGATGTCAACGGCAGGCTGATTGTCTGCGTATGTTGAGAACACCTGTGACTTCTTTGTGGGTATGGTCGTATTTCTCTCGATCATTCTTGTGCATACTCCGCCTGCTGTCTCGATACCGAGCGAGAGAGGAGTTACATCGAGAAGAAGGAGACCGTTCTTTACGTCGCCGCCGAGAACGCCGCCCTGATATGCAGCACCGAGAGCTACGCACTCGTCGGGGTTGATGCCCTTGAAGGGCTCCTTGCCGATGAGCTTCTTTACTGCTTCCTGTACAGCGGGGATTCTCGAAGAACCGCCTACCATGAGCACTTTGTTGATCTCGGAGATCTGGAGTCCGCTGTCGCTGAGAGCCTGTCTTACAGGTCCCATTGTAGACTCTACAAGATCAGCCGTGAGCTCGTTGAACTTAGCCTGTGTAAGGGTAAGGTCAAGGTGCTTTGGTGTGCCCGAAGCGTCAACAGTAATGAAGGGGATATTGATGTTTGAAGTAGTTGTGGAAGAAAGCTCTATCTTGGACTTCTCTGCTGCGTCCTTGAGTCTCTGTGCAGCCATCTTGTCCTGTGAAAGGTCGATGCCCTCAGTCTTCTTGAACTCTTCAACTATCCAGTTGATGATACGCTGGTCGAAGTCATCGCCGCCGAGACGGTTGTTGCCTGCCGTAGCAAGTACCTGCTGAACGTCCTCGCCCATTTCGATGATGGATACATCGAAGGTACCGCCGCCCAGGTCGTAAACCATTACGGTCTGCTCCTCCTCCTTGTCGATACCGTAGGAAAGAGCGGCAGCTGTAGGCTCGTTGATGATACGCTTAACGGTAAGGCCTGCGATCTGACCTGCGTCCTTTGTAGCCTGTCTCTGCGAGTCTGTGAAGTAAGCAGGAACTGTGATGACAGCCTCTGTTACGGGCTCGCCCAGATAAGCCTCTGCGTCAGCCTTGAGCTTCTGGAGTATCATAGCTGAGATCTCCTGGGGAGTGTAGTTCTTGCCGTCGATAGATACCTTGTAATCAGAGCCCATATGTCTCTTGATGGAAGAAACTGTTCTGTCGTGATTTGTGATCGCCTGTCTCTTGGCCACCTGACCGACAAGACGCTCGCCGTTGTTTGTGAAAGCAACGACTGAAGGAGTTGTTCTTGCACCTTCGCTGTTGGGGATAACTACAGCGTTACCGCCCTCCATAACAGCTACGCAAGAGTTTGTTGTACCAAGATCGATACCTATGATTTTTCCCATAATATATTCCTCCTAATCTATATGAGCCATTAGCCTTTAGCCCTTAGGCTTTAGCCAATGGTGTCCGCTTTGCGGACGGATTTGATTGTTTTGATTGATGTGAAGCCCTTCCTAACGGCTAAGGGCTAAGGGCTATATTGCCACCGCCACCATAGCAGGTCTTACAAGCTTATCCCCGAGCATATAGCCCTTCTGGAACACGGCACACACATGGTTGCTTGCATAATCGGTGCCGTCCTGCTGCTGTATGGCATTGTGTATATTGGGGTCGAATTCCGCTCCGAGAGCTTCTATCTCGGTGACGTTCATCTGCGACAGAAAAGCCGTGAACTGATTGTATATCATGCTCATGCCGTTCTTGAAGTTCTCGTCCGCACACTCGGCCTCGAGGGATCTCTCAAAGCTGTCAAGCACGGGAAGAAGCTTCTCAACGCACTGAACGGAAGCGTTCTGATATGTCTCTGTTTTTTCCTTTGCAGTCCTCTTGCGGTAGTTGTCGTACTCTGCAAACAGCCTCAGATACTTGTCATTGGCCTCGGCAAGTGCGTCCTCAAGGTCGGAGAACTGCGCAGCGGAATCGTTGTACTCGCTTGCGGCGTCCGCTTCGTCGAGGGTTTCGGAGTCATCCCCTTCAGGCTCCTCTGTTATCTCCTCGTCAAGCTCTTCGAGCTCATCGAGAGCCTCGGCGGAGATATTCTCGTTCTTTTCCACCTGTCATTGCTCCTTTCTATGGCTCCTGCTGTTCAGCGGAAGCGTTTATCATGTCATCGTCGGCGCTGTCCATCAGCGAGGATATACGCTGTGTCAGGTACTCGACGTAGGGTATTATCTTTTTGTAATCCACTCTCATGGGGCCTATTATGCCCAGAGAGCCTGCCTCCTTGCCGCCCTTGCGGTACTTCGACACGATAAGGCTGGAATTTCCGATAGCTAAGCTGTCGTTTTCGGCTCCGAACTTTACCTGTATGCCGCTGAAGGCGTTTTCAAGGAGCTCCGAAAGTCCGTCCTTATGCTCTATAAAGCGGACTACCTCCATTTTGTCCAGCTCGTCGCAGGAAAGGAGCTTTTCTCCGCCGCTGACCGTCAGCTCCTGCTGACGCAGATCCTCGGAGAGCTCGCATATACCCTTTACAAGAGGCGAAAGCGACACCATATAGGCGCTTACCGCCGCCACCATCTTGTCGAACATCTCCTCGGAGAGCTCGTCAACGGATACTCCGCTGAGGTTTTCCTCTATATAATGTGTAAAGAAATCAAGCTGTTCATGGCTGAGGTCGAATTCAAGTCTGCAAGCTTTGTTTTTTATGCTTCCGTTTGAGGTTATCAGCAGGATAACGTAAAGCCGCTTGCCGGTAGGTATGACCTCCACCTTTGAGATAACGGAGAATCTCGGCACCGCATTGGTCACGACCGCTGCGCATTGAGTTATCTCTGTAAGGGCGGTAGCAGCGTTCTGCACAAGAAGCTCCTCGGGAGTATCGCTGCCGCCAAGCATTTCGTCGAGCCTCTGCTTTTCCTCCTCGGGAATGTCGTGAGGAGTCATAAGCTCGTCGATATACAGGCGATAGCCCTTGAATGTGGGAACTCTGCCCGCTGAGGTATGGGGCTGTTCAAGATAGCCAAGCTGTTCAAGCACCGCCATATCGTTGCGGATAGTGGCGGAGGAAACATTTATATTTTCAAGCTTCGAGATAGATTTCGAACCGACGGGCTCACCCGTCCTGACATATTCGTCAACCACAGCAGCAAGTATTTTAAGCTTTCTGTCGTCCACGATACTCACTACCTTTCAGTCTCCCGATCTTGTTTAGCACTCTAACTCTTCGAGTGCTAACTATAATTTATCACTATTATGATGAATTGTCAAGGGTTTTAAACATTTTCGGCTTTTTGACCTATTTTTACCAACTGCTCATGTGCATTTAGAGCAATTTGACAAAGACAGCCCATGCCGCGAAATTTCCGTAAAAGACTATTGACAAAGCCCTGTGCCCATTGTATAATATAGGTGCAGTCGGGAGACCTGCTGCGATTATTCACTGAAGAGTAAAAATGCGTTCGTTATACCGCCATGCGGTATTCCAGTGTTGACCGGACGGGGAGTTGTCGGTCAAACGAAAAGCTTCGGCTTGCGGTTCGCATTTTGCATCCCGCTTCATAGGACAACCGAAAAAAGAACATCGCCTTCTTTTCTTGTCGTATGAGTGAGGAAAAGGAGGTTATTTTTATGGTAAAAAACAACGGCGGAACAGCGGTAAGAACTGATCTCAGACTTTTCGGGAGCACAAAGGTACTGGTGCTGGCGGCGCTTCTCATCGCGCTGAGTATAGTTTTGGGAAAGTCCCTCGCCTTCAACATCGGCAACAGCATACGCATAAGCCTTGAGAACCTGCCGATCCTTATGGCGGCCGTGTTCTTCGGCCCCTTCATCGGCGCGGCAGTCGCCGTTTCTGCGGACATTATAGGCTGTATCATGGCGGGCTACGCTATCAATCCGATCATTACTCTGGGCGGCGCCTGCATAGGACTTATCGCAGGTTTCCTTGCACAGCATCTCCTCAGGGAGGATACAAAGCTTTTCCCGGGGCTTCTCGGCTGTATCATGCCCGCCCATATCGTCGGTTCCATGCTGATAAAGTCCGTGGGACTGTATATCTACTATCACAAGCCGGTAGAGGTGCTGCTTCTTCGTATCCCCATCTATATCGGCACAGGACTCATCGAGACCTACATCATCTGTCTGCTGCTGAGCAGCAAAGCCTTTGCAGCGGAATTACAAAAGGTAAGGAAAAAATGAATTATAATGAAGCTTGCGGATATATGAAAAAGGCTGCCGAAAGAGGCAGTATTCTTGGACTGTCCCGCATAAGGACGCTGCTGCGCCTTATGGGAGACCCTCAGGACAGGATAAGGGTCATACACATCTCGGGCACCAACGGAAAGGGCTCCTTCGGAGCAATGATGTCCTCCGTGCTTAAAAATGCGGGATACAGGGTGGGAATCTTTTCCTCTCCCGCCATAACAAGGGTCACGGACAGCTTCCGCATAAACGGCTACGAGATAACAGAGCAGGATTTTGCCGACCTCATAGGCGATATAGCGCCGTTCTGCGAATTCATGGACGAAAAGCCCACTGAATTCGAGATACTGACGGCAGCCGCCTTTGAGCTCTTTGTCCGCCGCGAATGCGATGTGGCTGTGGTGGAATGCGGCATGGGCGGCGATCTTGACTCCACAAATGTTATAAAGGCTCCCGTTCTGTCTGTAATAACCAATGTACAGACGGATCACAGCGCCTTTCTCGGCTCCACAATAAGGGAGATAGCCTCACACAAGGCAGGCATAATAAAGGCAGGCTGTCCCGTTTTCTTCGGCGGGAACAGCGAGGAAGCCTATGAAATCATATCGGGAGCTGCTGCCGGAAAGGGCTCAGAACTCTTTCTGCCCGACTATTCCGAATTCTCATGGAGCGATGAAGGCTTCAGCCTTGACGGCTTCAGCTTCACATACAGGGGCGAGAGCCTGCACATACCCCTTCTCGGCACATATCAGGCGGAGAATGCCGTTAACGTGCTGACCTGCACGGAAATACTGCGGCGTCGGGGCTTCGATATTCCCTCAAAGGCTGTCCGCAGCGGTCTTGCGGCAGTAAAGTGGCACGGCCGCTTCGAGCTGCTCAGACGGGAGCCTGCCGTTATCTACGACGGCGCCCACAATCCCGACGGCATACGCTGTGCCGCAGACAGCATACGCAGATATTTCGGCGGCAGAAAGGCAGTTCTCCTCATCGGTGTGATGAAGGACAAGGAATACGGTCTTTACGCGGATATGCTGGGAGAGCTCACAGAGCTTGCCTTTACGGTCAGACCTGACAACCCCCGCGCCCTTGACAGTATACTCCTTGCGGACGCTCTCAACGCCCGCGGAATGAAGGCATCAGCCTGCGAAAGCTATGAGGAGGGAGCTGCAAGGGCCTACAGCTACGCAAAAGAAAAAGGGCTGCCGCTCATCGTTCTCGGTTCTCTTTATATGTACCGGCAGTTCACGGAAGTCCTTGAAAAGCTATGAAAAAGGCCCGGAGCATCATATGATCTCCGGGCCCTTATTTTTACAGCCGCATTTAATGCGGCTGTTCTCATTATTCGATCGTAACAGAGACCTTCTGGTCCTTCTTAGCTGCGCCGGCGCGCATTATAGTACGGAGGGCCTTTGCGATCCTGCCCTGCTTGCCGATAACTCTTCCCATATCGTCGGGAGCAACGTTAAGGTGGAATACAATAACGCCCTCTTCGTCGGGTGCGTCCTCGGTAATATTTATAGCGGACTTATCTTCTACGAGGCCTGCTGCGATAGCATAAAGTAAATCTTTCATTGTAATACCTCCGTTCAAGCTTCCGGACAGAGGCAGAGACCTTCAGCCTCTCCTCTTCCATTAAGCTTTTGATCAAAGAACTCCCTCTTTCTTGAGGATAGCCTTTACTGTATCAGTAGGCTGTGCGCCCTTTGCGATCCATTCCTTAGCCTTTTCAGCGTCTACCTTTACGACAGAGGGCTCCTTTGTGGGATCATAATAACCGATCTCCTCAATGAAACGACCGTCTCTGGGGTATCTGGAATCAGCAACAACTACACGATAGAAAGGAGCCTTCTTAGCGCCCATTCTTCTGAGTCTGATCTTTACTGCCATTTGTATTCACCTCCATAATAATTACTGTATATCCAAGCGGCGGGAGACCGCATTGAAAGCTAATCGGAATATATCATATCCATCATGTCCGAAAGCACCACACACACCGCAGCCAGTATTATACCCACCGTGCGGACACTGCTTTTCAGCTTTTTATCCTGTATCCTGCCTGCCACGATACGTGACACGGCAAATATGATAACGCCTACGATTATCACGAACAATCCCTGTCCCGAGACCTTGTATCCGTAGCGGTATCTCATAAAGCTCATATGATACATCTCCGTTGTTGTCAGAAGGGAAGATTTCCTCCGCCCTTGCCTGTGAACTTGTCGAAATTCATGCCTGCCAGCTGCTTTCTTGCCTTTCTGAGAGACATCTTGTTGTTCTTGCCCGTGAATTTCTTCATTACGGACTGCATCTGGTCGAACTGCTTGAGCAGTCTGTTCACGTCCTCTACCCTTGTACCCGAGCCCGCTGCGATACGCTTTTTGCGGGAGGGATTGATGATGGAGGGCTTTGCGCGCTCGGCCTTTGTCATAGAGGTTATCATCGCCTCTACCCTGCCGAGCTGACTTTCATCTATATCGGCGTCCTTGATCTTGTCGCCTACGCCGGGAAGCATTCCGAGTATGGATCTCATGGAGCCCATACGCTTTATCTGCTTCATCTGATCGAGGAGATCGTCCATATCGAACTTGTTCTCCTGGAACTTCTTTGTGAGCTTCTCCGCGTCCTTCTGGGACATCACGTTCTCTGCCTTTTCGATAAGGGTGAGGACGTCGCCCATTCCGAGGATACGCGAAGCCATTCTCTCGGGGTGGAACTGCTCGAAATCGTCAAGCTTTTCGCCCATACCCACAAACTTTATGGGCTTGCCCGTTACGGACAGTACCGACAGAGCCGCACCGCCTCTTGTATCGGAATCGAGCTTTGACATGAGCACGCCCGTAATGCCTACGGCGTCGTCAAAGGCCTTGGCAACGTTTACCGCGTCCTGACCTGTCATAGCGTCCACGACAAGCATTATCTCGTCGGGCTCGGTCTCCTTCTTGATATTCACGAGCTCCTCCATGAGAGCCTCGTCGATATGAAGACGGCCCGCAGTATCTATGATGAGTATGTCGTGGCCGTAGTCCTTTGCATAGGCAAGAGCCTTTTTCGCAATCTCCACGGGATCCGTCTGTCCCATCTCAAATACCTTAACATCGGCCTTGGCGCCGACTACCTGTAACTGATTGATAGCCGCAGGACGGTATATATCGCAGGCTGCCAGCAGGGGACGGTGTCCCTCCTTCTTCAGCAGCTTCGCAAGCTTTGCCGCGTGGGTGGTCTTACCGGAGCCCTGAAGTCCGCACATCATTATGACCGTAGGGGGCTTGGAAGCCATATTTATACGGGCATTGCTGTTGCCCATGAGCGATACAAGCTCTTCGTTGACTATCTTTATTACCTGCTGTGCGGGAGTAAGGCTCGCGAGCACTTCCTCACCAACAGCTCTCTCTGTAACGTTCTTTACAAAGTCCTTTACTACCTTGTAGCTTACGTCCGCCTCGAGAAGTGCAAGACGCACCTCGCGCATTGCTTCCTTGACGTCGCCCTCGGTAAGCTTTCCTCTTGATTTGAGCTTCTTAAAGACATTGTTAAGCTTTTCGGAAAGTCCCTCAAATGCCATGACAAGCCTCCTTTTCCTGATACGGGCACACGGCCGCCTTAAAGCAGCTCCTGCACCTCTTCTATTTCATGTGTTATCTCATTTTTTACGCTTTCATCAGTGATCTTTCCTGCGGCAGTCTCTATATGGTCAAGGCGCTCCCTTATACTGCCCAGCTTTTCTGCAAAGCCAAGCTTTTCCTCATAGTTGAGGAGTATCTCCTCGGTGCGCTTGATGATACTGCGGACCGCCTGCCTTGTAATATCAAGGGGCTCGCCTATCTCCGCAAGGGAAAGGTCCTCGCAGTAATACAGCTCCATCATGCTGCGCTGGCGCTCTGTCAGCAGATCGCCGTAGCAGTCGAGAAGCATTACGAATTTAAGTTCTTTAGCCATATCGGAGCACCTCTTCACAGGTGTAATGCAAAATCACTTTACACATTATACTACATATACCGCCCTTTGTCAAGAGAATATTTCATTTTTGCTGTATTGAACAAAAAAAGCGGCAGAACAACGTCCGCCGCAGTTATATTTATGCCTTTACGCCTATCTTTTCACCGTATCTGACAACGGTCTCGGTATTTCCCGCGGAGTTGCGGAGTATATCCTCGTCTGGGCGCACGGTATCCTTGCCGAAAAGCAGCACTATGGTAGAGCCTCCGAACTCGAACCTGCCCTTCTCCATGCCTCTGCTCATACCTCCCTCGCCGTGGTTGTTGACTATTCGTCCCACCATCATTGCACCGACCTCCACCTGCACCACGTCGCCGAAATTGACGGTATGCAGCACGGTATACTCGCGGCAGTTGCGCTTGTATATGTTATAGCGCTCCAGCGCAACGGGATTTACCGTGTGGAGCTCTCCCGCTATGTAGGTATTATCCGTCTTTATTCCGTCGTCAATATAGCAGTAGCGGTGGTAATCGTCCACCTCCAGGCGGAATATCATGCAGTAGCCTCCGCAGTAGCGCTTTGCAAGGAACTCGTTCTGCAAAAGGTCGCTTACCCTGTAGCGTGAGCCCTTTATGCGGAATATGCTGTTCCTGCCTATCTTGTGCACCGTAAGCTTTGAATCACAGGGACTTATGAGATGCGACGGCTCGCGGTCAACAGGTCTCTTTCCAGGCTTTATCGTGCGGGTGAAAAAGTCGTTGTAGGAGCTGAAATCGTACATGACATACTCCGAGGTGTCTATGCCGCTGCGCTTTATGAAGGGCTTTATGAGAGCCTTTGAAGCTCCCGAATCCATAAACAGCCCCACTGCCCTTGAAACTGCGGGAGCAGTCAGCGCTTTCAGCAATATCCTCCCGAAAACGTTTCCGTAGAGCTTTTTCAGCAGCCTGTTCTGGTTTTCATTTGTTACTATGACTTGTCCTGTTCTTGTTTTTATCATGGTCAGGCTCCTTTATATGTCGCGCAGCCGTTACAGACGCGCGTTGGCAAGCATGAGCTTTATACGGTTCTCCTGATTTACTCTTGTAGCGCCGGGATCATAGTCTATAGCCACGATGTTGGCGTTGGGATTGTCCTGCTTGATAGCTCTGGACATACCCTTTGCGACTATATGGTTCGGCAGACAGCCGAAGGGCTGGGTGCAGATGATGTTCTCCACTCCCGACTTTGCAAGAGCGGCCATTTCAGCGGGTATGAGCCAGCCCTCGCCCATTACCACGCCCTGATTGATGTACTTGTCCGCAAGCTTCCTCAGGTGCTCGAAGTCATGGAGAGGCTCGAAACTGCCCTGCTCCTTCATCACCTTGATGAGCTCCTTCTGCTTTGCGTAGATAAGCTCATAACCGATCTTGTTGAATATGGACTCCTTTGTGGTATGGTCGTATATCTTGGCATCGTTGAAGGTTCCCGCAGCGCAGTACATCACGAACTCCAGCAGGGAGGGCACCACGGGCTCGCAGCCCTCGGAAATGAGGAAATCCTCAAGATGATTGTTGGCAAGGGGAGAATATTTTACATATATCTCGCCCACGATGCCTACTCTTATCTTCTTCTCGCTGCTGAGGGGAATGGAGGCGAAATCGTCAAGTATATCCCTGTATACCTTTTTTGTCCTGAGATACATCTTACTGCCCTTGAGGAAGATATTGCACAGTCTCCTGTGCCATTTGTCCAGCATTTTCTTTGACTCGCCCTTGTTTATCTCATAAGCCCTGCACTTGTTGTAGCAGGTCATGAGCAGATCTCCGTAGAGCACCGCATAGAGCATTTTCAGGAACATGGGCGCTGTTATCCTGAAGGCGCTGTCCTTTTCAAGGCCGCTGAAATTCAGGGATACCACAGGTATCTGCGGGTAATTCCTGGCAACAGCCTTCCTCAGCAGGTGTATGTAGTTTGAAGCACGGCAGCCGCCGCCCGTCTGGGTAATCAGCAGGGCTGTCCTGTCGGGATCGTACTTTCCGCTTTTCAGCGCGTCCATGAACTGGCCTATTACCAGCAGCGCAGGATAGCAGGCGTCATTGTGTACGTTCTTGAGCCCCTCGTCGATGACCGCGCGGGAATCGTTCCGCAGCAGCTCAAGCTTATAGCCCTTGGCTTCAAAGATGGATATTAGCATTTTGAAGTGTATGGGCAGCATATCGGGAACGAGGATAGTATGGGTCTTTATCATATCCTCGGTAAACTTTGCATATTCGGGCACTTTTATCCCTCCGTATTTTTGAAATGTTTCAAGTTATTTATAGTTTATGCGTAAGGCACGGGCTGTCGGGGACGCCAGCCCCTACAGGCTAACGGCTCTTAACTCTCAACTCTCAATTCTCAATTCTCAACTCTAAACTTATTTTTGTTCCATAGCCGCAACAAGGCTCCTGAGTCTTATCCTTGCGGCGCCGAGATTGTTTATCTCGTCTATCTTCAGCTGTGTATAGAGCTTTCCTCGGCTTTCCAGTATATGTCTCACCTCGTCGCCGGTGACTGCGTCTATTCCGCAGCCGAAGGATACAAGCTGTATGAGCTGCATATCCGGCTGTGTGGTAACGTACTTTGCAGCGCGGTAAAGACGGGAATGATAGGTCCACTGATTGAGAACTCCCAGCTTGGGCGTGCCTGCAAGACCTGCAACGCTGTCCTCTGTTATGACAGCCATTCCGAGACTGGATACCAGTTTATGTATGCCGTGGTTTATCTCCTTGTCTATGTGATAGGGACGTCCTGCGATAACGATTATCTTGCGTCCCTCGGCTCTTGCCTGGTCTATTATCTCCATTGCCTTGCGGGTAACGGAATTATGATAGGTCTGGAGCGCCTCATAGGCCTTGTCCACAGCCTCGGGGATCCTGCCCTTTACATTGTACTTCTTAAGCGCCTCGCTCAGCACCCTTACAACGTTCTTCTTTATATTTAGGTCAAGGTAGGGATGTACGAAGTTATCCTTGTTCAGCCGTGGATTGTTCGCTATAAGGAGCTCTGGATAGTAGGCTACCACAGGGCAGTTGAAATGGTTGTCGCTGCCGCCCTCGTCGAGATTGTAGCTCATGCAGGGGTAGAATATGAAATCCACGCCCTTGTCGAGAAGGTTCTCGATATGTCCGTGAGCCAGCTTTGCGGGATAACAGACCGTATCCGACGGGATTGTATGCTGTCCGAGGTAGTACATATCGCGGGAGCTCTCGTCGGAAATGACCGTCCTGAAGCCGAGACTCGTGAACAGCATATGCCAGAAGGGCAGCTGCTCGTAGAAGCCCAGTGCAAGTGGAAGTCCCACGGTGCCGCGGAAGCGCTTTGGCTGGTGAGTCTTCACTGTATTTAAGATACTGTCGTATTTGAACTCGTAGAGATTGGGAACGGTGTTCCTGTTGGTGATACCGCCGCCCTTTTCGCAGCGGTTGCCCGATATGAAGCGTCTGCCCTTGCCGAAGCTTATCACATTCAGCTGACAGTGAGCGGTGCAGCCTCCGCAGTTCACGGAGCGTGAGGTATAGGAGAAGCTTTCAAGCTCCTCTGCGGATATGAGCTTTGAGGGCTCTCCGTTCATGCGCTCCTTGGCGTAGAGAGCGCAGCCGAAGGCTCCCATAAGTCCCGAAATGGCGGGACGGATAACGTTCCTGCCAAGCTCCTTCTCAAATGAGCGGAGAACGGCGTCATTGAGGAAGGTACCTCCCTGTACGACTATATTTTTTCCAAGGTCCTCGGGAGAATTCGCACGTATTACCTTGTATATGGCGTTCTTGATTATGGAGGAGGAAAGACCCGCGGAAATATCCTCCACGGTAGCTCCGTCCTTCTGTGCCTGCTTTACGGAGCTGTTCATGAATACGGTACAGCGCGAACCAAGATCAACAGGGTGCTCCGCAAAGAGTCCCAGCTGTGAGAATTCCGCTATATCGTAGCCCAGCGCCATGGCAAAGGTCTGTATGAAAGAGCCGCAGCCCGACGAGCAGGCCTCGTTCAGCATAATGCTGTCTATACTCTTGTTCTTTATCTTGAAGCATTTGATGTCCTGTCCGCCGATGTCAATGATGAAGTCAACGTCGGGGCAGAAGTAAGCCGCAGCCTTGAAGTGCGCCACGGTCTCTACTATGCCGTGATCTATGGAAAGTCCCGACTTGATAAGATCCTCGCCGTAGCCCGTTACTGCCGAGCCCTTTATGGTTATATCCGGATTCATTTCGGAGTATATCCGCTTTATCTGATCGGCTATCTTATCCAGGGGCTGTCCCTGATTCGAGGAATAATGATGATAGAGTATCTTTCCGTCTTCGGTTATGAGCACCAGCTTCGTTGTGGTCGAGCCTGCGTCTATTCCGAGGTAGGCGCTGCCCTTGTAGGTGCGTATATCCGAATATCCAAGGTCGAATTTCTTGTGCCGGTCGATGAACTCGTCATACTCCGCATGGGAACGGAAAAGCGGCTCACCGGTAACGATACTGTCAGAGGCCTTGGCAGTGCGTATCTTCTCGATAACGTCCTCTATCCTGTAGGCCTTTTCGGCAGTCGCCGCATATATCGCACAGCCGTATGCCACGAATACGGGAGCCTCCTGTGGGAACACCGCGTGCTCATCGTCAAGTCCGAGAGTCCTTTTGAAGGCCTTTTTCAGACCGTTCAGGAAGAACAGAGGGCCGCCGAGAAAAAGCACCTTTCCCTCTATGGTGCGTCCCTGAGCAAGTCCCGAGACCGTCTGATCCACTACCGCCTGAAATATGCTTGCGGCCACGTCCTCGCGCCTTGCGCCCTGATTGAGGAGGGGCTGTATATCCGACTTGGCAAAAACTCCGCAGCGCGACGCTATGGGGTATATCTTCTGGGCATGGAGAGACAGCTCGTCCAGCTGATCGGCGGTTATTCCGAGAAGGGTAGCCATCTGATCTATGAAGGCTCCCGTACCGCCTGCGCAGGTACCGTTCATACGCTGCTCAACGCCGCCCGTAAGGAAAATGATCTTGGCGTCCTCGCCGCCCAGCTCTATCACCGCGTCGGCGTCGGGCTGCTTCTGCTTTACCGCAAGAAAGGCCGCGTGTACCTCCTGAACGAAGGGTATATCAGCAGAATTCGCAAGACCGAGTCCCGCCGAGCCTGTTATGCAGACGGTGAATTCCTCATTGGGATAGTCAGCCTGTATTATCTTGAGCTGATCCGTTACCGTCTCCTTTACCTTGGAAAGGTGGCGCTGATATTTTGAGTAGACTATATTTCCGCTGTTATCGGTAATAACAGTTTTTACCGTGGTGGAACCCACGTCTATGCCGAGAGAATACTTATTTGCCATCATACACCTCAAAAGAAGTAATTATTATCCGGAAATGATTTCCGGACATTATCGGTATCTTCTAATTATACCATACTTTGCACACAAAAGTAAAGTGAATATTTTTCTTCGACTGAGAAATGCGTTGAAAAGCACACAAAAAAATGATACAATAGCATATATCCGTACTTTTCAAGTATAGCACGAAAGAAACGCCCTGTCAATTTGAAAATTTTTTCATTTTTCTTGTAACAAAAGAGCTGTTCCCGCAACTAATATATGAACGTTCGGAAGGGAGGCGGTCCGGTGTCGTCGGATATGGAGCAGTATTACAGAGAAAACGGCAGAAAGGTGTTCCTGTACCTTATGACTCTCTGCGGCGACGCCGATACCGCCGGAGAGCTCACACAGGAGACCTTTTACCGCGCTCTGCGCTCGATTAAAAAATACAACGGAGAGAGCTCGGTATACACATGGCTGTGCGGTATCGCGCGGAACGCATGGCTTGAGGAGCTCCGCAAGCGAAAAAAGCATACAGGCGAGGAGCTCAGCGAGCTTATCGAGGACACCTCTCCCCGTCCCGATGAAGCAGCAGAGAGCTCTGACGGACGGCTGCGGCTGCTGAAGCGGATACACGACCTGCCGGAGACAGAAAAGGAGATAATCCTGCTCAGGGCGACGCAGGAGCTTAGCTTCCGCGAGATAGGGGAGATATTCGGCAAGACCGAGAACTGGGCGCGTGTGACCTATTACCGCGCAAAACAGAAACTTATGTAGGGTCGGCGTTCCGCCGCCCGCCAAGTTGAGAGTTTAGAGTTGAGAGTTGATGTATCGCCTTTCGGCGATAATATTTAAATTAGTCTGTGAAGCAGACACCTTAACTCTACACTCTCAACTTTCAACTCTCAACTGCAAGGAATGGAGTGATCTTATGAAATGCAATATAATCAGAGACCTTTTGCCGCTGTACTGCGACAAGCTGACCTCTCAGGACAGCAACGAGGAGATAGAAAAGCACCTCCACGAATGCGAGGAGTGCAATGCCGTCTATGAAAGCATGAACCAAAAGGAGGATGATATAAAAGTCCCCGAAAAAGACGTAAAGCCGCTGAAAAAAATAAAAAAAAGGACCCTTGTCAGAATGATTGCCGCCGTTTTCTGTACAGCCGCGGCGCTGACAGCCCTCTATGCCTTCCTGTTTATCGGGATGATACCCATAAGCTCGGAAAAGCTGCATTACAGCGCAGGAGAAGCTTTTGAGATCAAGGCATATGAAGTCAGGGTCGGACCCAATGAAGACGGTCAGTATTTTACCGAATACCGCAATGAGTCCATGGACGATTTCTATCCCATACCAGAGGGTGCAGAGGTCAGGACCGAAAAGCATCTGCGGGTGGATCTTGCCGCCGACAATAAATATGTGAACGAGCGCTCATACATGGAATTCGAGGACAGCTTCAGCGAAAAAGGACAATATCTCGATCACAAAGCGGTACTTCACGATAATATAAGGCTCTATCCTGTTATCAGACCGCTCGACAGCCGTGACAGACCGAACGAGTGCTTCAAGACCTACCATGTGAAGGAGGGCGACACCCTTACAATACACTGCCGCGATAAGGATATAGAGATAGACCTGTATCAGCTATGGCTCGACAACGCCAAAAAATAAAAGCAGCCGCACTAAAGTGCGGCTGCCCGTCATTTCATGCTTATGAGGTTTTTGTAAGTTCGAGATACTTATGGGCGCTGTCCCACTCATAAAGTCCGCAATCCACCAGCAGCTGCATATTATCCTTGGTGATGACCGAAGGAAGCAGCAGATAGGACTGTACATACTTCACGCCGTTATTGTATGACTCGCTGTCAAAGCTGACATCTATGGGAAGCTTTTCCACAAGCTTTGACGTTGGTATTTCGCCGTCAAGGATCATCTTGCACACCTCGTAGGTAACGCTCGCCTCATCGCGGACATTCTTGTATACAGTCATTGCCTGCTTTCCGTCAACGATGTTCTTGAGATTTGCCACATCGCCGTCCTGACCCGTTATGATGGGATAGTTTTTTCCGTTATAGACTATATTCAGCGCCTGAGCTGCTCCGAGAGCGGTGGAATCGTTGGCACAGAGCACAACATCCAGTTGAGTTCCGTTGCTGTAATATTTGGCAAGGGTATCCTTCATATTTGCCTTTGCTTTGTCCATTGACCACTCAGGAGTTGCGACCTGATCGAAGCTGTCCTTTCCCGAGGGTATCACAAGCCTGCCGGATTCGATATACGGCTCCAGCACATCGTATGCTCCGTCGTAGAAATACTTTGCATTGTTGTCGGCAGGATCGCCTGCAACGAATTCTATATTGTAAGAGTCTGAACCGCTGTCGAGAGCAAGCTGATCGCGGACGAATTCGCCCTGAAGCCTTCCGACTGCACGGTTATCGAATGAAACGTAATATGTCAGTGCATGGGTATCCATGATAAGTCTGTCATAAGCCACTACGGGTATACCCTTTTCCTTTGCGGTCTCAAGAGTTCCCGAAAGCTTTGTTCCGTCAACGGCAGCGATAAGAAGAAGGTCAACGCCCTTGTTTATCATTGCCAGAATATCGTTGTTCTGTCTTGTTGCATCATTTTCCGAATATATGAGATCCACATCGAAACCTGCGGATTCAAATCTGTATTGCAGGAATTTTCCGTCGCTGTTCCAGCGATCAAGAGTGGATGTAGGCATAGCTATGCCTACAGACTTTCCGCTGTTGGCGTTCTTATCGTTCTTTTTGCCATTGCCGCAGGAGACAACGGATCCCGCCAATGTGACCGCCATTAACATAGCGATTGCTCTTTTCATGGATTTTACCCCCTTAGTAAACTGCTTCCTTATATTGATTTTTTAAGTCTTGATAACAACATTTTACACTTTAAAGATTATTCTGTCAATACGTTTAAGTAAATTTGGAAGAATTGTATAATACATCTTTAACAAATATATGCAAAATTGACATCGGACATATACAAATTATATATCACCGTGACCTTCAGGTCCCAGAAGCGCCGTAAAAGACGTCAGTTCGCCGAAAACGCGGACTTTTCACATTTCGTTATTTCCGCAGCAGTCGGGCGGAGACTTTTTGTCTCATTTCCCGAGGCGCGGTTTTCCCGGGCTTTACCAAAGCCGATGATTCATCTTATCAGAACAGCGCAGCTGCGTTGTTTTATCTGAATATCCTGCTGCTTGCACGATGATATCATGTGCAGAAAGCATATCACGGAGTCCCTGATATTCTGCTTCAACAGAAAATGTATGCATATAAATATTATATATGGTTTCCTGCACATTTATATTAAATTAAATACCACCGCTGAAGATCAGCTCACCGAAACGCCCTGCCGTTATTGCTGAGCAGCAGAGCTCTGAACATCTGCCTCGGCAAATGTCCTTTTTCAAGGGAAATATTATTCACCTTCAACAATCCAATCTTCGTGACCTCTTCCGCTCATGTTAAAAACGCCGATTTTAGCTCGTGGAGGTTGACGCGTGCGCTCATATGTGTTACAATGTCATTGGTGGAGGCAAGCTCCTTCGCTCACACGCGTGTTATTTGATCGGTAATCCACTTTTTTACAGGTGAGCAGTACAGGCTCACGGAAGGAGTTAATCTATGAGAATACAGTTTTATCCAGACAGCCTCCTTGAAAGCAGGCTCATATCCGACGCCCGGGCTCTCGGGACTAACGTCGGAACCCTCGTTGCCGACATACTCAACAAGTATTACGGCCTTGATTCCGCTCTGAACGGAGTGGCGCTCCGCAGTAAGGTCTTTGATGAAGCTGCGGATTTTGTAAGAAATCACGTCAAAGGCACCACATTTGACCTTAATGCAGCTTCTCCCACATACAGAGGCATAAGTATGACCGGGCAGGGCAGACCCTCTCCGGAAAAGGCCAGCATAGGCAAGGAGTTCAACCGCAGATACGTGGGCAAGATACCGCCCTTCATCAATGTACGTCAGGTAATGAAGAACGGCAAGCCTGTCCGCTCGGTGGGAAACAGAGCTGCCATGTACGAGATATTCTGAACAGTCTCCCCTGCTGCACTGTCCATACAGAGGAGCGCTTATCGTTAAGGGCGGACCTTTCGCAGGAAAGGTCCGCCCTTAGCCGTATTTCCTTTTGTATCGGCTTTACAGCCGTTTTTTATTCCACGAACCTCGCCTTGATTATCGTATAGCCGTAGGGCTTTACGGTAATGGTATCGTTTATGAACTCGCCGTAGAAGGGCTGGAGATCGATGAAGCGGGAGAGTATCTCGCTCATGTTCCCGAGCTGCACCGTGTCGCCGCTCCTGTTGACGAAGATGATATAGTCCATCTTCATGCCCTGACGGGTGAATCCGATAAGGCGGCTGTCATGGGTTATCTTTTCGTTTATCACGAAGTACACCCTGCCGTCCTTCATGTTCGGGATAGTCTTTCTCACGCGGCTGAGCTCCGAGACATACTCTATGAGCTCCCTGTCCTCACTGCCCCACGGGTAGCAGCGGCGGTTGAAGGGATCCTTATAGCCCTGAACGCCGGCCTCGTCGCCGTAGTATATGCTGGGTACACCCGGAAGGAAGAACTGTAGCGCCATAGCCGCCTTGAGCATATTCTTCCCGCGGCTGTACTGTTCCTCGGACAGCTGTTTCTCCGCCATCCAGTCCTTGCTCTTTCCCTCGCAGCTCTCGCCGCCGAGGCAGTTGATGGCGCGTTCTATGTCATGGGTTGAAACAAAGTTCATAAGTACGTCGATAGTTGGCTTGGGGTAGTTCTCCACTATCGTCATTACGGAGTTTATGAAGTCAATGGGCTTGCCGCCCTTCATGAAATTGATTATAGCCTCGCGGAAGGGATAATTCATTACCGAATCCAGCTGGTCGCCGAGAAGATAGCGGCGCTTGACGCCGTAGCTCTCCTTGTTGGTGGCGTCCTCCCAGACCTCGCCGATGACGATCTTCTCGCTGTCGTAGCCCTTTACGCATTTGCGGAGATTATTGAGGAACTGGTCGGGAAGCTCGTCGGCAACGTCAAGACGGTAGCCTGCCGCTCCCTTGTCCAGCCAGTAGCGGAGCACGCCCTCGTCGCCGCATATGAACTCTGTGTACTCCTCGTTGTTCTCGCACACATTGGGGAGAGTGTCTATTCCCCACCACGCCTCATAGGTATCGGGATAATCTATGAAGGAGTACCAGTCGTAGTATCTGCTGTCCTTTGACTGGTAAGCACCGACCTCAGGATAACGGCCGAACTTGTTGAAGTAAACGCTGTCAGCGCCCGTATGGGAGAATACTCCGTCGAGTATAATGGAAATTCCCAGCTTTTCCGCCTCGCTGCAAAGCTCCCCGAACTCCTCGTTGGTGCCGAGAAGGGGGTCCGCCTTCATGTAATCGGCGGTATTGTAGCGGTGGTTCTCGTGGGATTCAAATATGGGATTGAGATAGATACAGGTCACGCCCAGACTCTTCAGATAGGGCAGCTTCGACTGTATTCCAGCGAAATCGCCGCCGAAATAATCGTTGTTCCACACATGGCCGTTCTCGTCGGGCCTGTAAAAGGGAGTGCCGCCCCAGTCCTCACGGAGCACTCGTCCCTCGGGGATATTCTCCTTTGGCTTGCCGCTTTTGCAGAAACGGTCGGGAAATATCTGATACATGACTCCGCCCTTGAGAAAATCGGGAGTCTCATAATCGCTCTTGTATACCGTCAGCTGGAACAGCTCGCCGTGGTCGATACTGCCCTCGTGGACGTTGATCTTCTTGATATAATGACGTATGCCGCCCTCCGTATAGGAGAAGTAGTAGTAATGGACATCGGTATACCGCGCGTTGTATTCCGCAGAATACGCAAAGCAGTCCTCTTCCTCCTTCACCTCGTTCATGCTTATGAAGCGCTCCTTGAAGCCCGTGCGGAACAGCACCAGCACAGGCGGAAAATCGGGACATACGTCCTTGGGGAGCCTTATGGTGAAGCGGCAGGTCTCAAACTGTCTGACTGCGCCGAATATGGATTTATAGCCAAGATTCCATGTGTCATATATAGGTCTCATAGAGAAAAACACTCCGTTTTCAGATTTTGATGAGCGGTACGCCGTAAAACGCCGAAAGGGGACGAGTTATAGGACGTCCCCTGAACGGTCATCTTAAATACCAGATATTGTCGGCATATTCCGTAACGGCGCGGTCTGCCGAGAAGATACCTGCGCCTGCTATATTGTTGAGGGACATCCTTGCCCACTTCAGCTTGTCGTTGTAGCAGTCGGTAATGTACTGCTGAGCGTTCCTGTAGCTGTCGAAATCGGCAAATACCATATAGGGATCCCTGTCCTTGAGCGAGTTTGCCACATCATTGAAGGTGCAGCCGTTTATGCCGTGGTACATACGCTCGACAGCGTCGTGTATCCTGCCGTCATTGTGGTAGTAGTCCACGGGATTGTAGCCCCTTGCCCTGAGCTCGTTCACCTGAGGAGTGGTCATGCCGAAGATGACGATATTGTCGTCTCCGCAGGCCTCCTTGATCTCGATGTTTGCTCCGTCAAGAGTACCGAGAGTCACAGCGCCGTTGAGCATCAGCTTCATATTGCCCGTGCCCGAAGCCTCCGTGCCTGCCAGTGAGATCTGCTCGGAAACGTCCGAAGCCGGCATGAGGTGTTCGGAAAGGGTAACGCAGTAATTCTCCAGGAACACTACGGACAGCTTCTGGCTTATCCTCGGGTTCTTCCTTATCTCCTCGGATATAGCCCATATCATCTTTATGATCTGCTTTGCAAGATAGTAGCCCGGAGCCGCCTTTGCCGCGAAGATATAGGTCTTGGGAGTAAAGGGCGCGTCGGGATCATTGAGCAGATACGCATAGTCCGTAAGGATATTCATAACGTTGAGGTGCTGTCTCTTGTATTCGTGGAGACGCTTTACCTGAACGTCGAAAATACTGTCTGTATTGAGTATGATGTCCGAGCTGTTCTTCACATACTTAGCAAAGGCCTCCTTGTTGGCCTTTTTAACGTCCATGAGCTTTCCGAGGACAGTCTCGTCGTTCTCGAACTTCCTGAAATTCTCCAGCTCGGCGCCGTCCTTGATGAACTTGGGACCGATAGTCTCCTTAAGCAGCTCCGTAAGTCCCTCGTTGGACTGATACAGCCACCTTCTGTAGGCTATGCCGTTGGTTACGTTCTTGAACTTGTTCGGAGTATACTCGTACTCGTCGCGGAACACCGATTCCTTTATTATCTCCGAATGGAGCTTGGATACGCCGTTTACGCTGTGCGAAGCTGCCACGCAGAGAGTTGCCATGTGTATCTGGTTGTCCTTGATTATGGACATACGGGTGGTCTTTGCACTGTCGCCTCCGTTCTTCTCCATGAGAGACTGGCAGTAGCGGTTGTTTATCTCCACAATGATAGAGAATATGCGCGGAATAACTGTCTTCACAAGGTTCACGTCCCACTTCTCGAGAGCCTCTGCCATAACTGTATGGTTCGTATAGGCAAAGGTCTTGGTAACGATGTCCCATGACTTTTCCCAGCTGTAGCCGCAGTCGTCAAGGAGTATGCGCATGAGCTCGGGTATCGCAAGGGTGGGGTGGGTGTCGTTTATGTGGATAGCCACCTTGTCCGCAAGGTTTTCAAGAGTTCCGTAAACGTTCATGTGGTTGTTAACTATATCGCCCACGGAAGCCGCACACAGGAAGTACTGCTGACGGAGACGGAGGCTCTTGCCCTCCAGGTGGTTGTCGTTGGGGTAGAGTATCTTTGATATGGCGTTGGCAATGGAGTTTCCCGCAAGAGCGCTGTCGTAGTTGCCCTTGTTGAACATCTCCATATCAAAGCTGGGAGCCTTGGCAGACCAAAGACGGAGCACGGATACTCCCTCGCTGCCGTAGCCCGAAACGTACATATCGTAGGGCGTAGCCACTACCGTATTGTAATTCACAAGGGAGATGTGGTGATACTGATTGTCCCAGTATTCCTGAAGATCGCCCTCAAAGTGTATATCTATCGAAAGCTCGGGCTTGGGCACCAGCCATACCGAGCCGCCGGGAAGCCAGTTGTCGGGAAGCTCCGTCTGCCAGCCGTCCTCCAGCTTCTGCTGGAATATGCCGTACTCATAGCAGAGGGAATATCCCATAGCGGGGAAGCCCGTGGTAGCCAGCGCGTCGAGATAGCAGGCTGCAAGTCTGCCGAGACCGCCGTTTCCGAGACCCGCGTCGGGCTCATGTTCGTATATCTTGTCAAGATTGATGTCGTACTGCTTCAGCATAGTCCTTACGCCGTCGGCAAGTTCGAGATTATAGAGACTCGTTTTCAGCGAGCGTCCCATAAGGAACTCCATAGAAAGATAATAGACCTGTTTTCCTCCCACCGAGTAGGTGTGATTGATGAAGCTCTGCCTCTTTGCACCGAGTATTTCCACGATTATCGAAGAAAGAACATGGTAGACCTGCTTGTCGGAGGCTTCCTCAGGAGAAACGCTGTACAAAAGCTGGAGCTTTCTCGGAAACTCTTCCTTGATCCTGTCCATAAGAGGATTTGCTTTTTTTGTAGCCATAACTTATCTCCATTCTGCCGCAGGAGCGGCTTTATTACCGTTTGTATAAATTTTTAACCCGTGTGCCTACGGGCTTTCGCCAAATGAGGAGAAGATATTCTACAAGCGGTATATATTTCATATTATACTATGATTTAAAGGATATTTCAAGTGTATATTTCAACAAATATTTGTCCACTAATTTTCTATATTGCGGAAATCCGCCGAAAACTCCGCGGAAACGCCTGTTTTTGCCAGTTTTTGCCCTTGTGCACATTAACCTAAAAACAAATCCCGATTTGTGCATAAAAACGAAAAATAATGGCTTAAAAAGAATAAACTGAGAAAATGTTTGAAATTTGTATTATTGTGTGATATAATATAAAAGCGGTTTGATATGAGCCGCAGAAAAGTGTAGAATAACAAAAGACAACAAAAAGAAACTGAAAAGGTGATGTTTATGGAAAAGAAAAAACGCTTCTCAATACTGAAATTCGTTCTGATAGTAATTTGTATAGTTCTGATCGTACTTTCGATCCTTGTCAATATATGCTTCTCCGGCGGCAAGACTCCCAAGCTCTTCGGCCGCTATGTATACATCGTCAAAGCATCCGACAATATGGGCGACAACGTTACCGAGGGAGCAGCTCTCCTCGCTCCCGACGCGAAGAATCTCTCAATATCCAAGGGAGATATAGTCCTCTGCTACCCCGCAGCGGACCCCAATACCCTCAAGGTGCTCAGCATTTACGATATCGTTGAGGCTGAGGACGGAACAAGATACACCACCGCAGACGCCGCCAACGTGGGCAGCGAGGAGTCCATCACAAAGGACAAGATAGCTGCTCTCTGCACAGGCTATACACAGAGCGTCGAGCTGGGTTCCCTCATAACCTTCGCTTCGAGCATCAAGGGCATACTTGCTCTGCTGGTGCTCCCCTGCGTACTCCTCGTTATATTCCTCATCGCAAAGCTCGCTTCCTCAAAGGGCGACGATGATGAAGAGTTCGACTTCTATGAGTACGACGAGCAGGAAAAAGAAAGAGCAATATCCGAGAGCAGAAAGAACGCTCACGACAAGTCAGCAAATCCTCTCTTTGAACCTTCTCAGGAGATCCAGCCCAACAACGAGCTCGAACGCAAGAAGATGTCCATTGCGGAGAATTTCAGTCAGAAAAAGGTAAATCCCGATTCTCCCTACCAGAAGGAGAAGGAGCGCACCATGCAGTTCAAGGCTCAGCGCAGCGCCGAGAGCACCTTTGCCGCAAAGAATATGGGCGGCTCGTCCTCAACGGCTCCCACAGCAGACGCGCTCAGGGAGGAAATGCTCCGCAAGAGCGCCGAGACAGAGCGCACAGGCACCTTCAATATCAAGTCCTCCACAGCTCCTGTACAGCAGGCAGCTCCCGAGCCTGTCACAGACAATACAGGCATACTCTCCAAGAGCCAGCTGGCTGAGATGTCAAGGAACGACGTTCCAAAGACAACTCCTCTGAGAAGCCAGTCCGCTCCCTCAGCTGCGGCTCCAAAGCCGAAGAGCGGAAGTACGCCGGATATTTCCGATATTATAAGCAAGAGCGACCACAACGAGCGCAAGAAGAAGGCTGCGGATATGTCCGTTGACGACCTCCTGAAGCTCATCGAGGAAGAGAAGAACAAGCTCTGATAAGGACAGCAAAGGCAGTTCCGCAAAGGAACTGCCTTTTTATTATTGTTCGTTTTACGACGTCATATTCCCGCTATCCTGAAACAATAAGCAAAAATCATCATCAGAGCAAGGGGAAATGCGACCATAAGCAGGAAATGGCCTGTCACACTGCCGATACCGCTTTTCTCGGCCTCGGGATCAAGAAACACCGAGGGCTTCGAGGGATCCACAAGTATCTCGTATTCCTGACCCTTTTCGCGGACGTAATTGGTCTTTCCGCCTGTGCGCCTGTAGGTTATGCCGTCATATTCATATTCGTAACGCGGCTGGTATTTCAGGCTCGTCAGGGTTCCGTTCCTGCTGGTGGAAACAGTTATGGCCTTTATGCACCGGGCCGTAACGGGCTCCGTGCAGTTATCCTTTGAGGACAGATGATACCCTGCGTACCTTGCGGTGTACACCGCTCCCATAGCCGCAAAAAACAGCGGTATCCCGTAGGCAAAGCACTTCACAAGCAGAAACTTTGAACTGTCGCCGCCCACATGGAATACCCTTACCGCCGCAATACCTGCGACGCCTATGCCTATGGGAACAAGACAGTTCAGGAGATTGTCCCTTTTATCCCGTATGAGGTCGGACAGGAAGCCCAAAACTCCTGCACCGAGGAAAAGGAAGAAAAACGCATAGGCTGCGTTCCAGCCCTTGTTCTGCCTTGCCATTACAAATATATAGACTATGGTTCCGAAAAACAGTATCAGCACCGCAGCCGAAAGTATCAGGTCGGAAACGGTGCGCTCATTCCCGTTTTCAGGCTTTTCATCGGGATAAACGCCGTTCTCGTCGTAGTTCATGAAGTCCTTTTCGTCTTTTCTCATAAAAACGCCCCCTTTTCGCCGATTATAGCACGAAAAGGGGGATTTGTCAACTTAATTGCTCAGCTTTGCGGAAATAATGCTCACAACAGGCGAAAGAACTGCCGCCACAGGCCATATTATCCATGTCCTGCCCCATTCGTTGGTAATGAAGCTGAGACCGAGATATGCGGCGGTAACTATACACCAGTATACGGTCACCGCAGGTGAGGGCTTGCCTCTGTGCGCCTTTTTGTCCCTTGAGAAGTCCTCCTCCTCGAGGAGCTTCCTGTAGCCGTCCATTTTGACGCAGGAATGCACTATCAGAAAGATTCCCGCGGCAATGGCTATGAACAGGAACGCAAGTGACAGGGCTTCTCCGGTATTGCTGTCGGCAAAGAGCTCGCCGAACAGTATCACCGGTATGAATGAGATTATGAGGAGCACAACTCCCGCTATGAGTGATAAAACGTGTTTTGCTTCATACTTCGACTTCTTCTCCGTTACCATGCCGGATACTCCGTACTCGGTATCTATGCCCTCCTTTTCAAGGTACTCAAAGGGCTTTTTCCTGTTGCCGGATATTATGAACATCGCCACGGCAGCCGCTATCATTATGAGCATAATGGGCACACCCAGTATAACCTCCGCCTCCGGAAACGGTTCGGATATGTCGAGAAGTACCACAGGTAGCACGCTGCACACGCAGAGAGCTATACCCCACGGAATAAGCATTGAACGCTTCTCGTTGGCTTCAAGGAAGCGATGAGCCTCCTCCATTGAGACCTTGCGCAGGGGCGGCTCCGTATCTGCGGACTCACGCGAGGAGTCCGCACCTGCGGAAAGCTCCTCCGTGTCCTTCAATAATGAATCGGTGCTTACGCCGAATATCTCCGACAGCTGTAATATACGGTTAAGGTCGGGTGTGGACTGAGCGCCCTCCCACTTTGAGATCGACTGACGGCTGACTCCGAGCTTTTCAGCCAGCTCCTCCTGTGACATCCCCGCTCTTTTTCTGAGTTCGATTATCTTGTCTGCAAGTATCATATATATTTCCTCCGATGTATTTTTCCCCGGGATTTCTTCCCGTGGTCTATGGTCTTATTCTATCATTTCCCGCGGTTACACACAAGCAAGTCCGCTTTACAATTTGTCAATCGTCAGTTGCAATTGCCTGTTTTCAGCGCTTTTCCGGGTGCGCTCACCGTAAATACCGAAAACCTATTGATTTTTCCGCTGTCCTGTGGTATAATACAAGTACAAATTTTTACGAAAGAAGGTATCCCCTATGGAGATCAAAAAAGCAGTTGAACTGGTCGAGAAAAAAACAGGTATCGACCTTCCCGATGATAAGATCGAAAAGACAGTTTCCAAGGTCGCTACAAAGGACAACATTGACAAGGCAAAGGATTTAGTCAGCAAGGTGGCTACCAAGGAGAATATCGAAAAGGTAAAGGACACTGTAGGCGACATCGTCGAGAAGATCAAGAAGTGATCGTGCAAAGGAGCATTTTTCAGAAGAAAGTGCTCCTTTTTTGTAAAATACCGAAAAAAGGAGACACTATGAAGAAATTATCCGGGATAATCAGGGAAATAAGCCCCTTCCGCTTATTCATGCTGACTGTGGCGGGAATCGTCAACGCCTTCGGCATAACTCTTTTCCTCATGCCCGTAAAGCTCTATGACAGCGGCATATCAGGCACCTCCATGCTGCTTGCGCAGGTGACCCCTGACGCCCTGTCGCTTTCAGTGTTCCTGATAATCCTCAATATACCGCTCTTCCTCTACGGACTGAAAAAGCAGGGCGTTACCTTCACCTTCTGCGCCATATATACCGTAGCCGTGTATTCCGTCATGTCGTGGCTCATAACCGGCGTTCTGCCCATAGACGTGAGTCTGGCGTCCCCCCTTGCGGGCACCGATCTGCTTCTCTGCGCCCTTTTCGGCGGAATCATATCCGGTATCGGCAGCGGTCTTGCCATACGCTCCGGCGGAGCCATGGACGGCATAGAGGTAATGGCCGTAATATTCTCAAAACGACTCGGACTGTCGGTGGGCTCCTTCGTTATGGCCTACAATGTGATACTCTACATCATATGCGGAGCCGTAATACACAGCTGGATACTGCCGCTTTACTCCATAGTGACCTACGGAGCGGCTCTCAAGACCGTGGATTATATCGTTGACGGACTTCAGCGCGAAAAGGCTGCCATGATAATCACAGCCTGCCCCGATGAGATAAAAAAGGAGCTTATGGCGCAGTTCGGCTGCGGAATGACTCTCATAAAGGCAACAGGCGGATATTCGGGAGAGGAGCGCACAGTGCTCTATTTCGTGGTGAACCGCTTCCAGGTCATCAAGATGAAGGATACGGTACAGAGGATAGACCCTCTCGCCTATATAACCCTTACCGAGGTGGCGGATATATTCTCCGTAAATCAGGACAAGACCTGATAAAAATCTGAGAGTTGAGAATTGAGAGTTGAAAGTTATAGCGACGGATTCAGATAATGTGAGAAAAGCAAACTCATTAATTCTCAACTGATCTTTGCGCTTATGCGCAAAGATCATAACGGTTTTTTCTCAAATAGCAGCACGGGATAGCCCTCGTAATAGGGCTTGACTATCTCGGGATGCTCGTCCGCATATGCAAAGATAACGTCGGCAAGACCCTCCTTCAGGAAGTCCACAAGCTGTGAAAGGGGACGGTGATAGAGCTCGTCGCATATGGAGGCGAAGGTTATGGCGCGTCTGCCGCCCACCTCCATTATCCTGTACGGCCATATACGGCAGTCAAAGGGCTTCTCATCACCGAGCATACAGCCCTTTTCCGTCAGCGCGGGACAGGAGAACAGCTCGTCGCCCCTGAGCTCCTCAACTCTGAATATGTATCCGCCGTCCTTGGATATGAACCTGGTATCGGGACGTACCGCCTTTATCCTTTCACAGAGCTCCTCCGTGAACACAGGAGTCTCCCATACGTCGTAGCGGTCAAATATGCAGCAGAGCCTGCACTTCGCACAGGCCTCGCCGCTTAGTATCTTTTTAAGCATATCCTGCTCCTTTCGGATATATTCAAAGGGAGAAGATCATGCTTCTCCCTGCCCGCTGTCTATGACTGCCCTGACGGCTACCCTGCTCTGACCGTTGAGAGTACAGGTGAACAGCGTCAGATCCCAGTCCTTTCCGCCGCCATCGCGCATATGCTCAATATCGGTGCCCGGAACGGTCTCGGTGTAGCTCACGACATACCGCGTCCTTACGCCGTCCACATCGGTGAACCAAAGCTCATCTCCCTGAGAGAGCTCCTTTATCCTGCCGAAATGGCTGTTGAAATTATGGGCGGCGATTATCATATCACGGCCCTCTGCGGTACCGCTGTACAGACAGGGGGAATACTTCAGCTTTTCATAGCTCCAGCTGTCCGTCACGGGCAGCTCTATACCGAGAGAGGACAGGGTGACATAGCCGCAGTAATACCTGCCGTCCACCATTACCGTTCCCATAGGCTCGGGCGGAGCCTCTGTCGCTTCCTCATAGGGTGCGAAAAGATCCTCTGAGGGCGGCTGCACCGCTTCTGAGGGCTTTTCCGTCGGAGGAGGAGCCTCGGGTATGATGTCCTTCAGCTCACCCAGCACCTCCTGGGATCTGCGGAAGGCCTCGCTGCTCTCTCTCATATTGTAAACGCACAGTCCGCCTGCCGAGAGCAGCATAACAACTCCCAGCACCACGAGCAGCTTCCACACTGTTTTTTTCATACCGTTCTTATCACCTCTTACAGCATTATCACAGTAACATTATAACTCATTACACCGACTAAAGTCAATCCCCGTAAATCTCTGTGAACCGGACTCCGTATCATGCCCGCGGTATAATATTATGCTTGATTTTTTTCACATTATAATGTATAATTAATGTGATATATTTATTTTGAAGGGTATCATAATGGAGAAATTACTGGATCTGATAATGACGCGGCTCATCGCCAGTGGGTGGATAGGAGACGATGACCGCGAGATAGTCCGTTACGGGCTCGAACTGATGCTCATGAAGGCGCTTGTCACCGCGGCTATGCTGGTCATTGCATTTGCGACGCATATGGTCTCGGAATTCATCGTTTTCATACTGCTGTACCCTCCTCTCAGACGCTGCTGCGGCGGCTATCATGCAAGGAGCCGTATAGCTTGCGTCATATTCTCTGTAATGCTGTTTGCAGCACTGATAGCGGCAGTAAAGCTGCTCCCCGAAAGCCTTGCAGGCTATACGTCATTTTTCATGCTTTCCGCGGGGACCGCCGTAATCATAGCGCTCGCACCTGTTGCAGCTCCCGAAAAATCCTTTGACGAAGCCGAGCTAAGGGTATTCCGTATGCGCTCCCTGGCAGTAGTCACTCTTGCCGTAGCGGCGGCGGCGGTACTCGGAGCCCTGAAGCTCCACCGCCAGATGTTCTCCGCTTCCTTTGCAGTCTTTTTCACGGCAGTACTGCTGACGGCAGGCAGGATAAACAAGATGAAAGGAGAGATCTCATGATAAAAATAGCTGTTTGCGACGATGATAAGAACATAATCAGTTCCCTCAGAGAGTTCATAGCCGAATACAGCGAAAAAAACTCAATAGAATACGACGTGCAGAGCTTTCCCTGCGGCGAAAGGCTCCTTGAGACCAGCCAGAGCTTTGACCTGATATTCCTCGACATCGAGATGAGCGGTATCGACGGTCTCAAAACAGCCCAGCAGCTCAGACAGATGGATAAGCGTGCAAGGATAGTATACGTCACCAACCATTCCGAATTCGCTCTGCGGAGCTATTCCGTGCACCCCTTCGACTTTGTGGTAAAGCCTTTCAAGAAGGAGAGGATAATGAACGTCCTCAGCGAGCTTTCACGCTACCTTTCCGAAAGGCAGGAGACCGATGCGGTGATACAGCTCAAGGGCGAGGACGGTCCCCTCATGCTCAGCCTCAGGAATATCTACGTCTTTGAGTATACGGGCAACCGCAGGATAACCGTCTATACAAAATCGGAGAAATACCGCATAAGAGGAAGTCTTTCCGACGTTTTCAGCCTTGTCAGCTCGGAGAGCTTCGTATCCCCCCACAAAAGCTTCATAGTCAATATGGAGCACATCGATAAACTAAACAATTTTTCACTATTCACAACAAACGGTCTGGAGGTTCCCGTGGCACAGAAAAAGCTGAAGGATTTCCAGAACGAATTCAGTCGCTTCATCAAAACCTACATCAGACAGGGGTAAAATATGGAACTATTTATTATACAGCTTATCTCCTCGGTACTTTTTCATTCATACGCCTTTGTTTTATTTGAAAAACTATACACATCAAAAAAACGGCCTCTTCTGCTCCAGCTCTCCGTGATGGCTGCTTCTGCTGTCATAATGGCACTGATAGGCGTACATTTTGAGACTGTTCTCAACTTTACATACTCCTTCGTTTCAATGCTGCTTATAAATCTGCTGTTCTACAAGGTGGACGGAAGGAGCTTCCTGATCTTTGACGCGGTCTTCCTCTTTGTAATGCTGATAATGGAGGTCCTTGCCGTATTCCTCATGGCGGTCATAACCAAGGTCGATAACCTTACCGTCATCAAGGAGGATCTGTACCTCAGAGCGGCGGCAACGGTCCTTGCATGGATATTCATGATAGCCATAACAAAGATACTGATACTTATATTCTCGGGTACGGGCATTAACAATATCCGCACTCAGGAGCTGCTGATGTTCCTGGGACTCATCGTCGGCGAGATAGCTATCCTGAACTTCCTCAACGAAATGATAGTCAAGACCACCGAGCGCTACAAGGTGACGGTGATACTGCTGGCCTTCCTTGCCATAGACCTGTATCTCACCTACCTTATGAAAAAGATCTCAAAGTCATACAGGACCGAGAAGGAGCTCGAGCTGGTAACGCAGCAGTCAATGATGCAGCTCAGCGCCTACAGCGAGCTCAACGAGAAATACAACAACTCAAGGCGCATAATCCACGACGTAAGAAAGCATATCGCCTCTCTTGACGGACTTATCAACGCCAACAAAACCGACGAAGCCGAGCGCTACAAGGATCTCCTCAACGCAGAGCTGGACAAGCTTGTCCCGCGCTTTGAATGCGACAGCGCTATCCTTACCGTCGTTATCAACAACAAAATGGAGACAGCCGACAGCATGAAGGTGAAGTTCCGGGTTGACGCCGAGTTCACCAATATCGACTTTATTTCCAATCTCGATATAACCACGATATTCTCAAATCTTCTCGACAACGCCTTCGAGGCCTGCGGGGAGCTCCCGGAGAACAAACGCTACGTATGGCTTTCCATAACGCGAAGGAATTACTTCGTTTTCATCTACGTCGAGAATACCTTCCTGAAGGTGGACAGCAGCGACGGCAAGGAATTCAGGACCACAAAGAAGTACCATTCGGGCCTCGGCCTTACCAATGTAAGAGGCGCCGTGGAGAAGTACAACGGCAGCTTCATAGCCCATACCGAGGACAATAAATTCATAACAGAGGTGCTTATCCCCATACCCGACAATAATTAAAATAACAGCGCTGTCAGATCGTTTTTTACTGACCGGCAGTGCTGTTTTCAATATAAAAATGCAAATAATCGGCGTTTAGTGCAAACGTATTGACTTTTTCGCCGTCAGAAATATAATAATATTAGGCGTCGTCCCGAAGGTGTCCGCTTATATCATGTATGATGGAGGTATTTTCCAATGAAGAAATCTCAGAATCCTGTCAAGACAATGCTTATAAAAACAATTGTAGCAAGATCGGTGAAGGCAGCAGAGCAGAATGCAAATTCAGCCTGCGTATGGTGGTTAAACCAGCCTATCCCCCCAAAAGACCTGAAAAAACTCAGAAAATTCTAACCGATCAAATTACATATCAACAGATCTTGATTTTTCCTCAGAATATACACGATATACAATTATTAACCTGATTCTTTACATGATATTCTCCTATCCAAGAAAAGCATATCCTTCAAAAATCCCACCCTTGCCGTTACGGCATGATCCAGTAAAAGATGCACTAACTGATCCGCATTATACACAGCAGCAGATCCGACAACTGATCGATCGGGCAGGCAAAATACTATAAGCAGTCACCTTTTCGGGCGGCGAACCTAACCCCCTGAGCGGACTCAGGATTCAGGAAAGGGATCATGACTGCTTTGTACTGACAGCATTATGCCCGTTTCCGTAAAAAGCATCTCAGAAATAATACAGCACTTATCTGTCAGAGTCCCTGAACAGGAAAAAATATCCGCCTGTTCTCAGGCTGTACGAGAACAAAAGGCAAAAGCATTCTTTTTAGATGATGATCATTCGTATGCAGTTACTTATGCGGAACAAACAGTGAATCCATAACGCTTTCATAAAAATCTCTCTTAAAAATAACCATCTCTTAAAAAACCTTTTGAAAGTTCAATAGCAAATCAGAATTTCCTTCATTTGCTTGTTTCCAGGTAAGATCATACAGTGATTTTTCATATATGGGAGTTCCGCTTCAGCTCCCGGAAAGGCAGCCCGTTTCATCAGAGGGAACGGGCTGCCTTTCTGTTTTTTTGCGCATAGCGGGTTTTCACTGTTTCATCACCGTGCTTTCACCGCTGTAACACCTAAATATCTTGACTTTTTTCGCCGTAAATGATAAAATATTATCTGTTTAGTAGTGCAAAAAAGCGGGATGAGCCGCTTTCTTTCAAAGCATTGCAGACAGATCTGGAGGGTTAATATGAAACATTATCTTGAATCCGTTGACGCCGTTCTTAAGGAAGTGGAGAGCTCTTCCGCGGGACTTACCGCCGAAGAGGCGGAAAAGCGTCTTGAAAAGGTAGGACAGAACAAGCTTGACGAACCGCCTAAGCCCACGCTTCTGGCAAGGTTCATAGAACAGTTCAAGAATCCGATGATAATCGTTCTCATTGCGGCTGCGGTGATCTCGGCCATTACGGGTATCATCTCCGAGGGCAAGCTTGATGCGGACGTATTCATAATCCTGTTCGTGGTGCTTGCAAACGCTGTTCTCGGTGTATATCAGGAAAACAAAGCGGAATCCGCTATCGAGGCATTACAGGCCATGAGTGCCGCACAGAGCAAGGTATACCGCTCGGGAGAGCTGGTAGTCATACCCAGCTCTGAGCTCGTACCCGGCGACGTGATAGCTCTCGAGGCAGGCGACAATGTCCCTGCGGACTGCCGTATAATAGAAGCTGCCGCTCTTAAAGCGGAGGAATCCGCTCTGACAGGAGAGAGCGTTCCCTGCGAAAAGGACAGCGACGTCCTCACGGGTGAGGAGGTACCTCTCGGCGACAGAAAGAATATGCTCTACATGGGCAGCAGCATCGCCTACGGCCGTGCCGAGGCAGTTGTAGTCGCTACGGGCATGAAGACCGAAATGGGCAAGATAGCAGGAGCTATCGCAGAGGCTGACGACGATGAGACTCCTTTGCAGAAGAGCCTCGACCAGCTCAGCAAGATACTCTCCGTAGCAGTCCTTGTCATCTGCGTTATTATACTCGGTATAAACGTATTGCAGATGCTGGTGAAGAACGGTACCATCACTCTTCCCGGCTTTCTTGACTCGTTCATGATAGCTGTCAGCCTTGCAGTTGCGGCTATCCCCGAGGGACTTGCCGCAGTTGTTACGGTAGTCCTTTCCATAGGCGTTACCAATATGTCAAAGCGCGGAGCTATTATCCGCCGCCTTACAGCCGTTGAGGCTCTGGGCTGCGCACAGGTCATCTGCTCCGACAAGACAGGTACCCTCACACAGAACAAGATGACGGTAGTTCATGAGAACACCGACAATAAGGAGCTCCTTGCAAAGGCTATGGCGCTCTGCTGCGACGCACAGCTCAATTCCGACGATACCGTTGCAGGCGAGCCTACAGAGGCTGCTCTGGTAGCTTACGCCCACAAGTGCGGACTTAAAAAATACGAGCTTGAAGCTGCGACTCCGAGAGTTGCAGAGGCTCCCTTCGACTCGCTGAGAAAGATGATGTCCACGGTGCATAGGACCGACAGCGGCTATATACAGTACACCAAGGGTGCTCCCGACGAGGTGCTGAAAAACTGCACTCATATGTTCAAGGAGGGCGGCGTCCGCATAATGACCGAGTCTGACAGGCTTGAGATACTCCGCCGCAACAAGGAAATGGCGGATCAGGCGCTGAGAGTTCTCCTTGCGGCTTACCGCGAGTACGACGAGCTGCCGAAAGACACATCTCCCGAAGGACTTGAGCACGACCTTATCTACATAGGCATGACAGGCATGATAGACCCCGTCCGTCCCGAGGTAAAGGACGCTATCGGGCTCTGCCGCACAGCGGGAATACGTCCCGTTATGATAACAGGCGACCACAGGGATACAGCAGTGGCTATCGCCAAGGAGCTCGGCATACTTGAAAAGGGTCAGCAGGCTCTCACCGGCGCTGAGCTCTCAAAGATACCCGACGACGAATTCAACGAGCACGTCGGCGACTACAGCGTATACGCAAGAGTTCAGCCCGAGCACAAGGTGCGTATAGTAAACGCATGGCGCAAAAAGGGCATGACAACAGCCATGACGGGTGACGGCGTAAACGACGCTCCGTCCATAAAGAGCGCCGACATAGGCGTCGGCATGGGTATCACGGGTACGGACGTTACAAAGAACGTCGCTGACATGGTGCTCACCGACGACAACTTCGCAACCATTGTAGGCGCTGTCGAGGAGGGCAGACGTATCTACGACAATATCCGCAAGGCTATACAGTTCCTGCTCTCCAGCAACCTCAGCGAGGTTCTCTGCATACTTGCAGCAACACTGTTCATCGGCGGCGGCAAGAGCATATTCAGCCCGGTGCACCTGCTCTGGATAAACCTTATCTCGGACTGCTTCCCTGCAATAGCTCTCGGCATGGAGCCTGCTGAGCAGGGTATCATGTCACGTAAGCCAAGAAGCAGCAATTCACACATCTTCTCCGACGGTCTCGGAATTAATCTGTTGTGGCAGGGCACAGTTATTGCAGCACTTACCTTTGTTTCATATCTTATCGGTTCGCAGACCTCTCCTGCGGCAGGCACAACAATGGCATTCATTACCCTCTGTGTATGTGAAATGCTCCACTCATGGAATATGAGAAGCCTCAGAGGCTCTATATTCACAATGAAGAAGCACAACAAGGTGCTTATCGGAGCTATCCTGCTCTCAGCAATACTGACCGTACCCGTACTCTTTATCCCTGCACTGAGAAATATGTTCTCACTGGTTTCTCTTTCGGGTATGAATTATCTCTGGGCATTCATTGCAGGCGCCTGCATAGTGCCTGTCGTTGAGATAGTGAAGGCATTTCAGAGAGCTTCTTCAAAGAAGTAAATGATTAGTGATTAGTGCATAGTGATCAGTAATTAGTAGGGGCGGATATTATCCGCTCGTATATTACGTAATTATGTTAAATGACCTTTTTGTAGGGGCTGGCGTCCCCGACGTCCCATAATTTCAGTAAAACTATCGGGCTGTCGAGAACGCCAGCCCCCTACATTTTTAATTATGAATTGTGCATTAGCCAAAGAGGTGTTACCATGAGATTAAGACCATACATACCGAGCCACGATTTCGACGCAATAAAAAACTGGGTAACAGACGAAAGAACAAATGCAATGTGGAGCGCGAATCATGCTCCCTATCCTCTTGAAAAGACCGCTTTTGACCGGTTCCTTGCGGATATGTACGAAAAGCACGGGGACTGCCCTTTCGTTGCCGCAACAGACGACGGAACGGTTGTGGGCTTTATATGCTGCGGCGTGAATAATGAAACCAACGAAGCTATGCTGGCATTCGTTATCATTGACCCCGAACAGCGCGGTAAGGACTTCGGAAAGGAAATGATAAAGCTTGCCGCAAAGTACTGCTTCGAGATACTGAAAGCGGACGCGGTACAGCTCAACGTGTTCAGCGTAAACGAAAGAGCACGTAAATGCTACGAAAGTGCAGGCTTCACCGAAAGGCGTATAACTCCCGATGCATTTGCCTTCAAGGACGAAAAATGGGACAGATGCAATATGGTATTCAAAAAATAAAGGCCTAATAACGAAAAAGCCATAGTATTCTGAAATACTATGGCTTTTAATATTCACTAAGCACTAAAAACTATTCACTTACTTGGTGCCGTCAACGATATAGATGAACTTAACGCTGCCGTTCATATCCTCTGATATGCCCGAATAGCTGTTATACTCACAGGAAGCCTCCCTCAGCGCCCTGAGATTGTCCAGCAGCCCGGGAAGACTTTCGTTCACGGCTCCAGTAATTACGGATATGCCATCGTCGCTGAACCTTATCATTCCCTCGTCAAGCTCTCTTGCACCGCTTTCCAGCTTCTTCACGCCCTCCGCAAGGGTGCTGCCGCCGCTTTTCAGTGTGCCGATACCGCTGTAAAGCTCCGCAGAGCCGCCCGAGAGCCTGCCCGCACCGCTGCTGAGCTGCTCTACAGACTCGTAAAGGATCCTTGCGCCGCCGCTGAGCTGTGTGCTTCCCCCGTAAAGCTTTGCAAGGCCGCCGTCAAGCTCTGCCGCACCCGTACCAAGCTGACCGAGGCCACCTTTAAGAGTAAGAGAACCCTGTGACAGCTGAGCAATACCGCTGTCCAGTGCGGAAGCGCCGTCGTACAGCTTGCCGATACCGCCGCTGAGATCTGCCGCTCCCGCGGAAAGTCTGCCGAGGCCCTTGTTGAGCTCGGTATTGCCGCCGCTGAGCTGTTCAATTCCATTTATAAGGGATTCAAGACCTGTTATAAGACTGCCGCTGCCCCCTGCAAGAGCGCCGATGCCGCTGTCCAGCGAAGCCGCTCCGCTGCTGAGACCGTCTGCACCCTCCGCAAGCTTTGCCGCAGAGCCCGAAAGCCTGTCTGCTCCCGCAGCAAGAGCCTTTCCGCCGCCGTCAAGAGTTTCCATTCCCTTGCTGAGAGCTGCCGCACCGTTCTGTGCCGTTTCAAGACCGTTGCTGAGCTGACCGAGACCGCCGTTGAGCTGCAGGGCTCCCTCTTTGAGGGAAGCCGCACCTGTACTGAGAGCGCCTCCCTCTTTCAAAGCCGCTGCGATCTGCTTCTGGCCCTCTGTGGTCTGCTTCAGAGCACCTATGGCAGCAGCAAGCTCCTGTGAGGGAGACTGCTGATACAATGCCTGCAAGGCTGCAAGAGCCTGCTCGTTGGCAGCTATGGTCGTATCAAGTGAAGCCCCTGCCTGTGCGATACCGTCGCCGAGCTGTGCAGCCCCCTCGCTGAGAGCTCCTGCGCCCGCAGTAAGCTGCTCTGCCCCTGCCTTTGCGCCTGCAATACCCTCTGAAAGGCTGTCCGCGCCGTCTCTTGCTCCGCTTATGCCTGCCGAGAGCTGTCCCGCAGACCCGCTGAGCTGTGATGCTCCAGTGCTGAGAGCTGCCGCGCCGTCAGAAAGCTGAGCGGAGCCGTCCTTTACCTTTGCGCTGCCCTCTGTAAGAGCGCCCATACCTCCGGAAAGAGTATCCATGCCTGCTCTGAGAGCTGCCGCACCCTCGTCTGCCTGCCTGAAGCCCTCCGTCATAGTGTCTGAGCCCGCCTTTGCGTCCCTCAGGCCGCTGCTGAGAGCTGCCGCTCCCTCGGAGACCTGTCCGAAGCCGCCGGTAAGTGCCGAAGAGCCCTCCTTTGCGCTGCCAAGCCCGTCAGCCAGCTGTGAAGCGCCGCCGCTGACCTGAGCTATGCCGTCCCTCAGTTTAGCCGAGCCCTCCTTTGCACTGCCAAGACCTGCCTCAAAGGTACCTGCGGAATCCGAAAGGGTCTTTGCTCCCCCTGCCAGCTTCTTGGCTCCGCCGTCCAGCTCTGCCGCACCGTTTTTCAGCTCCGACGAGCCCGCAAGGAGCTTGTCGATACCGCCTGTGAGTTCTCCTGTGCCGCCGCTGAGCTTCTTCACACCTTCATACAATGCTGCTGTACCGTCGGTAAGCTTTCTTGCTCCGTCGCTCAGCTCTCCGATCTTTGCCTTGAGCTCCGTGAGATCGGCCTTTTCGTCAATATCCAGCTGTGAGAATATCTCGTTGGATACCACTGTAACAGAATCGCTCATCTCAAAGTCCTTTACGTCTGCCGAGAGCTCGAAGCTGTCGGGAATATCCGCTTCAAGCCCCTCTATACCGCTGAGGTCGAGACTCTCGCCGAGTCCCGGAAAGGCAATGCCCACAACTATGAGCTTTTCTCCGTCGGAAATGACACGTCCGTTTGTCACCTCCACATTGAGGTATTTGTCCGTGCTGAGGACAGCCGCGCTTGCAGCCATGAAAGGAACATAAATATCCCTGCTCCTGCCGTTTATGAGCTTTGTGACCTTCTGCCTGTTCTTATATGTCCAGCGGATAACAAGATGGCCGCTTTTTCCCTTAATGCTTTCGGGCTGCACCTTTACGCCGTCAAGGAAGTATTCCATGGTGACGTCCACGGGCAGCTCCTTGTCAGAGCTTCCCTTGTAGTATATATCGCTGCCGTCCGCGTCCCAGCGGAGCTTTTTGCCGTCCGCCTCGAACAGTTCGTCGCCCTTTACGTTGACTATGTTGCTGAGCTCGGAAATATCGGAAATGCTGGTGAGTGCGGGAGCATTCTTCAGCCAGTCGCTGACGACTACCTTCTTTACCGAGGAATCGTTATTGCAAAGAACGTACACTGTCTCGTCCTTATAGGCTGCCTCTCCGTTGGAAGTCCTTTCGCTTTTCCTTTCACTGTCCGCAGAAGCGTCCCCGACAGCGTTCTCCTGCTGTCTGCCGTTCTTTGCATATGCTATGGAGCCTGTTGCTCCTGCCGAGACCGCAACTGCCATTACAGCTGCCATTATTCTGCCTGCCTTTTTCATATCTATCTCTCCTTTTCAAGCTGTTCTGAAAATACGGCGGTGTTTTCCGCCCCTGTGATCCTTGGGAAGAAATCCCGCGCTGGTCCTGCATATCACCTTGTCGAATACCATGAACATTGATGGCAGAACGGTGATGACTACCGCCATGGATATGAGAGCGCCCCTTGCAAGGAGCATACAGAGCTCCGAGATAAGACCTATATCCGAATACAGCGCAACTCCTACGGTAGCGGCGAAGAAGCCGAGCGCCGAGGTAATTACCGACTTGACGGAAGTGCCGAGAGCTATCCCCACGGCCTCCTTTTTATCCCTGCCGCCGCTGCGCTCCGCACGGTATCTGGTGGTCATAAGTATAGCATAATCCACAGTTGCTCCGAGCTGTATTGTGCCTATTACTATAGGAGCTATGAAGGACAGCCTCGAGTCCGTATAGAAGGCTGTGCCAAGATTTATCATTATCGCCAGCTCTATCACCGATACAAGTATCACAGGCAGGGATACCGACCTGAAGGTAAAGGCGATTATAAGGAATATAGCCGCTATGGAAAGGAAATTGACTATTCTGAAGTCCCTGTCGGTTATGCTTATCAGGTCCTTTGTGGCGGGAGCCTCTCCGATGAGCATACTGTCCTCATCGTACCTTGCGGCAATCTCATTCAGCTTAGTTATCTGTGCGTTGACCTCGTCGGAGGCTACCTCGTACTCCGAGCCTATCAGCATTATCTGTCTGTCCTCGCTTTTGAGCCTGCTTTTAAGCTCCTCGGGTATCACTTCCTCGGGTATCGCGGATCCCACAAGAGAATTGAAGCCTATGGCATACTTTACTCCGTCGACCTTTTTCATCTCGCCGAGCATTTTGTCGGCGTCCTTTGCGCTCATGTCCGAATCCGCCATAAGGATATGGGTGCTGTTCATATCGTACTCCTCGGCAAGCTTTGTATTTGCTGTGACGCTTGCAAGATCCTTGGGGAGGGTGCTGTCCAGCTTATAGTAAACCCCGTAATGACTGCTGCCGTAGACTGCGGGGATAAGTATCATCACCGCAGCCGTCAGGAACACCCATGAATGCTTCACTATAAAAGAGGAGGTGCGCCTGAACGAGGGAAGGAAGTCCCTGTGCGAGGTCGCCGCTATAGCCTTGTCAAATATGAGTATCATTGAGGGAAGCACCGTTACACAGGCGATAACTCCGCAGACTACGCCCTTTGCCATTACTATTCCAAGATCAAGTCCGAGGGTAAAGGTCATGAAGCACATCGCAAGGAAGCCCGCCACTGTTGTGAAGGAGCTGCCCACTACCGAGGTTATGGTCGCCGCTATGGCATGAGCCATAGCCTCCTCCCTGCTGTCCGGGAAGTATTTCTGCTGCTCCTTATAGCTGTGCCACAGGAATATGGAGTAATCCATGGTAACTCCCAGCTGGAGCACCATTGCAAGAGCCTGTGTTATAAATGAGATCTCGCCGAGAAATACGTTCGTACCTAAGTTCCATACCACCGCAAAGCCTATGCTGAGCATGAAGAACAGCGGTATCAGGAAGGAATCCATGGTCAGCGTCAGCACTATGCCTGTGAGTATCACGGCAATGACCGCATATATCAGCGTTTCTCTCTGTGTGAGCTCCTTCATGTCGAGGGTTATGGCAGACATTCCGCTGATGAAGCACTGCTCCGAGGTGATCCTTCTCATCTGTGCCACCGCGTCGAGAGTGGCGTCCGCCGAGGTAGTGTCATCAAAGAACACCGCCATCATGGTATTGCCGTCCTTGCTGAAGAAGTCATGTATATCCGTCGGGAGCACCTCTGCGGGGATACTGCACCCCGTCAGGGACTGATAGCACAGCACATCGGCAACGTGGTCTATCCCGGAGATCCTGTCGGCAGTCTCTGCCACCTCCCTGTCGCTCATGCCCTCCACCATTACCAGTGAAAAGCCGCCCTGCCCGAACTCCTCCTTGAGTATGTCCTGCCCCTTCATGGTATTTATATCCTTGGGCAGATACGAGAGTATATCGTAATTGACCCTGGTATTGACATAGCCGAAGGCAGCGGGTATGAGAAGAAGTATCCCGATGATAAGTATCAGAACCCTGTGACTGGCTGTCCATTCTCCGAATTTAAGCATATTACCTGTCCTTTCCTGTAAGATGATTCCTGTTATTACATAGTATATTGCAAAAATGACCGTTAGTCAACTATAAAGCGGGATAAAAATGACTTTTAGTCATAATTTTGTAGACTTGCACAATTCCGCTCTGCAAAAAATGATGACCGTTGGTCATTTTTATTCACTTGACAGCCCTGTTTTTTCGGACTATAATTATTATGAAACCTTTGGCCCTTAGCCTTTAGCTGTCAGGAAAGCAGCTTTGCAGCATTTGAGGGTGCGCACATTGCGCCCTTACAATAGGCTAATTGCTAATGGCTAACGGCTCAAATCATGATTTTGCTCCGCAAAACTATTATTTACAGGAAAGGTGTGTATAAATGGGCAAGGTCGATATAAACAAAAAACTCAAGGAAAACTCTCTTCTGAAAACTGCTTTTGAATTCTTCACCACCAAGGGCTTCAGCAAGACCTCCATAACCGACATCGTCGAAAAGGCGGGCGTTGCCAAGGGTACGTTCTATCTTTATTTCAAGGACAAGTACGATATACGGAACAAGCTCGTGTCCCACAAGTCCAGTCAGCTTTTCAGGAACGCCGTCAGCGAGCTGGGCGACAGGCTCGATGCTCTTCCCTTCGAGGAAAAGATAATAAGCATAGTCGATAATATAGTCAATCAGCTCAACGAGAACCAGTCCCTGCTCACCTTTATTTCCAAGAATCTGAGCTGGGGCATATTCAAGAACGCCATAACCTCTCCCGTATCCGAGGACGACGTGGACTTTTCGTCGGTATATCAGAAAATGCTGGCGGACGCTCCCTGCGTGTTCCGCGATCCCGAGATCATGCTCTTTATGATAATCGAGCTGGTGAGCTCCACCTGCTATTCAGCAATACTCTACAGCGAACCCTGCTCCCTCGAAAAGCTCAAGCCTTACCTCTACGACTCCATAAAGCTTATAATCTCACAGCATGAAGGCAAAAAGAAATAAAAACAGCCCTGAAACGGTAAGACCGCTTCAGGGCTTTGCTTATATCAGCGCGTTATGTTCTTCAGCCATTTGAATTTCATGTAATGCCTGTATACCGCAGGTATCTTCACGAACTCGTCCAGCGTGAGTATGAAAGCTACCGCCAGCACAGGGAGCTTCAGCACAAAGGCCGCTATGGCTCCTATGGGAACTATCACGAACCACAGAGTAACTATATCGCAGATCATTCCGAACTTCGTATCGCCGCCTGCGGGGAATATTCCGCCGATTACGGTGGAATTGAGGGAGTTTCCGATTATGTAGTAAGCCGCCATGAGCATCATGAACCCGAGATAGTACTGCGCCCTGTCGTTGAGGGTGACAAAATGCATGAGCAGAGGAGTTACCGCCAGTATGACAACGCCCGAAGCCGCTCCTATCAGCAGCGACAGCCGCACGAACTTGCCGCCCGCCCTTCTTGCTTCCTCAGTCTCGTTCCTGCCCAGCATACCGCCGAGGATTATCCCCACTCCCGAGGCGATTCCCCAGCAAAGGCTGGCTATCATGCTGCGGACTATGCCCGCTATGGAGTTCGCCGCAACGGCGTCGGTGCCCAGGTGTCCCATTATAACGGAGTACATGGTCACTCCTCCGCCCCAGCCCAGCTGATTGAGCAGCAGGGGCAGGGTATAGCGTACGTAATCCCTGTGGAGAGGAGCGTCGTTCAGCCTGAATATCGCTCTGATACCCGGCTTCGGACATTTCCCCATAGCTATGACGACAATGATGAACACGCACTCGAATGCCCTTGTGATGACCGTAGCTACAGCGGCTCCCGCGATACCCATTTCCGGGAAGAAGCCAAGGCCGAAGATAAGGCAGGCATTCAGCAGTATATTAAGCACCACTCCGAGGCTGCCGATAAGAGAGCTGAGCCCCGCAAGGTCGCATATCTTCATTATGCCGAAATAGGCCTGTGAAAAGCCTGCAAGTATATATCCCAGCGCCACTGTCCTGAGGTATATCCCGCCAAGCCTGACAAGCTCGCTGTCAGAGGTGAATATCCGCATTATCTGACACGGTATAAGGAAAGCCGCCAGTGTGAATACCGCTCCCACAAGCAGCGAATAGCGCATGGTAACGGCAAGGACCTTTTCTACGGTAGCAGTGTCCTTTCTGCCCCAGTACTGTGCGCCGAGCACATTGCAGCCCCCGACGAAGGCCATGAAAAAGAGACTGAACACAAAGGCTATCTGCCCGGCAAGAGAGACTGCGGACAGGGAATCCTGATCGAGAAAGCCCAGCATAAACGCGTCCGAGGCCGTGACCAGCGACGCCATGAAGTACTGAAATGCGATGGGCGCCACTATGGTGAACAGTTTTTTGTATATATTTTTATTTTCCTGCATAAATCTCCTTTTTCTCAGTTTGGAGTTGAGAGTTCAGCGTTGAAAGTTAATGATGAAAAAGCTGCCGCACATATGTGCAGCAGCCATAATTCTTTATCAGACAGCAGCCTTTGCGCCGTCAGGCTTGTTTTCAGCCTTGTCCGGAACGCTGACCTTCTCGATGTCGGCGCCCAGTGCACGGAGCTTGCCCTCCATACAGTCATAGCCTCTTTCGATATGGTATATATCCTCTATCTCGGTAACGCCGCTGGCAGCAAGTCCTGCGATTATAAGAGCCGCGCCCGCTCTCAGGTCACACGCCTTTACGGGAGCGCCCATGAGCTTGCCTGTTCCTTCGATAAGAGCTACCTTTCCGTTTACCGTTATGTCTGCGCCCATTCTTCTGAGCTCGTCAACATAGCGGAAGCGCTGCTCCCAGATATTTTCCGTGATAATACTGGTGCCCTCTGCAAGGCAGAGCAGAGTTGCGATCTGCGACTGCATATCCGTAGGGAAGCCCGGATGAGGAGCCGTCTTTACATTGGTCTTCACAAGAGGACCGTCCACCCATACTCTTACGCTGTCGTCGAACTGCTCGACATTCACGCCTATCTTCTCAAGCTTCTTGGTTATTGACTCAAGGTGCTTGGGTATAACGTTCTTTATGAGCACATCGCCCTTTGTAGCTGCAACAGCCACCATAAAGGTGCCCGCCTCGATCTGGTCGGGTATCACCGCATAGGAAGTACCGTGGAGGTGCTCAACGCCTCTAATCTTGATGACGTCGGTTCCTGCGCCCATAATATTTGCTCCCATGGAATTGAGGAAGTTTGCAAGGTCAACGATATGGGGCTCCTTTGCCGCATTCTCTATGACCGTCAGTCCCTCCGCCTTGACAGCCGCAAGCATGGCGTTCATGGTTGCGCCTACGGTGACAACGTCGAAGAATATCTGGCTGCCCGAGAGCTTTTCCGCGGTAAGGTCTATCATGCCCTGACTGAGGGTATACTCAGCGCCGAGAGCTGTGAAGGCCTTGAGATGCTGGTCTATGGGACGGTCTCCGAGAGGACATCCGCCGGGCATGGACACTCTTGCCTTATTGAACTTTCCGAGGAGAGCTCCGAGGAAGTAATAGGAGGCTCTCATCTTCCTTGCGTACTCATATGGCACACAGAATTTATTTATAGTTGTAGGATCGATCCTGTAAGCGTCCTTGCCGATATTTGTGACCTCTGCGCCCATTTCCTCAAGGATATGGATACAGATCCTCACGTCGCTGATGTAGGGTACGTTCTCCACTACACAGGGCTCGTCGGAAAGGATAACTGCGGGGAGGATAGCTACTGCCGCATTCTTCGCACCGCTTATGGTAACTTCACCTGTAAGGCGTCTTCCGCCCTTAACAACAAACTTATCCAAATATTTTCTCTCCTTATTTTTCGGGATATTTTTTTCTGTTCCCGAATTACTTTCTTTTGTTCCCCGGCGTGCACCGCCGCATATAATTTAATAAGCCTCGGCTTAAAAATTATTCCTCATTTTTCTTATATTCGGAAATATTCCAGCGGACGGGCTCGTCCTTGTATTCCGAAACCGTCATTTTTTCAATGACTACGTCTGTCTTTGGCTTGTCGTTGTTATCTGTCTCTGTATTCTGTACCTCGAAGATTATATCCAGTCCGTCGAAGACCTGACCGAATACCGTATATCCGCCGTCCAGCCACGGTGAACCGCCGTACTCTCCGTAAACGGATTTTTCATTTTCTGTCAGCGTATAGCCGTAATCCTCGATCTCTTTCAGCATATCGGCATCGTATACCTCGCCGGTAACGATGTAGAACTGGCTTCCGTTGGTGGCGGTGCTGCCGCTGTTGGCATAGGCAACAGCTCCCGCTGCGTGGATAAGGTGGGGATCGGTGCCGCCGTCAAAGCCCTTTTCGTATATGGACTCGCCGCCTGTTCCGTCGCCCTTGGGGTCTCCGCCCTGCACCATGAAGTCCTTGATGACTCTGTGGAAGGTAAGGCCGTCGTAGTAGCCCCGCTCTGCAAGAGTGATGAAGTTCTCAACGCCCTGCTCCGCATACTCGGGGAAGAGCTTGATCTTTACCTCGCCGTCATAGCCCTTGAGCTTCATGCTGACGATCTTCTCTCCCTCCTTGGGAGCGGTAAAGTTCGCAATATCTATATTTTCCTTGCCCGAGGCCTGTACTATCTCCTCGGGGTCGAATTCGTCATAGTCCGTGATATACCAGCGGATCTCCTCGCCGTTGTACTGACCCACCTTTACGGACTCTATTATAAGATCCTTCAGGGGCTTGCTGCTGGACTTGTCCACAACAACGTGCTGTACCTTGAATACCACGTCGAGACCGTCGATGACCTGTCCGAATACGGTATAACCGCCGTCAAGCCACGGTGCGCCGCCTACCTTGGTATAGAGCTCCTTTGCGTTGTCGGATATGGGGCCGCTGGTCTCGGAAAGAGAAGCAAGGGACTCCTCGGTGGGAACGGTGCCCGTAACGATATAGAACTGGCTGCCGTCGGTAGATGTGCTACCGCTGTTTGCATAGGCAAGAGCGCCTGCAACGTGTATCAGATGAGGATCGGTTCCTCCGTCAAAGCTTCCGCCCCATATACATTCGCCGCCTCTGCCCGTTCCTTCGGGATCGCCGCCCTGTATCATGAAGTCCTTGATGACTCTGTGGAAGGTAAGACCATCGTAGTAGCCCTTCTTGGCGAGCTCAACGAAATTCTCCACGCCCTTGTCCGCATACTCGGGGAAGAGCCTGAATTTCACGGTACCGTAATCCTTTATGGTCATTTCTATAATGGTATCGCCCTTTTCGGGAGCGGTAAAGTTTGCAATGTCAACGTTTTCCGCAGCTTGGGTGCCGCTCTGTGCCACAGAGCTGCCTGCTGTGGGCTTTGTATCCGTGCTGCCGCATGATGTAAAAGCCGAAGCCGCCATAACTATGCAGAACACGCCTGCGATGATCTTTCTGAACATCTTTTCACTCCTTAGAATATGTGAAATCGGTATCAATATAAATAGTTATACTTCAACTTACATATTATACACCATAAAATCCGATTTGTAAATAGTTTCCTGATATTTTTTGTGATTTCGGGTCATAAATCCCCTCGGAAGCCCTTGTTTCCCGCCGCAGAGCTCACTTTTCGTCCTCCTCAGCCGTATACTCCCCGATAGTAACTGAGCGTATGATAACGTCCTCTGCGGGGAATTTATACACGCCCGTGTTCTTTACCTCCAGCGACGCCAGCTTTTCCACCACGTCCATGCCGCTGTAGGTCTGGCCGATAACGGTCATCTGCTGGGAAAAATTCGGAATTCCGCCCATTTCTATGAAGGTCTCTCCCAGCTCCTCGTTCTCGGAGGCCTCGCGGAGCGCCTGCTTGAAATCGTCGTCAAACTCCACGGTATTAAGCACCATGAAGCGGCTCCCGTTGAAATAATCGCCGCCGCCGAAGAACTTCTGCTTCAGGTTCTGCTTTACAGTGGTATTCATGGCGAGGACCGCGCCTTTAAAGGGCCACAGGTTCTGGTGGAGCTCTCTTGCCACCAGCTCATGGGAATTATCCTTTGCAGAGCCGTCCTTGTTGGGAGCTCCCATGGAGGAATAGGCTCCGCTCTCCGAATGAAACACGTAGGTCCCGTCGTAGTAGCCCTGCTCCGCCAGCTCCGTGAAGTTCTTCACAGCCCCGGGGGAATACTGCGGATAGAGCACGAACCTGAATTCGCCAAGAGTCGTATCCACGACCGCTATCGGGTCTCCCTCCTTCGGAGCCTCCTTCTGTACGAGCTCCATAGTCCCGGGGTCTATGGTTATATAGTTCTGATTTCTCTCCCTGAGGGTGCCGACCAGCATTGCTACAAGGCAGAAAATGCCCAGAATAAGCGTGAATATCAGTATAAACCTGACTGCATTGTTTCTCTTTGCCATATGTATATCCTTTCCTGAGCATACTGTTTTTATTATACACGCAATACCGCTGTATGTCAATACGGCCCCGGACATAAAAACGGCAGGCACTGAGGCCTGCCGCTGAAGCTGTTCCGATCAGAAATATATCCTCTGGTCGTTATAATCGCATGCTTTTGTATGGCAGCCCATGGCTGTGCATACGTCCTTCTTTGTGTAATGCCTTACGCCGTGGCTGTTTTTCACATGGTTCTTAACCAGTAATTTACCGATTATTCCGGTGCTGTAGGCACAATAGCAGTAATCGCATGACAATACATAATAATGCTTCTGTGCTGCGTCTGCTGTGATGGGCTTGGCAGCGGAGCCTCCGTAAATATTAGGAGCTGCTGCGAAAACTAATGCAAGAAGAAATCCTGCAACTTTTGTTTTTTTCATTGGAAATCGTTCCTTTCTGAATTTAATGCAACATACATCATATTCATTGCTTTATTCGGTACCGATAAAATAATAAACAGATTAATACAACATATGTTATATATAGTTATAACATATTTATCGTTTAATGTCAATGTATTTTCTGTTAAAAATAAAAGCGGACATCAGCTGTCCGCTTTCGTTCACCATTGTTCATCGTCGTAAGCTTCGTTATCATAGTAGCTTTCGCCGTCTCCGGTGCTGTCTTCACTTGTTTCCTCTGTGCTTTCCTCGGAGGTATCCTCGAAGGTCTTTGTGGGAGTCTCCTCCACAAGGGGCTTCTGTCCCTTATACACGGTAACGATAAAGCCGTCCACGTTATTTCCCGAAATATCGTACCTCGTACCTGTGGGGACGGGAACGGTGGTCTTTTCGGCTCCGTCGTCGGACTCCACGAAATAAACCTCGTATTCCTGACCGTTGTTATCGGAGAACTCAAGGGGCTCTCCGTAGGGATGTCTGCGGATAAGGTCTATATACTCCTCGAGGCAGAGGTCGTTCTGCACCATGTAGCCCGCATGGGGAATGCCCACATAGCGGAAGTGCCACGGCTCGTCGCGGAACTTGGTTATCTTTTCCTTGAGGCTGGTATAGCGCACTATGAATCCGTACTTGAAGCAGTTGGCATTTATCCACGCAAAATCGCCTGTTCCGTCGTAGTCGTGGTTCACGGACTCGGTGAAATCAAAGGCAAGACCAGTCTCGTGCTCGCTGAATCCGGGCTTTGCGACTCTTGTGGACTCCTCCTCACCTGTCTGGGAGAGCTCGTCCTCATAGAGCTGACGCTGGAACTCGGTAGTACGGTAAGAACCGTATACTATCAGGGTATCATTGTGATACGAGTCATAGAAATCCTGTATCATCTTCGCCATGGGCTCATAGACATGTCTGAGTATGGTATATGTGGAGTCAACTGCGGTAAAGCAGGTCCGCTCGTTCTCGTTGTTCATCTCGATTATGCTCACGAGATCCTCGTCACCGCCGAAATACTGGTGTTCGGAATTTACAAGAACAAGATCGCCCTTGAATTTATCCTTGGTGTTCACCGATCTTGACTCGTATATGACCTGATCGGGATCGAACACGGTCGCAGACGAGGGGTCCGTATCGGAAATATCGCTTTTATCCACATACGGTGAAGGATCCACTTTTGCCGCGTTGTCAAATCCCGTCTTTACGAAATATGCGCAGACACCCAGAAGGACAAGGCTTATGACCGCCTCTGTCATGGTCTTTGCACGTCTTATGCTTTTTTCCTTGCTGATCTGATTCTTATGCATACGTATGCTCCGTTCCGCTGTACCGAGTACAGCTTCATTTTCAGGGAGCCGCCGATACGCTCCCCCTTTTGTTCTATATATATCTTTTTTGTGATCTCGGGTAGTTCGCTTATATTATACCATATTTCTTTCCGAAAATATAGTGCCTGCGGGATATGTTTGTAAATAAGCAAAAAACATTTTATGCACAGCCTCATACAATTAGCGCACTTGCACAATAATCTGCCGCTCTTTTACAGCACGGAAATACCAATTCCGTCATAAAAACGGCATATGAGGTTAATGTGTACAAAAAACGGCAGATGTTTAGCGCTTATTGCACAATCTTTTTCCAAAAGCTTGAAAATGAATGAAATTAATGATATAATATACATTGCGGAAATATCGGCAGTATCGGTCCTCTGAACGTTCTTACGGAGCTTATTTCGTTCACGCTCCGCTGTCCCCCTTGTTTCCGCCTTAAGGAGTGATTTTTATGAAATGTCCACATTGCGGAACGGATAATGAAGCGGGTTTCAGGTTCTGCGTCAAATGCGGCACTAATCTTGAAGATCCGCAGGAACTTAACATCGAACAGCTCGATATGGGCGGCTATCATTCGGAGGAGGATTCGTCCTCCGGCGGCTTCACGCTGGGCAGCGGCACCTTCACCATAAGCGACAGCCCCTCATTCGATAATTCTTCAGACCTATATACAGCTGATGAGCTCAACGATTCCGACGAGGAATTTGACTTCAGCAGCTTTGACGAGCCCTTTATTCCAAAACTGGATACTGGAAGAGTCGCTCTTCCCGAGCAGTCCACAACGGTCAGACAGGCTCAGATGAACAATGCCTTCGGCGGTATGCAGGGCATAATGCTCCAGCCTCAGCCGGGTATGCAGGGAATCCCTCAGCCCGCAGCCATGCAGGGCATAGCTCCCCAGGGAGGTATGCAGGGTATACCACAGCCCGCGGCTATGCAGAGCGCAGCTCCCCAGGGAGGTATACAGGGTATACCCCAGCCCGCAGCCATGCAGGGTATAGCTCCTCAGGGAGGTATGCAGGGAATCCCCGCTCAGGGCGTTCCACAGCAGAACGGTATGCCTGTCTACGGACAGCCGGTCATGTATGCCCAGCCGCAGATAATAGGCTACGACCAGAACGGCAACCCCGTTTACGGTCAGCCCGTCATGTATGCTCAGCCGCAGATAATAGGCTACGATCAGAGCGGTATGCCTGTTTACGGTCAGCCCGTCATGTACAGTCAGCCGCAGATAATAGGCTACGATCAGAGCGGTATGCCCGTTTACGGTCAGCCCGTTATGTATAACCAGCCTCAGAGCGGCGATCCCATGAACCCCCAGGCATTCCAGATGCCCGGAATGGCAGCCATGCCGCAGATGACAGGTATGCCCGCAATGCCTCAGGCAGCGGTGCCGCCTCCCGCAGAGGACAAGGAAAAGGTAGAGGTCCCCGACGACTTCTGGGAGTTCTTCGACGGCGGAAAGGCTACAGAGCACGCCAAGGTCGAAGCGGAAAACGACTTCTTCGGAAAGCGCGGCGACGAGATCGACAATATGAAGCGTTTCCAGAAAAAGGACGCCTATATGAACGATACCCCCATTGTTGACGGCAGCGCCCTGCTGAAAAAGAACGAGCCCGCCAAGTTCAACAAGTTCTATATGAAAGCAGCCGATATAGCCAATGCAGACGACCTGGAAGCCAATACCTCCCCGGACTCAAGGGACTATATGGGCGTTACCAGAAAGGTGGACGCGGACAAGCTCAAGGCTCATGAGGAAAGCAGGCCGTGGAACATCATGAGCAAGACAGAACAGGCCAATGCAGACGAGCTTGAGGCTCATACCGAAAAGAAGCGCGGCTCCATGATGGCTCAGGCAGACCGCGCAGTGGAGGCTATGCCCAAGAAACCCAAGACCTACAACGACGAGATAGACGCCATCGAGCTTCCCGAAGGCATGAAGTCCAAGAAAAAGAAGACCGTTTCGGATACCCCGGAAATTCCCGGCTTGCCGGAATTTTATAAATAACAAACTATCATATTATTAAGGAGATGTTGTAAAAATGAAGAAATTTTTACAGGAATTCAAGGAATTTGCACTCAAAGGCAACGTAATGGACATGGCAATCGGCGTTATCATCGGTGCAGCATTCGGTAATATCGTTACCGCTCTCACAGAGGATTTCATCAATCCCCTTATCGCCTGTATAGGCGGTGCCGAGGTTGGCGGAAAGATAAAGCTCGGCGATACAGGTCAGTACCTCAACTGGGGACACTTCGTAACAGCTATCATCAACTTCCTCATCATGGCATTCTGCATTTTCCTCATGGTAAAGGCAGTAAACAAGGTAATGAGCATAGGCAAGAAGAAGGAAGAGGAGAAGCCCGCAGAGCCTCCGAAGGAAGAAGTTCTCCTCACAGAGATCAGAGACCTCCTCAAGGAAAAGAAGTAATTTCTGCTTACATAAATAAAAGACCTCCGTCAGGTGCGGAGGCCTTTTTAATGCAAAGAATAAGCCGCCCCTTCGGAGCGGCTTTTTTTATACTCTTTTTACCAAGCTGATAATGAAACCGATAAATACAACGGTTGCGAGGGCCAGAGTCAGTCCGGAGATGACCGTACCCGCAATGGATATTCCCTTTTTGTCGCTTTTAAGTCCCTTTATGCCCAGTATCAGTCCGATAAGTCCCATGCATATGCCGAGCACAGGCACACAAAATAGAATTATATTGATAAGGCTCACCACCAGGGAAGCAATGGCATTGCTGCCCGATTCCTCCACCTGGGGATTGGCGTAGGGGTCCTGAAGCCCGTAGAAGTCTGACTGTCCGTAATTGGGATAACCGCCGTAGCCCTGATTACCGTACTGACCGTTATTCGGAGCACCGCCGTAGCCCTGATTGCCGTACTGACCGTTATCGGGAGCAGCTCCGTAGCCCTGACCAGCGGGATTGTTGGGATCGTTATTGTAATTATTGTCCATTTTTTTACTCCCGTTACTTTATATCGGCGTGATGTGCCTGGAGAGACTTAACGCCGAGGTGAGTATTGTGCTTGATAGCCTTGATGCCCTCCGCGCTTGCCTTCGCAGCAGCCATGGTGGTCATGTAGGGTACTCTGTGCTTGATGGCCGCCTTGCGGATATAGCTGTCGTCGTGAGCGCTGGTCTTGCCTGCGGGAGTATTGATTATCATCTGTATCTCACCGTTTGCGATCTGATCTGCGATATTGGGACGTCCCTCGTAGATCTTGAAGATCTTCTCGCAGGGTATTCCCGCTTCCTTAATCATCTCGTAGCTCTTGCCTGTAGCGATGATATGGAAGCCCAGCTCATGGAAGGATCTGGCTATGTCAACAAGCTCCGGCTTGTCTCTGTCGCATACGCTGAGAAGAACGTTGCCCTCGAGAGGGAGCTTGTTCTTTGTAGCCTCCTGAGCCTTGTAGTAAGCCTCGCCGAAGGAGGGCGATATACCGAGAACTTCTCCTGTGGAACGCATTTCCGGTCCGAGGAGAGGGTCTACCTCCTGGAACATATTGAAGGGGAACACAGCCTCCTTTACGCCGTAGTGGCCGATCTGCTTGTCCTTGAGCTCAGGAACAGGAGAAGGTCTGCCTGTTATGGAGGAGGTGATTATATCCGTAGCTATCTTTACCATGTTGATGTCGCATACCTTGGATACCAGCGGGACCGTTCTCGATGCACGGGGATTGGCCTCGAGAACATATACCGTATCGCCCTCGATAGCGTACTGCATATTCATAAGACCGCATACGTTCATCTCTACGGCGATCTTCTTAGTGTACTCCTTAATAGTAGCTACATGCTTCTCTGTGAGATTCTTTGAGGGCAGGATACAGGCGGAGTCACCGGAATGTACGCCTGCAAGCTCGATATGCTCCATAACGCATGGAACGAAGCAGTGTGTGCCGTCGGAAATAGCGTCAGCCTCGCACTCTGTAGCATGGTTGAGGAAGCGGTCGATGAGTATGGGTCTGTCGGGAGTTACGCCTACCGCAGCGTCCATGTACACTCTCATCATCTCGTCGTCGTGAACTACCTCCATGCCGCGTCCGCCGAGAACGTAGGAGGGACGCACCATTACTGGATAGCCTATCTTGTTTGCGATAGCGATAGCCTCATCAGCGTTTACAGCCATACCGGCCTCAGGCATAGGAATGCCAAGCTTGTCCATCATGGCGCGGAAGTGGTCACGGTCCTCTGCAAGGTCGATGGTCTCGGGAGTCGTACCGAGGATATTCACGCCGTACTTCTTCAGGTCGTTTGCAAGGTTGAGAGGAGTCTGTCCGCCGAACTGAGCGATAACGCCCACGGGCTTCTCCTTTTCGTGTATAGCAAGAACATCTTCAAGTGTAAGGGGCTCGAAATAGAGCTTATCCGATGTATCATAGTCGGTGGAAACCGTCTCGGGGTTGCAGTTTACGATAATGGACTCGAAGCCCAGCTTCTTGAGGGCAAGTGCAGCGTGAACGCAGCAATAGTCGAACTCGATACCCTGTCCTATCCTGTTGGGGCCGCCGCCCAGTATCATTATCTTGGGCTTGTCGGTGTTTACGGGGCTTCTGTCCTCCTCAAGGTGATATGTGGAGTAGTAGTAGGCAGCGTCCTTTGTGCCGCTTACGTGAACGCCCTCCCATGCTTCCTTGACGCCGATGGCCATGCGGGCATTCCTTATCTCCTCCTCGGTGACTTCAAGGATAGAGCTGAGGTAACGGTCCGAGAAGCCGTCCAGCTTAGCCTGCTTTAATACGTCGTCTGCGGGAACAGCTCCCTTATTTTTAAGGAGAGCCTCCTCCTCGTCAACAAGCTCCTTCATCTGCTCGATGAAGTACTTCTTTATCTTTGTGAGGTCGTGGAGCTCGTCTATGGTAGCGCCCTTGCGGAGAGCCTCGTACATTACGAACTGTCTCTCGCTGGTGGGGAAGCGGAGCTGTGAAAGGAGCTCCTCCTTTGTCATATTGTGGAAGTTCTTGGCAAAGCCGAGACCGTATCTTCCTGTCTCCAGTGAACGGATAGCCTTCTGGAAGGCCTCCTTGTAGGTCTTGCCTATGCTCATTACCTCGCCTACGGCTCTCATCTGAGTGCCAAGCTTGTCCTCAGCGCCCTTGAATTTCTCGAAAGCCCAGCGGGCGAACTTGATAACGATATAATCTCCGTCGGGAACGTACTTGTCAAGAGTGCCGTACTTGCCGCACTCGATGTCCTTGAGTGTGAGGCCGCAGGCCAGCATAGCCGATACGAGAGCTATCGGGAAGCCGGTAGCCTTTGAAGCAAGTGCGGAGGAACGCGAGGTTCTTGGGTTTATCTCGATGACAACGATGCGTCCTGTCTCGGGATCACGGGCAAACTGACAGTTGCAGCCGCCGATGACCTCTATGGACTCGATTATCCTGTAGGACATCTCCTGTAACTGAGCCTGTACGTCCTCGGGGATAGTCAGCATGGGTGCGGAGCAGAAGGAATCGCCCGTATGTACGCCGATAGGATCTATATTCTCGATGAAGCAGACGGTTATCTTGTTGTTCTCTGCGTCGCGGACTACCTCGAGCTCAAGCTCCTCCCAGCCGAAGATACATTCCTCGACAAGTACCTGTCCTACGAGAGAGGCCTGAAGACCTCTTGCGCATACTACCTTTAACTCGTCCACATTGTATACCAGTCCGCCGCCTGCGCCGCCCATGGTGTAGGCAGGACGGAGAACTACGGGATATTTCAGCTTTTCGGCTATCTTAACAGCCTCATCGACAGAATATGCTACCTCGCTCTTTGGCATTCCGATACCCAGAGCGCTCATGGCGTTCTTAAATTCGATACGGTCCTCGCCTCTCTCGATAGCGTCTACCTGAACGCCTATTACCTGCACGCCGTACTGCTTGAGCACGCCTGCCTTGTCAAGCTCCGAGCAGAGGTTGAGTCCCGACTGGCCGCCGAGGTTGGGGAGGAGAGCGTCAGGGCGTTCTTTTTCGATTATCTGAGTAAGTCTTTCGAGGTTGAGAGGCTCGATGTAAGTAATATCAGCAACATCGGGATCCGTCATGATAGTTGCGGGGTTCGAGTTTACGAGGACTATCTCATAGCCAAGCTTCCTGAGGGCTTTGCAGGCCTGAGTACCCGAATAATCGAACTCGCAGGCCTGTCCGATGATGATAGGACCCGAACCGATTATCATGATCTTGTTAATATCCTGTCTTTTTGGCATATTATTCTCCTGACCCGTACAAGGAAAAATGTACGTTGATATATTTGCCATGAAACGTCATGGCGCAGCTTCTTACCTTATATAATAGCATAATCCGATCAAAAATGCAATACAGAAAATCCCGCTGCTGCGGGCTGATTTTTTAGGAAATCTGCAAAAAGACGGGAGTAAGCCCCGCTGTACGGACCCACTCTTTCTCCCTTTTCACCTTGATGTTTTCCGGTTTCCCACTTTCCCACTTTCTCAGTTACTTTTCCGTACAATATACTTTAGTAAGTTAATGCGCAGAGGTGAAGGAAGAAAGGGAGAATACTGTCAGCCGGGAAGGCGGGAAATATTATGCAGTCCGTATACGGAAAAAGGGACGGATAGTATCCGCCCCTGTGATATGTCAGTCCTGCACCCTTGCCCGCTTCCTCAGTCTGATACGCTTTATTGCGGTCCTGACGCACAGAACGGCACCTGCTGCGGAAAGCAGACAGGCTCCGCCGCATAACACAGCCTGAGCCCTTATGATATTCATCATGTGCCCCGCCATTGCCACTGCCCTTTCGTGAGAAAGGTCCACCTCGTATTTATGTATAAGGCTCTGATGATAGCTCTCCGTGGCATAGTGCAGGCTTGCGCCTGTCCATACTGCGAAAGCGTACACCGCAATGATAAACAGGAAAAAAAGTATTACCGGAACAGCTACAGAGCTTTTTGCATGGTTCCCGGTTTTTATCTCTGTCATATGTCTGCCTCCTTTATCAAAAGCCAAGTCCTTATAAGCCTATTATAATCCATGAACAGACGGAAGTCAATAAAAGTGACGGAAACGTAATACGAAATACATTTTGTTAGTTTTATCTAATACAAAACTCAGAAATGCCTATGAACAGGCAAAAACGGCTCTCAAAAATCTTTGACAAATACTTGACATTTCCGATTGTTTGTGCTATAATGCATTTGTAAGAGGTTCAGATGAACTTATAACAAGTTTCACAGACTTCTTCGTACTATATCAGGAGGGATAAATTCCATGAAAAAAATCATTTGCTTATCAACCGCTCTTCTTTGTATGCTTTCTGCCTTCGCAGGCTGCGGAGACACATCAAAGGAGAAGACATCATCAGCCACATCTTCAGTTTCAGACACAACTACAGACGCAGACACTGCCACTACAGACACAGCCGGAACAACAGAAGCAGCAACTACCGGAAAAAAGGAAAACGGCAAGACAGGCAGCACCGCAGAAGCAGCTGATTTTATCGGAAAATGGCAGTGCGACGAGATCATCGCAGACGGAAAGAGCTCCGATAACCTTCTGGGCGTAGACGCTTACGCTCTGTATCAGCTCGAGCTCAACGAAGACGGTACAGGCACCCTGTTCTCATTCCTCTATTCGGGCTTCCTGGGCGACGATGAGCCCCTCAGGCTCACATGGGAGGCAGAGGGCAGCGATTCCGTCAATGTAACTATCGACGAGTCGCAGTTTGAAGGCTTCGCAGCAGACGATGACGATGACGACTTCAGCGTTGAGACCGAAACAGAGACCATGAAGCTCAGAAAGGACGGAGACAGACTGGTTATCGCCGAGGACGAGGAAGACACAGGCTTCATGATCTACCTTTCAAAGGTGGACAAGTTCACTCCCATACCCGAGGATATGGAAATGTCACTGGACTTCGGCGGCGAGTTCGCCACAGACTTTGAGTTCTCCGACGAGGATTTCGGATCCGCCTCAAAGGCTGAATAATATTCTTAACGACCTCCTTATTTGCGGCAATACCGCTTTATAATATCAAAGGGACTGCACGAAGCAGTCCCTCTTTTTTATCTGTACCACTCAGCCCGTACACCTTGCAAGCATGGCAAGGGTGAGCGAGATATTTTCGTTATGCACCGCAACGCCCTTTGGAGCGTTGAGATGTACTGCGGCAAAGTTCAGGATAAATCTTATCCCCGCCTCTGCCATGCGGTCACAGACCTCCTGTGCAGCTCCTTCCGGCACGGTGATAATGCCTATGTGTATATCGTTTTCGCGGCAGAAGCTCTCCAGCTCGTCGATATGGCGGACAGGCCTGCCGTTGATGTTGCTGCCCACGCGGTCACTGTTGCAGTCGAAGCCGCATACTATATCGAAGCCGTAGGCCTGAAAGCCGTTGTACTCCAGCATAGCCCTGCCGAAGTTGCCCATGCCCGCAACGACCACGCCGTCGCGGTTATCGAAGCCGAGCACCCTGCCTATATCGCTCATGAGCTCAGCTGTAATATACCCCACCTTGGGCCTGCCGCCGCTGCTGACGGAGGCGAGATCCTTTCTCACCTGCACGTCGTTGAGTCCCAGCGCCTCGGCAATGGCCGTAGCGGAGATATTCCCCTTTTTCCTGTCGTCGGAAAGGGAGGCAAGGTAGCTGAAGTAAACAGGGAGCCTTGAAAGCGTCTGTGAGGTAATATTCTTATCCATAGTATACCTCCCTTCAGGGGGCTCACTTGTTCTGCATATATTCGTCCATAGCTGCGGCAGCCTTCTTGCCTGCGCCCATAGCGAGGATAACTGTAGCAGCTCCCGTTACGGCGTCGCCGCCTGCGTAAACGCCCTCCTTTGAGGTCAGACCGTCCTCATCGGCAATGATACCGCCCCACTTCTGGGTATCGAGACCCTCTGTGGTGGACTTGATGAGGGGATTGGGTGAAGTGCCGATAGACATGATAACGCAGTCAGCCTCTATATCTATGAAGGCTCCCTCTATCGGAACGGGCTTTGCTCTGCCGGAAGCGTCGGGCTCCGAGAGCTCCATCTGCTGGCAGTGAACGCTCTTTACCCAGCCGTCCTCTGTAGCCTGTATCTCTATAGGATTTGTGAGGAACTTGAAGATGATTCCCTCTTCCTTAGCGTGCTCAACTTCCTCTGCTCTTGCAGGGAGCTCAGCCTCTGTACGTCTGTATACGATGTATACCTCAGCGCCCAGTCTCTTGGCGCAGCGGGCTGCGTCCATAGCAACGTTTCCGCCGCCTACGATAACAGCCTTTGTGCCTGCCTTGATAGGAGTAGCACTGCCCTCTTTGTAGGCTTTCATGAGGTTGATACGGGTGAGGAACTCGTTAGCGGAATATACGCCGTTGAGGTTCTCGCCGGGGATATTCATGAATCTGGGGAGACCTGCGCCGGAGCCGATGAATACGCTCTCGAAGCCCTCCTCCTTCATGAGCTCGTCAACTGAGATTGTCTTGCCCACTACTGTGTTTGTCTCTACCTTAACGCCGAGAGCCTTGAGGCCGCCTATCTCCTTCTGAACGATGGACTTGGGAAGTCTGAACTCGGGGATACCATAGGAGAGAACTCCTCCCGCAACGTGAAGAGCCTCGAATATAGTAACGTCATAGCCCTTCTTTGCAAGGTCGCCTGCGCAGGCAAGACCTGAAGGACCCGAGCCTATAACAGCAGCCTTGTGACCGTTCTTTGCGGGTATCTCGGGAGCTGTTTCGGGCTGTGCGTTGTGCCAGTCTGCAACGAAGCGCTCCAGTCTTCCGATAGCAACGGGCTCGCCCTTGATTCCTCTAACGCACTTGCTCTCGCACTGTGTCTCCTGAGGACATACTCTGCCGCATACAGCAGGGAGTGAGCTTGACTTTGTGATTATCTTATAAGCCTCTGCGAAATTACCCTCAGCTACCTGAGCGATAAATGCAGGAATATCTATCTGTACTGGGCAGCCTGTCGAGCAGGGCTTGTTCTTGCAGTTGAGGCAGCGTTTAGCTTCATCTATAGCCTGCTCCTCGGTATAGCCGAGAGCTACCTCGCTGAAATTCTTGTTTCTTACGTCGGGAGCCTGTACAGGCATTTCATTTCTTGTAGGTGACATATTAGCCATTTCACTTTACCTCCTTGAACAGATTGCAGGCTTCCTCGTAGGCATGGCGCTCGAAGGGCTTATACATAGCTCCTCTTGCCATAGCCTCGTCGAAGTCGATGAGATGACCGTCGAACTCGGGGCCGTCAACGCAGGCAAACTTTGTCTGACCGCCCACTGTAAGGCGGCAGCCGCCGCACATTCCCGTGCCGTCGATCATTATGGGGTTCATGGAAGCAACAGTGGGAACACCGTACTCCTTGGTCAGCTTACAGACAAACTTCATCATGATAAGAGGACCGATAGTGATGACTCTGTCGTACTTCTCGCCGCTGTCGATGAGCTTCTTGAGGGCGTCGGTAACGAGTCCCTTTTCGCCTGCTGTGCCGTCATCGCTCATGAGAACGAACTTGGAGCTTGAAGCCCTGAATTCGTCCTCGAGGATAACGAGATCCTTATTTCTGAAACCAACTATTGAGTGCACCTCAACGCCCAGCTCGTGGAGCTTCTTTGCAACGGGGTAAGCGATAGCGCAGCCTACGCCGCCGCCTACGACAGCCACTTTCTTCAAGCCCTCTGTCTCTGTAGCTCTGCCGAGAGGACCTACGAAGTCCTGTAAGCAGTCGCCCTCGTTAAGGTGATTGAGCTTTTCTGTTGTTGCGCCGACTATCTGGAAAATGATAGTTACGGAGCCGCTCTGACGGTCAAAATCAGCGATAGTGAGCGGTATGCGCTCGCCGTCAGCGTCTGTTCTGAGTATAATGAACTGTCCGGGCTCAGCCTTTCTTGCTACCTTGGGAGCGTTTATCCGCATAAGGGTAACAGTGGGGTTGAGGCTTCTTTTTTCAAGAATTTCAAACATTTAGTCCATACCTTCCTTACGATAGATTTGCAATGCGGGAGCTTCCGCGGCCGTCGCCCTTGACTTCCGGCGGTACAGGCATTGCAGGATATATTGATTATTATATCACAAACCAAAGCTTTGCACAAATATAACAGTAGAATATCGATATTCCAATATCGATATTCTTGTTTCGAATAATAGGCTGACTGCTGTCAGACTTTGGCTTTTCTCCAATGAAAAAGAACGGGAAATAATAAAAAAGGACGACCTGAGCCGTCCTTATTTGTGTGGATCCAATCTGCGCAGCCAATTCCCTCACGGAATAGCTGCATATCAAAAGAGATATATCACTTGTATTCCGCAAAGGCACTCTCGTTCCTGACCTCATAAAGACGGTTCACCAGCTTCAGCTCATTCTCCGAGAGCTTATGCCCCGAGGTATATATCAGCATATCCTTGAAGCTGTTGTCGGGAAAGCAGCATTTTCTCTGCACAAGTCCGTACTTTCCGCAGAGACTTGCGGGCATGGGGGAATCCAGCATAAATGCCTGGGGCACTGTCAGCAGGAAATCCAGTCCGCTGCCGCGGTCGTACATATATACCTTCCTCACGGGAACGTCCGCGGGACGGTTGGACGCATAGAGCTTCTCAACAGCTCCCGATACATAGGGCACGGCTTCGTCGCCCTGTCCCAGCTCGGTATAGTTGCCCGAAAGCTCGGAATAGGTGATTATATCGGCATTTGCAACAGGGTGCTCGGCGGACATCACCGCCAGCATCTCGAACTCCCACAGCAGCTTTCCCTCAAGGTTCTTCTCCGCAAGGAAGTCCATGAAATACTTCTCATGAGCGGTATTGTACCTGATAACGCCGAAATCATAGCCGTTCTCGCGGACGTTCTCGATGGTCCTCAGGGAATTGGTCTCGCAGAAGAATACCTCCATGTCCTCGGGACTGTTGAGGGAAGCGATATACTCCGAAAATGCCTTTGAGATATAGCCCGTTCTCGGAACGGATATGCGCAGCCTGCTGTTGCGGGGCTTGTCGGGAGAATGGATAGCCTCCATATTGTCTATCTGTATGAGTATCTGCTTGGCGTATTCAAGGAAACGGAGCCCCTGATCTGTGGGTATGACGCCCTTTGAGGTGCGTCTGAATATGGTTATGCCAAGGGTGCTCTCCAGCTCCTTGATAGCCTTGCTCAGATTTGGCTGAGCCATGTAGAGATTCTCCGCAGCCTGTGTTATGGAGCGTGTCTTTTCTATTTCCACAGCATATTTGAAGTGAAGCGTGTTCATGGCTCGCCTCTCCTTTCGTTATTTCTTCCTGAAGGGATCGTTGTCGGGTCTCCTCATGCCGTTATCCGCGGGAGTGTTCCACTGCTGGGGCTGATTGAACCTGCCGCTGTTGGGGTAGTTGTTCTGCGGAGGTCTGCCATTGGGGAACCCTCCCTGAGGTGGTCTGCCGTTGGGATAATTGTTCTGCGGTGGTCTGCCATTGGGGAATCCGCCCTGAGGTGGTCTGCCGTTGGGATAGCCGCCCTGGGGTGGTCTGCCGTTGGGATAGCCGCCCTGGGGTGGTCTGCCGTTGGGATAGCCGCCCTGGGGAGGTCTGTTATCGGGGAATCCCTCCATTTCCGGTCTGCCGTTGCCGGGGAAACCGTCACGCTCCGGTCTGCCGTTGCCGGGGAAGCCCTCACGCTCCGGTCTGCCATTGCCGGGGAAACCGTCACGCTCCGGTCTGCCGTTGTTGGAGAAGCCCTCACGCTCCGGTCTGCCGTTATTGGAGAAGCCCTCACGCTCGGGTCTGCCGTTATTGGAGAAGCCCTCACGCTCCGGTCTGCCGTTGTTGGAGAAGCCGTCACGCTCGGGACGACCGCCGGGGAATTTGTCCTTTTCGGGTGCAGCAGGCTTGCTGCTTTCGGAAGAGGCGCCCGGAGTAACGGGCTCCAGTATGAGTCTCCTGCCCTTGCTTTCCTTTTCGGGAGTTTCGGGCTTCTTTTCGGGAGCCTTCTCCGTACCCGAATCATATGCGGGAAGCTCCTTGACCTTTACGCAGGGATTTCCCGAAGCTATGCAGTTCGAGGGCACGTCCTCGGTGACCGCGCTTCCTGCGGTTATAATAACATTATCTCCTATGGTAACGCCTGCTGCAACAGTAACGTTTCCGCCTATGTCAACGTTGCTGCCTACCTTTATGGGTTTGGCCATTTCAAGACGCTGATTCCTCGTTTCGGGATCAAGAGGGCGGACTGCGGTATTGAAGCTGCAGTTGGGACCGATAAAGACGTTGTCGCCGAAGGTCACCTCAGCATTGTCGATTATGATGCAGTTGTAATCCGCACGGAAATTGTTTCCGATGAAGATGTTGTAGCCGTAATTGCAGAAGAAATCGGGCTCGAAGGTAACTCCCTCGCCCTTGAAAGCCACAAGCCTCTCAAGAAGCCTTGCCTTTCTCTGAAAATCGTTGTACTCGGCAGCGTTATACTCCGCGCAGAGCTTTCTTGCCTTGATTCTTTCGGTAAGGAGCTCCATATCGCTTGCACTGTAAAGCTCGCCTGACTGTTGTTTTTCCTTTTCGGTCATTTTAAACCCTCCTTGTTATTTATTTCAGCCGATGTATTAAGACTGAATGTTTACTGTTTTTAATCACTCCGACGCCCCAGATCAGCAATATTATCAGCATAATGAACAGCAGTGTCTTCAGGAAGCTTTTAAGCTTCTTTGCATTCTCGCTGAACAGCTGCTCTTAATAATACCGTTCGGGTTCATTGGGATCTACATATATCTGACTATTTTTCGGATCATAGGATGAGGACCAATGATTTTCATGATCTATGAACCAATAGGTCTCTCCTTCATAATAATATTTGAATATGGATCTGCCTGTGAGAACACTCTCGGTATCCTGCGGCACAGCACTGTAAAACGCTGTATTTCCGCCAGGCTCTACCGAAACAGGACAGGTTCAGGCTCTTTTCCTCCCAGCTATTGCAAAGGCTGTAATGACAAGATAGATAAATCTTCCGATCATTATTGCCACCGTCACTGCAAGAATGAACATTATTATTTTTCCGATGTTGTCCGGATGACGGGTTTCGACGCCGTTCTCATAGGTTTTCGGCGAAACGACAATGGCAATTGTGATAAGTATGATTGTAATCCCGATAATAAGAAAAGGTAGATTGTTCCAGACAGTGTTCTCGACTACTCTTCCTTTGTAAGCTTTTGCGCCTTGGGAATAAATGACGGAAATATCATACGCTCCTCCTTAGCTGTTTGGTATCAGCGCTTGCTTCCCTTTGAGCCGAAGCTTCCTCCCATGGAGAGGATATTGGTATCGAAGGTGTAGCTTATCTTCTCCCCCTGTCTGTAGCGCTTGAGAGCAAGCTGGATAAGTCTTTCGAGGAGCTCCGTGTACTTCACGCCCTTGGGCTCCCACAGGTAGAACGCCAGTGAGCCGGGGATAGTGTTTATCTCGTTTATGTATATCTTTTCAGTTGCCATGTCCATCATGAAGTCTATACGGGTAACGCCGTTGAGTCCCAGATAGCGGAACGCGTCAACAGCAGTCTTTCTGATGAATTCGTCCTGCTCGGGAGTAATATCGGCAGGTATCTTTCTCTTGAGGGTAGCCATGCCCTTGCTGCCGCCCTTGCCGCCGCCGACGTACTTCTGGTCGTAGCTGAGTATATCGTCGCCGCTTGCCTGTACGGGCTCCTCGCATACGGAGGCCTCTGCGGACTCGCTGTCACCTGCAACTGCGCAGTTTATTTCCTTGAGCTGTACAACGCAGGGCTCGATGAGGATACGGTCAGCGAACTCGAAAGCCTCCTCGATAGACTTGATAAGGCTGTCTCTGTCCTTGCCCTTGGATATACCGACGCTTGAACCGAGGTTGATAGGCTTAACGATAACGGGATAGCCGAACTTCTTCTCAACCTCTTCTACCATTCTGTCCATGTCGTTTATCTCGTATGAGGAGAAACGGCAGCAGTCCAGCACAGGGAAGCCAGCGTCCTTGAGGAGTATCTTCATTACGAATTTATCCATGCCGACAGCAGAAGCCAATACGTCGCAGCCTACATAGGGCAGGTCGAGAGTCTGCAAATAGCCCTGCAAAGCGCCGTCCTCAACATTGGTGCCGTGAACTATGGGGAAGGCTATGTCCACATCGCTGATAACGTTTGAACCGAACATTTTCTTTTTCAGGCTCTGAAGCTGTACCTTTCCCTCGGAACTGCGGACAAATACGCATTCGGTGGATTCACCGAGAAGAGCGGGAATATCCTTGAAACTGTTTATATCCAGCATTTTTTCGCTTGTATAGAATTCGCTCTTCTTGGTCATATAAACAGGGATAATGTTGTATTTCTCCTTGTTTATGCTGGCCATAGCCTGAACTGCCGAGATAACTGATACCTCGTGCTCAACGCTTCTTCCGCCGAAAAGAACTGCAAGATTGATCTTCATTGTAATTACTCCTTTTTTGAGCCCTTAGCCCTTAGCTTGTAGGGGAGCCCGCCCTCGGGCTCCCGTTGGTTATATAATGTGTTTCGCGGGACGCCGAGGGCGGCGTCCCCTACAGTGTGTCATTCATAATTTATCCGCGCAGGCGGACACAATAATTACGCATTTATCAATAGTTATCAGGTAAATCGTTTTCAAGAAGAACTATCTTCTTCTTGTCTGTCTGATATGCGTTTACGTGGGCGAGAGCCTCGTTAAGACTGTCCGCAACGAAAACGTTGTCCATATCGTAGCCTGCGTCCCTGATACCGTTATATATGGGAACTGTCTGATTTTTGCCGACGAGCACTATGTGGTCGCAGGCTTTGGCAGCCTCCTGACCGAACTCGAAGTTCAGCTCCTCCTGCTTTGCGCCAAGCTCCACCATACCCGGGGTTACCAGTATGCGGCAGGCGTCGAAAAGTCCGAGGACATTGAGGGCTGCGCGGCAGCCGCTGGGGTTTGAGTTGTATGCGTCGTCGATAAAGGTCATATTTCCGCCCTTGTCGAGAAGCTGCAATCTGTGGGGAACTGCGGCAATACGCTTGACAGGGAGCGTGAGCTTGTCGAGTGAGATACCCGTGCCGTGTGCGTAAGCGATAGCTCCGAGAACGTTCTGTACATTGTGCTCGCCGAGGAGCTTCATTGAGAAGCGCTTTGTCTCGCCGTCGGGAGCAGTTACCGTGAACTCCGTGCCCCTGTCGGATACGCTTATATCAGTTGCGTGGTAGTGGTTGCCCTCCTGAAGTCCGTAAAGCACCGCATTGGGGTACTCGGGAGCTTTTTTGCGGATAAGCTCGTTGTCGCCGTTGAGGTATATCTTTCCGCCCTTAGCCTTAACATGGTCGGCAAGCTCGAACTTGGTATTTACCACGTTCTCGATAGAGCCGAATGTCTCCAGATGCTGAGGTCCCACGGAAGTAATGATGCCGTCATGTGGGTCTGCAATGCCGCAGAGCTCCTTAATTTCGTGAATTCGTCTCGCACCCATTTCACAGATGAAGTACTCATGTGTGGGCTTTAAGTCGCGGCGGATAGTTATTGTAACTCCCATTGGAGTATTGAAGCTCTCGGGAGTTTTCAGCGTGTTGTACTGAGAATTGAGAAGCTCGTCAAGGTAGAATTTCATACTGGTCTTGCCGTAGCTTCCTGTGATACCCACTTTATGAAGCGTGGGGCACTCGGAAAGTATGCGCTTGGCGTCGTTGATATACCAGTTCTGGACAGCCTTTTCCACGGGCTTGTTGATAAGGTTGGAAAGCGGAACAAGTATTGGCGTGAGGTACAAAGCAGAGCCGACAATGACAAACGGCAGATTGTTCATGAACCGCCTTGAGCCGCCCCAAACGACTAATTCCGAGGAGAAGAACGCTGCTGCGTAAAATGCTGCGATGAGGATAAAGAACGTGACGAGCATACGCTTCACGCGTGCCGTGTACTTGAGGGGCTTCTTAAACTTCTTCCCAGGCTTGTTCAGCATGGCGATAACGAGGTGCATAGCTGCAAGTATGCCCGTGAGTATGACGGATATTGTAATGTTCCTGTTATTGCATATATAGGGAACTCCGAAGCCGAATTTGAGGGGTAGGAACGCCAGCAGCGCAAACTGCGCTATGAACAGCACCGCAGGCAGTATATAGCGCCTTGCGTTCTTTTTCATCCAGCGTGAATGCTCGGGAGTCTTGTAGCCGTTGAGCTGGAGCATATGGAACTCTCTCAGCCCTAAAAACACGATCGCTCCCAGCGCAATGACTGCGTATATTATCCATAAAACCAAATTCATATATATCTCCTTGTAAGAGTTATTAGTTATTAGTTGTTAGTGATTAGTTGTGGTGTCCGCTTGCGCGGACGGATTTAAAATGACAGATAACTATGCACTAATCACTAATAACTCGGAACTAATCACTTATTTTCATAAAGCTGCACATTACGCGGTTAAAGGTGAACTGCTGCTCTAAGAATGAATAGTGTCCTGCGTTTTCCAGCTTTACAAGACCTGCGTCGGGAATGAGCTTTTCCATTTTCTCACCGTCGGAGAGCGGTGTGGCAGTATCATTCACGCCCCATACAAGCAGTGTAGGCGCTTTTATGTTAGGCAGATACGGCTCCAGATCCTCGTTTACCACCTTTACCATGACCTGTCTCATCATAGGCGAAGCCGCAGCGTAGTCTGCGCTGCCCATTTTCTTGCGGAAGTTCTCCAGCGCGTCGGGGAAGAGCTTCTTTACAATGCCCCACGAAAGGACGGTCTTGCCCATTTTGTAGTAGCGTGTGCGCCATGTCTTTTTGTTGGACTTTGGCGGCATGATGCCTGCGCTGTCCACGAGGATCACCTTTGTAACCTTGAAAGGCAGGTCATTTCGGCTGTGCATTTTTATGATGACACGTCCGCCGAAGCTGTGACCGAGGAGCATTACCTCCTTGGTGTCATAGTCCTTGAGGAAGTCGATGACGAACTGCACATAAGAACTCACATCCCATACTTCCTTGGGCTCCTCGCTCTTGCCGAAGCCCGGCATATCCATAGCCACGACCTTGTACTTCTTGGAGAGGAGCTCCATCATATTGGCAAAAAGGGTGATATTGCTGCCCCAGCCGTGGAGCAGGACAATGAGGTCGCCCTCGCCCTTTTCCTCGTAGTTTATCTTTAAACCGTTAACTGTTTTTATCAATTCAATTATCTCCAACTTGTTATTAATGGAGAATGTAGAATTGAGAATGAATGTATTCGCTTTACTCACATAATAACAGAATAACCCTCAACTCTCAACTCTCGACTCTCAACTTTATATCATATACGGCATACAGCCGCAAATATACATATATAATTTATTATATCACTTGCGCTATTCAATGTCAATTGCAGAACTGAAAAAAATCGGGCAGCATGACCATCTACAAGAAAAAATTAAGCGTCAGCTATTGACTTTTTTCTGCCGATACTGTATAATAGTATCGTTGGCAATGAGCAGAAGTACGCTTTCGTCTGCAATTCGCCGAAATATAATGCTCTTATGTAGCACAGCTCCCGTACAGCGAATTTGCTGAGCAGACGACCGCTGCCGGTGGCAGATGAAGGGAGTTCGCGAAGGGAAGAAATAATGAGAGCGAAAGCGAGCAGTACAACTTATTTCTGACCGTATATGCGCAGGTCTCGGACTGATTATAAAGCGACAGCCAGTGCAGCACCTTACAAATTCAAAAATTTAATAATGCTTGTGTAGCACAGTTGGTAGTGCAGCTCATTCGTAATGTTCAGGTCTCCTTCTAAAATTTAATAGTTGCTTGTGTAGCACAGTTGGTAGTGCAGCTCATTCGTAATGAGCAGGTCGCAGGTTCGAGTCCCGTCACAAGCTCCAATGACAAACCGTTTAGAATAGCCTTCTAAGCGGTTTTTATTTTGTCTCTCTTTCATTTTGACTTTGGATTGTTTATAAAGTGACTGTTGATGAAAATCCACATTTATTCGACGATTTCTATTGCATAATTGTGCGAAATATGGTATAATTAAATAAATATAAGCATTTTAGGAGAGCAATATGATCACAGGTACTATAAAAAATAAGATAGACAAGCTATGGGAGGCTTTCTGGACGGGCGGACTTACCAATCCGCTGGACGTCATCGAACAGATAACCTACCTCATGTTCATACACGACCTTGATGACATCGACAACACCAAGAGCAAGGAAGCTATCATGCTCGACCTGCCGTATAAGTCCATGTTCGATGGCAATATCGACATCGGCGGCAGAGAAGTTGACGGCAGCGTGCTCAAGTGGTCGGTGTTCCACGACTTCCCAGCGGAGAAAATGTACAGCACAGTGCAGGAGTTCGTCTTCCCATTCATCAAGAACCTCCACGATGACAAGAACGGAGCTTACTCCAAGTACATGGCGGACGCTATTTTCAAAGTTCCAACACCGCAGCTATTCTCCAAAGTTGTTGATCAGCTTGACGAGATATTCGAGCAGTCAAAGAAAGATCTCAACTCCGATACTCGCGGCGACATCTATGAGTATCTGCTCTCGAAGCTGTCCACAGCAGGCGTGAACGGTCAGTTCAGAACTCCCCGACACATCATCAAAATGATAGTTGCTCTTATGCAGCCCACTGCCGATGAGGTCATCTGCGATCCTGCCTGCGGAACTTCCGGATTCCTTGTTGCGGCAGGCGAATGGCTGAAAGAGAACCGCAAAGAAGAGATATTCTACAACGCACAGAAGAAGTTCCACTATATGAACGAAATGTTCACAGGCTTCGATATGGACAGAACTATGCTGCGTATCGGCGCTATGAATATGATGACTCACGGCGTTGCTAATCCAAAAATCGAGTACAGGGACAGTCTCTCCGACCAGAATCCCGACCGTGAGAAGTACACGCTTATCCTGGCAAATCCGCCGTTCAAGGGCAGTCTCGACGCTGATATAGTTTCGGCTGACCTGCTGAAAATGTGCAAGACTAAAAAGACCGAGCTCCTCTTTATTTCGCTGTTTCTGAAAATGCTGAAAATTGGCGGACGCTGTGCGTGTATCGTTCCCGACGGTGTGCTTTTCGGCTCGTCGAAGGCTCACAAGGACATACGCAAGGAACTCATAGACCGAAACCGTCTTGAAGCCGTTATTTCTATGCCCAGCGGCGTATTCAAGCCCTATGCAGGCGTTTCTACGGCTGTGCTGATATTCACGAAGACCGGTCACGGCGGCACGGATAAGGTGTGGTTTTACGATATGAAGGCGGACGGACTCTCCCTTGATGACAAGCGAGCTGAAGTCGCCGAGAACGATATTCCCGATATTATTTCCAGATTCCATAACCTTGACGGTGAAAAGGGCAGGGAGCGCACGGAGCAGAGCTTTTTCGTGCCGAAGCAGGAGATAGTTGAAAACGACTATGACCTGTCCATAAACAAGTACAAGAAGACCGAATATGTGGCGGTGGAGTATCCTCCCACGGGCGAGATAATGGCAGACCTTGACGGGCTTTACAAGGAGCTTGGCGGTGTGCTGTCGGAGTTGGAGGGGTTGTTATGAGTGTAAGCGAAATAATATATATTATTGCAGTTTCTTTTCAAGTATCAGGCGCACTTCTTTTAATTGTCCAGTTTTGGTGTATTAATATAAAAAAGGGAATAGAGGAAAACAAGAAAAAAGAAACTCATTTAGATGGTAATACTATTGTTATGGGAAGAACTCAACCGACACCATTTGAATATACAAATAATGTTTGGCTAAATAGATTTGCTTTTGTTTTAATCGCATTAGGTTATTTGCTTGGAGTATTCGGAAACATTGAGATGAGCAATAGATTCTTTATTCTGTTTTGGATTATTCTATCATCCTCCTTTCTTGTTGCATTATTCGTCTCCATATCAAAGAAACTTGGGAAATCAATGGAGGAAGAATGATGATTTGTTTTCTTGAAGATGTTTGTGAAATACTTGATAGCCAGCGAGTTCCTATAACAGCTAAAGACCGCACAAAGGGAATATATCCATACTACGGAGCTAATGGTATTCAAGACTATGTTGATGATTATATCTTTGATGATGAATTAGTGTTGCTTGCTGAGGACGGCGGTAATTTTGGCTCGAAAGACAGACCAATAGCTTATCGTGTATCGGGAAAGTGTTGGGTAAATAATCATGCTCATGTTTTGAAAGCTAAGGACTGCATTGATGTTGACTATCTTTGCTATTCTATTATGTTTTATGACGTTAGCTCAATGGTCAACGGTGCAACAAGAAAAAAACTGAATCAAGCTACTATGCGAAAAATGCTTATTCCCTTGCCAAGCAAAGAAAAGCAGTTAGAAATTGTAGCAAACCTCGACAAAGTAACCCAAACAATTGACCTCTGCAACGCTATCCTTGAAAAGCTCGATCTGCTTGTCAAATCACGGTTTGTGGAGATGTTTGGGGACTTAGCTTCTCCCAACATAAAGTGGGAAAAGTGCAGATTAATTGATGCTTGTGCAAATAATGACGACATAAAATGTGGACCATTTGGAACTCAGCTAAGCAAAGACGAGTATACAGAATCAGGAATTGCTGTATGGGAAATACCGCAAATCAATTCTGAATTTAAAACGATGCCAACACATTTTATTACGAAAGCAAAGGCACAAGAACTTGATTCTTACTCAATTAAACAAGGAGATATTGCAATGTCTCGTAAAGGAAATGTTGGCCGCTGTGCTGTATTTCCTGAAACACTTGAAAACGGAATAATTCATTCAGATGTATTAAGAATTAGAGTTGATAAGAATATAGTTATTCCTGAATTTATGATGAGACAGTTGCACTATAGTGGTGATGTTCAGCATCAAATTGAAATTGTAAGTTCAGGTGCAATAATGGCGGGAATAAATGTCACCAAGCTTAAACAGATATATGTATATATTCCTCCACTTGACCTACAAGAACAATTCGCCGCCTTTGTAGAGCAGACCGACAAATCGAAATTGGCAGTCAAGCAGGTGCTTGAAAAGGCTGAAACGCTGAAAAAAGCACTGATGCAGGAATATTTTGGCTGATATTTAAGCCGGAGCAGGATGTTGGTACACAAAAATCAAATGAGGTGTACCAAATGAAAGAACAAATTATACTTAACATTACGCAGGAAATGCTCCCTTACCTCGATAATGCCCAGCTTTTACAGCTTCAAAAAGTATTGGAGCGTAACCTGTGGAATGTAAAAATCACAGAAAACAGCGCAAAAGCAGATATTCCCGAATTGGGTAACGGAGAGCTGCTGACCGCTTTTATAAATGCTAAGAGGATTGAGGGGTGCAGCGAAAAAACGCTGAAATACTATCAATCCACTATCAACAAGATGCTTTCTGATACCGACAAGCATATCACGCATATTACAACTGATGATCTGAGGGAGTACCTTGCGGAGTATCAGAAAGATAATGCTTGCAGTAAGGGCAATATCGACAATATCCGCCGTATCCTGTCAAGCTTCTTTTCATGGCTTGAGGACGAGGACTATATCCTGAAAAGTCCCGTTCGGCGCATACACAAGATAAAATCGGCTAAGACCGTCAAGGAAACCTATTCCGATGAAGCGTTGGAGCGTATGCGTGACAACTGTGAAAATCTGCGTGATCTCGCTATTATTGATATGCTTGCCTCAACGGGTATGCGTGTTGGGGAGCTTGTCGGGCTGAACAGAGCCGATGTTGATTTTGAGAGCCGAGAGTGCATTGTTTTCGGCAAGGGCAGCAAGGAACGCCCTGTTTATTTCGATGCTCGGACAAAGATACACCTGAAAAACTACCTTGATTCGAGAACGGACGATGATCCTGCCTTGTTCGTGTCACTCCTGAAACCACATTGCCGCCTTAAAATCAGCGGTGTGGAGATCAGGCTTCGTGAATTAGGGCGAAAACTCGGAATTACAAAGGTTCACCCTCACAAGTTCAGGCGCACCCTTGCTACAAGGGCTATCGACAAGGGAATGCCCATAGAGCAGGTTCAGAAACTCCTCGGTCATAGTAAAATCGACACCACGATGCAGTATGCTATGGTCGATCAGAACAATGTGAAGCTAAGTCACCGAAAATATATCGGATAGATTTCAAATCACGGTCTGTCGGGCGGTTGCTGTTGACCTCTGAGGAGGTGGCAGCATGAAGAAGTATGTGACACTCGGAGAGGTCTGCACTAAGGGAAGCTCAAACATAGCACAGAAAGACATAGAGCAGAATAACGGCTCGTATGGTATCTATGGTGCAAGTGGATATATCAAAGATGTTGACTTTTATCATCAGGATAAGCCCTATATTGCTGTGGTTAAGGACGGTGCAGGAATTGGTCGAACAATGCTCTTGCCCGAAAAGACCTCAGTTATCGGGACAATGCAGTATCTTATTCCGAGTGATATGGTTTGCGTGGAATACCTATACTATGCGGTCACATATATGAACCTCGCAAAGTATTTTTCAGGTGCTACTATTCCTCATATCTACTTTAAGGACTATCAAAAAGAGAAACTGCCACTTCTAACGATAGATGAACAGCGCAAAATATCCGATAATCTACGGAAAATTGATAGACTGATTGAGCTATGTAGCGGTATCTTGCAAAAGCTCGATGTACTTGTCAAGTCACGGTTTGTGGAGATGTTTGGGGAACCGATTTCTAACCCTATGGGTTGGGAATGTTGTGAACTTGGAGATTGCTTGGAAAGCATTGATAACGGGAAAAGTTATGTCTGCGATAACGATTGTCGCACAGGCGATAATCCTGCAATATTGAAACTGAGTGCTGTAACTTATGGAATATATAGGCCTGATGAAAATAAGGCTATGATAGATGAAGATTTATTTGATGAGAGCGCAGAAGTTAAGGACAATGACTTATTGTTTACAAGAAAAAATACACCTGAGCTTGTCGGTATGAGTGCTTATGTGTTCAGTACCCCTCAAAAACTTATGATGCCAGACTTGATTTTTAGGCTCAATGCAAAGTCTTCTTGTAATAAAATATATCTGTGGCAGCTTATAAACCACGATTTATTTAGACCATGTATTCAGAATATTGCAAATGGTTCTGCTAAATCAATGTCCAATATCTCAAAGGAGAGACTATCAAAGCTCACTATCCCAGTCCCTCCGCTTGCCCTACAAAAGAAATTTGCCGCCTTTGTAGAGCAGACCGACAAATCGAAATTTATCGCTAAAAAAATAGCAGAATCCGTAAGGAGTGTGAAAATATTATGACCAACTTCGACTTCTTAAAAAACGAGCCACAGTTCGCGGCTTTCGCCGATACCGTCATAGCTGCCGAAAAAACGCTTGGTATCGACGCAAATATATGCGTCCAGACCTGCCGCAGCGCTATGGAGTTTGCGGTCAAGTGGATGTACTCCGCCGATTCTGCCCTTGAAACTCCTTACGATGACAGGCTGAATAATCTCATCAACAACGAGGATTTCCGCGAGATCGCAGGCGATGACATTTGGCACAGGCTCGATTATATCCGCAAATGCGGCAACAAAGCTGTGCATGATAACTCCAAGCGCACCGAGGAGGAAGCTCTGCTCTGCCTTGAAAATCTGTTTGTGTTCACGGACTTCCTCGCCTATTGCTACGGCGAGGATTACAGCGGAGGAGAGTTCGATGCCGAGCTTTGCAAGTCCCATAGTGCAGGCTCTGCCCCTGTCCTTCCCGATGTTGACCTCGAAGTCCTCAAAGCCGAGAATGCTCAGCTCCGTGAGCAGCTCACCGCTCAGCGTATTGACCGTGAGCAGACCTATGTCAAGAAGCCGCTGGAGCTTTCCGAGTACAAGACGAGAAAGCTGTATATCGACGTTATGCTCCGGGATGCAGGCTGGACTGAGGGCAGAGACTGGCTCAACGAGGTGGAGCTGCCAGGTATGCCGAACAAGTCCGAGGTCGGTTATGCGGACTATGTTCTCTACGGTGACGACGGTCGTCCGCTGGCAGTAGTCGAGGCAAAGCGCACCTGCGTGGACGTATCAAAGGGACGTCAGCAGGCGAAGCTCTATGCAGACATCCTTGAAAAGAAGTTCGGCAGACGTCCTGTGATATTCCTGACAAACGGCTTTGAAACGAGGATAACTGACAATGTATATCCCGAACGAAAGGTGTCGAATATCTATTCCAAGCGAGACCTTGAAAAGTTGTTCAACCTCCAGAAAATGCGTGAGAGCCTTGCGAATGTAATGGTCAATAAGGACATTGCAGGCAGATACTATCAGGAGGGCGCTATCAAGGCGGTATGTGATACTTTTGATAACAAACACAGACGTAAGGCGCTGCTTGTTATGGCAACAGGCTCGGGCAAGACACGAACAGTTGTGGGACTCTGCGATGTGCTGCTGAAAAAGGGCTGGGTGAAGAATATTCTCTTCCTCGCCGACAGAAACGCTCTTGTCACGCAGGCAAAGCGCAGCTTTGTTAATCTGCTGCCTGAACTCTCTGTTACCAATCTCTGCGAAGATAAGGACAACTATAATGCGCACTGTGTCTTTTCGACCTATCCCACAATGATGAACTGTATTGATTCCGTTCACGATGAGGAGGGAAAGCTGTTTACCTGCGGTCACTTTGATCTAATAATCTGCGACGAAGCACATCGCTCCATATACAATAAATACCGCGATATTTTCACATATTTTGATGCTCCGCTGGTTGGACTTACTGCTACTCCGAAGGACGAGATAGACAAGAATACATATGAGATATTCGAGCTTGGAAATGGTTCTCCTACCTACGGTTATGAGCTGGCACAGGCTGTTCAGGACGGCTATCTTGTCGATTTTCTGTCAGTTGAGACCGAGCTGAAGTTCCTGACAAAAGGAATCGTTTACGATGAGCTCTCTGACGAGGACAAGGAACAGTATGAAAATACATTTGTCGATGAGGACGGCGACATTCCCGAAAAGATAGCTCCGTCAGCACTTAACAACTGGGTAATGAATACGGATACTATCAGGAAAGCACTTGACCTCATTATGACAAATGGTTTGAAGATTGATTATGGTCAGAAAATCGGAAAGACTATCATCTTCGCAGCCAATCATAATCACGCAGAAAGGATACTTGAAATATTCAACAGCGAATATCCGAAACTTGCAGGATATGCCAAGGTCATCGACAACAGAATAAACTATGCACAGTCACTTATCGACGAGTTTTCTGATCCTAAGAAGCTGCCTCAGATAGCTATTTCTGTTGATATGCTCGATACCGGTATTGATGTGCCTGAGATACTTAACCTCGTATTCTTCAAGAAGGTGATGAGTAAGGCTAAGTTCTGGCAGATGATTGGCAGAGGAACAAGACTGTGCCCGAACCTTATAGACGGTGTTGACAAAAACAAATTCTATATCTTTGACTTCTGCGGTAACTTTGAGTTTTTCCGCATGAACAAAGGCAAGGCTACACCTAACCTTATATGTCTACAAGGAGCGGTATGGTCGCTGAAATTTCAGATGGCATATAAGCTCCAGGATATAGCCTACCAGACAGATTATTTCATCTCTCTCAGAAAATCGTTAGTCGAGGATATGACTGAACGTGTCAAGGAACTGAATCGCAAAAACTTTGCTGTGCGGCAGCATCTGAAATATGTTGAACAGTATTCCGATGAGCAGAATTACTCATCATTGAAGTTTGAGGATACGCTTATAGTAGCCGACGAGATAGCCCCGCTTATCCTTCCATACGATGATGATCCGAAGGCTGTACGATTTGATGCGTTGATCTATGGGATTGAGCTGTCAATACTTGTAGGAAAGGAATACTCAAGGCGCAAGACTGATCTGTATAAAAAGGTCAGCGCTGTTGCAAGTGTAGGCAATATTCCCGAGATCACCGCACAGAAAGACCTTATTGACAGGATACTCAATACTGACATCATTGAACGTGGCGGCATTGAGGATTTTGAAAACATAAGAGAAAAAATACGCGGACTTATAAAGTACATTCCTGTCGGAAAGATCATATATGAAACGAATTTCGATGATGAGATCATGGATCCGGAGTGGAATGAATCTCAGCTTGATAACGATGATCTGAAAGGCTACAAGTACAAGGCAGAGGAATATATCCGCAAGCATCAGGATGAAGCGGTTATTGCAAAGTTGAAAACCAATCAGCCTTTGAATGCAGAAGATGTTGCTGCTCTTGAGAAGATACTTTGGAGTAATATCGGTACTCATGAGGATTATACAAATGAGTATGGGGACAAGCCTCTCGGCGAATTTGTAAGAGGTATAGTCGGACTTGATATGAATGCAGCCAAGGAAGCGTTCTCCGTTTTCCTTAACAATACTGCCCTCGACAGTAAGCAGATATACTTCGTTAATCAGATAGTTGAGTATATCGTTCGCAACGGCGTTATGAAAGACTTGTCGATTCTTCAGGAATCCCCGTTCACTGATAATGGCAGCGTAGTGGAGATATTCTCCGATTTAAGTATCTGGCAGAGTATCAAGAAAGCTATCGAAAGTATCAATAATAATGCGGTTGCTTAAAACAACGATTTAACATATGTATAGCAGTTCCCCTCTGAATTATTCAGAGGGGAACCCGTTAAGAGAGAGTAATTATAAAATCGTTGACTTTATAATAAGAGTTCATTCAAGATCTGTGCGAGGTGAAGTGTATGATTATCGATTATGATTTGTGGTGGGAAAGGCATGCTGTTTGTGTTGATAAAATCCAGCGCCTATGCGAGATAAGTACAAGTAAGGAGGCGAAGAAACGTGCTATAAAATGTAATTCTAATCTCTGCGTAATAAAAAATGCTATACAGGATATTCAAAGCTTTTTTGACAGAAATAATCAATCAACAGCTGAATTATGTTTCCTTATTCGAAATATAGATGTAATCGTTACGGGAATTATAGATATAAACAATGATTTTCTTGGTATAGGTGGAAAAGCAGAAAAAAGGATAGAACGATGTTTTACGGATAAGAGTGTAATTTTAAAATTTAGGACTCTGAGAAGTTTGATCTTAGCTCATCCAGTTGATACCATCTACAATAACGACAAAGGAGAATCGGAAACGGTATATCTTGAAGATGTACGACCATTTAATCCTGTTATAGATGGCTTTTTAATAAAGGAAGCGTGTGATTATGTCAAAAGAATGTGCAAGCCCGAATCGAATCGGTCATATTTTGAGCCTTTATCAATAGATAAGGATATTATCCCTGTTATAAATACTATTATTGACACCGTTGCAATTCTTACTAATAATATCGAAAAGCAAATTGTGGTATTGGAATCGGATTATGCTAAACAGGAACTTGATTTGGATATGAGCTCTATGGAAAAATATATTATATCATTGGATAAAGAACTTGAAAAGCGGTATCCTTCTGCTGTTGAGAATTTTGAGTATGAAAATGGAGCAAGAGTACATTATTCTATAATAAATCAGTGCTTAATGTTCTATGCAGCTCATTTTTCAAAAGAAACGCAAGAAAAATACGATATTTTTCTAAAATATATCGAAAATGAATTGCATAAAATCGAAAACGATTTACAGCGAATGCAATTTAATGAAGACAACTATTTTAAACTATTATATAATCCAGAGTTTGCTCCGCATTTATCATATGAACACGAGAAAATGGAATATCTTATAGACAGCAATGAAAAATCATATACAGAAGAGTTTATTGACAACGATACTAAATCAAATGCGTTGTGGGGGATCAGGTGTTTCCGCCTTCTGATTCCATATATTAGCGAATATATTCCTGTTGATGTGTCGGTTACTGATAAAGAACTTTATTGTCAATATGTCGCAGCTCAGTACTTAAGCAATATCAACGGCACTAAGATAGGTTGTGATAAAAATGTGGATATTTGACTCAATCAAGGAAAAGAAACGACTCCGAAATGAAAAATGTAATGATTTGATTAATAGAGCAACTACATCTGTTGAATCTATAACATCTTTGTTTTCAGATAAAAGGAGATTTATAACTGCCGATGCTACTGAAAAATGGAAAGATAGAAATATCGATTTGTTAAACGAATTGAATTCTGGAAGTTTTCAAAAACTAAAAAAGGCAGAAAACTACTCTTTGCTCATCAATAAAAAGTCTCATCTGTCGTCATTGATAGATAATCTTGAAAAGCTAAGAAATCAGCATAATGAACAAGTAGCTGATGAAAGAGCTTCAGCTGTTTATACTGTTATCGGTGAAGTCGAAGGTAAAAATCTTGACAGGCAGCAGCTTGTTGCAATATCTAAGGAAGTACATACCCATCTTGTACTTGCAGGTGCGGGAACAGGAAAGACAACTACTATTGTCGGACTTGTGAAATATCTGCTTGGAATCAACAAGTATTCCCCCGATGAAATACTGCTCTTATCCTTCACCAATGCGTCTGCATCTGAAATGAAGGAAAGACTTGATAAAGAGACCGGAGTTTCGATAGAAGCCTCAACATTCCATAAGCTTGGAATGAACATAATTTCCGACGTTAATGGTATTAAACCGAAGATATCGCAGTTAAATCAACGTCAGTTCATAAAACAGCAGCTTGAATCACTTATGCAGGACAAAGACTACCTGCGAGTGTTGAACGCATATCTTATGCGACGACAATTCATGATAAGGTCTGAATTTGATTTCAAGACGCTTCAGGAGTATCAGGAGCATCTGAAAAAGAATCCTCCTGTAACATTGAAGAATGAAGCTGTAAAAAGCTACGGAGAAATGGAAATCGCTAATTTCTTATATCTCAACGGTGTAGATTACATATATGAGCAGCCCTACAAAATAGATACAAGAATTAAGGAGTTCGGACAGTACAAGCCTGATTTCTACCTTCCGAAGTATGATATATACATAGAGTACTTCGGAATCGACAAAAATGGAAATCCTCCTGCGTTTTTTCAGAATGATTATGTTGCTTCAATGAAATGGAAAAGGGAGCTTCATAAAGCAAATCATACCACAATGATAGAGTCATATGCATATGAGAACTTTGAAGGCATACTGACATCGGCTCTTGAAAAAAAGCTGCTGGAGAAAGGTGTTGCTCTTGCTCCTCTTTCACAGGAAGAGATATGGAAGAAAATATCTGAGGATGATGCAAATGTCATTGACGGACTTGTTCAGCTTATCGAAACCGTAATAAATCTTATGAAGAGCAACCGATACGATATCGCAGAGATGAAGCGCAGGAACGCAGCAGCGTACAATCTTGCTGACGTTGCATACCTTCTTGATGTTATATCTCCGATATGGGACAGATACAACGATCATCTCAGCGAAAACGACGAGATCGATTTTAATGATATGATCAATTTAGCGACCGATTATGTGCTTGACGGCAAATATAAGAATAAATACAAAATGGTCATTGTTGATGAATATCAGGATATTTCCAGAGCACGATATGAGTTACTGAAAGCTATGCGTGATTCATATGATTATGACTTGTTCTGCGTAGGAGACGACTGGCAGAGCATATACCGCTTTGCAGGCAGTGATATAGGTTATATCCAGAACTTTTCCAAATATTGGGGAGCGTCTGAGATAAGCAGAATCGAAACTACATACCGTTTTCCTCAAAGGCTCATTGATATCACAAGCGGATTCATAATGCGGAATCCCATGCAACTCAGCAAGAACATTCGCGGTATCTCATCTGTCGAGAAATATGTATTGGGCGAAGTTCAAGGCTATACCGATAAATACGCCGTACAGTTCATGCTTAATAAAATGGACGAACTTCCATACAGGAGCACTGTATTCCTGATAGGACGATATTCCTTTGATAATAAAATGCTTGAGGACAATCTCGAGTTAAGCTATAAATATGATAATCGCAACAGCTTAACGAAAGTGATATACTCCAAGAGAGACGACCTTGATATCAGTTATATTACAGCTCATAAATCAAAAGGACTGCAAGCTGACTACGTTTTTATCCTGAATAATAAAAACGGAAGAATGGGCTTCCCGAGCAAGATACAGGATTCGCCTGTTCTTGATCTGCTGCTTGAAAACAGCGATCCATTTCCTGATGCTGAGGAGCGCCGACTTTTCTATGTTGCTATGACAAGAGCTAAAAAGAAAGTGATTCTTGTTACGCTCAAGGATAGAGAATCTGACTTTCTGAGAGAGCTCCATGATAAGTATGCAGAAGAAATGAAGCAAGAAGCGTATATCTGTCCTTTGTGCGGCGGAAAGCTAAAACATAAAACAGGTAAATTCGGCGAATTCTTTGGATGCGAGAACTATAAAACAACAGGTTGCAGATATACAAGAAATATCCGAAGAAAGGGCGTTAATTAACCGATAAATGAAGGAAGGCATAGCAATGAGCAACATAGTAATCCTTGTTGGCAGTGTGAGAAAAAACGGCAATACTGTGCGGCTGGCGCAGAGCTTTGCGGAAGGTGCTGAGGAGCACAATAATGTGGAGATAGTGTCGGTTGCCGACTATAATATGAAACCGTGCATAGGCTGTAACAGCTGTTTCACGCGCGAAGGCAACCAATGCTTTCAGAGTGATGACATGGTACAGATATATGAGAAGTTAAGGAATTCGGATATCGTCGTCATTGCCTCGCCTGTGTATTTCTACAGTATCAGCGCACAGCTGAAAGCTATCGTGGACAGGCTTCACACTCCAATGAGAAACACGTTCCACATCAAAAAGCTCGGACTTCTACTTGTAGGAGCAGCAGAGCTTCCGAATCTGTTTGATCCGATACTGATGCAGTACCAAATGGTGCTGGACTTCTTCAAGCTTGAAAGTATCGGCACTGTACTTGTTCGCGGAGTAAAAGACATAGGTGACATTGAAAATAGCACTGCACTGGAAGAGGCTTATGAGCTTGGAGCATCAATATAGGAGAATTTGTATGTGTGTAGTAATAAATGCTGAACGCAGCGACCTGCAGGAGATATCACAGCTTCAATATCTTGTGTATCAGAGCGAGGCGGAGCTGTTCGACAGCAGGGACATCCTCCTTTGAAAGAGATTCTTGATGACTCACGTTAGAGGAATTAATAACTGCTCGACTTTTATGCCGTTCTTTTTCGCGTAGGAAGCTCCGTAGCAATCAGTGTGTGTTCCGACTACAAGCAGCAGGTCGGAATCATCTATCATATGCTCGTCTGCAAGCTTATAGCAGTCATCGGTGAAGTGATGTGAAATGATCTCAACATTATCCGAATCGGCGTGAAGTCTGAAGAAACGGTCACGGTGCTCCTCTACCCAGTTTGTAGATTGCTCCTCATAGGGCATGGCAATGTTCAGCTCGATGTCGTTGTACATAGCCAATGCTGTTATTATCTCTCCACACCACAGCGGCACTCCATACTCACAGTTAATCCAGAACCTGTCATACCCCTTGCAGTAAAGCTCCCATATCTTCTCTCGAAGTTTTGCTTTTATCTCGGGATATGGAGGTTCATTTTCATTTTTACAGACAAGCTTCAGTTCCTCGCCTGTTGATATGATCGTACAAGTCATAAAAATCACTCTTTCATAATATGGGATATATCGTATATTATAACACATTTCAATTGAATTTGCGATATATCCCATACATTTGATTCCGATGTTTGGTAATATTAGATATACGATATATCCCAAACGCTGGAGTGATTGTAATGAATGCTAAAGAAGCTGTCGCAAAAAGAATAATAGAGCTGTGTGAAGAGCATGGCATTGCAATAAATGCACTTGCAAACAGTTCGGGTGTTTCGCCTTCAACTGTGTATAGTATGCTGAATGAAAAAAGTCAGAATCCCGGAGTAGTATCCATTAAGAAAATCTGCGACGGGCTTGATATTTCTCTTAGACACTTCTTCGATTCTGACCTGTTTGATAATCTTGAACAGGAAATAAAATAACAGTATCCCTGTGACCAGAGCAAATTTGTGTCTGATTACAGGGATTCTTCATTTATAACACCGGATCAGCAATTATTTCTTCAACTGACCATTGCATTATTGCAGATAAAATGATAGAATGTAATTATCAGGGATTATCCGGAACAGAAAGAGGGCAATCATATGAAATACTCCGAAGTGCAGAAAATAGCGAAAGACACGATAGAATACATAAAAAATGAGATACATACAGGTGTGAAGCTGCCCGAGGTGCGTCGCCTCTGCGAGGATAAAATGCTTGCGTTGGGAGCAGACTCGTTCTGGTACTGGGATATTGGTGCATTTGTATTCTCAGGTGACGAGACCACAGTATCAGTCTCCGGCAGGGAGTATGTGACCTCCGACCGACTTATTGCTCCGGATGACATCATAACGATCGATCTCAGTCCGCAGAACGACAATATATGGGGCGACTACGCAAGAACGATAATTCTCGAGGACGGCAAAGTAGTTGATGATATAAGCAGTATTCGCAGCGATGAGTGGCGGAACGGTCTGCTTATGGAGGAGGAACTTCACGCTGAAATGCTCAGCTTTGCGACTCCGCAGACCACATTTGAGGAACTGTATTTCCATATCAATCAGCTAATAACTAATCGCGGATTTATCAACCTTGACTTTCTCGGCAATCTCGGTCACTCGATCGTAAAGGACAAAAACGACCGTATTTACATCGAAAATGGCAACACTGCACTGCTTTCGTCAGTGGATTATTTCACTTTTGAGCCGCATATCAGCGTCAATGGCTCGAAATATGGGTATAAGAAAGAGAACATTTATTACTTTGTGGACGGGAAGCTTAAAGAACTATAAGAAAGAAGGCACCTGTTATGGGAAACTCAAAATCGCGGGGAGCAGTTCTTGCTATTTTCGCCGTATTATGTATGCTGCTGACAGCCTGCGGAAACGGAGCAAGTTCGTCGGAAAGTGCTCAGTCGGAAGTCCAGACAACAACGGCTTCTGCCGCGGCGGCCTATCAGCAGATAACGCAGGAAAAGGCTAAGGAAATGATGCAGGCTGACGACGGACACATTATCGTCGATGTGCGGCGTCAGGACGAATACGACAGCGGTCATATCCCCGGTGCGATACTTATTCCCAACGAGTCTATCGGTACGGAACAGCCAAAGGAATTGCCCGACCTCGACCAGGTCATTCTCATATACTGCCGAAGCGGTCGGCGCAGCAAGGAAGCTTCGCAGAAGCTGGCTGATATGGGATATACCAACATTTACGAGTTCGGAGGAATTATCGACTGGACCGGAGAGGTAGTCACAAGCGAATGACGTTAACAGGAATAATCAGATAGCGCTCGCAGTTCATGCAACTCTTCCGTGATATACATTTCCTCATATGATCTCAAAATGGTTCTTCCTGCATCGTATCAGTCCGTCTCTCTGCATCTTGCTCAATTCATTTGATAGCACAGACCGTTCCACATTGAGGTAGTCCGCAAGCTGCTGACGGTCAAAGGGTATATCAAACTCACGGGAATGCTTTTGAACCGATATGGTGTTCAGATACGCCATGATACGTCCACGCACCTGTCTCGGAGCAGTATGAAAGCTCCGGCTCGATAGGTGCAGATTTTTTCTTGTGGTGATAGTCAGAAGA
>JAFWSI010000046.1 GCA_017519415.1 Ruminococcus sp.
GTAGTTGTTGTTGTTGTTGTAACCGGGGGCTTATCCTCTATGGGAGCCATGCTGGGCTCGCCGTCGCCCCACCAGTCCCAGCGGTCGGCAGTACGGTACTGATCCATCTTGCCCTGTGCAGAAGTCCATGTGAACACGTTATCGTAAAGGTGTCCCTCATAGTAGTAGAACTGCGCCATGGAGCATATCTCGTCAGCATAGGTCGAGTAAGCGCCCTCGTCCGCCATATAGCACCAGCCCGTGTTGAAGCCCTTGAGGCTGTTCCTTATTACCTGATAGCCGTGCATTCCTTCCTCGTTTATGCATATCTCCGCAAAGTGGAGTATCTTTCTGATACCCATATGATTGGATATGATACAGTCATAGAAGTTGGAGGGTGTGAACGAATACTGGAACATCTCGGGTACATTGTCCTCGGGCATGAATTTGGGATCACAGTCCGCAAAAGCAGTAACGGCTGTCTGCAGGGTGCCGTAGGCATGGGCGGAATTTACTCCCCAGCCGTCTTCATATGCAGTCTCGTGATCGGAGCCGATCTTGCCCTCACCGAGAGTTGACTCTCTTGAGCCCAGTCCCAGGAAAAGAGCATACATCTTTTCACGGTCGGTCTGTCCCAGACGGGTCGAGATAAGGTCCCAGTGCTCGTCTATCTCCTTGTAGAGAGCGTATTTTACCTCCTGTACCGTCATTTTGTGGTTGATAGCGCGTATCTCCTCTGCGGAAGCGTCCGCGGGAGTGTTCCTCTCGCCGAAATTCAGAGGATTGCCTACGCCCTCGTTCTGAACGTCGCGCGAAGTGTCATGGAGAGGCTCGCAGGTGCTTCCCGCATAATACCACTCGTCGGCAGAAGAAGCGCGGAAGCCCTTATCTCCGTAGCTTGCTGCGGTTACGGAAGATGCGCATATCACAGCCGCTGTAAAAAATCCGCAGAATCTTTTAAATTTCATATCAATCACCTCAGAAATTCGAGCCGTTCCAGCCCCAGTCGTTGGTACTCGTATACTTTACATAGACCCTTTCCGACGGTATGCCGATATTGTCCGTCATTATACCCGTGATATGGCTCGTAAGGGTGCAGAGAGCATTGGAAGAAGCGCTTCCGAATATTGATACCTCCACCATGGCGGCAGGGGCGTTCTCTCCCTTGAACCAGAGATCGTAATCAGGCTCGATGCCTACCATGAGCCAGCCCTCGGACTTCCCGGGAATAGCTGTTATAGCCTTGCCCATTGCGCTTTTTATACTGAGCTTCTGTTCCTCGGAAACCGATACGTTTGTCTTGACATTGATAAAAGGCATTTTTTATTCCTCCTGTTGATTTATTTTTACGGCTGCGCCGCAATATATTCCTGTACGAACATTATAACATATAAGCGAAGCGTTATGTTATAATCGTCCGATTGCGGGGAGCAGATCCGCGATCTGCGTATCCGCAAGGACATTTAAATAATTTATAATGTTCGGCTACGAACATTATAACATATAAGCGAAGCGTTATGTTATAATCGTCCGATTGCGGGGAGCAGATCCGCGATCTGCGTATCCGCAAGGACATTTAAATAATTTATAATGTTCGGCTACGAA
>JAFWSI010000010.1 GCA_017519415.1 Ruminococcus sp.
AATAAAATCAGGCAGATCGAAAAAAATCCCGTTATAGCTATTGCAGGTGAATGGTTTACTGCTCACGGACAGGGCACCGATCTTGGCTTTTTCGGAAAAGAAGAAAACATTGAAATTGCCGCAAAACTGAAAACAGCTTTTGCAGCGTGGATAGATAATGGGCACAATGATCTTAATGACCGAAACACAGTGATATTATGTGTAGAATTAACAGATGCTGTGTTATTGTCCCACGGAACAAGGTATGAGCTTAATTGACATATTCTGATCTGTCTTAGCAGCTATGAAATGTACGATGCCCCGAAGCACATTCAAATGCTTCGGGGTAAATCTTCTATATGGGTATCCGCCTTATTGCAGGCGGGGATAATTGTGCAAAAAAAATATCCCGCTATGTCTTGAACATAACGCCGTGATATGCTATAATAACTATATATGACTTTTTTAGGAGAGTATTTATGGATCAGAGTAAGATCAGAAATTTCAGCATTATCGCACATATAGATCACGGCAAATCCACCCTTGCAGACCGTATCCTGGAGCTGACCGACACGGTAGCGCTCCGTGATATGGAGGCGCAGCTCCTGGATAATATGGATATCGAGCGTGAGCGCGGAATAACCATCAAGGCCAGAGCTGTAAGGATGAAATACCGTGCCGACGACGGTGAGGACTATGTCTTCAACCTTATCGACACTCCCGGCCACGTTGACTTCAACTATGAGGTCTCCCGTTCGCTGGCAGCCTGCGAGGGCGCTATCCTCGTTGTGGATTCCTCTCAGGGCATCGAGGCTCAGACCCTTGCCAATACCTATCTTGCCATCGAGCACGATCTTGAAGTGCTGCCCGTAGTCAATAAGATAGATCTGCCCTCAGCCGACCCTGAAAGGGTCTGTGCAGAGGTGGAGAACATCATCGGCATACCCGCCCTGGATGCGCCGCGGGTCTCCGCCAAAATGGGTACCAACATCCGCGAGGTGCTGGAGCGTGTCATCACCGATATCCCGGCACCCAAGGGCGACGAGAACGCACCCCTCAAAGCGCTGATCTTCGACAGCTATTACGATTCATATAAGGGCGTTATCGTGTTCGTAAGAGTCAAGGACGGCTCGGTAAAGGTGGGTGACAGGATCAGGCTCTTTGCCACGGGCGCTGAGTTCCAGACCACCGAGATAGGCTATATGGGCGCTACCGATCTTGTCCCTGTTGGAGAGCTTCATGCCGGCGAGGTAGGCTATATCGCAGCTTCGATAAAGTACATCGGCGATACTCAGGTGGGCGATACCGTCACAAATGCGGACAACCCCTGTGCAGAGCCTCTTGCCGGATATAAAAAGGTCAATCCTATGGTGTTCTCGGGTATCTATCCCGCCGACGGTGCCAAGTACCCCGACCTCAGGGACGCCCTTGAAAAGCTGATGCTCAACGATGCCTCTCTCTCATTTGAGCCGGAGACCTCCATAGCCCTGGGCTTCGGCTTCCGCTGTGGATTTCTTGGTCTGCTCCATATGGAGATCATCCAGGAGCGCCTGGAGCGTGAGTACAATCTCGATCTTATCACCACCGCCCCCTCTGTTATTTATAAGGTAAACCTCACCGACGGCTCCACCGTCTATATCGACAACCCGACCAACTATCCCGACCCCGTTAATATCGCCTCCGCCGAAGAGCCGATGGTTAAGGCGGATATACTTTCCCCCTCGGAATTCGTCGGGAATATAATGGAGCTCTGTCAGGAGAGGCGGGGAGTGTTCAAGAATATGACCTATCTGGATGAGACCCGTGTTGAGCTCCATTACGAGCTTCCCCTCAACGAGATAGTCTACGATTTCTTCGATGCGCTCAAATCCCGCACCCGCGGCTACGCATCCTTTGATTACGAAATGATCGGCTATGCGCCCTCGAAGCTGGTCAAGCTGGATATCATGCTCAACGGCGAGGTGGTGGATGCGCTGTCATTCATCGTGCATACCGACAAGGCATATCCGAGAGCCAGAAGGATCGCCGAAAAGCTTAAGGAGAATATCCCCCGCCAGCTGTTTGAGGTGCCTATACAGGCCTGCGTCGGCGGCAGGATAATTGCCCGAGAGACCGTAAAGGCTATGCGCAAGGACGTTCTTGCCAAGTGCTACGGCGGTGATATCACCAGAAAGAAGAAGCTGCTTGAAAAGCAGAAGGAGGGCAAGAAGCGTATGCGTCAGCTGGGTACCGTCGAGGTTCCGCAGGAGGCGTTTATGTCTGTGCTCAAGCTGGATGAATAAGGAGGGGAGCCGCTTATGTCCGCAATGATGCAGCGGAAGAAGAATATCTTCGAGAAACTGGCTCCGCTCTGGGCTCTGCTGGGAACGGCGCTGAATATCGGAGTGTTCCTGTATATCTACCTCATCTCCGACAGCTATGAGGCCTACGATAACTATAATTCCTTTCTAAAGTATATCATCTGGGCCGGAGTTGTACTGGTCTCCACTTTGAGCTTCGTGCCCGAAAGCGTGACTGCCATTGTCAAGCATACGGTGTTCTATCTCATATCCTCTGCGCTGGGTGTGGCGTTTGTGTATTACTATGCCTTCAACGTCTATGACGGGGAGCTTACGCCTGTTAGGGCGTTCCTTTCCTATATCAGCTCCGGCAGCACCGAGGAGTATGCCGAGACCTGCGTCAAGACAGCTGCGGAGTATTCCCTCTATATCTGCGGAGCGGTGGCTGCGTTCTGCGCCGTGAAATATCATATGTCCTCCAGCGGGTGGATAAACAAGAGGATAAAATAAAGCTATACTTTCAAAACATCCAATTGACACGCCGTGTAAGAATATGGTACAATAGTTGTGAGAATAAAGCAGTAATGCTTACGGAGGGATATTATGAAAATGAGAAAACTTGCGGCTGTGATGCTGTCGGGACTGATGGCATTCTCGCTGCTGACCGGCTGCGGCTCGTCCTCGTCGGAGGGGGCTCAGTCAGGGTCGAATGAAAGCAAGGAGGATGCACCGGTGAATGTATTTGAGAATGTCAAGCTGCTGGGAAGAACGTATCTGAGCGACGATGGAAAGCTCTGGATGGGCTTGTCCGGTACAGGTGCCGATTTTGACTATACCGGTGATAAGCTCACCCTGTTCATCGTCGGTAATGCCGGCGGCCCGAAGGATAGATCGAGAGTAGGCATCTACGTTGATGGCGAGAGGGTCAAGGACTTCATGGCTCCCTCCGGCGGCGAGATGGTTGATATCGAGGGCAAGGGCAGCGAGCCCATTAATGTAAAGGTAGTCAAGCTTTCCGAGTGTGCGCAGTCCTGCTGCGGCATATCCATGATGAACTTGAACGGCGGCACCATCACCCCCGCTGCCGAGAAAAAGCATAAGATCGAGATAATCGGTGACTCCATCACCTGCGGCTACGGAGTTGACGATGAGGATGCAAACCATAGCTTCTCATCCTCCACCGAGGACTGCACCAAGAGCTATTCCATAAAGACCGCAGAGCTGCTGGATGCCGATTACACCTTGGTCTCATTCAGCGGTTACGGTATAATCTCCGGTTATTCCGGCGACGGAAAGAAGCACGCTGACCAGCTCGTCCCCACCTATTATTCCAAGTACGGGTTTACTTATGCGGCTGGCTTCGGTTCGCAGAAGCCCCAGGATATTGAGTGGGATTTCTCAAAGTTCGTACCCGAGGTGATAGTTATCAACCTCGGCACCAACGACGCCAGCTACACCAAGAGCAACGCCGAGAAGATGGATGACTACAAGACCCACTACGTTGAGTTCCTGAAGGATATCCGATCCAAAAATGCCGATGCCCGCATCTACTGCACACTGGGTATTATGGATACCACCCTCTGCGAGACTGTGAAGGCTGCTGCCGAGGCATACACCGCCGAGACCGGCGACAGCAACATCAGGACCTTTGACTTCCCGATCCAGAATTCCGCCGAGGACGGCATCGCCGCCGATTGGCACCCCTCTGACAAGACCCATACCAAATCCGCCGAGCTCCTAGCCGAGTTCATCAAGACGGATATGGGCTGGTAATGACCTGATAACAAAGAACACCGCCTGCCAAAGCAGACGGTGTTTTTCTTATCTGAACAGGCTCTCGAACTCATTGACGCATTCTCTGTTGTAGGCGTCGTAGTCGATGCCGAGGCATTTGGCTTCGCCGCTATAGAGCTTGCAAAGGCCGTCGTAAACGCCTTCTTCGGAGTTTTCGACGAGGGTGCCGCCGTATTGCGTAAGGAAATTGTGCGGTCCCTGAACATCGGTAGATGCTATAGGAAGGCCAAGTAGATCTGCCTCAAAGAATACCATCGGAAGCCCTTCATAGAAAGAACTCAATATGAAATAATTGCAGGCTTTGATGATGGGATATGGGTTCGAGACATTAAGCAGCAGGATAACGTTGTTTTCAAGGCCGAGCTCATTAACTCTTGCTAAAAGCTCATCATATGCGTTCCCGCGTGAAAGCCCACCCATTATCAGAAGACGTGCGTTCTTGTGCTTCTTGCAGAAATCATTGAATGCTCCTACGAGTCTGTTGTGTCCTTTTTCGGGGGAAAACCGTCCTACACTGATAAATTTCGGGTCATCGGAGCTGAGAATACCATACAGCTTGTCTTCCGCGATCGAACAAACAGTATAATCATCAAGCTTTGGCTCCATCTGTGCTTTACGGAGAATGTTTACAGTATCGATCGTATTGCGAACGACAACGATATTGTCCTTTGTGCCGGATATCTTTGCGGTCGGTTCTATCAATCCGTCAGATACTACTGCAACCTTGTCATAGTTTCTGTACGCATATTTCAATACATCTTTTCTCTGGGTCTTGCGGGTCTTGATCTCATCGAGCATATTACTGTGAACGAAGATCGTCCGCTTGCAATTGAATTTGCTGTAAAGCATTATAAGATCGTTTTCATATCCGCAGAACTGGATGACCCAATCAAATTTCACATGGCCGTAGCTTCGTTCGATATTCTGCTTGATCCTTTTGTCGATCTTGCTTGAGTAGCGCTTGGCAGACATGAGATTCTTATTGTACAGTACTCGCGGTACTCTGTCCTTGAGAGAATAGGTCTCTGTCCAAGCCACAGAGCAGAAGCGGACTCTGGGGTCAAAATCCTTAAGCTGATCTCCGTTGTTCTTTGCCTTGTGCTGACAGAAGGAAACATAATAATTCCGTTTGTCAAGGTCTATGTTTGAAAGCAGAGATTTAAGAGAGGCTGTAAGTCCGTTTTTGGCAAGGTTTCCGGCGTATATAAGAACATTTTCTTTGCCGTTGCCGACTATTGTTTTTGCTTCAAGACCGTTTTTGTCTCCGAAGACCGTAAAATCACTTAACAGCTTTGAAGCCGATGCATTGTCATAGCGGCAAAACTTATCATAGAAAGCGTTGTCATCATAGTCGATGCTTTTGTTTCTCAGCTCACTGAGCAGTTGCTTGTGGTCATACACCTTAGGAAAGGGGAGATCGTCGAGAGAAAGATACATACCACGGTCGGCAAGATAATCCTCTCTGTCGAAAGCAAACAATACGATCTTCTTCCTTGTGCATTCAAAATCAAAAAATACGCTGGAATAATCGGTCACAAGAACATCGGCGCAGTTAAGGAAATCATAGGTCTCATATCCTTCGGGGAACATACGGATATGCTTCATACCGCCTGTTGTGATGCCGGCTTTTGCGTGAGTAGCCATCGGGTGGATATTGACGAACATTATCTCATCATCGGTCAGCAGCTTGTCGAGCTCGCAGAGATAGTAAAGCATATATGCATCAGCTTTTGAACTGCCGATGCTTGTTACTGTTCCGCGCCAGGTTGGCATATAGGCATAGATGCGTTTGTTTTCAAGTTCAAGCTCTTTCCTGACATCGGCAGCCCTGGCCTTATCAAAAAAGACCTCATTTCTCGGATATCCAGCGAGGACAGTTTTTGCACTCTTGGTTAAATCCTTGAGCATAAAATCCTCTACCATCTTTTCCTGCGTGAATTCATTAGGGTAGAGAAGGAGATCGGCTTCAATCAGATTCTTCTGAACGTTTCCGAAATTCACATCGTTATGTATACTCCTGCCCATTGCTTTGAGGGGAGTGCCGTGCCAGGTGTTGAGATAGACCTGTTCTTTTCGCTTGATAAAATAGTTGGGGAAGGTCGCATCTGTAAAAAGGAATTTTGCCGAAGCAAGTATTCTGACGTAGTCATCAGAAGCATATGTAATGATTTGAACATTTTCGATCCCGTAATTGTCAAGCAGATTATTTATCTCTTTTTTGTAGCGCCCCCACGACGATACATACAGCTTCATGCCTGAGTAACGCTTATCGGATGCGATGTATTTTAGCAAGTAAAAAATGTTTCCATCCAGCTTGGTCGAATTCTGCGATTCAAAGAGTATGGCTTTTTCATCTATCGGAAGCTTGTCATAATAGCTGATATACCTGGCTCTGGCACGCCAGAATTCGTTTCGCATTTCCTTGAAAAAATCGTGCGTGTATTTTGCAGGGCTTTTTTTCATTATTTCTCCCCCTTGGTCTCAAGATCTTTCTTTATCTGCGTGGTGGAGATCTCGGGAGTCCTGGGCAGATAAACTACCTCGCAGTAATCCTTTAGGAAATCGAATTTGCCTTTCCAGTCGTCGCCCATAACGAAAACATCGGCTTTGTAGAGCTGAACATCGCTCACCTTCTGCTCCCAGTTTTCCTCGGGGATAACGAGATCCACATATCTGATAGCCTCAAGCAGCTGCTTTCTCTTCTCGTAGGAGAAATAGCATTTCTTGTGCTTGCTGTTCCAGTTGAACTCGTCCGTCGAAAGCACAACGATCAGATAATCGCCCAGTTCTCTGGCTCTCTTCAGAAGATTGATATGACCGTAGTGCAGCAGGTCATAGGTGCCGTAGGTTATAACTCGTTTCATTGTATTACCTCTTTTTTTATAATTGTTGCCCTTTCGGGGTATTAAGGCAACACCGCACAACCCGCGGCTGAAGCCTCTGCACGCCATCTGCTTGCCAGCTTTCCGTCATATTACCCAAATTCTCCTTGCCGGGCGCCAGCCCGCCTGCGTCGAATTTAGGCAATCTGACGAAAACCTGGACTTCGCATCTGACGCACAGGGGTCGTGCGGTGT
>JAFWSI010000047.1 GCA_017519415.1 Ruminococcus sp.
AGTCGGTGCTTATGGCAATGAGGTCACACCCGTTCCCATTCCGAACACGGAAGTTAAGCTCATTCGCGTTGACGATACTTGGCTGGTCACGGCCCGGGAAACTAGATCAGTGCCGACACATATGTTCCTCCTTAGCTCAGTCGGTAGAGCACTCGGCTGTTAACCGAGTTGTCGCCCGTTCGAGCCGGGCAGGGGGAGCCAAAGGACTTCTGTATAACCGGAAGTCCTTTTTAATATTTACCGGAGGTTAAGATATGAAAAGGTCAGGTGCAAAAAAGGTAATTACAATAATTCTGGCAGTTTTTTTACTGCTTGGTATGATTGGATTTATATTTTTCAGGTACTTTACTGCGCCTGTCGGAAAATATCCCGGTAAAAAGCAGCAGGCAGGATATTCGGAGCTTACGGAGCTTTTTTATGACGGGATATTCCATAATGAAAAAGATGATACATCTGAAAACAGTACCAATAATTCAGACAGTGTGAAGAAGCTCCCTGATAAGGCTATCCCTGCGGAAAAGCCTGATATTGATTCCCGTCAGCAGAAGGGAACCCTCAGTGTGACATGGCTGGGACACGCTTCCGAGCTTATCAGGATGGGTGAGCAGAATATACTTATCGATCCTGTCCTTGTTAAAAAGGGCAAGGCTTTGCAGATAAAAGGCACTCCCGAAAGATTTTCCGATGTACCTGTTGATATTAAAAATATGCCGGAAATTGACGTTGTCTGCATTTCCCACGACCATTTCGATCACCTTGATTATGCAACAATCAGGGCTATAGACAGTAAGACAGGCGCGTATATCGTTCCTCTCGGTGTTGATGTACTCCTTGAGGGCTGGGGAGTTGACAGGAGCAAAATACACGTCCTTAAATGGTGGGACAGCGTTGATATTAATGGTATTACCTGTACCCTCACCCCCGCTATGCATTATTCGGGCAGATTCATGATGAAACGCAACGCAACGCTTTGGGGCGGTTTTTACCTGAATGACGGCGCATACAGTGTTTATTTTACGGGCGATACGGGCTATTATGATGTTTTCACAAGAATATACGAAAGGCTCGGTGAGCCGGATATAATGTTTGCCGACTCGGGCGAGGACTCTCCTGCATGGTCCCATATGGCACCTGATGAGGTAGTCAGGGCGGCGCAGGATATGCACGCGAAGTATCTCGTGCCTGTTCACTGGGGAGCTTATCTTTACGGCAATTTCCCATGGTACAAGCCTGCCGAGGATATTGCGGAGGAATCCGCAGCCGCAGGAGTTTACGCTGCTTTTCCGCCTATAGGCCATACCTTTGATATTGGAAGTATAACGGAACAGAACACCCGCTGGTGGGAAGAATATAAATAAAATAAAGCGCCTGCTTCAGCAGGCGCTTTTCGTATTCACTCGAATTTACCGAGGCTTATCAGCTGTGCGGTAAATCTCTTGCATTTCGGGCAGAAGGTCACTGAGCCGCGGCTCTTTCTCAGCATGGAGGAGTGGCAGGAAGGACATTCGTGCCTGAATTCCACCGAGAGAGTATAGTCTTTGCTGTTCATGTATATTTCCTTTGCGATCTGTACGGAGAACTTACGGCAGTCCATGCACTGATAAAGATCCGTATCGCAGTTGATATAGACCTTTTCACGTTCAAACTTCATCATATGCTGTAAGGTCTCTCCGTATCTGCCGTACAGAGCGGCGCTTCTGAGCTCTTCTTCCGCTTCCTCGGTACGCTTGTGATAGTCCTTGGTCATAAGTCTGCCGCCTGTGAAGAACTCTTCCTCATAGCCGCATTCGTCGCACTTGTATCTGTATGATGTTCCCATAGTCACCGCCCCCTTTGGTGTTTTACTCTATCTTATCACAGGTTGAAGAAAAAATCAAGTATAAAATATTGACGGAGTGGAAAAACAGCGGTTTTTATGCGACTTCAGCCTTCATATCCCGACATTTTCCGTCATTCGGTGTTGACTTGGGGGAGTTTATGTGATATAATTTGTTTTTCCGGAGGAGGGATAGAATGGAGATAAGACCGGTAAACAAATACGACTGCTTCGCGGATATAAGCGCTGTTTACGAGCAGAGCTGGAAATATGCCTACAGGGGGATCATACCGCAGGACTATCTTGACGGAATTCCCTCGGGCAGGTGGATAAACGGCATCAATAAAAACGGCAGGACCGATGTGATCGCTCTTGACGGAGACAGGATAGTCGGCGCAGCGGCCTTCTGTCCGTCACGCCTGGCAAAATACAGCGGCTGGGGCGAGATAGTATCACTGTATCTTCTGCCCGGATATATGGGCAGAGGCATTGGCAAGGCTCTTTTCGGATACTGTACGGCTCAGCTGGAGCAGTTCGGCTATGACCGCATATTCCTCTGGGTGCTTGAGGAAAACCGAAGGGCAAGACGCTTCTATGAAGGACAGGGCTTCATATGCACCGATGAGCTTATTGAAGATAACATCGGGGGCAGGGAGCTCCGTGAGATAATGTACATAAGGAGGAAATGATATGGATATGCTAAGGCTTACCGATCTGACCGCTGAGCAGATACACGTTATTTTCGGTATAGCGGATGATATTGCAAAGGGAGCTCACAGGAGCTTTTTGAAGGGCAGGACCGTCGTCATGTTCTTTCCCGCTTCGAGTATACGGACACGTATTTCCTTTGAAAAGGGAATATATCTTATGGGCGGACAGTGCATACTCTTTCCGACAGAGGCCCTCGATAAAAAAGAGGATATACGCGACGTGTGCGGCTATCTTGACAACTGGGCGGACTGCGTCATTGTACGTCACAGGGATATTGGGCTCCTCGAAAAAATGGCGGAGCACCTTCATGCTCCCCTTATCAGTGCCATGACAGACATCAGTCACCCCTGCGAGATACTCACTGATATGTATTCCCTGTCTAAGATCAGGAAGGACTTCCGCAGGGACAGGTATTTGTTTGTGGGCAAATGCGGAAATATAGGCCTTACATGGAAGGAGGCCGCTCAGGTCATGGGCTTTGAGCTGGAGCAGTGCTGCGGGAAAGGCTGCGAGCTGCCCGATACAAGGGTATACTATGACATTACAGAGGCGGTTGTCGGAAAGGATATTGTATGCACGGACAGCCTGTCCTCGGACGTTCTTGATGATTTCGGGAACTGTCGGGTCACGCTCGAGGCAATGAAAAAAGCCAACAGGGGAGCTGTGCTGGATCCCTGCCCGCCCTTTTACCGCGGCGAGGAGGTCTCGGCAGATGTCATCGACTCGGGATACTTCGTCGGGTACGGCTTCAAAAAGGCACTTCTCGAGGTGCAGCAGGCAGTAATATATTACTGTATGGAACACTGAAGACAGCACCAAAACGGAAATAGTGTGAACGAAATGTAAAGAAATAACAGCATTTCACGCTCGAAAAACGACATTTCGCGAAAAAATATTGAAATTTGCTTAGGGATACGTTATGATAATTACAGACTGTTCGGAATGTCAGTCAGAAAAGGAGCAATGTAGTTATAAGTCCGTAAAACTATTTCTCAATAATTATCTTAATTTTAAAAAATCCAAAATCCTGATCAAAAAATCCCCTTCCTTATAGCTATGTTGCTTTTCCCTTTTCGCAAATATACGTGCAGGACGCCTTTCTCCTTGCGGCGTCCTCCGTTTCTGTCCCTGTAAAGCAGACTCCGTAAGAGAGTCTGTTTTTGTTTTTATATCATAAAAAACGGGAGTATGACTATTATGTCTGTACTCCCGTATTATTTTATTATTCGCCTGAAGCGCGGGCTATGGATTCCACTCTGCCCAGCGTCCTTACAGCAGGTATGGCTGCGGCGAGGGAAATGATGATGTTTACCGCAAGCGAAAGCACCACCACTCCCGGTATTATTATCAGGCTTTTCTGCGGTTCATCCGAGAGGACGGTGAGATATGCGATCACGCCGAGTATGGTACCCGTTACGGCTGCGGTAGCCGAGAACATGATGGTTTCGAGGATAATGCTCTTGCGGAGCTGTTTCCTCGTCATTCCCACGCTCCTGAGCATCATCAGCTCGCGGCTCCTGTTGAGTGCGCTGGTGTTGACTGAGTTTATCATTGAGAGTATGCCCACCAGCCAGATCGATATAAGGAAGGATATAACTATCTTTACTACAGCGGTCACAAGGGTACTGAGTCCCGTGCCCTCTGCGTAGTGGTTTTCCACGTCGAAGCAGACTGCGTTATCCTGAAATTCATTGATCAGTCTTTCTGCTTCATCATAATGCTGACGGTCACTGACCTTCAGCATTACGTCGTAGGTCATATAGTCTTCTGTGGATTTTTCAATGGGTATTATGACCAATGCGTCGTCGAGTCCGCATGAGACCTTACCGATGATCCGGAAGGAGTCGCCTATGTAGTTGGTAATGGTACAGGCCTTTCCGAGCTCGGTGTAATCCTTTTCGTATTTTGCTACGGGCTCATTGGTCTTCTCGTCGTAATCTGTAAATTCGCCGTATATCGAGTTATTGTACAATGCGCCGTCTTTCTGTCTGAATTCCTCATAGCTCATGCCCGTGATCTTGTCCAGCTCTGCTTTTTTATATCCCGTTTCGTCAATGGCAAGAACAGTTATATGTATGTTCTTGAAATTATCCTTTTTGACGCGCATGAGGCTTTCGGCAACTGTTTTGTCCGAGCCGTCAAGGTCGTTGAGGGTGGCATCGTAGCAGCCCCGTACCATGTATTCCGAGAATACCTCCCGGTCTGCAAAGTATTTATCCGTCTCCGCAGTGGGCGAGCCGGGATCGCTGCTTATATAATCCATGATATAGAAGTCATAGTTATCGTCGCCGCCTGTGTTCTCTTTTATTTCCTTTGCGACATATGTGGCCATGAGAGCGGTGAAGGTGAACATAAGCACTCCCAGCGCCATGGTAATGGTGGATACTATGAAGCGGCTCTTTGCCGTTGCGATATTCTTTCTTGTATAGCGGCGCAGGAATTTCCTTGAGCTGAGGGACAGTCTTGACTTTTTCCTGCGGAGCTTCTTCTTTCTGCTCTTTGGCTTGCCGAAGTTCAGTGCTTCTGCTGGTGAGAGCTTTCTTGAAGCCCACATGGCCGATGTATAAGCGGATATGAATATGGCTATTATCACAAGGAATGCCGCCAGTGCCATGAAGGCAGGCTTTGCCGAGAATTCGACCATTGGTACGCCTCCCCTGCGGAGAGAATTGAAGGAGGAGCAGCACAGCAGCACGGCTGTAAGCATTCCAAGAGGTACCGCGGTCAGGCAGTAGAACACCGCCTCGGCAAGAACAAGGAACGCTACCTGTCCCTTTGAGGCGCCCATGATACGCAGGGCGGCAAAGTGGGTGCTTCTCTCCTGTACGGCCATTTCAAAGGTATTGTCGATGACGAAGCGGGATATGAACCAGCCTATCAGCAGTATGAGCAGGCAGGGAGTTACGATGCCGGCGAGGAACTTATATATCGCGTCGGCACTTTTCCACTCCAGTGCGAGGAGAAGATTATTATCACGGTGCGGGAACTTCACGCTGTCAAAATAATCCCTGTCATAGTCGTAGCCCAGATCCGTGAAAAGTGCCTTGAGCGCTTCGTCGTAGTCTATATTGTCGGTGAGGCGTATCTTTGCTGATGTATCGGAATTGAACTCGACATCGGGGTTCTTCTCGATAAACGATGAAAGATCAATGTTGGATTCCTCCGTATTCAGCATCATAAATATGTCGCTCTTATAAAGGATTTTAATGGACGACGTAAAGCCTGCAATTTTAAAGGTATAGCTAACGGGCTCGCCGTACTGTATGTCGGTATAGGGCAGATCGTATTCGGATATGCCTTTTCTCATCTTCAGGTAGGCTTTGATTGAGCTGCCGTATGCCTTCTTCCTGACGTCCTTCGGGAGCTCCTCGTATTCGGGATCGCCCTTGCAGTATTCCGTGCCGAATTCTTCCTTTAATTCGGCGCGGGCTTTCTTTACCATGTCGGAGCTCTCGTCCAGAACTCCCGTGACGGGACGTACTGAAACGGTAACGGTATCTCCCTCGGAGCAGCCCATAGTTTTCATTGCGTCGCTGACGTAAATGCCGTCCTTATTTTGGAAATGTCCCGGGAATATGTCCCCTAACTCATCGAATTGGCCGAGAAGGTCCTTGTTTCCGTCAATTGTGTATGAGCTGAGGGCCGAGAACATCTTTTTGCTGTTCCCGCAGGTGACCTCAAAGAAATCACCGTTTGTATACCGTTCGGAGATAGGATAGAATACAGTGTCGTATCTGGTGTAGATATGATCGCTGACGACAGCGTGTCTGCTTATTATATCCAGAGCCTTTTCCTTGTCTGCTGCGTTTTCCAGCCATGAGGTGATGTCGCTCTCCCACTTTCCGGCCTCGTACACGGTGTAGTTGTAGAGTGTGGTATAGAGGCTGCTGCCGTAGGTGCACATGGTGGTGAGTATGAACGCCGAGAGCATTATGCACATGAAGGTGAGACAGGTGCGGAGCTTCTGACGGCGGATATATTTCAGCGAAAGGGAAATGAGATGCTTCATACGCACACCTCCTTATCCGGAAATCACGCCGTCTGTTATGTGCAGGATACGGTCTGCCTGTGCGGCGATGCTTCCGTCGTGGGTAATAAGTATCAGAGTCTGGTCATACTTCTTTATGGAGCTTTTAAGTATGGATATTATCTCGCGGCTGTTCTTGCTGTCGAGATTTCCCGTGGGCTCGTCAGCAAGTATGAGCTGGGGCTTGTGTATGAGGGCGCGGGCAAAGGCCACGCGCTGCTGCTGGCCGCCGGAGAGCTCATGGGGAAAGTTGGTCCGTTTCTTGTCCAGACCCGTAAGCCTCAGGAGCTCCTCGAGGTAATCCATATCCGGCTTTGTATCGTCAAGATTTAGAGGGAGCACGATGTTCTCCTCCACGTTCAGCACCGGTATAAGGTTGTAGGACTGGAAGATGAAGCCGATATTCTTTCTGCGGTAGGCAGAGAGCTGGTTGTCGTTCATCTTTGTTATGTCGCTGCCGTTGAAGTAAATGCTGCCGCTTGTGGGGCGGTCGAGGGAGCCGAGACAGTTCAGGAGAGTGGTCTTGCCGCTGCCGCTCTCGCCCGTTACGGCAACGAATTCGCCGCTGCGCACCTCGAGGTCAACGTTGTTTATGGCAAAGAGGGCAGTCTCGCCCTCGCCGTACTGTCTGACGAGTTTTTCGGTTTTTATGATGATATTGTCGTTCATATAAACGCCTCCGTTCCTTGGTTTAACTACATTGTAATACCCTAATCTTACAGTAACGTTACAAAAATAAAAATACCCGCAAAAAAATTCACGGGTATCTGAAAACTATGATTTTATGAATACGAATTCGAAACGGGTGCCCTTTCCCGGCTCGGAGTAAGCAAGTATATCTCCGCCGTGAGCCCGCATTATCTTCTGGGCTATGGACATTCCCAGCCCCGAGCTGTACATGGTGGTATCCTTTGAGCCCGAGGAGAAGCGCTCGAAGAGCTTCGGTATATCCTCCTGAGGAATGCCCTTGCCGTTGTCGGAGATGGCGATAGTGACCATTACGGGAGTTTCCGCGAGCTCCGCCCTTATCTCGGTGCATTCCGAATGGTCGGCGGAGTTCTTTATCACATTCTCCACCGCCTCGCACAGCCATGCCTTGTCGCATACGAGCTTTATATCTTCCGGGAGAGAGGCGGTCACGTTTATATTCTTCCTGCGCAGCAGGGGAGCCATGCGCCTTATTGCAAGGCTGCACGCCTCTGCGGGGCTGCAAAGCTCCATATCGTATTCCACGGCGCCGGCGTTGAGCTTTGCCAGCTTTATCGCCTCCACCACAAGGCGCTCCATACCGTCGAGATTGAGCTGTATCTCGTCGGAGAGCTTTTCGCGGCGCTCCTCGGGGAGGTCCTCGATCTCGCTGAGTATGTCCGTATTCAGCCTTACCACCGCAAGGGAGGTCTTTATCTGGTGAGAGAGGTCGGTGAGAAAGCTGCGGAGATACTTCTGCTCGCCGCTGAGCCGTGAACTGAGGGAGTTCAGACGGCCTGCAAGGAGGTCTGCACTCTCGGAGATCCTGCGGAGGGTGCTGAGGTCCTCTCCGTACATACTGACGGAGCGGCTGGGCTTGTCCGCAGCGGCTATACATTCTGCGCGGAGCTTTTCGAGGTCGCGGTACAGTGTCATGAGCTCCCTTACAGAGAGTGCGAGCCATATTGCCGACAGTGCTGTGAGTATTGAAAACAGGGGTATGAATACCGTTCTGCGCACAGCGGGAAAGTCGGGCATTATTTCGGGCGGCAGGCTGCGGTCTATACCGTAATCGCCGAAGCGCTCCTCGCCTGCGGCTATGGAGCTCTCCTCGGGGGGAGCGGTTATCCTTCCGCCGCCCGCAGCGGCCAGCTCGGCTCTTATCTGACGGGAGACTATTGCCTTTGCGCATTTGTCCGCAGTAAAAAAGGAAAGTCCCAGAGAAAGAGCCGTCATCAGAATAAATATCAGAAGCAGGCGCTTCGGAGCGCGGTTATTTATGAATCTGTCCATTTATATCCCATGCCTCGCTTGGTGACTATGCTGCCGCAGCCCTGTGAACGGTTGAGCTTTTCGCGGAGCCTGCTTATATTTACGGAAAGGGTGTTGTCGTTCACGAAGATACCCTTTGAGTCCCAGAGGTATTCCAGTATCTGCTCGCGGGTGAGGTACTGTCCGCGGTTGGCCATAAGATAGCTCAGTAGCTTCTGCTCCACGGCGGTGAGCTCTATATCCGGAGTCTCGGGGACTCTCCTGAGATTTGCCCGTATCCGCGAAAGGAGCTCCTTCAGGCGGAAGGGCTTGGTTATGTAATCGTCGCCGCCGCTGTCGAGCCCGCGGATTATATCCGCCTCGTCGTCGCAGGAGGTGAGGAATATGACGGGAGTCTGCAATGTCCTGCGGAGCCTTTTGCACAGCTCTACGCCGCTGCCGTCGGGCAGCATTACGTCCAGTATGATAAGGTCGGCCCCGGGAGCTTCCTTCTCCGCAGCCGATATTGTGGACGCTGCGATGACAGTGTAGCCCTCGCTTTCAAGAGCCAGCTTTATGTTCCTGTTGAGTATCTCGTCGTCCTCCGTAAGCAGTATAGTGTTCATATTTCACCTCATACTTTTTTCTTTATTGTAGCACAAAAAGCACCGTTTGACAACAGATTTCCGCGGGCAGGCACCTTTAATTTGTGCGACTTATATAAATATGAGGCGCAATACTTGTTGATATGGTAAAGCTTGAAGACCAAAGGTGCTGTTTTTATTGATTTTTTATATGGAAAATGATATAATATGATTGGATAATAATATGTACCAAAGGATATGGTACAGTTGGAAAGGAGAGCTACAAATGACAGGAAAAAAACGGATATTATTCATTGTTTCCTCAGGCGTCCTGCTGCTTACAGCAGCCATGTCGGCCATGCTCTCTTCCTCCGACGAGACCACCAACAGTTTCCTCTCGGGAAACTTTGATATAGCAGTTGAGGAGCCCGCATGGACGGGGTCCCATTACAATATAGTGCCGAATCAGGAGCTGGACAAGGACCCCCGCATAGTGAACAAGGGTGAGATAGATGCCTTTGTCTTTGCGGAGGTGACCGTTCCCTATTCCGAGGAGGCCATAACCGAGGAGACCGAGGGCGGCGGAGCTTCAAGGAAGTCCATTCCAGCCGTGAAGTTCATATGCAGAGGAAAGGATCCCTCATATGACAGCAGCGATACCACCGCTCAGATAGTAAACGACGGCTGGCTTCAGGTGGGAAGTCCCGTTACCGATGCGGAAAACGAGACCTGCACCTATGTGTTTGCCTATGTGGGCAGCGGCAATGAAATGGAGGTACTGCCTCCCTATGAAAACAATGTGACGCCGCCGCTTTTCGACGCAGTAAAGTTCTGCAACGCCCGCGAGGACAGAGCGGAGACAGCACAGGCTGCCGAGGGAAGAACGATGGATATAAGAGTTAACGGTTACGGCATACAGACGGAGTACCTCAGGACCGAACAGGGCACCGAGACAGATCCCGGGACTGTATGGGCAGCGCTTCAGAGCGGCAGGAGCGGAAGCTGATGGAGGAAAAGAAGCTACCGGCAGCCGTAAGGATAATAAGGGCAGTCTATGACGGCTTTGCAACGCTTATCATAGCCGCAGCGGCAGTTACGGCCGTGCTGTGGATAGCGGGCATAAGGCCTTATGTGGTGGTATCGGGCTCCATGGAGCCTGCGATACACGTAGGCAGCGTGTGCGTGATAAATCAGCACTCGCCCTACGACAGCATTGAAAAGGGCGATATTATCGCCTTCAGGGCAGGCAGCGGAGTCCTTGTGACTCACCGTGCCGCCGGTATAACCGAAGAGGGGATAGTCACAAAGGGCGACGCAAACAACGCCGAGGACTTATCTCCGGTAACAAAGGAAAATTACATAGGCAGGACGATCTTTTCCGTCCCTAAGCTGGGATATGCGGTAAGATCCGTCCGCACTAAGGGCGGTCTGATCTCCGCGGCGGCGGGATTGGCGGCTTTTGTGCTGATAGGCCTTGCATTACCCGATAAGAAGCGGGAAAAGAAAAAACATTGAAAGGAAGGATAGGCATATGGATAAGAAAAGACTCATAGCCGCAGCAGCCGCAGGCGTACTGCTGCTGGCTTGCGGATTGTCCGTTGCCTATTTCACGGACTATGACAGCAGGGACAACGTTTTCACCGTGGGCAAGGTAGGACTGGAGCTTAACGAGGAACATTACACCGACAGGCAGACAGCCCGCCCCGCCGAGAAGCTTCCAAAGGATCCGACGGTAAAGAACACGGGAATAAACGATGAATATGTTTTCCTTGAGGTGAGCGTACCGAAAAGGGAGCTGACTCTGCTGGGAGATAACGGAACGCCTGTTGGCGCAAAGGCTCTCACGGAGGCCTTTGATTTCTTTGCGGAGGAAAGTCCTCAGACAGTCAGCGGCAGCAGCTTTATATACAACGGAGCAGCGGCAGGAGCGGAGGGCTGGGTGTTCCTTGAAAGGAACGACAGTGCCGGAGAGGTCACCTACGTTTTCGGCTACAGCCGGAAGCTGTCGGCAGGCGAGGAGACAGTGAGCCTTTTCGATAAATTCGCACTGAAAAGATTTATCGAGGAGGAGCTTACCGGAGGTTCGAGACTTTCCGTTCCCGTAAGGGCTTACGGCATTCAGGCCGACAGCCTTGACGGCGCGGAGGGAGTGCCTGCGGACGGCAGCGATCCGTCCGTGGAAGCGCTGAGGAGCATATTCGGAATATGCAGCAATAAGAAGGAATGAGCGGAGGCAGGATATGAAAAGGAAAAGGTCATAACAGGCTCGGCCGTGCTTCTTGCTGTGCTCGGACTTGCCGGAGCGGTAATGGCATATTTCGGCGCAACAGATGATACCGAGAATACGGTGGAGATCGCCCGGGACAAGATAGCGGTTTCAGAGAATTTCCCGACCCCCTCGGATCTTCGGGCGCAGAGCAAAAACTTCTACACCAAGGAGGTCGGCGTGGAGAATACGGGAAACGTGGACTGCTATGTGAGAGTCTATGTGGATTTCCCCGATTCCGGGACAGCCTCAAGGTCGTATTTCTCTATTGACGGCACCGATTATTACAGCGCTGTCAGGGATATATCCATGACAGGGGACAATCCCACTGTCAGCGGAGACAGGGTGATACACACCCAGAGCTTCGCAAACAGACTGAGAGAGCTTGACAGCGACTGGGTATTCGTGCCCGACAACGACGCAAGGGAAAAGCTCAGGGGCTATTTCTACTACAAGAAGCCCGTAAAGCCCGGCGAGACCACACCCGAGCTCTTTAAGAGCGTGATGATAGATACTGGCGAAGCCCCCGAGACCGTTGACCTGACGGTGTATGCGGAATCGGTGGACAGCATGAAGATAACAAACGGAGAAAAAACCGCCTATGACGGCTACGAGGCGGCATGGAACAGCTTTCTCGGCTGATAATCAGGAGAAATAATTCGGAAAGGAGCTGATAGTGTGAGAACATCGAAGGACAACGGCCTTTTAAGACTCATGGCATTTTTACTTTGTTTAGCCCTGACATTCGGCAACGGCAGTCTGATGGACTCTGTCAGCGCCTTTGCGGAGGCTCTCGAAAACGAGAGCGAGAAGTATTCCGCCTCCATTGTATGGCGTAAGGAGGATAACTCGGGCAACGCCGAAAATCCCCTTGTGATAAACGAGGAGGAGAGCAGGCGCGAGTATATCTATATGGGCGTCAATATAAAGAATACCAGCAGCACTCCCGTTATGCCCGGCGAGCTGAAGCTCTATCTTTCGGGCCTCGGAGAGCTGAAAAGAGGCGGCACCCTCAATATCGTCAGCGATGATCCCGTCTTTGCCGAGAACTGGGAGCTTGCAGGCTACAACGCCGATGCCGATGAGTATACACTCATAAACAAGAAGCCGATAAGCAAGCAGGTCCTCACGACCCTTCACTGGGAAGTTAATTCCCGCGACGCAGTGGGTCTGGAGGATAACGGCGGCGATGAGCTTGAAAGCTTCAAGCGTACGGTTACGGCATCCTACGAGGTGACCCGCTACAAGAGAGATGCTGAGGGTCAGCTTCTGGACGAATACGGCAATATAATAGACGATGACGGTCTGCTCAGGGACAGCAGCGGAACAGCCTATGCCGCTGTTATCAACGGTGTGACCTATACCATAGAGCCCACAGACGGGAATGATCCTGCCTACGGCTATCTTGTGGACGCCAACGGGCTTTACCTCGGTACCGACGGAGAAGCTCTCGCAAGGATAACCGTTGACAGGAGCACAGGCTATCAGCTTGATGATAACGGCTACCTTATAAACAAGAACGGCAATTACATAGATAAGAACGGCAATGCCAGCAGCGTGGGCGTTGCGGGTACTCCCCAGACGGCTTATGCGGTGACCGACGCCGACGGTATAGTTTATTCGGGCGGAAAGCCGGTAACGGGTACTCCTCAGGAGGGAGAGGCGCAGTCCGCAGAGCCTGTGACGGTATTCACCGGCGACAGAACGGATACCAATTCCCTTGAATTCGAGTATACCTCAAAGCGCGACAATGTGGATATAGACGTTAAGGGCCGTGAGGTTAATGCCATAGAGGCGGAGGATCTCAACGACAAATACTCATGGTACAGCTTCGACATTACGGTTACTCAGGAAAAGAACGCAAGAGGCGTGCATGACTCGGATCTTTTCATAGAGCTGGAGCTCCCGGAGAATGTTGACGTATCCGAGATCTCGGTCCTCGACAAGAACGGCAATCCCGTTACCGTAGTCACGGAGACCGTAAACGGTCAGGAGCGCATCGGCTTCTACGACTTCAAGAACAGAAAAGGCGACATAAACAGCTACAGGACAAATTACCGCGTCGGCATACTCAAGACCGAGATAACCGGCAGCGCCGAGGACAATATCCTTAAATTCACAGGCATAAACAGAGTCCTGTACAACGACGAGAACAAGTCTGAGTACAAGAGCACCACGGCGAGAACGGACTATGAGAACGAGAATTCCGAGATAGGAACTCCCATTTCCGTTCCCGATTACGGCAATCAGTTCTACGATCCCGCGAATATATCCTTCAGCAAATCAAACGGAAAATACGAGAACGGCGATCACACGGATCCCGGAAATAACGCTTCAAAGAAGCTCCTTTCGGGAAATCTGTTCACCGGTCAGACCATAACCTTCAAACTGACGCCTTCGGTAATGAAGTCGAGCAGACAGGCGGCTCCTCTGAGCGCTCTTGTCAATGCGAGATTTACCGCAAGACGCGTGACCGAGATAGCTCACCCCGGAGAGGCAGCGGAGATACCGGCCGATACTCTCTATGATCTTGTGGTGGGCGACGATACCGTAGGCATAACCTATGCCGACGGCAAGGGTGAGCCCAGACTGCTGGACGGCAGCGAATATACCATAGTGAACGTGGTTATACCTGCGGGTATATGCCACACGAGCGACGCTGAGGACGGCGTCAGCTACCACGAGGGCGACGGCTATGAGTATGAGCTCTTCGTCAGCAGCGACGGCGGCAGGAATTATACTTCCGCTGGCACAGGCTTCACATCCAAGACGGAGGCTAAGACTCTCAGCGTAAACGCCGACGCATTCTATGTGGTCATAAAGGACCTTGACAAGATAGTCGACGGAAAGATATTCACCACAGCAGTCAGATTCAAGCTTAGCAATGATAATGCCGAGAACGATCTGCTCCTCAGGAGCGATGAGACCTTTGACGAGGCGGCTGCAAGAGTAGTCAACTACGGCTTCATGCAGATGATATACGAGAAGGACGGAGAATACTACGATCTGGCAGCAGGCACCGGCGAGTTCCACAACAGCGTCAACGGCGACTCCGTCATCGAGGACAGAGTCAACGAGAGCAACCGCGAGCTTGAGGAGGGAGCTTACCTCCGCAGGAGCTATTCAAACGTTTTCCTGCGCACCGCAGTTACGTTCCTGTCGTCGAATACCGAGTTCAGGATGCCTCTCACGAGAGGAAGACACTGGGACGCCGGCAGTACGGGCAGCCTTGACAGGTGGTACGGAAAGGTTACCACAAAGGGCACCATAACCTCAGATAATCCCGGTCCTCTCAGAAAGTTCACCATCAGGGCTGATATACCGCAGTATCTGGAGCTGAGGGATCCTTCGCTGTCGTCGCTGAGAGACAGTCTGGTGTTCTCGGGTACGGACCTTTTCACAAAAGAGGTTTTTGACAGCAGCATACTCACAAGCGAAAACACGACATTTGAGCTCATAACAAATCCAGACGGCTCAAGGACTGTAAAGATAGACTTTGACTTCTCCGAAAATCCGCTGCTTGCCAGCGCCGAGACCTCAGTAGCCTTCAGCTATGACGTATACGTTGAGGACGAAAACCCGGCGCTTGACAGGACAAAGCCCTTCAGGGTGACTTCCTATACCAGACTTGACGACGACGGAAGAAAGGTCGTGCTTGCTTCGGGCAACAACAGGGGCAGTATATACGACAGCCATACTGTAAAGTCTTCGGCTTCGTCGGAGATAAGGACGTCGGATATAGCTCTTGAAACAGAGCTCACCAAGAGAGTAAGAACAGACCTGACAAACGGTCTCTATCTGCGCAATGCCGATGTAAGAGGCAGCACGGATACCGAGGCTTCGGAGTATACCTACAGACTCGGAGTCAAGCTGCACCACAGCGATAACAGCTCCGTAAAGGAAATGGTGATCTTTGACAAGCTGGAGCGCTACAGGAAGGACGGAAACGATGATTCCGGCTATAATACAAGATGGCAGGGCGAGCTTCGCAGGATAGACATAACCGAGGCCTATGAGGCTCTTGGCAGGCCGTCCGATGTAATGCTCTATTATACCACAGACGAGAATGCCTACTTTACGGCAAGGTCGGAGGGCGATATTGACTACGCAGCGGATATGGTCGCAAACCTTACGGCTGCAAACGGCTGGAAGCCTATGACCAGCTCAGACAATAAGGTATGGACCGTTCCCTCCTCCGAGACGGGAGATGTCCGCGCCTTTGCGGCAGTGCTCCTGACCTCCTCGGATAACGAGGTTCCCATGGAGGCGGACGGTGACAACGGATATAAGTTCAATACACATATCGACGCAGTAATGAAGGCGCCGAAGGTAACCGATGACAAAGTCAACACAATGGCGGTCAATGCCTACGATGCCCTCGTCACAGTCCATGTCAACAGCGAAAACAACGATAACGAATCAGGTTATTTTGAGAGCAACCCGACCTATGTCACCATGCTCAACACCCTCAGGATAAAGAAGGTGGACTATAACCGCAGATATAAGGGCCTTCTGGGCGCTGAATTCGAGGTGCTGACGGATAGGAACTCTTCATTCACCTCCGTTCAGGATTACAGAGCCCATGCCAATACCTATGCTCCGTCGGAGCTTGAGCTTGTGGAGTATACTGTATTCGATGAGAGCACATATCTCTACGGCAAAAAGACCTTGAGAGACCTTGAGGTTGACCCCCAGGGAATACTGACTCTCAGCCTTGCCCCCGATTTCTACTTTTTACGCGAGACCAAGACTCCGGTGGGCTATGAGGGCGATCTGGAGATATACTATCTCATACACTTTGATTATAACGGCACAGCGACCCTGCTGGATACCTTCCTCGACGCGGACGGCGACGGCGTTCTCGAAAAATGCGAGAGCGGAGCGGAGCTTGCCAGCGGAGAGGACGGCGTACACGGACTTATCAGCGTTTTTAACAAGGCAAACGCGGTAGGTACGGCTGAATTTACCAAGACCGACAGCGATACCGGAAATGCTCTTGAGGGAGCGGAATTCAGACTGCTGTGCTATGACGACAATGACGAGCCACAGCCTGTCGGTGTTGAATACGACAGCACAGAGAAGTGCTATATCTATTCCGAAAGCGGCAACGCAAGGATAGTTTCCCGCAGCGACGGAAAGATAATAATAAAGAACATACCCACGGGCTCCTATGCTCTTGAGGAGCTGAGCGCTCCCACGGGCTATACGATAAATAATCAGGCCACGGAATTTCAGGTGAGACTGGCTAATATCAGAAGGGACGGCACTATCGATCTGACCGCGACAGGTCAGCTGGCTAACGTTTCACAGATAGGCAATGCTCAGATACGTTCCGAGCTGCGACTTGTAAAGCATGACGAAAACGAGAGCGACGCGGAAAAGAACCTTGCGGGAGCAAGATATGCGCTTTACAGACTGAGAGCGCGTACAGAGGAGGACGCCGAGACCGATGACGAGGAATTCCTCGCAGCTGCAAAGTCAGAGATATACGGCTGGAATGGCAGAAGCGAGCTCAGCTACTGGGAAAAGACAGCTGCCTCGATGGTCACCGATGTATCGGGCTCGGGCAGCCTCGGAGGCATACTCTTCGGAACCTACTTCCTCTATGAGGAGCTGGCTCCCACAGGCTACAAGATCAACAACAACAGAAACAACTATATAAGCAGCGACGCTGCCATAAGCGAGGGTATCATAACCGTTGATCCCGCTTCCGCTTCGGCACACGCCAACGCTGCGGACAGAACCTTCTCGGTAACGCACAACGATGTGCGCAAGAAGGGCAAGGCACAGGTGCAGAAGCTCAGCGCTGCGGATGAGAGTCCGCTGGCGGGAGCGAGATTTGCTCTGCTCAGGAAGCTGGGCAATACCCAGAACCCGCCGCCCGATCTGCTGAATTACGATCCCGGCGCCGACAACAGCGGTTTTGATACCGTTATATATCACAGCGGCTCCTACGACTTCGAGACGGACAGCGACGGCTGGACAAGGGTGATCGACAATCTCGACTGGGGTACCTATTACTTCAAGGAGATAAGCGCTCCTGCGGGATATGAGCTGAGCACTGAAACCAGGGAATTCACAATAAGCGCAAAGACGGCAAGCGTTACCAACCGCATATTCATGAACGACGATCAGAAGCGCGGCAGCGTTATGCTGGAAAAATTTGAAAAGGATCACCATGAGACAAAGCTTGCGGGAGCAAAGTTCAGACTCATGGAGAAGCTGAGCGACGGAAGCAGCAGGAGCTGCAATGTGATAAGGCTCAGCGACGGTATCTACCGTATAGCAGAGGACGGCGAGAGCGGCAGCACCACAGAGCTGGTGACCGATGCACAGGGACTTATCAATGTCAGCGGCCTTGAGTGGAGCCTGTACGAGTTCGTCGAGACAGTTCCTCCTGCGGGCTATGCTACGGCTGTTGTGGAGAGCTTTTCCGTTGACAGGGAGAGCTGCGGCAGCGTTATCTACCGTATGTGCGAGGAGCCGAGAGCAGAGGCGACAATACTCCTTGACAAGTATCTCTCGGGCACAGAGGACTACTCCGCCGCATTCGGTGCTCCCACATTCATTTTCAGGATAACCGAGATAAACAATATCACTGATCGCATACCTGTTCAGGACGGTATGGTATACACCAAATATATGAGCTTCGCCGACGGAGACACAGAGGGTCATGCCTCCGTATCCGTTGCGCAGAGCTGCTACATGATAGAGGAGATAGGCGTATCAAGGTATGTATTCGAGAAGCTTGAAACAGTTGCGGCGGATACGAATATCAGTGATTATTCGCCTGCTTCGGGCGTATCCCAGACAGCTTCCGCAGTGGCATACTGCGATCTCAGCGGTACTGCGGATCCTCAGTACAGAGCAGCCTTTACCAACGGCATAAGGCGGTTCGACAAGCTGAGCCATGTGGCTGTGGCACAGAACCGTTTCCCTGCGGCGAATGAGTATTTAACAGGTATGAGAGCATCTTACGACAGCTATGTACCTGTATACAACAGAGCGGGCAGCAGGTACAGGATACCGCTCGAGGACATCACCGTAAGCCGTATCAATAACAAGGACGAGGTGACCGAGCTGACAACCGCAGAAAAGGCGGCGCTGACATACAGCGGAGCATCAGGCTACAGCGTATCCCTCGTGGAGGAGGACGGCACATATTACCTTGAGGTACCAAATACAAGGAATTACGGCCTTACAAGCAGAAGAGTGACCGTTTCAGACGGTACCCACGATACACAGCTGCTTATCCGCTATGAGGGAGCAAAGTCCGACGTTAAGAAGTACGTCACACTTATGCAGGATACCGATAATCTCTCCTATTTCGGCGATGATATGGATCCTGCTGCCGATGTGGTGTTCACAAAGAATGCCGATGACGGCACAATAAGCAGCGATATGTCGGATCCCGACAAGCAGCTCAGGACAGTGGATGCGGGCTACAGGCTCAAGTGTTGGCAGTACGAGGACGAGGACGGACATCTCACCGATCTTACCTTCAATTCTGAGGAGGAGATACAGGATTTCATCTTCAGCTCCGAGAACGACGGCGTTACCACATTTACCTTTGTGGCACAGCTTGAATACAGTCCGAGGACCTCGGCAAAGTTCCTTGTGGGAAGCAATAACGGATTTGACAACAAGTCAAAGAACCAGAACGGCGCAGATATAAAGAGCAGGATCAACTGGCTCTGCGCAAGAGACGATGACGCAACATATACGTCAAGTCTTGGGCTTGAGCAGAATGGTGTAAGAAACGGCTATCCTATGGACTGGCGTCTGGCTTCGATCCAGCACTGCACCGAGAGCGACTATCAGAGAGACCTTGCAAACGGCCTTGTTTACAGAGAAGTATATCTGTCGCCTGCTGAAGGCGCTGCAGACTACGATCCCGAGTATCCTACTCCGGTAAAGGGCTATACGGTACTTGATCCCGCAACGGATATGTATACGCTGTATATCTTTACGGAAGGAAAAGATTCAAAGATACTGATGCCTTCAAACTGTTTCAACCTGTTCCTGAAGGTAAGAAAGATCAGGGATCTTTCGGGACTTGAATACTGGGATACCTCACAGGTGACCAATATGAAGCAAATGTTCAAGGATATGGCATTGTATTCAAATACTACGGCATCTGCTCCTATAGATATGACTCCCATACAGAACTGGGATACTTCCAGCGTTACAGATATGGAAGGAATGTTCTATAACTCTAATAGCCAAAGAGTTTACTATACAGGGTTTGATCTGAGCAACTGGGATCTTTCAAATGTAAAGAAAATGAATGATATGTTCAGAGGCAGTTACAATACACATTTGTCAGAGATCATGTTCGGCGGAGAGCTTACCAATGTTCAGACCATGCAGAACATATTTAGTGGTGTTCAAGGGCAGGTCGATGCAGCTGCTCTCATAAGCACATGGAAGCTTAAGGGTTCAAGACTGCTGACTCAGGGCAATACCGCCAGAAGCACAGGCAAAACGGATATTGCAGGTACTTATACTACCGCAGACGGCGTTACTGTAACGATAAACAGCAGCGGTCAGATGAGTTTCAGTAATTATTAATTATCTTATGCCTCCCGGTTCGCCGGGGGGCATATTTTCTGTCTGAGTGCAAAAAAGCGCTGCACCGCGGATATACCGCAGTGCAGCGCTCATTCGTATGTACAATCAGTTATTATGCGTCAAAGTAGATAGAACCGTCTTCAAGGCTCTGGAGAACACTTGCGCAGAGCTCCTTCCACTGTGCGACCTCAGCCTCATCGTAGGAGATGACCTTCTTAGCCCAGTTGCTGCAGTGTGCGCAGGCATTGGGAGCGGTCTGACCCTCTTCGAGGATGTCATTTACACAGAGTGAATTTGCACAGTTGTTGTTATTGATGAAGTGCTCAAGGAAGCCGTCAAGCTTCTTGTTGTCAACGTAGAGCTTAGGCAGGTGCATTGTTCTGCCGTACTTCATCATAGCCTCGGGCTTGAGCTTCTCCATCCATCTCATGATAGGAGCTCCGGGAGGAGGTCCTACAGGAGGCTCGCCGTTAGGACCCTTTATTGCCCACGGAGGAGGTCCGCCTGCGCCCATGGGAGGAGCACCTGCACCTGCTGCCCACGGAGGAGGTCCGCCTGCGCCCATGGGAGGAACGCCTGCACCTGCTGCCCACGGAGGAGGTCCGCCGGCACCCATGGGAGGAACACCTGCACCCCCGGGAGCTGCAAGAGGGTCCTTCTGATCGGGACGTGTGGCTATGGTCTTGGCCTGGGGCCAATTTACTATATCGAGAAGATTTCCATCATAGGACTCTTCCATGTATGCCTTTATTACCCTGTGGAGGAAATCGGTAGTCCTTGTCCTGTCGATGAGCTTTACAGAGAAGCTGCTGTTGCCTGTTTCCTCTGCAAGCTCCCTGTAATAGTGTATATCCTCGGGACGTATGAATTCTGCTGTGAGTATGGCTGCGGGGTCTGTGACCTTCTTGTACGCGCAGTTCACAAGGGAATAGTCCATGGAGAACCTGTCGGGATCGGAATGACCTACGAAGCAGCCGTGGGCAAGGCGGAAGGGACATTCCCTGAGACAAAGGTTATTGGCTATGACGCGGAGATGAAGGCCTGTATCCCTGTACTGCGTGAGGAGCTGCCTGAGCAGATCGAATCGTCTGTTGAAGCTGTGATCGAGAGTTATCTCGTCAACTCCCCAGTTGCGCCAGTATTCAATATGCTGTATGGTGGTGGGATAGGCGTAAAGTCCGAGAGTAACGGATACGTCACTGAATTCCCGCTTCACGTATTTGATGAGTATGGGTGAATTTATGGTGAAAGCTCTGATACCCATATCGTACATCTGATGTATGAAGCTGCGGATATGCTTTCCCATTACGGGATCTATCTCGTTCTGATCCATGGAGAGGGGGTTTATGAGGTAGTTGAAGACTATGCCGCGTCTGTTGCATTCCTTTATGTAGTCCGCAAACTGATCTACGGTGAAATCGGGGATTATGGAGGCAGTACGTCCGCCCGGGAGCCCGTCATGCTTCAGCTTTCCGAAAAAGCCGGTGATCGCGTGCTTTTTATCATATTCATCAATGAAATCAAAGAGCTTGTAGTCAAAATTACAGCCGAGGTCAAAAGAAATGGAATCCTGATTCATGTGTTATACATCTCCCTTTAAAAATATTATAAGGACGATACACGATATGATTGCTGCGGATATTCGGCGATCTGAGGACAGTCCGTTTATGAGGTCGGTATTTCGTGTCTGCAAGAATTGGTCCTACATATAGAATTATAACATTTTTGCTGCCCACTGTCAATGAGCGGCAGCAATTTTATATATCACACAGGGCATGGGAACAAAAAAGGCATATATTTCATGAGTCAAGACTATTGACACGGAGGAATAAGTGTGATATAATGGTATAGAACAAATGTTCCGCAAGGAGGCGCGGCATGGAAAAAACTTATATAGCTATAGATCTCAAGTCCTTTTATGCTTCCGTGGAATGCGTGGAAAGAGGACTTGACCCGCTGGACGCAAATCTTGTGGTAGCCGATAAAAGCCGCACAGACAAGACCATATGCCTTGCCGTGTCGCCTTCGCTGAAGTCATACGGCATTCCGGGAAGACCGCGGCTGTTTGAGGTAGTGGCAAAGGCTGAGGAGATAAACGCTGCCCGCAGGATGAAAGCGCCGCGGCGGAAATTCCGCGGAAGCTCATGCAGCGCAAGGGAGCTTGCAGCGGATCCCTCCCTGGAGCTCTCATATATCACGGCAGTGCCGAGAATGGCTTGCTACATCGAGTACAGCACACATATATATCAGATATACCTGAAGTACTTTGCTCCGGAGGATATACATGTATATTCCATAGACGAGGTGTTTATCGACGCGACGGCATATCTTGACACCTATAAAATGACCGCCTATGAGCTGACGATGGCGGTGGTAAGAGACGTACTGAGCGAAACGCGCATAACCGCTACGGCCGGGATAGGTACTAATCTCTATCTTTGCAAGATAGCTATGGATATAGTCGCAAAGCATATGCCGGCCGACAAGGACGGAGTGCGCATAGCAGAGCTGGACGAGATGTCCTACAGACGCCTTATGTGGGCGCACCGCCCCATTACGGACTTCTGGCGGGTGGGCAGAGGCTATGCGGAGAGACTGGAACACTGCGGGATATTCACTATGGGGGATATAGCACGTATGTCTGCTTCGGAGACGGGGGAAAGGACACTGTACAGAATGTTCGGCGTCAATGCGGAGCTCCTCATCGATCACGCATGGGGCTGGGAATCCTGTACTATTGCGGATATAAAGGCATACCGTCCCGAGACGAACAGTATAAGCTCGGGGCAGGTGTTGCAGGAGGCTACTCCGTGGGAAACAGCTCGGCTGATAACGTGGGAAATGGCGGATTCGCTTGCCCTCGACCTTGCGGGCAGAGGACTGGTCACGGATCAGCTGACGCTTACCGTGGGCTACGACGTGGAAAATCTCCGCAGAGAGGATATAATGCGAAGCTATGAGGGTAGGGTGGTGCCTGACCGATACGGCAGGCCTGTGCCCGTACACTCCCACGGAACGGCAAATCTTGCCGCTCCCGTGTCCTCATCAAGGCTCATAACTGAGGCGGCTGCGGAGCTCTTTGACCGTATTACCGACGGGCTGCTGCTGGTACGCAGACTGACTATATGCGCCAACAGGGTAGTGCTTGCGTCATCGGTGCGCAGGGAGTACCGTCAGCTTGACTTCTTCACGGATCCTGAAGAGGAAGAGCGCCGTATAAATGCCGAGGAGGCAGAGCTCAGGCGCGAAAATGATCTACAGCAGGCTATGCTCAGAATGAAGGAGCGCTACGGCAAGAACGCGGTGCTCCGCGGGACCAATTTCTGCGACGGAGCTACCGCACGTTCACGCAATCAGCAGATAGGCGGTCACAGAGCCTGAGCAGCTGCCAAATCTATCAAGCTTGAAAGGAGACTTCGCCATGTCGGAGCAGTATAATGATATTATCCATATGCCGCATCATGTATCAGTCAGCCGTCCGCAGATGCCGCGTCGTCATCGTGCGGCGCAGTTTGCACCTTTTGCCGCACTTACGGGCTATGAGGACGCTCTGGACGAATCCGGGCGCCGCACTGACAGCAAAGCTGAGCTTTGCGATGACGACGCGGCAGAGCTTAACGAAAAAATAAGGCTCCTCGGCGCACGTATCGCCGCAGAGCCCTATTGCGAGGTCACATATTTTGTTCCCGACAAGCGCAAAAGCGGCGGGAGGTACGTTACCGTAACGGGGAATGTGCGCTTTATCGAGGAGGCCTCGCGGCAGCTGATATTCTGCGGCGGACTGCGCATACCCCTTGACGATATAATGAAAATATCCCTGTAAAGAGCAACAGCCCTATCTCTGCCCAATGAGATAAGACTGTCTGATCTGCCCTCTTACAAATGAAAGGATAGCAAAAAAAGGAATTGGTTACAATATTCACAAAGACCGCCTATAGTCTTTGAGAAGGTTTTTTACGATCTCTGCGTGATACTGTTTATGCCCGCGGTTCCGAGCTACCCCATCAGAACCATCGGGAACAGCAAACCCTTATGCAGGCCGGAATTGTGCAGAGTTCCGTACCTGCGGGTCTGTTGACATAAAAGAAACCGTTCATCGTGAACGGATATGCCGCAGCTGCGGCGGTATATATCCGCATTAAGCGCTGCGGAGGCGCCCCTGTTATAAAGGGGAGAGTATTTTCGGTGTGCTGTAACACGGAGCTTTCGCTCATATCAGTGCAGCTGAAACAGATGTGAGCCTGTTCCCGGACGATAGTTCCGACAGCGGGCCCATCGGCATCAACGGTGGTAAGCCGATGTAAAGGGCGGGGCTGCGGGAGAGGGGCCGCGCTGACCGCTGCCCGCTGAAGGCACTTTTCGTTCGTATTCAGAGGCGTATCGGAGCCGCCATACGGCAGGTCAGTCCAGCCGCAGCACTTGACGTTCCGGCAAGCCTTTGACAGCAATGATGTGAGCGTTTGCGCAGTTTTGCTGCTGCTCCTGAATATCCCATAGCAATCAGGTATTGCTATATTTTCATTATAAATAAAATATGAATTGATAACAACCTATAAAAGAAATATTTGGTGGACAAAACGAGGAAAAAACGCCCGTTTTCAACGCTATATGTAGGATTTTTACCAAAAAACAGCCCATACTGCCAAAAACAAAGGCGTAATATGGGCTGTTTTATCATTTTGTAAGCTCGCGTATGATCGTGTCTGCGGCTTCGGTGCCGATGTAGTGTATGTACTTTGTGCCGCTGACTTCAAAGTTGATATAACCGTATCTGGTGAATGCCAGGTATCCGTTGGTATAGTAGTGTCCCGGACCCGTTATATCCGGCAGCGTAAGGGTCATATATGCCTTGAAGCCCGAGATGTCCAGCTCGGGTACGGGCTGCCCGTTGTCAGCGGCGTTCCTCACATCGGTGAGATACGAGCCTGAACCGAAAAGCTCAGATGTCTTTCTGTAGGGGTTCAGGAGCTCCAGCAGCCGTCCTTTGTCTACGTAATAGCTGCCCTCGCCGATAACGTTCAGATCCCCGACCTCCATTATGCCGTCAAAGTCCATGGAATCCAGGGCCGAGCCCAGATCCGGCGAGCTGAAATCGGGATTTATGCCGATACAGTAGGTATCTCCGTAATCAAAGCTGGCAATACATATAAGATCGGGATCAAGGTCGCCGTATCTGTAAACGTCGAGCGTCCATCTTTTTCCTCCTGCCTCCATAACGTCGAAGTACAGCCATGTCAGCGGTTCACGGGGTGATGAGGTGGTATGGGTGATATTGTAGCGTATGCCGTTTGTTATGAAGTAGTCGGGACGGGTGGTCACGCTTGCGGGCGAGGTGGCGGTAACAGTGTACTGCACCGTTGTTACCGTTGAGGTGGTAGTCGTTAGGAAGATATATCCTGTATGGGTCGAGGCGTCCGCAGTATCCGGCTTTGTGGTAGTGGTAAAGACAGGATGTGTCATAGTAGTCCACCGGACGGACGTAGTGGTATGCCATGTAGTACGCGGATAGGTCATCGTATTGCGTATGGTAGTTGTGGTGAAAATTGTGGTCGTCCTCGGATAAGCCGTTGTGGTACGGCGCGTCGTATGCCACTGATTGGTGGTCGATGTATATGTGGTATACAAATAGTACGCGGTGGTGGAGGTATAGGTCGTGTACATATAATATGCAGTGGTCGTCCTCGTTGAGGTCGTCCTCGGATAACCGGTGGTAGTCCTTGTATAGGGAGCAGTAGTCCCCGTTGTTCTGCGGGAAGTGGTTATCTCCTTTGAGGAATCGGTGGTACGCACTGCGCTGCCTGACTTCCCGCCGGCGGTGGTAGTGATTTTGCCTGTATTTGCAGATGCCGCAGCCTTGGTTTCTGTTGCCGCGCTGTCGTCATGTGTGGTGGCTGTGTCCGTAGTCCTTGTTGTGGAAGTCTCCGCAGAAGCTGTGACGTTCCCGGAAGCAGTTCCGGTCACTGCTTCTGCCGTCGTCACCGCCGTGGTGTCTGCCTCCGTTACGCTGTATCTGCTGTCGTCGTGGATAGGGGAGATCTGCTTCAACAAGTCGGAGCGCCATATCCCGAAGCCCACCAGCAGCATTACACAGCAGCTGAGGGCGGCTGCGGTACTTTTTATAAATAATGCTTTTTTGCGTTTCTTTTCTTCTAAGTATTCATCTCTGCGCTGAAAAACACTGCTTGCGATCTCTTTATAGTCTTTCATACTCAAAGCCCTCCTTTTCAAGCTTTGATCTCAAAGCCAGCTTGGCTCTGTAAAGGAGGTTCTCGATCTGACGCCTGCTCTTTTTCATTACAAGCGCAGCCTCTGAGTTGCTCAGCTCCTCAAAGAAGGTGAGATAAAGCACCTCTCTGTAATCGGGACTGAGAGCCTCCATTGCCCTATGAAGTGAGATCTTTTGTTCTTCCCTGAGATAATCGCGCTCGATATTCTTTGTATCCGAAATATCGTAGCGATCCTCAACGGGAGTGTCTGACAGACGGGAACGCTTCCTCAGCTCGTCCACAGCGGAATTATGCGCTATGGTGTAGAGCCATGTCTTGAAGGAGCTCTTTCCCGAGAATTTTGGTTTTTTAGCGGCGAGCCTGAAGAAGGTATCCTCCATAAGCTCCTCGGCAAGACTGAGATTGCCTGTAAAGCCGTTCAGATAGAGGATCAGACCGTCTTTATAGTCACGGATCAATTCTATCAATCCGTTATCATCACCGTCAAGGTAACGGCGGTAGCTACTTGCACCGTTATCCATGAGATCCTCCTTTCGTAAAGATGATCCTCTTTCAAATCTTAGACGTAACGGAGGGCGATTTCTCTCACCTCTCCGCGGAAAAATTTTTTTATCCGATATATCCTGCAAGCACTCCTCTTGCCCCTTCGTATTCAAAGGTGCAGGTGGAGAGGAGTATGAGCCTCTTGTCAGTGAGCTCCTCGGGAGTTGTGACAAGGCTGTAGGATGCGCTGTTGAGCAGCAGCTCCGCGTACTCGAGGCGCTCCCTGTCGGTAATGAATACCGTATGGTATACGGGAGATACCTCGGGAACGGTCATATAGGCGAAGAACCTTATCTCCTCGGCGCCGCTGTCAGTAATGAGCAGCCCGCCGGGGTGAGCCTCCATGAAGGCTCTGTCCTTGTAGCTCTCCACCTCTGCGAACATCTTCATGCCCACGGTATTGTGGGAATAGACAATGGAATTGTAGCCCGAGAAGTCTCCGCTGCAGCGATAGTCGAGGAAGGGGACTCCCACAACATTCTCGCTGCCGTCAAGTCCGTGGTCGAGGTAGAAGGTATTGTCGCCGCACTGCACTATGGGGTGATCCAGCCGGGTATCCGGGACGTATATCCAGCCCACGGTATCCGGGCACATTTCCTTGCAGGCGCTGTTCAGGGGAGCTTCGTCCTTTTTGCCGTCGGGGGTGCTGCCTTTTTCAGCGGCGGCCTCCGAGGCCTTTTCCATATCGGGACGGAGCTCAGAAAAAAGCTTCTCCCTTGCTTCAAGAGCCTCACTGAGCCGTTTTTGCGGCAGGACGCTTTCCTGCCTGTAACGGTAAAGCGAATAAGCTCCTGTGCAGAGAAGAAGCAGAATAGTCAGAGATATTATAAGCTTTTTCATGTTGTTTCTTTTTTATCCTTACGCCGCTTTTTTATAAGCAGCACCAGCATTATTCCCGTAAGAGCGGCCGCACCGCAGGTACACCACAGCCAGAAGCTGCTGCTGAGAGCCATGAGGCCTGTATAGGGCGGCTCGAACTCCTCGTCAACGGCTGCGTAGAATATCCATTTGAAGATAATCTCGCCCTCCACATGGCGATCGCCGTCCTTGTCACGTACTATGGTTATTCCCTTATCGGTCACGAGCTTTTCGCCCTCGTCGATATAGAGCATATCCTCCTCGAGTCCCGACCAGACAACGCTGCACGTAAGGGTATGGCTGTCGCCGGGCTTGTAGTAGCCCAGGTCCTTGACCTCCTGAGTGAGGTCGATATTGCCCTTTCCGTTGACGTTACCGGTGAAAAACTGCTCACCGTCAAGGCTCATTGTGCAGTCCACCTCGTCCTCAAGGTCGATCTCGCCGTTTTTGGAGACAGGCTCCACATAGAAATAGATGTGATAGGCCTTGTCCTCGCGGAGATTCATGAGCTGGACGTCCTTGGTATAGGTCTCGCCGTATACCATGTCCTCAACGTGGAAGAAGTACTCTCCCGTACTGCTGCTGACGCTGTTTCCGTCGGAATCCATTGCCGACAGCGCTTCGGGAAGTCCCTTTACAGCGCCCTCGGGGAGCTGCACGGCAGCCGCAGTCCGTGAAAGCGGAAAAAAAAGGAGGGAAGCGCTGCACAGAGCAGCAATAAATGCTTTGACTCTCATGCGCTTTCCTCCTTTGAATTTATGACTTATGCTTTAAAATGATCTTATTATGTTGCAGACCACTGGATAACAGATATTTCTTTTCCGTTGTTTGTTGCAGATGCGTTTGCACCGAGTGCGGATGCGGAATCAACGCCCTCGTTCTGGCTATTGTCAAGAGATACCTGAACGCTGTTGAGCTTGACTGTCAGGTCAAACTTCATATCCTGATAAGCGCCTGCCTGAACGGAATCGTCAAGAGCAACGCTGTCTACCAGCTGAGCAGTAGTTGCGCCGGGCTCAACGTCGTTGGTATAGTAGAAGCCCTTATCTGCAAGGTACTGCCACTTGTCGGCAGCTGTTCCGTCGCCGATATTGTCGAGATTTACATTGATAACAATATCCTTTGTGGTATCGGCTGCACCTGTGGGGTGATATGTAACTGTTGCAACATTATCGGAAGCAACCTTGCTGTAATCCCAAGTGAGCTGGCTGTCGTCTGCGGGAACTACCTTATCCTCGTAATTCCTGAGCTTTATATCAGCAATCTCAGCAGCTGTAGGTGTAGCGCCGCTGCCGCGGATAACATCAACAGAAGCACCGCCGTCAGCATTGTCTATGGTATCAAGTCCGTAATACTTCGTACCGTCGAAATAGTATCCCGAATAATCATATGTAGGAGTTGCGCCTGCCGTGATCTCTCTTCTGAACAGGTAGAGACCGGTATTTGCAGCTGCGGGAGTAAAGTCCGTACCTACATCGCCTGTTGTGGTAACGCCTGCGGGAGCATATGCAAGATAGCCGCCTGCCTGTAAGGACGTTACTTCAGCAGCAGTAAGCTCGTCGTAAGTAGCTACGTCAGCTGCTGCGAAATCAGCAACAGCAACGCCGTCGCCCTCTACTGTGAGAGTAAGCGCACCCTCAAGCTCAAGATTTACCAGAGCGGAGATATTTCCGGTATTTACAGCGGAAACATCCTTGTTTATGGTCTGTCCCGGGAGCCACTGCTCCGGGGGAGCGAAATCTTCGGAGATTGATACGCCGTAATCCGAAGAAGCGGTCAGTCGGTTGGTTACCTCATCGGTGGAAGTGAACCAAGCAAAAGTGCTGCCTGCTGCAATAACGGCCGCGATGCTTATCGCTCCGATGAGAACCTTTTTGTCTCTCTTGTTTTCCTTATTGTTTTTCATAAATGGCACCTCACTTAATTTTTCATATTCACTCCGTTTTGTCTTCCGATACGGAATCCGATGAAGCGGTACCCCCGCCGGCCTTATCGTCTGATCCTCCGTCATCTTTCGGAGCAAGATAAATATTGAGCAGTTTGAAGAATATCCATAAGAGAACTATGAGCGGCAGTACAATATACCATCTCAGCTGCACGAAGCGCACGATATATCCCAGCTTGGGGATACAGAACCTGACGCTTCCGATGACCCTTTTCTGGTCTATCAGCATAGCGTCCTCGGACGCGTTCGCGTCGCCCTTCGTTCTGAAGCAGGTAACGCCGGTACCCTCGTAATTCTCGAGCTTTTCCGTAACGCGGTGAGTAAGGAACGCGTTTGAATTGCTTGAGGGATTGAAGGTGATGACATCGCCCACATTGATCTCAGAGGCATTTTGCAGCTTGACGAAAACCATATCGCCTGTTTTATAGGTAGGGCTCATTGATGGAGTAAGGACTGTGTAGTACCTGTATCCGAAAAATGACTTGTTCGGACTTTTGCTGGTAGCAAAAAGCACAGCCGCAAATATTACTCCGACCGCAAAAAGGTATATAAAGATCTTCCGAATAACTCTGAACGCCTTATATCCCGAGCTTTTCTGCGACAGGTTTTTTGAATTATCGCTCATGGCGGTCTCCTTACAGATACGTATTTGTTTAATCATATAATACCATATAATCTTTTGATAGTCAAGAGATTTTCGCAAATTTGCGGTTATTTGATGATTAGAAATATTTTGTCTTAATTTGTATAATTTAACGAATAAAAGCGGAGAATTAACGAAAAAGCCTGTTTACAGGGGCTGACAGTTTGTGGAACAAATGCCGGCACAGCTCTGGTGCCAAAAATTGCTGAGTTTTTCATAAATAGATCAGTTTTTGCTCTCTTTATTGATTTTATTTGTCTAAAACGTTATAATATAAATAAGTAGAGGAGCACGATTATTACATCGGCAACTCAGATTTAATACTTTTTAAAGCTTACTTTAAGACTATTTTAAGAAAAAAATATATAATCAAATACAGAAACAAAATCGGCGGGATGATTTTGAGAGAACGAAAACAACATTATCAACGGCCGTGCACAGCGCGGTATCAAATGGAGGGATATGCTATGTTTAAAAGAACAGCAACCAGAACATGCGCAGGCATCATGAGCCTTGCTATGCTGCTGGGTACAGCGGGACTGTTCCCTGCTTCCAAGGCGGCAGCTGCATCAGGCGTAACTATCAATGAGGTCTGCCCCAAGAACACGACCTATCAGGCGCCGGACGGCAATTATTACGACTGGATCGAGCTTTACAACGGCTCGGGAAGCTCTGTCGACATCAGCGGCTGGGGCATAACGGACAAGGAGGATACTCCCTATCGCTTCACTATACCTTCGGGCACAGTGATAGAGGCAGGCGGAAGAAAGATAATCTTCCTCGACGGAACGGCAGGAGAGACAAACAGTGCGATCGCTCCCTTCGGCCTTTCGACCAGCGGCGAAACAGTTACTCTTACAGACGCTTCGGGCAATATAGCTTCACAGGTGACCTTTGACGATATGGCAAAGGATACCTCCTACGGACAGTATCCGGACGGAAGCGGCGAATACTACACCTTAAAGACAACACCCAATGCTGCGAATTCTGCTCCCGAGGGCTCAAACGCAGTAAGGACTCCCGTTTTCTCGGCAGAGAGCGGCTTCTATGACAACGGTTTCTCTCTCAGCATAGATGTACCTCAGGGTACCACAGTTTACTATACTCTCGACGGAAGCGACCCCACATCTGCTTCTGAGAGATACACAGGTCCTATAAGCGTACAGGATATGACCAATACTCCCAACAAGCTCAGTGCAAGAACTGACATTACGGCTTATACCGATATTCTTGCTCCCGATGAGGGCGTTCTCAAGGCAGCTGTAGTACGTGCTGCTGCTGTAGACTCTCAGGGCAGAACGAGCGAGGTTATAACAAAGACATATTTCATTGGTTCCGCCAATGTATCAAAATATAAGAACATGAAGGTCATCTCACTGGTGACAGATCCTGACAATCTGTTCGATTATGACAAGGGTATCTATTGTCTCGGCAAGGTATACGACCAGGGCGGCGGAGGCATGACCTTCCCCGGCATGGGCGACTGGGGCCAGCAGGGTCAGAACGGCCAGCAGGGCTTTGACATGAGTCAGTGGGGCCAGCAGGGTCAGGACGGCCAGCAGGGCTTTGACATGAGCCAGTGGGGCCAGCAGGGTCAGAACGGCCAGCAGGGCGTTGACATGAGTCAGTGGGGCCAGCAGGGTCAGAACGGCCAGCAGGGCGTTGACATGAGTCAGTGGGGCCAGCAGGGTCAGAACGGCCAGCAGGGTCAGAACGGCCAGCAGGGCTTTGACATGAGTCAGTGGGGCCAGCAGGGCCAGAACGGCCAGCAGGGCTTTGATATGAGCCAGTGGGGTCAGCAGGGCCAGTGGGGCGGAGACATCCAGCTCGGCGGCGCAGGCGGTCCCGCAGTAACAGCCGATGAAGATACTATCGGTGCAGCAGCAGGCGGTTTCGGCCAGCAGGGCGGCGCTCAGCAGTGGGGCGGCTTCGGCCAGCAGGGCGGCGACGGTGCAGCAGCAGGCGGTGCCCAGCAGTGGGGCGGCTTCGGACAGCAGGGCGGCGACGGTGCAGCAGCAGGCGGTGCTCAGCAGTGGGGCGGCTTCGGACAGCAGGACGGCGGTGCAGGCGGCTTCATGGGCGGCGGCGGAGGCGGCTTCAACATGGGCGACTTCGCATTCATGTCACAGGCTAACTACAACCAGAAGGGCGCAGAATGGGAGCGTCCCGCAAATATCGAGATATTCGAGAACGGCCAGAGTGTTGTTTCGCAGAATGTCGGCATAAGGACCAAGGGTGCTGCTTCAAGAGCATGGGCTCAGAAGAGCTTCAACGTTTTTGCACGTATGGATTACGGCAAGAGCGAGGTAGAGTACGATCTCTTTGAAGGAAAGGCTACCAAGGCAAAGAACAACAAGACCATAAAGAAGTTTGACGGCTTTACCATCAGGAACGGCGGCAACGACAATATGGCAGGCTTCTTCCGTGATTCCGTGAACCAGGCTCTCGTATCCGACAGAAATATGGCAACGCAGGCTACAAGCGAGTGCATACTCTTCATCGACGGCGAGTTCTGGGGCATCTATCAGCTCACGGAGAAGTACAATACAGACTACTTCGATTCTCACTACGGCGTAAAGAAGAATGACGTTGCTTTTATAAAGAACAACTCTCTTGAGGACGGCAACAATCAGGATCTTACAGATTGGAACAACCTTCTCAGCGAGATCTCAAGAGGCGATATGTCAAGCGACGCTGCATACCAGCAGGTATGCCAGAAACTGGACATCCAGAGCTATATTGATTACTTTGCAGCGGAGATGTACTGGGGCAACCACGACTGGCCCGGCAACAATACTGCCGTATGGCGTGCAAACACTGTAGATCCCGAGAATCCCTATGCAGACGGCAAGTGGCGTATGGTACTGTTTGATACGGAGTACAGCGCAAGCCTCGCAGACAAGATCAACGAAGTAGGTCCTACCTATAATACCTTCACCGCAGTAGGCGGAGGCGGCGGAATGGGCATGGGCTTCGGAATGGGCGGCGCTTCACTGGGCGGCACATTCTCCGCACTCATGAAGAATGCCGACTTCAGAAGACAGTTCGAGATCACATTCATGGATCTTGCAAACTACAATTTCGATCCCAACAAGACCTCGCAGGTCATCAGCTACTATAAGAACTACAAGCAGCAGATACTCGATACCTACAAGCGTTTCCCGTCTTCAAAGAACATCCACAACGAGCAGACCTTTGAAGAGGATTATCAGCTCCTTGATACGTTCTACAAGTCAAGATTCAGCAACATCACAAGCATGATGAAGAATTATATGTCCCTTACAGGCAGCCTCGCAACAGTTAATGTAAGCAATGACGGCAGCAAGGGCACATTACAGCTCAATACTATAAAGTTCGACGATTCCATGAGCACATGGAGCGGTAAATACTACACGGATTATCCCGTTACAGCAAAGGCAATGGCCAAGGAAGGCTATTCCTTCGATCACTGGGAGGTAACAGGCGCTACAGTAAGCGATACCACCTCAGATGAGATAACCGTTCCCGTAAGCGAGGGCGTTACCATCAAGGCTGTATACAAGGCAGGCGGAGCACCTCCCGCAACAACTACAAAGGCTACCACAACCACAACAAAGCCCGTGACAACGACTACGACTACAGTTCAGCAGGGCGGTCTGAAGGTAACCAAGTACGGCGATGCAAACTGCGATACAACAGTCGATCTTTCCGACGCAGTTCTCATCATGCAGAACTTTGCGAACCCCAACAAGTATGGTCTCAAGGGAAGCGATGCACACCATATCACAGAGCAGGGCTATGCAAATGCAGACTGCGCAGGTCACAACGACGGCGTAACCACAGGCGACGCACTTGCGATACAGAAGTATATGCTCGGCGTTATTCAGCAGCTCCCCGAGAAATAAAAAAAGTCCTGCACGGGGCAGGAATAACAAAAGTCTTTATTGAGCCATAAGGCTTCCGATAAAGTACAACCACCTTCAGAAGCAGCGAAGAGGAAAACCTCTTCGCTGTTTTTTATGTTCTGACTTCCGTATAGTAGTATACTGCAAGCTGGGTGCGGTCGCGGAGCTCCAGCTTGTCAAGGAGGGAGCTTATGTAATTGCGGACGGTGCCTTCGCTGAGGAAGAGCTTTCCCGAGATCTCCTTGTTGCTGAGTCCCTTTGCTACGAGCTCCATTATCTCGCGCTCCTTGTCGCTTATGCCGTGAGCTGCGAAATCAAAGCTCTCTCTCGGCTTTATGAGCTCGGGGAGCTTTGTTATTATCTTGTCGCCGAAGACGGTCTGACCGCCCATGACCGCTTCGAGAGCGGGCACTATACCGTCGAAGTCCTGCTTGAGGATATAGCCCTTGGCGCCCATATTCAGAGCCTTTATGATATATTCGTCATCGGAGAAGGTGGTGAGGTAGAGGATACGGGCGTCTGGATGCTTTCCGAGTATAATCTCGCCCGCTTCAATGCCCGTCATGCCCTCCATGCGTATATCCATGAGTACAGCGTCGGGACTGAGCTGATCGTAAAGGGCAACGGCCTCCCTGCCGCTTGCTCCCATGGCGGAAACGGTGACCTTTCCGGTGTTTTCAAGTATTGTTTTCAGTGACAGAGCGACGAGCTTGTCATCATCTATAACGATTATATTCATAAATACCTCCCGTAGAGATCAACATTCGGCTTTGCGCCCCCTGAACAGAGTTCAGGGCAATAACCGCCTGACGGAGGTTATTGAATACACATTAATTATATCACGGCAATATGACATTTGCAAGTGCATCTGTATGACAAATGTCATATGAAATACTGACGGAGGACACTACCGCAGAGGCAAAATATGCGTTATAATGATTACAGTGAACAGCATAAGGGAGGAATTCATTATGAGCAATACAGTTGTAAAGATAAAGGATCTTGTAAAACGCTACGGCGATCTCATCGCTCTCGACCATTTCAGTCTTGAGATAGAACAGGGTGAGATATTCGGACTTCTCGGTCCCAACGGCTCGGGAAAGACCACCACCATAAACTGCCTGCTTTCACTCCTTTCCTTCGACAAGGGCGACATAGAGATATTCGGGAAGAAGATGACTCCCGTAAGCTATGACATAAAAAAGGAGATAGGCATAATCATGCAGAATGTGGCGGTATTCGAGGAGCTTACCGTTTACGAGAACATCGACTACTTCTGCGGTCTGTACATAACCGACAAGGCAAAGCGGAGAGCCTGCGTTGAGGAGGCTATAAAGTTCGTAGGCCTTGAGGATTTCCGCAGATTCTATCCGAAGAAGCTCTCGGGAGGACTTCTCCGCAGACTCAATATCGCCTGCGGAATCGCTCACAAGCCGAAGCTCATTATCCTCGACGAGCCCACTGTTGCCGTCGATCCTCAGAGCCGCAACCGTATCCTCGAGGGCATACAGCAGCTCAACAGGGACGGCGCTACCGTCATCTACACCTCCCACTACATGGAAGAGGTGGAGCAGATATGCACCCGTATCGCTATAATGGACAAGGGCAGAAAGGTCGCAGAGGGCACCAAGGACGAGCTGAAGCGTATGATAAAGAATACCGAGACCATAACCATAGAGATACTGGAGCTCCCCGAAAAGGTATATGGTGAGATATCGTCTCTGCCTCATGTTTACGATACTTCTCACAGCGACGGCAAGCTGTCGGTATACTGTTCGGGCGGCAAGCACAACCTCACAAGAGTGCTTGACGTATTGCAGAAGAACGAGCTTGGCTTCGGAAGAGTCTATACCGAGCTTCCCACTCTCAACGACGTGTTCCTTGAGATAACGGGCACCGCACTCAGAGACAAGGAGGATTGACCATGTTCCTTCACATTCTTAAATATGAGCTGAAAAACGGTCTGCGCAATAAGGACCTTATCATATGGCTCATACTTTTCCCCATAGTTCTGGGTACCTTCTTCAAGATAGCCTTCGGGAGCGTTTACGAAAAGACCGAGAAATTCAGCACCATACCCGTTGCCGTTGTGGAGACTGCGGAAAATCAGGCGTTCAGACAGGTGCTTGAAAGCATAGAGAGCGCAGATGAGCCTTTCCTCAGTGCAAGCTTCGTGAATAAGGAAAAGGCGGAAAAAATGCTGGACGACGGCGACGTGGAGGGTATCATCTTCTCGGGCGATAAGCTCAGCCTCACCGTAAAGGAAAAGGGCATACAGGAGACCATGCTCAGCGCCTTTGTGAAGCAGTATTCCGTCCGCGAGAAGATAGCAACGGACGCTTTGACTGCGGCTCCGGAAAAGGCACAGGAGGTAATAGCGGCCCTTACGGGAGAGACAGTCTCCTCATGCAGGGAGATACCCCTTACTCAGGGCAATCCCGATATATATATCCAGTACTTCTATAACCTCATCGCTATGGTGGCGCTGTTCGGCTGCATGACGGGTATGCACATAACAATAACCAATCAGGCCGATCTTTCCGCTCTCGGAGCAAGGAACAACTGCTCGCCCGCACACAAATCGCTGAGCGTGCTTGCAGGCTTTGCGGGAAGCTGCGTGCTTCAGACAATATGCATGGTAATCTGTGTCACCTTCCTTGCATTCGTTCTCAGGGTGGACTTCGGAGACAGACTGCCCCTTGTGTATCCTGCGGCCATACTTGGCGGCATACTGGGAGTAGCCTTCGGCTTCTTCGTGGGCTCTCTGGCAAGAGTGGGAGAAAAGGCAAAGACAGCCATACTTATGACCACCACCATGCTGCTGTGCTTCTTCAGCGGCCTTATGATAGGCAATATGAAGGCGTTCGTCGCAGAAAAGGTGCCATGGCTCAATGAGATCAACCCTGCGGCCCTGACATCGGACTGCTTCTACTGTCTGAACCTTTACGAGGATTACGACCGCTTCATATCAAAGCTCATCACTATGGCTGTGATAACAGTGATATTCATTTTTCTCGGCTTCATCACCTCAAGGAGGAAGAAATATGCAAGTATTTAAGGCCATGACCAGGGTAATGAGAAAAAGGCTGCTCTCTGCCATGATATATATTATCGTATTTTTAGTCATATCTGTATTCATTGCCAATGTTTCCAACAAGGATAACAAATTCGAGCTGACAAAGCTGAGGATATGCGTTTTCGACGAGGACGATACTCCCGAGAGCCGCGCTCTCACGGAGTTTATCGGTAAGTCCAACGACCTTGTGGAGCTGGAAAACGACAGGGATACCATGATCGACGCTCTCTATTATATGCAGGTCAATTACGTACTCACTATCAACAAGGGCTACGCCGAGAAGATAGCGGCAGGGGATACGGCCGACCTCTTCGGCAGCTATCACATAGACGAGAGCTATTCCGTGGTATATATGGGACAGTTCCTCGACGAATATACCACATCGGTAAAGGCTTATCTCGCTATGGGAAGGACTATGGACGAGGCCGTCGCTGCTACAGAGGAGTCCCTCTCTCAGGAGACACAGGTGGATATGCTGAGGGTGGACAAGGCGGGAAATTCACATTTCAGCGTTGATTTCTCCATGTATTTCCAGTATATGCCCTATGTACTCGTATCGGCGGTGATGATCGTCATATGTCAGGTGCTTGTAACCATGAGCAGGAAGGACATACGCTTCCGCACCAACTGCTCATGCCTCAGGGACTCGGAGTATACCTTCCAGCTCTTCTTCGGAAGCGGTCTGTTCGTGCTCGGAGTATGGCTGCTGCTCATGATAGTGGGAGCTGTAATCAACGAGGAGATGTACAGCGGCAGGGCGTGGCTGGCAGTATTCAACAGCCTTATATTCTCGGTCGTGGTGGCAGCCATAGCAGTGTTCGTTTCAAGCTTCGAGCCCAAGGACAACGTGCTGAACCTTATCACGCAGATACTCGGCCTTGGCATGAGCTTCCTCTGCGGAGTGTTCATACCCACGTCAATGCTCAGCGGCAGCGTTCTTTCCGCGGCAAGGTTCATGCCTGCCTACTGGTACATCAAGGCTAACAATATGATAGCTGATATACAACCCTACAGCTTTGAGGGAGTCATGAAGTGCTACGGAGTACAGCTTCTGTTCGTGGCGGCGCTGGTGCTCCTTACGCTGCTGGTGCGCAGGGTGAAGTACAGCGGTGCGGCCATAGGTACCTCCGTGAAGAAAGCGGCGGTCAGCTGACAATAACCGTATAATAAAGCCTCTGTTTCTGACAGAGGCTTTTTTGCGCAGTGATTTTTGCCATTTTTTCAATGACATATGTAATTTCGAAAGTGACGGAAGACATCTTAAAAGGTTCGCGGGAACGTGATAGAATAAGACCATACCAAACGGGAAAACGTTCAGGCGCCGGGCGTTTTTATAAAAACAATATCAGCAATTATAATTTATTTAAAAACGGAGGTAGTATTATTATGAAAGCAATATCCAAAAAAATCGTAAGCTTATTCTCATGTGCAGTTCTTCTCTGCGGAGCGGGAGCTGTTCCCACCAATGCTGAAAGTCAGTCCGGAGTAAATACAACATATGCTGCTGTTGTAAGGAGAACAGTGGAAATTGCGCTCAACGGCTATGATTTTGAGCTTCCCATCGGCGGAAGTGTCAGCATTAAGGTCACAACAGGAAATATTTCATCTAACAACACAACACTGAGCTATCAGTGGTACAAAAACGGCTCGGCTATCAGCGGAGCTACCTCGTCAAGCTATAATGCAACGTCGGAAGGCGAGTATTACTGCAAGATAAAGGCAACGAAAAAAATACAGTTAACAGGAAGAAGACCCTATACCAATTCCACGACATATGACACAAAGACAGCTACCGTGGTAAAAAAGCTGACTATAACTTCTCAGCCTCAGGATACAGCTGTTATCAAACCGTATTTTTCACGTCAGTTCAGCATAGGTGTAACAGGCGGCACAGCTCCTTATACCTATGACTGGACGCTGGACGGTACAGTTCTGCCTTTGGCTCATAACAAGAAGACTATCAATGTTACCACTCCCGGAAAGTACCAGTGCACAGTTACGGACAGCAAGGGCAAGACGGTAAAGAGCAGAGTTGCTGCTCTTACTGAGAATTTCCTCAGGATAACCAGTCAGTCCGGTGACGGAAATATCTATTCTCAGGGCGGTTCCTATTATCTTTACGTAAATGCGGCAGGCGGTCTGGCTCCTTACAGATATGAATGGACTCTTGACGGCTATATCCTGCCAAACAACACAAACTACCTCTATGCAACAGAGTTCGGAAAGTATTGCTGTACTGTATATGACGGCTACAACGATAAGGTAACGAGCAGTACGATGACCGTACATAATCAGGTCCTCAGGTTCAAGCAGCAGCCTGTTTCCGTGGCTTCAAAAGAATACGACCGTACAGCTACTCTCTCGGTATATGTAATTGGAGGAACAGGAAGATATGGTTATGAGTGGCAGAAATATGTCAACGGCGAGTGGGTGAGCGCAAATTGCTACAAGCCGGAAATAAATGTCAGCAGAAGCGACGCGCATGCTTATTCATGGCGTGATAACGAAATACACGGCGGACGTTCGGATCTGCATTATCTGATACACTACTACACTGACTACCGCTGTGTAGTAAAGACCTATGACTACTACGGAAATCTTGTTACTCAGATCACAAGCAATACCGCAAGAGTCAATGATAATGTCAAGGATTATATCACAGACGTTGAATTCTATTGGTGATATAAAAGAAAAGGAACTGCGATCGCAGTTCCTTTTTTGCTATCTGTCGCTGAGCTCCAGTTTCGCCTTGATTATACCGCAGACCTCCTCCATGTGCTGCCGATAGTAGAAATGCCCGCCGGTAAAGGGATACAGCCTGCATTTTCCCCTTGTGAACCTGCCCCAGCCGCTCATGTCAACGCCTTTGAGCAGAGGGTCCTCAGTGCCGAAAAGGACGCTTATATCGCAGCCGAAGTTCAGTTCCGCAGGAGTTATACCGTAACGCTCGGTCATGCGCACATCGGTGCAGAGCAGTCCGTTCAGCAGCTTTATGAGCTCCTCGTTCACGGCGGGCAGGGGAGCAGACAGGGAGCCGCCGCCGAAAAAGGAAATTATCTCCCCGTCTGAAGCCGTATCCGCGTTCTCAAAGCAGTGCATTTTCACGTCCGGGGGATTTTTCCCCGACAGGAAGATATGCCTGGGAGCTGCAAGACCCTTTTCCTTTGCCTGACGGACGAGCTCCGCCGCAAGGGCAGTGCCCATGCTGTGTCCGAATATGGCGTAGTCGCCTCCGAGAAGTCCGGAATGCTTTTCTATGAGATCGGAGGCACAGGAGGGTACTGTGTCGAGGAGAGGCTCGGAAAGCCTTGTGAGGCGTCCCGAGAGCTCCATGGGGACCACCGTTAGCTCCTTCGGAAGGAACTGCCTGAATGCGCAGTAGCTCTTTGCGGAGCCCCCTGCGTGAGAGAGAAAGAAAAGTATCATATCAGTCCTCCAAAGGCGTGCCTTTTTCGTTGAGCAGGTCGAATATCTCGCCCACTCTGCTGACCGAGGCCACAAGGGAAAGAGGTATGCCGAGCCTGTATGTATCCGTTATTTCGGAGCCGAGACCGAAAAGTCCAAGCGAATCAAGGAAAAGGTCGTCGTATACGTCGGTATCTCTCGTGATTTCCGCGGCGTCAACGCCCGCGTAGTCCGAGACAAGCTGTATGAAGCTGCCGAGGTCGAGTCCGTTCATTGCTTATATTCCTTCTTTCTCAGGTATTTGAATTGTATCTTGCCTATGTCCTTGGGTATGTCCTCAACGAGGACGACCCTGTCGGGTATCTTGTATGCGGAGAGCCTGCCGTCAAAGTATCTTGCCAGCTCGCCCCTCGTAACTTTTCCCCCGTCCTTTGGCTGTATATACGCCACTGTCTGCTGCCCTATGACGGGATGGGGCTCGTCAGTGACAGCTGCTGCCGCTATCTTCGGGTGAGTGAGGAGACAGGCCTCCACCTCCTCGGCGTGGACAAGGTTTCCGCCCCGCTTGATTATGCGCTTGCTCCTGCCGGCGAAGCGGACTATACCGTCTGGGAGCCTGTATACAAGGTCCCCTGTGCAGAACCAGCGACGTCCCTGACTGTCGGTGCGTATCTTTTCCGCGGAGAGCTCCGGGTTGCCGAAATACTCCGTGATAACTCCGTCTGTGTATACGCAGAGCTCACCTGTTTCGCCAACGGGGACTTCCCTGTGCTGTTCGTCGATAACGCGGAAGTCGGTAAAGCTGAGCCTGCGGAAGTCGCTGGGGTCGGTGCCTGCGTCCCTGTCCGAATCCCACACCACCATGGTGCAGGTCTCCGAGGAGCCGATAACGTTTATGACCCGTATGCCGAGCTTCTCCGTGAACACGTCGGCTATCTCCTTCGGGAGCACCTCTCCCGCAAAGTAGCAGATACGGACGCTTGAGAGGTCGTATCCGTCAAAGCCGGGTGTTGACAGCAGCACCTTTGCAAGAGTTGAGGTGAGCTGTATGACGGTTATCCTGTACTTCTGCACTGCTTCAAGGAAGGTGACGGGCTCGAACTGCGGCTGATACATCACCGTGCCGCCCTTCAGCGTCATCTGCTGTCCCATGCCGAAGCCTCCCTGATGATAGAGAGTCATGCCCAGCATCATAACGTCTCCGGAGCGGAAGCCGAGGTAGTCGCCCATATCTCTCTGCGCGGCGAAAAAGCCCCACGAGGGCACGGAAAGTATCTTGGGAGTTCCCGTGCTGCCCGAGGTGCAGGCGAGAGACATGGTGTGCAGCCTGTCGGGACGGTATATGCTGCATTCGCTGCTGCCGTATTCCGCTGTGAAGTCTTCTGCGGATATGCAGAGGCTGTCGCCGGGGATAAGGCTCCTCTCAGCAAAGCATACGATCTTTTTTACTGCCGTTCGCGGTGAAATAGAAGAGCTGACGGCGCCGATTATATCATTGTTTCTGTAGCGGCCGGAAACGAACATGAGCTTTACGGCAGCGGCGGGTATGAGCCCAGAGAGCTCCAGCGAGCCGCTCTGCGGGTCCATGGGTACGGGCTGAGCACCTATCCTGACCGCCGACCAGAAAACCACATACCATTCTATGCTGTTGGGCATACATATGCCCACCTTGTCGTCAACGCCGATACCCAGTTTTTTCATGGCGGAGCCGAAGACCGCCGTCCTCTCCATGAAGCCTCCGTAGGTCAGTGTATCCCCGTCGATCACGAGGAGCGCCTTTCCGGGAGCTTCCTCTGCGTATCTGCTGTAATATCCGAAAAAATCCTCTGACATAATCATCACCCATTCAGCCTTTCCGCAATGAAGTCCGCCGCGATGTGTTTTATCCAGTGATACTGCTCTCCCACGGGCATTGAGTGCATTATGGTCTCCTCGGAGACATAGGCGGGCTTATCCTCTATTCGTATGCACTCCTTATGCCCCGTCGCCTTGTCAATGAGACGCTGCGAGGCCTCGGGGGACATCCAGTTGTCGTCATCGCTGTAAACCATGAGGAAATCCGCATTATGTGTACCCTCCTCGAGGACCTTCATGCCCTCAAGATAGTCTTCGCCGTACTGGTACGAGCTCCATTTTCCCCGCTTCATCCACAGGGGTATGGAGTCCTGATCGGCAAAGTTCATAAGCAGAGGGAAAAGGCTTACACAGGCTCTGATCCCCGGGTTCTTCACCGTAGCGCGGAAGGCGTAGCCGCCTCCCATGCACAGTCCGAAGTTCGCCAGTCTGTCACCGTTAAGCTCGGGACGGCTCTCAATGAAGCGGTATATGCCCTCAAAGGCTGCCTCCAGCTGTCTGCCGCCGCACTTGATATTGTTGTATATCAGCGCTCCTCCCGCTCCCGGCATATCGGGAGCTATGACGGCTATGCCCCTTTCTGTGAGAGGAGCCGCAAGCATTTCGAGCTCCTCCTTGCAGCTGCCTATACCCGAATAGGTTATCGCTGCGGGGAAGCTCTCCGTGTTTCCGCCGCCGGGGTAGTGTATATAGGCAGGGAGCTTTCCGTACTCCGTATCTATCTCGGTATACTCCGACCTTTTCCCGCGGAGCTCCGTGAAGCGGCGGTAGCTTTCGGCAAGGCCGCCGTATATCTCCGTTTTGTGTTCAGGGTCCTCGATGTTTATCATAAAGCGGGCATAGTGACACTGTACCGCCATTCTTGCATACTCCGCAGCGGAGACTTTATTTCCCGCCTTTTCGGCTTTGTCGCGCAGGCCGCTGTATCTTTCAAGCTTCTTCTGCCATTCTCCCAGCCACAGCTCCTGTATCTGTCTGCCGCTCCTTACATTTATCCCGTCAAGCTTTCTGAGTATATACTCGAGGTCGAAGGGATCGGCGCCGTAGAGCAGTGAGCGCGTGGTCACGGGATTGAGAAGTTCTCTTATCGCCCATTTCATACATATATCTTCCTTTCGCAGCTCATTTCAGCCCGTATAGTGCCATGCGCTCTGTCTGTCCATTTCCGTGAACTGCATATATATCCGCCGCGGATCGGCGTTGGTATGCTTCCGTATGAGGCGCAGCATATTCTCGGATATGAGCTGTGATACCCCCGTACTGCCGCAGCTGTGAGGCGGTATGTAACGGAACTCTGCAAAGAAGACCGTATCCTCGGAGGAGTCCATATACATGGTGCACTCGTCGAGGGTGAGCATGACCGCAGGCAGCGGCTTCCCGAGAATATGTGAGAGCTCTCCGGCCGCCTCGTCGAGAAAGGCGTTCCTTGCGGAGACAGAGCTGAACCTGTAATTTGTCTTCATCTGTGCGATCGGCATATCATCGTCCTCCTTTCATGTTACGGCTTGTATTTTCTGAATATTAGGGTGGCATTGTGACCGCCGAAGCCGAAGGAATTGGAAAGCGCCGTATCGACTCTGTGCTCCTGTGCCCTGTTGGGGACGTAGTTCAGATCCAGCTCGGGATCGGGTAGACCGTAGTGTATGGTAGGAGGGACTGTGCCTGTCTCTATGGCCTTTATGCAGGCGATAGCCTCAAGAGCTCCGCCTGCACCGAGGGTATGGCCTATGGAGGCTTTCACTGACGAAACGGGGATCTCATAGGCGTGCTGTCCGAATACCTCCTTTATGGCCTTTGTCTCGTAAAGGTCGTTGAGAAAGGTGGAGGTTCCGTGAGCGTTGATGTAGTCCACCTGACAGGGGGAGATACCCGCGTCCTCCAGGGCGAGACTCATGGACAGCGCCATGCCCTCTCCGTCTGTTTTCGGAGCTGTCATGCTGAATGCCTCGCTGCACATGGAGGCTCCCGCCAGCTCACAGTATATCCTTGCGCCTCTTGCTCTTGCGGAGCTCTCGGATTCCAGCACTAAGGTGCCGCCGCCCTCGCCCATTATGAAGCCCTCGCGGTCTTTCGTGAAGGGACGGGCGGCTCTCTGCGGATCGGGATCCGAGGACATTGCAAGGAGCTGATCGAAGCCGCTTATGACCAGATGAGTCACCGTATTTGAGATACCTCCCGCCACGATCATATCGCACATTCCCGAGGCTATGAACTGCTTTCCGAGAGCAATGGCGTATGCCGAGGAAGCGCAGGCTGTGCTGACGTTGAAGGCGGGTCCCGTAAAGCCGTATTTTATGGAGATAAGAGCAGGGAGCTCGCTGGGCATTTTCTTGAGAGTGATGTTCAGGGGCTTTTCGAGCTCGGCGTCCTCATAGGAATTGTCGATCACTCCGAATATCACACCTGCTCTGCTCCCGTCGTATCCCGCTTCCTTGATCCCGCAGTCCGCAAGGGCTTCCCCCGCGGAGGCGAGCCCCATTCGCGTGGTGACCGTCGCTGCGTTCAGCTGACGCTTTTTCCAGTATTTTGCGGCTTCCTTTTCAAATTCTCCGTCCACCTCTGCCGCTACCGTCGTATCATGTCCGTCAAGGGGTATCCTTGTGATAGTTCTCATGCCGCATCTGCCCGAGATAAGTCCGTCCCAGTAATCCGAGGCTGTGCAGCCCACGGAGGTAACGGCTCCGAGACCTGTTATAACGACTTTTTCCATATACATTACCTCTGATACAGTTTTAATTCAATATCCTGTCCCATATCTCCCTGTCCGGACGTTTGTATGAGGAGAAGCCCGTTCTGCCATACAGCTCGTCAAGAGCCGCAAACAGACGATCTGTCCCGCAGTATCCGCAGTACCGTGCAGGGGCTTCGGCAAGGCCGAGAACGTCCTGCACAGCATCAAGCAGGGTGGGAATATCTTTGTTATATCCTTTTGCTGCGTTGACTGTTTCGTTGAGTATCAGTGCTGTCATGTAAAGGGGAGCTTTGCTGAGATCGGCGGTTCCTGCGTCCTCACGCTCCGCCATAAAGGAAAGAAAGCTCCCTGTGCCTTCGGGGCAGCCCTCTGCCAGCCATTTCCTTATCCTTTCCGTACCGTAGCCGAGCAGAGCCCTGTTCCTTTCCGCAATGAAGCTGCCGGAGCTTCCCGACATAAGTCCGGGGCCGATGCTGTCCAGCATCTCAAAGGGCGCCGCTGCGGGGAAAAGCTCCCTCAGGGAATAATCGAGCTCCCTGACGGAGGCTCCGAGAAGCTCACGGAGATATATGGCGTGAGAGACCGTGCAGGCGATCATCTGGTTGAGATACATATGGTATCCCTCCGTGAAGATGACAGGCCTTTTGCCTGCTGCTCTTATGATATATTCGGCTCTTTCCGTGTATTCCCGCGGGTTTTCGGGCAGCAGGTTCAGCTCCGTGAAGTCCGTCAGCCTTACGGGAAAGAAGAAATGCATCCCGAAGCAGCGCTCTCTGTGGGGGATACCCTCAAAAACCGAGGAAATATCAAGAGAGGAGGTGTTGGTAAGCAGCAGACAGTCATCGGATACGGCCTGTGCCGCTCTTGCAAAGAACTCCTTTTTTGCTTCCATATCCTCGCATATGCTCTCGATTACCGCGTCGCAGTCTTTCAGCTTTGAAATATCGTCCGTGAAAAGGAAAGAGCCTTTCTTGAATTCGTACTGCTCCACGGTGAGCATTTTCCGTTTAAGTCTCTTCCCGAGGGAGCGCATGACGCCGTCGGTCTTTTCCTCCGCTCCCGAACGCGTTATGATAGTGAATTCAGCGTCGGGCAGCTTCCCGAAGAGCAGGGAGAATATTTCCTTTCCCATTTTTCCGAAGCCCGCTATGCCTATTTTCATATCCGCTCACCCCTTTCGTCGGGGTATGAGCCGATATAGCTCCTGTAACGGCATGGGACGAATTTTTCCGTATTCTCCGAGATATGTCCTATTAATGCCAGCGCTTCCTGAAATCCCTGCTTTTTCGGGACCAGTATATCCGCCCAGCCTATGGCGAGAGCTCTTTCCGCTGTTATGAGATCTCCGGACATAACCAGCTCATAGGCGTTCTGTATGCCGCATAGCTCTGCGGTACGCGCTATCCCGCCGAGAGCCGGAAGCATACCGAAGGCGGATTCGGGCTGACCAATGCGGGCGTTCTCCTCGGCTATCCTGTAATGGCTGTTGGCGGCTATCTCGCAGCCCGAGCCTATACAGAAGCCTGTGACCACACTGACGACGGGGAAGGGGAGCTCCCTGAGAAAGGTAAAGAAATGCTTCTGCCTGATATGTCCTTCCGGCAGGCTGCTGCCGTCGGTGAACTCCGCGGCGGTGCGCTCTGCAAGAGCTTCCACATCTGCTCCCACGCTGAAATGTCTGCCGGCGCCCCTTATTATGAGTCCCTTGTAAGCACGTTCTGCGGCAAGTTTTTCCACCCTTTCCATTACCGCTTCGTACTCGCGGAAGAAGTCCGCCGTCATAAGGTTGTTACGGGGCATATCCATTGAGAGTATGAGTATGCCTTCTCTTTCTTCAAGTATCATGCCTTTGTTATCGCCCATGGCTGCCACCTCCGTCCGCAGGAGCCATAAGGCGGTAAAAAGCCCTTGATTCGAGGTCCAGCACCTTCTTCGCGGGAGCTGTCCTCGCTGCGGCAAAGCAGGCGGTGATCTCCCTTATCTGCGCCACGGACTTGCCGTCGAACAGTCTTTCCGCGTAGTCCTCCGCTTCTGAGGAGCTTATGCGTATATCCGCCGCCGCACTGAGCTCCTTATCGGTATCGTCTCCGCAGACCGCCGCCGTCATGAACGGAGCCTCCGCAAGAAACCGCCGTACTGCCGACTTTTCCTCTTCGCTTCTGCCGAGGACTGCTCCGCAGTCGGGATAAATTATCAGGAGGCAGACATCGCTCCGAAGCTCCTCTGCGGAGAGGAGCTGATAAAGTGAGCTCAGTCCGCGTATCTCCGCGGCGAGTCCTTTTTTATAAACGTTCATCGTCGTTCCTCCCGATAAAATCTCTTATCCTGTCGGGTATATCGCAGATGATACGCTCCCTGTCAACGTATGCGAGTTTGCCTGCGACCCTGCATGAAAGGAGCTCCGCAGTTTCGTTTATCATATCGTGCCTGTAGCTGACTATGCCGCCGGAGCAGCTCAGCTCCGTTTCTATCCTTACCCTGTCGAACATTTTAAGCTCGCGGATATATCTCTGACGGCTCTCAAGTATCACGGGGAACAGCCCTTCTTCCTCAAGTGTGTCCGTAAGACCGTTGGAGCCGAGGAAATCCCACAGCGCCGTCTCGGAATACTGAAGATAGACGGAATTGTTCACATGGCCGAAGGAGTCCAGCTCATAGCCCCGTACAGTGAGTCTGTAGATGTGTTTTTTCATAGCTTCCGTGCCTCCGCCAGTACCGCCTCGAATTTCCCCTTTGAGGGATCGGCGGCTCCGTCCATGGCAAGGGCTGCTGTTTCCGTTACGGCCCGTATCTGGGAAATGCTCTTTCCCTCCATGAGCTCCCTTACGAAGGCTACAGTTTCGCCGAAAGCGTCCCTGTCCCTGCTGACTCTGGTCACAAGCCCCATTTCAAGAGCCTTTTCCGCGCCCAGTATCTCTCCGCCCAGTATCATGGAGAGCGCCTTTTCCCGTCCTATCAGCCTGCACAGGCGTTCCGTCCCGCCCATGCCGGGGACAACTCCGTGTGTCACCTCGGGAAGTCCGAGAAAGGCGGAGGGCGAAGCTATCCTGAACTGACAGCTGAGGGCAATTTCAAGTCCGCCGCCGAAGCAGCCTCCGTTTATGGCGGCAGCGGTTATAAGCGGCAGCCTTTCTATTATGCGCAGAAGCTCCCTTGCTTCTTCAAGCTTCGCGGAGAGCTCCGCGGCGTCCGTCCCTCCGAAAAGGGAAACGTCGGCTCCGTGGGAGAAATGCCGTCCTTTTCCCGTAATGATAAGAGCCCCTGCCTGCGGATATTTGTCCGGAAGGGTCAGGAGCTCCCTGCGGTCTGCGAATCCGGGCTCGGCAAGCAGGTTTTTTGGACCGTTGTCTATGGTGAGCACCGCAATGTTTCCCTCCACGCGGAGCTCTGATATATTCGTTCCTTGCATAGCGGTTCTCACTGATCTGTTATGTCGTTGCCGTACTGATATATCCTGCAGAACATATCCACAACGTCCTTCATGGTGTTCATGGGGGTCCTGAGCATATATTTTCCTATGCTCTGGAGCTTAACGTCAAGACCGTATTTTTCCGCAGTCATCTCGATAAGCTCCACGAACATCAGTGAATCGCTGCCAAGGTCGTTCTGGGGATCGGTCTCCATGGTTATGCTGCTTCTGTCCGTTTCACACTCCTCGGCATAGTAGTCGAATATCATGTCCCTGATCTCTTGTCTGATCTCTTCTGTGATCTCTTTCATTTGTGGCACCTCCGTAGAAAATTATATAGTAAATTTAATGTTCAGACGTCTTCAAGAGTGTAGATCCTGCAATTCCTGCTTACCCGCGAGAACCTGCTGACAGCGCTGTCGGCGCTCACGTCGAAGAACTCGGTGACGCCGAGCTCCTCCAGCTTTTTCATGGCAAGATCCCAGCGTATGGGGGTATATACGTTCAGCTGATTTTCCTTCATTATCCGGTTTCCCTCTGTCATGATCCCTCTGTCGAAGACGGAGAGGACGGGGTATGCGGGGGCGCTGTATTCCGCAGCGGTGCAGAAGGCGATGTATTCCTTTGAATACTCCTTCATCACGGGGTGGTGGTAGGCCAGACCTGTGCCTAAGCTGAAGGCCTTCAGGGCGCCCTCCCTGCGGCACAGTTCAAGAGCCTTTTCCACCGCTTCCGCCTGTCCGCATATCATTGTGTGGAAGCTTGAATTGCCGCTGCCTATGACCAGCTCTTCCTCCGTGAACCTTTCCCGCAGCAATCCGCTGAGCTCGCTGTGTGAGAAGCCGATGACCGCTCCCATATCAAGCCCTGCGCCCTTTTCCTCGATGCAGCGCATTGTGGCGCGGTTCATCATTATAATATCCTGTGCGCATTCATGGCTGACCGCTCCGAAGCAGCCGCTTATGCTGACTATCCCGGAGCTGTAGCCTGCGCCAATATCGGGGATTATCCCTTTGCCCGTGTAGTATTCAAAGACCACCCTGTCGCATATGAGAGAGATGATCCATTCCGCCACCTTTCTGTCAAAGGGAGCGTTCTTTTCCGGCTCTGTGTGCAGTCCGAGCCTGCCGAAGGCCTCGCTGCGGTAATGCATGAATCTGTCCGTGAGCTCGGGCGGGAGCTTGACTGTCAGTTTTTCCGGCTTTGAGCCGATACCGTTGAAAAGAAAGGCTTTGCGGTACATTGTAGGTACTCCTTCCGCATATCCGAAACGTTTGGATACTGAGACATGATGATGTGACAAAAGCTGATACATCGGCGGTGATACCCGTTAAACTGACAAAAAGCCTTTCCCCGGGGGAAAGGCTTTTTTGATCAGTCTTTAAGATTTTCAGGCGTCTTTATAAGCTTTGCCTTGAAAAGGGCTGTGCAGATAAGAGTAGTGAATATCGTTGAGATGACCATCTCAAACAGTGCGTTTATACCGACTGATGTTATGAGGAACAGTAAGATGCTTTTTCCGGCTCTGAGCTTATCTATGTAATTGAATTTTTTGTAGATTTTAAGAGTGTATCTGCCGTCGCTGAGACCTCTGAGGTCAGCAGTGGACGTCTTGAACTTATATGTATTTCCGTTGATGCTGCTGCCGCCGAAGGTAGCGCCCTTGAGCTTCTTCGAGCTGAGGGTGAACTTGACTGCCTCGGAGCCTGCCGCAGAGGGGAGAGTTTCCTGAGTATCCCCGACGGTGAGGACAAGATCGCTGCCGAACACGGCAGACTTTCCGTCAGCCGAGAATGCAACGTCCTTTCCGCCGTTATCCTTGATCTCGGAGATAACGCCGTTTGAAACGGTTATCGTATATTTGTTGTCGAGGCCTGTTGCCGTGTGGTTGAACAGGAGCACCAGTGCCGACATAAAGAATATCGTATTGAGTATTGCAGCCGAGAAGCCCGAAACGGCGCAGGACTGCTGTATCTTTGAAAGGTTCTTCCTGTTTATGAACCAGAATGCCAGACCGAAGCCCACAGCAAAGACAGCTATGAGAACGAGGGCGAGGGGGAGTCCCGAGGTCATGAATTTGTACATACCTGCGGACATCTTGTATTTTCCGTCCTTATCGTAGCATACGAGAAGCATAACGGAAAGGAAAAGTCCGATGAGGACGGCGCCTGCCACGGAGCTTGTTATTGCCGAGAGAACCTTTTTTGACTTTATCTTTGAAAGTCCGAGGAAAATAAGTCCGACGAGAAGTCCGTCGAAAGCACGTGAAACAACGCGCTGAATAAATGTAAGAACGGGGCTGATCTCAAGGGTCATTGCACCCATTCCGCTGAGCACGCCTATGCCGAAGCACTGCAAAAAGCTGAATATGCCGAATACTATGCCCATTATGAGTCCTCCTACGGGACCGAGGGCGATAGCCGCGATAGCGATGGGGATGATGTTCAGGGTTATGGACAGGGGTCCGATGGGTATAGAGCCTATCGGCGTAAGGGAGAAGAGCGCCACGACGGCGGTCAGAAGACCCAGAAGCACCAGACTGCGGATGTTGAACTTTGCTTTCATATTAAATTCCTCCTTGTTACTACTCCCCTTGCGGGGATATAATACAATAATACTATAATATCACGTTTTTTTGAGCTTGTAAATAGGTCGAATGTCAGAAAAATGACTAACAACAAAGCTGCCAATCATATAAAACCGACAAAAAAGCCGCTTGGAATTAAATAATTATATGACTACATATACATAACGAATAGCACCAAAACAAAACCGGCTTTATTGCTTTATATTGTTAAAAGCGGCGGGCATATGTCAACCTGCGGCTTTGCTTATGGTTGACCTGTTCGGACCCGGATTTGTGGAAGTTTGTGTTGAACAATCGGAAATCATGGGTTTTAAACAACAAAATGCACAATTTATTGCATAAATTTGTCTTAATTTAGGCATTGTAAAATATTGCAATTTAGATACCTCTATGTTATAATTATAGTATAATACTGTAATAATATCACTCCGCGTACAGGCGGAGGATCAGATTACGGGGGAATTGTGCAAAAAAGCAAAAGAAACTGAAAGGATGGGATTACCATGAAGAGATCATTGAGGAAACGTCTGATCAGCGGCGTAACCTCAGGTATTCTTGCGGCAACATATCTGCTGCCGTCAGATCTTTCTCTCGGTACACGCTTGGGAGCTGCTGCTGACGAGCTGCCGAGCCCGAAGTACGGTAAGGCTTACACTGTGGAGAATATCCTCAGCGATTATTCTTACTTCATTCGGGAAGACGCAAACATCATGAACCATACGGTAGGCGCTCTGGCTATAGGAGGCACAGCCAGACTGACGACCTTCGGCGAGGCTGCTGTGGCACCGTCGTATTTCAGACGGCTTGAGCGCGTGATGGACTTCAACCCCGGAGGCTTTATACAGGATCCGGAGCTGAAGAAGCAGTTTGCCGACAAGTCGGTGGGGTATTACAACCAGATCAACGAGGACTGGAGTGTGATACCGCCTCACCTTTACAACGACTCAGGCGCCAAGCTCAAGAAGATCGACGGAGACTTCATCGATTTCGATACCGCTTTCAACGAGATCTCGAACTGGTCCTCTGCAAAGAAGACAGCGGCGGGCGCGTATAAGTTCACGGTTGACGACATCAAGGAAGTGACGATAGTAGAGCAGCCGAGAAAGATACTTACTATCGATTTCGACAGTATGCCCTCGGATATTATAATCCCGAGAGAGGTCTATGACGCTCTCGATATAATCATGCTGGACGGAGATGTGCTCGATATAGCCACGGGCGGCTACACCATCACCGTTGACGGCACCGAGCCTGTTTATTTCAGATTTGCAGGCGACGGCAACAGAGGCAGCGACGAGCCCGCGGACGCTCCCATATACAAGGGCATCCAGTTCGTGGATACCGCAAAGCCCACCACTACCTTCGAGGATCTGGAGAGAGAGGGCGTTCAGGATGACATACAGACTAACCTCACCGTCGGAATGAACCTCATCTGGAACTTTCCGGATTCCACATCGGTAAATTACAGATTCTGCTCGGGTCACGTGGTAGCTCCAAATGCCGTATACAGCATAGACGACGGCAACTTCGAGGGCAACGTTATCGCAAAGAGCATAGATCACGCAAATGCGGAGGCGCATTTCTATTCATACAGATCCTACACAAGAGCTGTTCCTCAGTACTCTCTTGATCTTTTCAAGTACGACGGCGAGAAGAAGGATCTTGCGGGAGCCGCACTGGGACTTTTCCCCGTTAACGGCGACGAGGTCGGAACCACTCCCGAGTACAGGATCAAGTCTGACGGACTCGGTGCAAACAATATGGGCTTTGCCCCCGGAAGATATGTCCTGAAGGAAATATCCGCACCCAACGGATACAAGCTTGACAGCAGGGAATATTACATCGAGATCGTTGAGCAGGGGAACTACTACATGTACGTCCCTGAGATCACGGCAGGCCACATCGATTACAGCGGCGGAGCTGCCGTAAGGATATACGACAGCGCAAAGTTCGACAATGTCATCGAGGAGACCTCCCTCTCCGCTCTGGCTGTCGCAGACAATACATACGATGCTCAGGGCGACAAGCTCACCTTTGACATCGACAGCACAGGCAAGCCCGTAAAGGCTTACAAGAACGGCAATCCCCTTTCCGATGACGAGTTCGCCGGCGATCTTGTCATCAAGGAAGTTACCGAACCCGGCTACGCTCTTGTCTATGACGGCAATGAGTACTATCGGAACAAGAACGGCGAGTACAGAGTGGGCTCTGACGTTGTTACCATCAAGGTGGAGGACGGTGTTCTCACCGAGGTGTACAGAAACGGTAACAAGGAGAACACGGGCAGCTATTCCGTAAAGAAGGTGGGCAAGGCCTACACCGTTGTTCACGACGGAGCTGTTGTTACTCCCGAGAACGGCTGCTACAATATCGGCGACGAGAGCTACAGTATTGACGTGGATCCCGCGACAGGCGATATAAAGAGCATCACAAAGCTCGGCAAAGAGCTCAGTCCCGACGACTTCGAGTTCAGGAGCGCAGGTGTGAGCGGATACAGCCTTTACAGGAAGTCCGCAAACCCCATGATGAGCTCTCCTCTCACAAGGATAGACGACAACACATACGTTTACGAAGGAAAGAACATCCATGTTGAGTATACTCAGTCATGGATGAGCAGGACAGTTGATTCCGTGAAGTATGAGGACGAGGAAGCCTCTGCCGACTTTGCGGCGAAGACATCCACAGTCGCTTCAAACTATGTTGTGGCATATAAGGGCGAGGCAGCCAATGCTATCATCAACATCAGCAAAGCTCTTTCCACAAGATTTGAGTTCGTAAACGAAAAGTCCTTTACCGTAAACAAGATAAACGGTTCGGGCGAGCCTCTTGAGGGTGCTGACATCGCTCTTGTAAGCGAGGCTTATTCCTATGACGGAACAGATCTCACACTTTCAAGCTCCATGCCTGCTGACGGAATTGCGGCAAAGAGCATAGAGGGCTGGAAGTGGAGCAGCGATACCACAAAGGCTGATTTCACAGGAGACCAGATCGCAAATCTTGCAGTAGGCTTCGACGGCACCGTAAGCAACGTTTACAGGATAATCGAGACCGCTGCTCCCGCGGGATACGATATAGCCGCAAAGGACATCGTTATCGTAAAGGTAAGACAGGGCTTCGGCACTGCTTACTATCAGAGGACGGTAGGCCACGGCAAGGCACTCACAGATCTCCCGGTAAATATAAATTCTTCAAGCAATCCCATGATGGGCGGCACGATGTATTCCATCGGCAGCGTAAAGGACAGTTCGGAGCTTGGCGAGTGGGCTAAGATCGATACGGATTCCGTATCGGGAAGGACCTTCAATGTTACCAACAGGAAGAAGTCCTTCCGCCTCAGCGTGCTCAAGGTAGACGAGAGCGGCAATGCTCTTGACGGAGCAGAGTTCGAGCTCTACAGGGACGGCGAGTCCGAGCCCTATACAGGTGAGGCGATAAAGCCTACAAGCAGCGGAGCGTTCGCTGTTGAGGAAGCTCTTGAGCCCGGTACCTATTATATAGTAGAGACTAAGGTGCCGGAGAACTGCGAAGAGGATATGAAGGATGTAAAGCAGTACTTCACTGTAAATACAGACCTTACGGTATCCCTCGGCAAGCCCAGTCTCATACACGCAAAGGTAGACGAGGCAAGCGCAGGCAGCCAGTACTATGCTGTCGACGCAAGCGGTGCAAGAATGGACACCAGCACTTCCGACGGTTCCGTAGGCTATGAGAAGGTCGTTAAGGTCATCTCTTACGTTACCTCCGAGCCTCAGATGTTCTTCTATGACGGAAGCGTATGCAACCTTGAAGGCAACGTCAACGCAGGCGCATATTCCGACGAAAACTGCAATGCTGTATACGATGAGGCTTCAAAGACCTTCACCGTTACCTTCAGCGAGCCCGTTACCCTTTCAAAATTCGAGATAGCAAAGTACAACGGCGATATAAATGTTTCAAAGATCGATTTTGAGACCGAGAAGGACAGGAGCGCTTCCGAGGAAAAGACAGCTATAACCTTCGAGGCCAGCGGCGATCAGAACATACTCAGATTTGAAAACAAGAGAAAGCCCGTACAGAATGACGTTACATTCATCAAGGTGAATGACGATACTGTATTCGGCGGCGATGAGGGAGATTTCTCGAATGTAAAGAACGCAGGCAATAAGGTGACAGGCGCAGAGATGCTCCTCACACTTGTTTCCGCAGACTTTGCAGGGGAGGATCTCAGCAAGGTAACATCAAACCTGGACGGCGCTTCCGCTGAAGAGGGCAGGCCTGAGATCACAGCTTCCTCCATAAAGTGGATCACAGCAGACAAGGACATCACCTTCAGCGGACTTCCCGACGGAAAGTACAGACTGTCGGAGACATCTGCACCCGAAGGCTGCCAGCCTATAGCAGACACTACCATTACAATAAAGAACGGCGTTCTTACATCGAGCAATGCAAAGCGCGTTCTCGTTAAGGACAAGACCGAGACCGAAGCAGCGGCTGTAACGGCTGTTGACGAGGTATACTATGCAGGTATCCGCAAGACAAAGAAGCTCAGCGACACAGAGGATATATTCGTTGCAGGCGCTCTTCTAAGACTTACGGGTAAGGCGAAGGACGGCGCGGCTGTTGATATGACAGGCGTTGCCGCAAAGGACATATAGTACTACAAGTCAAACGGAAACGGCTACAATCCCGGTTCCGCAGATGCTGACCTTGCAGCATACAAGCTCACATCAAACAGCATTAAGAACGAGGCTTCCGACAAGAAGGCTTCCTTCGATTTCCGCACAACAGGAAACACAGTGGTATTCGCGGGCCTTCCCGAGGGTACATACACCATAGAAGAGCTTGAAGCTCCTCTCGGACTTCTTAAGGCAGAGCCGAAGGAATTTGTTATAGCAAGAGGCTCTGACGGAAAGCTTGCTATGACGAGCGGCAGAGACAGCGGTTCCTCAAAGCCTGATACCGTAACTCTCAACGACAATGAGCAGACAGTAAAGATCAGCAAGGCTGATCTCGGCGGCATCATCGTAGAGGGTGCCGAGTTCGAGCTCAGGAGAGCAGACGGAAAGAGCCTCGAGAACGTTTCCGTAACAGCGGAGAATGACAAGGCGCTTTCAAGGATAAAGACAAGCGTAAAGGCTGACGATGACAAGGAAGACAACAACGACAAGACTGTTGAGATCACTCTCAACGGCGAGCAGAGCTTCACTGTCACAGGCGGCACATTCGTACACGTAAGCGTTAACGGCGAAGCAGCCGGCAGCGCACAGAACGGATACACATATTCGGGCAAGGTTTCCGACAAGCTCGTGATAACGGGACTTTCGGACGGCACCTATACCATCGCCCTTGACGACGGCACAGAGTACGTTGTACGCTGCGACAAGGCGAACAAGGAGATCACCGAGGTGAACGTGCTGTGCAGACCTCTGAGCTCCGACAGCAAGAAGGATCTTGCTGACAATACAGCTATAATCTCCAAGGACGGCAAGACCATTTCCTTCACAGGCGGTACTGCTGACCTTGCAGGTCTTGAGAACGGAAATTACATTCTCAGGGAGACAGCTTCACCCAACGGCTATACAAAGGTCGAGTCCGAGTTCAGATTCAGCATTGCCGACGGCAAGGTAACTCTCACGGGCTCCTCCACAACAGGCGCAAAGATCAAGGACGGAGACAACATCGTTATCACAGACTCCGTTTCGGAGATAGAGATAGCAAAGACCTTCGGCTCTGATTCAAAGCTGAAGCCCGAGGGCTCTGACAAGGGAGCAAAGCTCAGGCTCACATTCAAGAGCGCTTCCGACAAGGCAGAGACTGAGATCGACAACGCCGATACACTCAAGGTGGGCGAGTCGGCTGAGTGGGATACAAACGACAGCAATCCCAGGACCTTCAAGGGTCTCATGGACGGCGTCTATGAGCTGGAGGAGACAGAGGCTCCCAAGAATTACGAGCCTGCTGCAAAGAAGACCTTCACCATAAAGGACGGCGTTATCGCAGAGCAGGACGCTTCGGGCGCCGTAACGGGCACAAAGACCAGAGAGACCATTGCAAACAAGAAGAAGGATACCATAACTCTTGACAAGAAGGCGCTCGGCGGAACAGAGATCCCCGAGGAGGCAGGAAAGGCACAGTTCACACTGGTACCTGCCGAAGGCTCTTCACTTGAAGGACTTATAGTAAACGACGGCGATACTCTCACAGCTTCCGACAAGGAAGTCAAGTTCCCCGGCAACAGCGCTTCCTTTACAGGACTTAAGAACGGCACATATACTCTTATCGAGGAGGCAGCTCCCAACGGCTACTCCGTAGTAAGCAAATTCACATTCACGGTAAGCGGCGGCAAGGTCACAAAGGTCGACGCAGTAACTACGGGGAAGACCTATCTTGCCGACGACGGAAAGACTATCGTAGTCGAGGACGCTCCCATTGTCGTTATCGACAAGAAGGCACTCGGCGGCGAGGAGATACCCGCTTCCGCAGGCAAGGCTGAGTTCACGCTCACAGCTCTTGACGGAGACGGAACACTCGAGGGCGTAAGGATAAACGAAGGCGAAGCTCTCGGTGATACAAAGTCAGCCAAATTCACAGGCAACAGCACAAAGCTTGAATATCTCAGGGACGGTAAGTATTCGCTCAAGGAGGACACAGCTCCCGCAGGCTTCTCCACCGTTTCCGAATTCACATTCACAGTAGCAAACGGCCTCGTTTCCGATGTTAGCGCCGTAACAGACGGTGTGACCTCGGTAAGCAAGGACGGCAGGGTGATAAAGGTCGAGGACGCTCCAATCATAAAGATCGACAAGAAGGCTCTCGGCGGCGATGAGCTTCCCGAGGAAGCAGGCACGGCACAGTTCGAGCTCAGAGTAAAGAGCGGAACGGATACTCTTGAGGGAGTAAGGATAAACGGCGGCGAAGCACTGGGCGAGGGCGTCAAGAGCGTCAGCTTCCCGGGCAACAGCGCAGATTTTGAATATCTTCCCAACGGTACCTATGTACTGACAGAGACAGCCGCTCCCGACGGATATACGGTAGTTACCGACTTTACCTTCGACATTGAGAACGGCGTTGTAAAGAACGTAAAGGTAACTACGGACGGCGACGCAGAGGTCTCCGGGGACGGAAAGACCCTTACGGTATTTGACAGAAAGTCCGTAATAACCATCGACAAGGGAACTCTCGGCGGCGAAGCGCTTGACGAGAGCAACAAGGCTGAGTTCGTACTCACAGCTGAGGACGAGGGCAGCAGCCTTGACGGAGTGGTTATCGGCGAGGGCGCAACAGCAATAACTCTCACGGCAGATGATGCGTCAGTGAAGTTTGACGGCAACAGTGCCAAGTTCACAGGCCTTAAGGACGGCAGGTACTCGCTTGAGGAGACGGCTGCTCCCGACGGCTATACAACAGTAACCAAGTTCACCTTCGACGTTGAGAACGGCGTAGTAAAGAACGTAAACGTAAAGACAGACGGCGACGCAGAGATAGCTGACGACGGAAAGACACTTATCGTAAAGGATTCCAAGTCTGTTATCACTATCGACAAGAAGACGGTAGGTGGCGAGCCTCTGGACGAGAGCAACAAGGCTAAGTTCAGACTTACAGCAGAGGACAGCGGCAAGAATCTGGGCGGCGTGACAGTCGGCGAGGGTTCATCGGCAAAGACTCTCAAGGATACCGAGAAGTCAGTGGTATTCGACGGCAACAGCGCCAAGCTCACAGGCCTTAAGGACGGCAGGTACTCACTTGAGGAGACTGCTGCTCCCGACGGATATACAACAGTAACCAAGTTCACCTTCGACGTTGAGAACGGCGTAGTAAAGAACGTAAACGTAAAGACAGACGGCGACGCAGAGATCGCTGACGACGGAAAGACACTTATCGTAAAGGATTCCAAGTCTGTTATCACTATCGACAAGAAGACGGTAGGCGGCGAGCCTCTGGACGAGAGCAACAAGGCTAAGTTCAGACTTACAGCAGAGGACAGCGGCAAGAATCTGGGCGGCGTGACAGTCGGCGAGGGAGAGAGCGCAAAGACTCTCAAGGACACCGAGAAGTCAGTGGTATTTGACGGCAACACAGCCAAGATTACAGGTCTTAAGGACGGTAAGTACTCACTTGAGGAGACAGTTGCTCCCGACGGATATACAATAGTAACCAAGTTCACATTTGAGGTGGACAACGGTGTTGTAAAGAGCGTAAAGACAGCCACAGACGGCGACGCAGAGATAGCCGACGACGGAAAGACCCTTATCGTAAAGGACGCTCAGTCCGACATCACCATCAACAAGAGCACACTTGGCGGCGAGCCTCTCGATGAGGAGAACAGAGCCGAGTTCGTACTCACAGCCGAGGACAAGGGCGCAGACCTTGCGGATGTTATCGTACACGAAAATAACGCTGCAAGGAAGCTCACAGCAGGTGAGACATCCGTTAAGTTCAGCGGCAATACAGCACAGCTCACAGGTCTTAAGGACGGTAATTACTCACTTGAGGAGACAGCTGCTCCCGACGGCTATACAACAGTAACAAAGTTCACCTTTGACGTTGAGAACGGTATCGTAAAGAATGTGAATGTAACAACAGACGGCGAGGCTGAAAAGTCATCGGACGGAAAGACAATAACCGTATTCGATACAAAGTCCGTTATCAATATCGACAAGGGCACTCTCGGCGGCGAACCTCTGGACGAAAGCAACAAGGCTAAGTTCGTTCTCACGGCTGAGGACGAGGGCGCAACCCTTGACGGAGTAATACTCGGCGAGGGTTCATCGGCAGTCAAGCTCACAGCCGAGGACGTATCCGTGGCATTCGACGGAAACAAGGCACACTTCACAGGCCTTAAGGACGGTAAGTACTCACTTGAGGAGACAGCTGCTCCCGACGGCTATACAACAGTAACCAAGTTCACCTTCGACGTTGAGAATGGCATCGTGACCGGTGTCACAGCCGAGACAGACGGCGATTACGAGCTTGCAGAGGACGGAAAGACCCTTATCGTAAAGGACGCAAGATCGGTTATCCTTATCGATAAGAAGGCTCTCGGCGGCAAGGAGATCCCCGAGGATGCAGGCAAGGCTGAGTTCACACTCACAGCAGAGGACGCAGAGCTTACGCTTGAGGGCGTAAGTATCAACGGCGGCGACGCAGTGGGTGCGGGCGAGAAGTCGGTCAAGTTCCCGGGCAACAGCGCAGAGTTCGTCGGACTCAGGGACGGTGTATACTCACTTACCGAGGACACAGCTCCCATGGGCTACTCGGTAGTATCAAAGTTCACATTCACAGTTGAGAACGGCACAGTCACGAAGGTTGATGCTGTTACAAACGGCAGGACATCAGTAGCAGAGGACGGCAGGACGATCGTTATCGAGGACGCTCCCGAGGAGCTCTCCATAAGCAAGAAGGACGTTACCGGCGAGAATGAGATCAAGGGCGCTACACTTGAGATAACAAACTCCGACATTGACTGGACATCTGTTATCACTGCAAACGAGAGCGACAAGGATTTTGTAAAGGTCTACAGCAGCGACGACACCGTTATCGGTATCCAGTGGGTATCAGGAGATACGGCAAAGATCGTAAAGGCTCTCAAGGACGGCAAGTACACTCTGAAGGAGACAGGCGATCAGTTCGAGTCAGGCGGAAAGGTATACGACATCATAAGCTCGGAGCTCGGTTTCGTTATCTCGGGCGGAAAGATAGTAAGCGCAGAAGGCGACGATCTTAAGGACGCTGCCGACAGCAGCTCTGACAAGGGCTATTATGTAGTTGACAAGGAGAACGGCGAGATCGACGTATGCGATGTTGAGACAACGACTGCAACGTCCACATCGACGACAACTCCAACAACAACGACTACGACTTCAACCACAACTAC